>JAFSKN010000030.1 GCA_017448975.1 Clostridia bacterium
AAGCCCTCTATCTTTCGTAATTACGAAGCAGCAGGCGGCGTTTGCTTGACAAATCCATACATGCATCTTCGCCTGGAGCGGGGTCAAGGGGGATCATCCCCCTTGTGGGGTGCGGGGCAAAGCCCCGCCGGTCTCCTTTGTGACTTAAAGTGTTCTTTAGAGCCCGCCGGAATGATCCTTCCAGCAAACGCTCGCGTCCTGGCAGTGTTCGGTTTCCGTCAGCGTGCCGTTCCAGGCTTCATGGGTCCCGGAAAATTCCGCCGCGCTGCTTTGCAGGGAAAGGCCCTTCACCCACCGGGCGTACAGGGCGGGGATGCTGTGGGGGTATATATGCCGGGCGGAGGGCTGTTCGTCAAACAGGCCGCCGGGCTGGGTGCCCTGGCGGATAAAGCGCAGGCGGATTTCGTTCAGCCGCACGTCCTCGATCACGCTGCTTTCCTCGCCCGCCAGGAACAGGCTGCTTTCACAGTCCAGGTCGATGTGGGAAAAGGACAGCCGCCGGATCGTTCCGGGAGAGGCCAGGGCGCTGCCCTTGCGGAACGTGGCGCTGACGAAAATGGGTTCGCCCTTGCCCCACCAGCCGGGCGCGCCGGGCAGGTCATAGGCGTCGGCATAGCGCCGCACGCTGCCGGTCAGGTGGTGGGCCTGAATGCTTTCCACCGTGCCGCCGTCCCGCACCCAAACGCCGATGGCGCGGGAGCAGTCCTTGACGATACTGTCGGCAAACACCACCCGGCGGATGATCCCGTGGGTCTCCGTGCCGATTTTCAGAGCGGAATCCCGGCTGTGCAGGACGCAGCCGGTGATGGTCACGTTCTCGCAGGGCCCGTATCGCTTCGCCATGGGGGCGGTGGATTTGAGCACGATGGCGTCGTCCCCCGTTTCCACCAGGCAGTTGGCAATGACCACGTCCTGGCAGCAGTCCGGGTCGATGCCGTCGTTGTTGGCTCCCCGGTCGTTGTTCAAAATCTGCATATCGTGAACGCGCACCCGCCTGCAGCCCGCCAAATGCAGCGTCCAGAAAGAGGCGTCCTTCAGCGTCACGCCCGTGATTTCCAGGCCCGTCACGTTTTCAAACAGCATGAGGCGGGGCCGGAAGGGGGCGCAGCGGAGGGGACATTCATGGAAACCGGCGTCCACGTCCGCGTCGGAAAACACCCGATCGCCCTGGCCGTCGATGACCCCGCCGCCGGTGACGCGGATATCCTCCGCGTCCCGGGCGCCTAAGAAAAAGCCGCCGTTCCAGCCCTCGATGGGCTGTTCCCCCGGGGCGGCGGGAAAGGATTGGATTTCGTTTTCATCCAGGCTGGAAACCAGCGCCGCCCCCGTTTCCAACCGCAGCTCCACGTGGCTTTTCAGCAGGACGGAGCCGGAATAATACCTGCCGGAAGGCACGAAAACTGTGCCGCCCCCCGCGCCCGCCGCCGCGTCGACGGCGGCCTGGATGGCGGGCGCGCAGTTGGCGCGTCCGTCCGGAACCGCGCCGAAATCCAATACAGAATAGATCATTTTTCGCTCCTTACGGTTCTTTGTCGGCGGGCACTGCTTCCGCCGCCGTCCAGCCGGTGAAGGTCAGCAGGGAGGGGCGGGGGCTGTCCGCCGCCGTTTTCCGCCAGGCCATGGGCGTGCAGCCCATGGCTTGGGCGAAGTGGCGGTTATAGCTGCTCAGGGAATTATATCCCACCCTTCCGGCCACTTCCATGACGGACAGGCCGGAGGAGCGGAGCAGGGCGCAGCTTTTCAAAATCCGCGTTTGATGCAGGAACGCCAGGGGGGAAGTGCCGATTTCCTCCTTGAACAGCCGCCGGAAATGGGTGGGGCTCAGGTGGCAGGCCTGGGACAGGCGTTCCTGGGGAAAATCCAGCATATACTTTTCGTGAATGTAATCCAGGGCCGGGGAAATGAAGGACATTTCGGGATCCCGGACGCTTTCCGTTTCCTCCTGGCTGTACGCCCGCAGCATGCCGATGAGCAAAGCCACGCACAGGCCCCGCACCCGGGCCTGATACCCCGGGGGCTGCTCCACCATTTCCTGTACGATGTCCTCGGCGTACCGTTTGGCCCAGGCATCCCTGTTTCCGTGCAGCAGCAAATGGCAGTCGGATAAAAAGTAGTCCGCGTCCTTGAGGCCGCTGACCGGACGCAGGGCGGCGGACCCCAGCAGGGCGTCCGGATCCAAAAACAGATAGCTCCAGCGGCTGGCTTCCTCCGGGTCGGACCAGGTGGTGTGGGGCACATTGCGGGCGATGCAGGTCACGTCCCCGGCGGAAAAATGAATGTGCTGATTGTTGAACACCATCGTGCCGCCGGAAGTGTGGCAAATGCCGATCTCCAAACAGTTGTGGATATGCAGGTGCTTGCCCGGAATGGGGCTGATGTGCCACTGATCTCCCGTCAGCACCAGGAGGGGAAAATCGGCGGGCAATTCATAATTCCGGTATTCCAGCACCTTTCGCCTGGGACGGGACATGATGAAGCCTCCTCCGTATGTCCATTCAATACGAGCATGTGAATAAGCAAGAGCGTTGAGAACGGAGAGTTGAGGGTTAAGATGAAACAGAGAATCAATCAGTTTTTCCCGTTTGCAGTCAAACGAATCTCAACGCTCCGCTCTCAACGCTCAACTCTGATATGATGGCATACCGATCATTGATCGCGTATAACCCTGGCGCACGATCCCCGCTCGATCAGTTCCCATTCCACGGTTTCTTTTTTGTCCTCGCCGCTGATCAGCAGCTGCACGGCCCGCGCGCCGGTGCGCTGCTGGTGGGTATTGATGCTGGTCAGGGGCGGGCAGAGGTACGGTGCGCAGAACAGATCGTCGCAGCCCACGATGGAAAGCTGGCCCGGCATATCCAGGCCCCGCTTCCGCGCCGCGGCCTGGCAGCCCATGGCCACCAGATCGTTCAGGGCGATAACGGCGGTGGGCCAGTATTCGGGCTTGAGGCCGTCCAGCATGTTGCCCAGCGCCGTTTCCCCCGCTTCCGCCGTGCCTTTTCCGTATACCCGGTAGGAGCCGGTATAGGGCAGCCGCGCGCCCCGGAGGCCTTCCATGTAGCCCTCGTCCCGGCGCAGAGGGTCCTTATCCTCCTGCACGCCGCCGATGAACGCGATCTTTTCGTGGCCCAGAGACACGAGGTACGCCACGATTTGGCGCATCATGGCGGCGTCGTTGTTGGACACCGCCGGAAAATCGTACCAGGGGGGCACGCAGCCGATCAGCACCACGGGCATGAAGCGCTTGAGTTCCCGCAGGGCGGCAAGCACCTGCCCGTCATGGTCGGGCGACAGGTACTCCACACACACGATCACGCCGTCCAGCCGCCGTTCCACCAGCATGGTGGCCGGGTCGTAAGCCCGGGTATCGATGCTGGACCAGGGGAAAAGGCTCATGGAATAGCCCATTTTGCGGGCTTCCTCATACGCGCCGGAAAAAATCATGGCATAATGGGGGTTCAGCAGCTTGGGCAGCACGATGCCCAGAGAGTGGGTGGTTTTGCTGATCATGCCCCGGGCGATGGAGCTGGGGCGGTAATTGTGCCGATCGATGGCGGCCTGCACCTTTTCCCGCGTGGCGGGGGAAACGTTTGTTTCTCCCCGCAGCACGCGGGATACCGTGGCGATGGAAACCCCGGCGTCCGACGCGATATCGTAAATGGTAGCGTTTTCATTTTGCATGGGAAACCTCCGCTTGCCCCAGGGCGGATTGATTCGGACAGGCCCGTGATGTAAGCGCTATCATTATACAATGCATGCCGTAAAAATGCAAGTGTCCACCAGAAAATTCTGTTTTTGCGGCTTTTTTGTGAAAAAATGTATTGACACAGGCCGCTGATAAGGCTATAATGAAAGCGCTATCACAAAGGAACGATTTCAAGCGACGACGAAGACAGGCAGGTGACTTCCCCCATGCGTGAAACCTATCGGCAGACGGCGGATCGAGTGCTGGGCATGCTCAAGCGGGCGGACGGCAACGACCCTTCCCGCGGGCATCTGACCATGAACAACTGGGAATGGCCCACCGGCGTGGCGCTGTACGGCATTTATAAGACCTATCAGCAGAGCGGGGACCGGTCCATTCTGGATTACCTGACCGGCTGGTATGACGATATGCTTTCCCGGGAGCAGCAGCCCCACCGCAATGTGAACACCGTGGCCCCGGTGCTGACGCTGACCTGCCTGTACCAGGAAACGAAAAACGAAAAGTATCTGCCCGTCATCGAAAGCTGGATCGATTGGGTCATGAAAGAAATGCCCCGCACCGAGTACGGCGGCTTGCAGCACTGCACGGTGTGGAACAAGCATTATCAGCAGCTCTGGTGCGACACCCTGTTCATGGTGGGCCTGTTCCTGGCCAAAGCGGGGATTGTGCTGAACCGCCCCGAGCTGATCGAGGAAGCGGAATTCCAGTTCCTCATGCATATCCGCTATTTGCAGAACAAGGTGAACGGCCTGTTCTACCACGGCTGGACCTTTGACCGCCGCCACAATTTCGCCGAAGCCTTCTGGGCCCGGGGCAACGCCTGGTTCACCGCCGCCGCTGTGGAATTATTTGATATTACCAAGCGGGAGAACGCCGCCATGCGTATGATCCACGCTGCCTGGATGGATCAGGTGCTGGCCCTGTGGAAGTACCAGCGGGTGAACGGCCTGTATACCACCCTCATCGACGTGGAGGAAACCTACTGCGAAACCAGCGCCACCGCCGCCATCGCCTACGGCGTGTTCAAGGGCGTGCGGCTGGGCTGGCTGCCCCAGGAGCCCTACCAGCAGATGGCCATGCTGTCCGCAAACGCCGTTCTGGATCAGATCGACGAAACCGGCGCGGTGCAGGGCGTTTCCGGCGGTACCGGCATGGGCCACAATTTGCAGCATTATAAAGATATTATCGTCACCCCCACCGCCTACGGCCAGGGACTTACTTTCCTGATGCTGACGGAACTGATGATTCGGGAATAATAGACGCAAACAACATTTTGACGGAAGGAAGGGGACGCCTATGAGCACCAGTGCGGCTGAACGCAAAAAACTCCATGGAACGGGCAAAGTATACTGGCGGCGGCTGAGGGCGGATATTTCCCGTGACAGGTGGCTGTATCTGCTGCTGCTGCCGGGTTTTATCTACTTCATCGTGTTCAAGTACCTGCCCATGTTCGGCATCGTGATCGCCTTTGAAAACTACGTGCCCTTTTCCGGGGTGCTGGGCAGCCAGTGGGTGGGGCTGAAATGGTTCCAGTACTTCTTCAAATTCCCGGCCTGGATCAATTACCTCACCAACACCCTGATCCTGAGCCTGATGAGCCTTGTGTTCTACTTCCCCGCGCCCATCCTTCTGGCGCTGCTGCTGAACGAAATGCGCTCCCTGCGGTACAAGAAGGTGCTGCAAACCATGCTCTATGTGCCGCACTTTATTTCCATCGTGATCGTGGTGTCCATCACCTTCGTGATGTTCGGCACCTCCGGCATCGTGTACAAGCTGACCCAGCAGGTGCTGGGCCATACGATTCCCTACATGGGCAGCCCGGACACCTTCCGCTGGATGATCATTGGCCAGACGATCTGGAAGGAAACCGGCTGGGGCACCATCATTTTCTTAGCCGCCCTCACCAATGTGGACACCCAATTGTACGAAGCGGCCATGGTGGACGGCGCGGGCCGCCTCCGCCGCCTGTGGCACATCACCCTGCCCGCCATCCGCTCCACCATCGTGCTCATGCTGATCCTGCGCATGGGCAGCGTGCTGGATACGGGCTACGACCACCTGATCCTGATGGCGAACCCCCTGAACCGTTCCGCCAGCCAGACCCTGGACGTGTTCGTGTACCAGCAGGGCATCCAGCAGGGCCAGTTCAGCTACGCTTCCGCCATCGGCCTGATGAAGGCCGTCGTCAGCGTGACGCTGGTCGTGACATCCAACAAGATCGCCCATATGCTGGGCGAACAGGGCCTGTACTGAGGAAGGGGGAGAGAATATGGCAGAACGTACGTTGACCCCCAAGAACAAAAAGATGCTGGAATCCTCCGGCCCCGTGGGCCAGAACGCCACCTTAGGCAGCCGCATCTTCGATATCGCCAACTATCTGATCGTTACGCTGATCGCGCTGACCACCATCTTCCCCTTCATCTACATCATCGGCGCGTCCTTCGCCACGGAATATGAAATCGCCACCCGGCCCATGTTCATCATTCCCCAGGACGTGACCACCGCCGCTTACCAATTCATCTTCTCTTCCAACAAGATCCTGCGGGGCTTCGGCAATTCCCTTCTCATTACGGTATGCGGAACGGCCATCAACCTGTTTTTCACCGTCACCATGGCCTACGCCCTGTCCAAGAGCCGCCTGCGGGGCCGCAATTTCTTCCTGAACATGGTGATCGTGTCCATGTTCTTCTCCGGCGGCATGATCCCCGGCTACATCGTGGTGGCCAACATCCTGAACCTCAAAAACACCTATTGGAGCGTGCTGCTGCCCGGCGCCATCAGTGCCTATAACATGATGATCGTGAAGAACTTCTTCCAGGGCATCCCCCAGGAGCTGGAAGAATCCGCCTCCATGGACGGCTGCACGGACATCGGGGTGCTGCTGCGCATCGTGCTTCCCCTGAGCCTGCCGGTGCTTGCCACCTTCGGCCTGTTCTACGCCGTGGGCCACTGGAACGCTTACTTCGGCGCTATGATCTACATGAAAACGGCCAAGGAAAAGTGGCCCCTGCAGGTGCTGCTGCGCGAGCTGATCATCCTGTCCAACGGCACCGCGGGCGACATGAACAACCTGGACCCCGAATTTGTGCAGCCGCCGGAACAGTCCGTGAAAATGGCGGTCATCGTGGTGTCCACCGTGCCCATCATGTGCGTGTACCCCTTCCTGCAAAAGTACTTCGTGAAGGGCGTTATGGTAGGCGCTTTGAAGGGATGAACCGCCGACGACCGCCTGTGGCGGGAGTTTCGTCGGCGGTGAAATCAGCCGAAACAAGCAATGTCCGCATGAAGCGGACTTGCGCCGATTGAGGCTGCGGGAGAACCGCCGACGACCGCCTGTGGCGGGAGTTTCGTCGGCGGTGAAATCAGCCGAAACAAGCAATGTCCGCATGAAGCGGACTTGCGCCGATTGAGGCTGCGGACAAAACAAACTCGGCCTGCCCCCCCGGTTATCCGCGGCTGGAAGCCGCTGAACGATAACAAAATAAAAAGGAGGAAATCCCAAATGAAGAAAATCGTTGCCCTGTTCCTGGCGATGGTGATGCTTCTGTCCATGGCGAGCTTTGCCGCCGCGGAAGAGCCCTTCGTAATCACCGTCATGGTGCCCGAGTTCACCTATGATGCGGACTATGTGGAAGAAGGAAACCCCATCCTGGCCAAGATCGAAGAACTGACCGGCGTTAAGCTGAAGATGCAGTTCATGGCCAATGAAGGCTATGGCGACACCGTCAGCACCACCATGACCGAGAACAATCCCCCCATGGTCATGGCCGTGACCGACGCCCGCGCTCCCATCATCGTGGATTCCGCCCGGGCCGGCGCCTTCTGGGATCTGACCGACTTCATCAATGACGCGGAAAACTATCCCTACCTGGCCGCCGGTTCTCCCGCCGTGTATCAGAACATCGCGGTTGACGGCCGTGTGTACGGCATCTTCCGCGGCCGCGCTTTCCCGCGCGCCGGCGTGTACTATCGTCTGGACATCGCCAAGGAAGCTGGCTTCGACAAGGAAGTCAAGACCCTGGATGACCTGACCGAACTGGCGGAAGCCCTGGCTAAGGTCAGCGACGACACCTACGCCCTGAATATGTGCTCCTACACCGCCGGTACCATCAACGTGATCACCGTGGCCTTCGGCGCGCCCAACACCTGGGGCATCGACGAGAACGGCGACATCTATCCCGCTCACCTGTCCCCCGCTTACCTGGAGGGCCTGAACTGGCTGCGCCATCTGTATGAAATCGGCGGCATCGATCCGGACTTCTCTCAGATCCCCACCTCCGAATGGGACAACATCGAGCGCACCGGCAAAGCCTTCATGCGCTTTGACTGCCTGGACAACGCGCACCGTCAGCAGGAATGGTTTGAAAACAATGCTGGCGTCACCGAGCAGATCTTCCAGACCGTGGGCCCCATCGCCAAGGCGGACGGCTCCGTCACCGTGTGGCCTCAGAACAACGGCTTCGCCGGTGAGATCCTGATCAACAAGAAGAGCGTTTCCGAAGCTGACCTGCCCAAGGTCGTCAAGTTCCTCGACTGGTGCAACGGCCCCGAAGGCCAGACCATCCTGAACGCCGGCCTGGAAGGCGTCACCTATTGGATCAACGAAGACGGCTACCGCTATGTGCCCGAAGACAAGGCGGATGAAGCCAGCAAGAACAGCAAGGCTTATCTGCACGACTTCAACCAGCTGGGCATGGGCGTTCCCGGCAACCTGGAGAACCCCCCCGCCGTGCTGAACAAGGGCGTGACCAAGCTGCGTGAGCGCTACAATGCCCTGAACATCGAACTGGCTCCCTACGCGGTGGCCAACCCCTGCTTCCCCTTCGTGAGCGAGACCTATCAGGCCTTCGGCACCCAGCTGGATCCCATCATCTCCGACGCGGCTGTGCAGTACATCGCCGGCCTCATCGACGAGGATGGCCTGCGCGCGGCCTGGGCGGACTGGGCTGCTCAGGGCGGCGATATGGTGACCGCTGAATACAACGAAGCCTATCACGCTTCCATCAAATAATCACGAACCGTTCATTCCCGGGGCTGCCGCTTCGCGCGGCAGCCCCATCCTATGCGGAGGAACTATGAACAGAGTATACTGCTGCTTTCCCGGCGGGAAGCATAAGGCCCTGACCATGAGCTACGACGACGGCCGCACCCAGGACCGCCGTCTGGTGCAAATCTTTAATGAAAACGGCATCAAAGGCACGTTCCACCTGAACAGCGGCCTGTTTGACCGGGGCGACCGGGTGATGCCCGAAGAAATCCCCGCCCTGTACAAAGGGCACGAGGTGGCGTGCCATACCGTCACCCATCCCACCATCGCCCGCTGCCCTCTCCCCGAGGTGGCCCAGGAGGTGCTGGAGGACAGAAAGACCCTGGAAAAGTATACCGGCTATCCCGTGCGGGGCCTCAGCTACCCCAACGGCTCCGTGAGCCGGGACATTGAAAATCTGCTGCCCGCCCTGGGCATCCGCTATTCCCGGGTGGTGGGCTCCTCCGACAGCTTCGCCCTGCCGGAAAACCCCTACCGCTGGCAGGCCACCTGCCACCATAACCACAGGCTGCTGGAATTGGGCGAACAGTTCCTGAGCCTGTTCAAAAAGCAATACCTGTACCTCATGTACGTGTGGGGCCACAGCTATGAATTTGACGATAAGGGCAACTGGGAGCTGATGGAGAGCTTCTGCCGACAGATGTCCGGCAAAGAGGACATTTGGTACTGCACCAACATCGAGTTCCTGGATTGCATGGATGATTTTAACCGCCTGCAATTCGCGGCGGACAACAGCTTTGTGTATAATCCCAACGCCCGGGACTGCTGGATCTCGGTCAGCGACGGCGCGCCCATTTGCATCCCGGCGGGGGGAATAGTAAGACTGTAGGAATTGCCAGTCGTATACTTCAAGAACGCTCTAAATCAGAGTGGAGAGTTGAGAGTGGAGAGTTGAGATTTATATAGTCAATCAACGCAGGACGCTCTTGTGATAAACACTATATCATCTCAACTCTCAACTCTTTTGCTAACTTAAAGTGCTCTTTAAATCCCAGCCGACTGTACAGATACAAACCCAGAAAAGAGGAGGAATCGAACATGGAAATCTATCGGGACAAAATCACGGGCTATGAGGTGCGCCGCTACGCCAACGGGCCGGAGCGCAACGCCAAGCTGTATTTCACCTGCGAAAACTTCTCCACGGACGATCAGTATTTCTTCTTCATGAAGCAGCAGCTGGAGGGCCGGACCGACGGCGGCTGCTACCGCGCCAACGTAATGACCGGCCAGATCGACCGGGTGACGGATTATTCCTTCCGGGGCTTTGCCACCGACCGGGAAAAGAACATCGGCTACACCTGCAAAAACGAAACCGAAGTGTACGCCGTGGACCTGAACACCATGGCAATGACCAAAATCGGCGATCTGCCCAAGGGCGGCCAGATCACCGGCCATTTGACCGCCGCCAACACCGGCCGCGTCGCGTGCAGCTATCACCTGGCCAACAAGTATTACGGCCTGGTGATCCTGGACCCCGGCAAAGAAGCGGAAGTGGTGTATCAGAGCGACTACCGCTTGGGACACGCCCAAATCTGCCCCACGGATGAAAACCTGATTTTCTACATCCACGAAACGGAGGGCGACGCTTTCCAGCGCACCTGGATGTTCGACGTGAAGGAGCGCTACGTGCGGCCCTATTACGTGGAGCATCCCAGTGAATGGATCACCCACGAGGTCTGGTCGGCGGACGGCACGGAAATGGCCCTGATGAAGCTGGACCCCGCCGGTTTCGTGGACGGCGAAAAGGGCGAAACCCACACCGGCAACATCATCATCGGCGATAAGGACGGCCGCCATTTCGACGTGGCCGCCTCCAGCCTGCAAATCCTGCATCCCTGCATCAGCCGGGACCACCAATGGCTCTGCGCCGACCGCATCAGCTACTTAGGCACCACCGTGCAGGAGGGCGTGGTGCTGATCGAGCGGGCCACGAAGAAGGCCAAGCTCATCGCCTCCACCGGCTCCTGCAAGACCGGCGCGGATCACCAGCACCCCTCCTTCAACCGCAAGGGCGATATGATCCTGTTCTCCAACCCCGATGAAAACGGCGTGGGCCAGGTGTGCACCATCGATTTGAACCAGGTCTGGAAGGATTGGTGAACCCATGTCCGTCATTTGGATCATCGGCGATTCCACGGTGGAGGATAACCAGCCCCCCTTCCGGGGCTGGGGCTGGGCGCTGCCGCAGTACGTGCGCCCCGGCGTCACGGTGCGCAACATCGCTTTAAGCGGCCGCAGCAGCCGCAGCTTCCGGGCGGAGGGACTGTTCGCCCCGGCGGAACGGGACATGGCGGCGGGGGACCTGCTGCTGATTCAATTCGGGCATAACGACGAAAAGGACGACGAGCGGCACACCGACCCGGACACCACCTTCAAAGCGGAGCTTTGGAAGTATTGCCAATTCGCCCTAAGCAGGGGGGCCCAGCCCGTGCTGCTGACCCCCGTTTCCCGCCGCTTTTTCGTGGGCGGGGGCAGCATGCTCTACACCCACGGGGAATACCCCCGGGCGATCCGGGAGCTGGCGGCGGAAAAGGGCGTGCCCCTGTGCGACCTTAAAAAGGACAGCCGGGCGCTGTACCTTTCCTTGGGCGAAGAAAAAACGGCGGACCTGTTCGTGCGTTTAGCCCCCGGCGAACACCCGGATTTCCCCGACGGACACGACGACAAAACCCATTTCAACGCTTACGGGGCCAATGAAATCTGTAAGCTGGTGGTGCGGGAAATGCGTTCATATCCCGCGTGCGCCGCGTATTTGAAGGAGAAAGCGGAATAACGCCCCGCGCGTTTTCGTCCCCGGCTGCGCCAGCTTCTCATTCGGCTGCCGATTTATACGAATCGCCATAGCGGGCCAGCCCGCTATGGCGATTTGTGCGTTCAATTCCTTTTTTCCGTTCACGCAGTCCTCCGCAGCGTTTCGCCGAAGCATGCATAAACGATCGCGTCAAGGGCGGCGGATATTTCACGGAACGGCCGGTTCAAATCCAGGGATCGCACTTCGATTTTGTTTCCGCCCATGGCCACAGATAAAAACGGCTCTGTTTCTTCCGCCGTTCTCGCGTACAGCAAAAGCCCGCTGACGTTTCCGCTGTTCGTTTTAAAGCATGCCAACAGTCATACCTGCAGCGGCAGACATCGCCTCCGGCCGGGATACTGTACTGGAAAAGGGAATAGAAATCATAAAAAAGAATACCTGAAATCCAATTTGTCGAGGCGGCGCAGAATGATCATCATGGCGGAGGGAAGAGAAAATGCGGGAATGCCCTATGATTACAACATACGGAAACCCAAATGCTTCGATTGTCCTGATTCAGATGGTCGACGACCATGATCTTGAAGGAATTGAATCCGAAGCAGCGGAAATAAAGAAACGGACGGATGCTGATTTCTGTCTGCTTGCTATCAAGGTTCAAAACTGGAATTGTGATCTGTCGCCGTGGCCCGCGCCCGCTTTGTTCGGCAAGGAGAACTTTGGAAACGGGGCAGCTGATACGCTCAATGCGGTGCTGAAAATCTGTACGGATCAGGAAAAAACCCATTTCATATGAGCGACATACGAACCACCATTTTGGAAAAAAGAATCGAGCCCTAATCATCTCCCCCTGCCAAATCTTCCCGCCCTTTCCTTTCGCATAAATCCCCTTTCCATGGAAAACCTATGGCTGATGAAAGTCAAGGAGGCGCGTGAATTTGCGAGCAACAGGCATTGTACGCCGTATCGACGAGCTGGGCCGCGTGGTGATCCCCAAAGAAATCCGCAGAACCCTGCGCATCCGCGAGGGTGACCCGTCACTGATGGGATTGACACAGATGGAGCAATTTTGCCTTGCCATGATGGATACAGCGGAGAGATTTGGGGAAAAATGAGCAAAAACCAACTCGATCTACGAAAGGGGAATGAATATGGATTTCTATACCGCATTTTATGACATGGACGAAAACCGCGTGTTTGTTTGGATGACCGATGGGAAGATCATAGCGATTGACTGTACAAAAGTGGAAAACGCCTTTGCTGATAACCTGTATGAACGGTCTGAATTGGATTACCTAATCTACAACGATCCCATTGCTTATGCGGAATTGATCCTCAATGGAGATGCAGGACGGTATTTGAAAGCGGTAACAGCTTACAAAACGGATGAAGCCCTGATCTGATCAGCAGCCCCCGCGCAAGATCGAGAGCGCGGGGGTTTTTGCGTTCAGGAGTTGACACAATAATGACATAATTAAAGCGGCGGTGAACAGCAAAAAATCCTGTTCGCAGCCGCTTTAAGCAATTGGACGTATGGAAAGACTATTTATCGGTACAAGGGGATCATTCCCCGCTTTTATAAATCATTTTCGGAATATTTTTCCAAGCGCGTTCAGGATATCTCTGCCTGTTTTGTGTCTCTGATGAGATGAATCATGCTGACCATCATCCCAATCACGTGTCCAATCCTGCTCTATACGAATCCCAGAGTCATCGCTCCGGAATGTATATGTATCTGTTTCTTCAACCCTATACGTATCTTCCGAATCAAAGGACTTATATGATTTGTGGTAAGTCCGGGACTGGCCGTCGTAAGCATCCCGGTTCTCTACCAAGGAATGCAGTTGCTCAACCTCGTAATCTTTGTAACGTCCATTTCCCAGATCAATGTGTTCGCTGATTTCGGCCTTCAAGCGGCTCTTCTCTTTACGATCCATGGTTTAACCTCCTGTTATTCTTTGGTCTCGTCGTCTTTTTTCTTCGGAAAAGAACGGAACAACTTTTGTGTTCCACCACTTTTTAACATGAGGTACAGCTTTATAGACTCTGTAGCCGATGCCTGCTAACAAGGCAGCCCCGCCTGCGAAAATACCCGCCACAGCAAGTCCGCTAAGACCATTCTCAGAATCCGTGGAATCTGAGATGGCGGATTCAGGCTTTTCAATTGGAAACAGATCAGACCGGGATGCACGAAAGGCTACATCGGCTTCAGCACGTTCGGCCTTTATAGCATCCCATTTCAGGCGGCGTGCCTCGGCGACAGCATCACGCACAGCCTGGCAGCTCTCCGGTGAAGTATCAAGGGCATCTTTGATGCTTTCATCCCACGTCCGCTGTGTCCAGTTACGGTTATACCAGGAATAGCCACCAGGGCCGCGATGGAAGTCGGTTTCCTTTGCAAACGGTGCTCCCTTTTCAGTTACAACATACGCACCAGGGGCACCCTCAAGAAATCCCTGATCCTTAAGAAGCTGGTTCATTTCCTGAGAATTCAGGCCAAGATCCTCCCCAAGAATACGAGCGCTTTTCCCCAAAGTTCTTTAGCCTCCCTAATCTTTGTTATGTCCCAGTATTGCAATGAGTGCTGCACTAACCACCACACCACTTGCCGCAAGAATAGCTTTCCAAGCGTTAGAAGCGGATTTTCGTTCGCTTGGCTGCTTAACTATGGATGGAGCGAGAAGCTTCGCTTTGGATAAAATCTCCGTCCGCTCCGCATCGGTGTAGTCTCCAGGATGATCGACTAATGCATCAATGACGTAGTAAAGCATTTGCGTGTCTTCCTTGGAGGCGGCAATTTCGTCATCAAGGATTTTCCTTATAGCCAGGTATTGCATCTTGGTCATCTTGTACTTTTCTTCTCCCTGTTCGATGGTGCTGATGGTCTGTCGCTTAACACCGAGCTTTTCGGCTAACACCGCTGCAGTCCAACCTGCACAGCTTCGAATTAATGCAAGGTTTTTTTGCAGGCGAGGTAGTTCATCCATGAGGAATTCCCCCTTTCACAAACAGATTATACACCATCCTTTGCGCTGTGTCAATATATCGACATTATGAAAGGAGAAAACAAAAAACAACTTTACCTCCCTGCTCCGCGCGCGGGACAAACCCAAGGACATCGCAGTGCCGCGCCGACCTTATAATTTGGCACTAATGGAGCCAGGAAAACCGTCAACGCTACCACGGCAATCCAACTTTCCACTGTGTATGCCTGCGTTCGGGTGATCTCAGAAATCGTCGCGAGCCTGCCGCTGGGTGTGTACTATTGCCATTAAGTATTCTCTAAACGCGTTATGTGCTGAATCAGCCGCTTCTTCGGAGGCGGCTTTTCATGATGACAACTCACTATGCGAAATCCTTCGCTTTAATTTCGCGAAATTGTTGCTTTATTTCGCGAAATCGGTTATAATAATTTCGCAATCCAAGAAGCGAGGTGCGCATTTATGGAGTATATGACGATATCGGAAGCGGCGAGGCAGTGGGGTTTTTCTTCCCGGCGTGTTCAGCAGCTGTGCAAGGAAGGCGCTGTTGCGGGCGCAAAAAAAGAAGGGCGATCCTGGCTGATTCCGGCGGATACGCAAATGACCGTCAGGACGAAAGCGATGAACCGCAGGCAGCTTCTTCCCCTGCCGGTCGGGATTTCCAGCTATATTGAAGCTGTGACCAAATACTATTATATCGACAAAACGCTGCTGATCAGGGACTTGCTCGATTCCCTGCCCAAGGTATCGCTGTTTACAAGGCCGCGACGCTTTGGCAAAACGCTGAACATGGATATGCTGCGCGTTTTCTTTGAACGAACGAAAGCGGATACATCCCAATATTTCAAAGAAAAAGCCATCTGGAAATGCGATGATTACTACCAACGCTTTCAAGGGCAATACCCCGTCATCTATCTCTCGTTCAAGGACGTCAAATATACGACCTGGGAAAACGCCCTCAAAGACATCGCCGCCAATATTCGCGGCGAATATGCCCGCCATCAGGAGCTGGCGGAAAGCACTGCCTGCAATACGGTGGAACTGCAAACTTACCAGACAATCGTCACAGGGCAGGCCGATGAAGTCATTCTTTCCCGTTCGTTGGCTGTCCTCTCCGCCATGCTTCATAAACACTACGGCATGGAGACCGTGATTATCATTGATGAATACGATACGCCCATCCAGCAGGGTTATACCTGCGGATACTATGATCAGGTGATCGGGTTTATCCGAAATCTGTTTTCAGGAGCCTTCAAGGATAATGCGGATCTGGCGTATGGATTCATGACCGGTATCCTGCGGGTAGCAAAGGAAAGCATTTTCAGCGGCATGAACAACCTGAAGGTCAATACGATCCTGGACGACCGCTACAGCAGCTACTTCGGATTTACGAAAGAAGAAGTTGTCCAAATGCTGGCGTATTACGGCAGAGAAGAAAAGCTTGCCGAAGTTTGCGAATGGTATGACGGTTACCAGTTTGGGCAATCAGAGATATTCAATCCCTGGTCGGTCATCAATTATGTGGACGACAGCTGCCATCCGAAAGCCTTCTGGCAGTCCACCGGCAGCAATGAAATCATCGGAGAGATCATTGCGCAGGCATCCCCCGCCATCATGGAAAACCTTCGTCTGCTGATGCAGGGAACACATGTTACGACGTATGTGGATACTGGCGTAATCTATCCGGAAGTCAAAAAGAATCCGTCCAGCATCTACAGTTTTCTGCTCGTCGCGGGCTATCTTCGCTGCACGGAAATTATCCCGCAGGATGACGGCAATTTCATGTGCCGGGTTTCCATCCCAAACAAGGAAATCTCTTTCGTATTTTCCAAAGAAATTATTTCCAGGCTGAATACTGTCAGCGCGGAATCCACGGCAGCGGCCATTCAGCAGGCGATCTTCGAGAAAAACACGGATCAACTGCGGCAAAGCATAGCGTCCTACCTGACGGAGTCCATCAGCGTCTATGATACGAGCAGTGAAGCATTCTATCAGGGATTGATGATCGGCCTGTGCGCCATCCTCAATCACCGGTATGCTGTCCGCTCCAATCGAGAAGCCGGGCTGGGCCGTTTTGATATTCAGCTAGCGCCCATGGATCGGCAGTTGCCAGGCTTCCTCTTTGAATTAAAAGCGTCAAAGAAAGAAGCCGAGGGGCTGGATGCTCTGGCTGCAAAGGCGCTTGAGCAAATCAAAGAAAAACAGTATATCACAGAAATGAAAGCAGCGGGAATCAAAGAAATCGTCTTGATTGGCATTGCTTTCCGGGGAAAAGAAGTCGCGCTGATCAGCGAAACCTGTGATGAATGCTGAGATTCATTTTGTGATTAAAAAGGAATGATCTGTTTGTAATAATAATTACTCTTGACAGAAAGGATCATGATGCTTATAATAAAAATAAATAAATTTATTTATTTATTTAGAAAGGGGGGAGATGTTTGAATGAACCATCGGATTTTGGAAAATACTTAAAAGAAAAAAGACTTAGCATTGGAATTAATCAAACTCAATTGGCAGCATATATCAACAAAACTGGTCAATATATTAGCAATATTGAAAAAGGCAAAAACAACGCCCCCCCCCCGATAAAATGGTGTACGGTTTCGCTTAGCGATGTTATTAATCGTGGGAATCGGCTTGAAGCCAGTGTATTTGATGTTGAGGCAAAGCAAGCTTGGGAAACAATCCGAAAAGGGAAATATCCTCTTACTACTATTGGCGGACCGGATGGGATGGCAACATCTTATACATGTGCAAGGTTTAAACGAATATGGGTAGAAGAATCGGACTATCCTATTTATCAACCATCTACAATTATGGATATTAAACCTACCCCGGATGGGTATATATCACGACTGACCGAAACAAACATTGAAGGGCTTCGTGTATCAAAAGGGCAGGTATTAATGACATGTTCAGGCACCATAGGTAAAGTTTCATATGTGTCCGATACTCTGGATCATTTGATATTTAGTCATGATCTGCTTCGGATCAACTGCAAAAAAGAACAAGATTCCGGTTATGTATATACATATTTGAAAAGCAGAATTGGTAATAAGATTCTTTTGACCAACAGCTATGGTGCGGTTATTACGCACATTGAGCCGGAACATTTAGCAAACGTTCCTATCCCTAATGCGCCGAAATCAATCAGGGCAAAAATTCATTCTTTAGTTCTCCAATCCTTTACATTGCGCGATGAATCAAATAAACTGATTGATGAAGCAACCAAAATATTAATGGATGAATTGCACCTTCCCCCAATAAATAAATTTGAAGTTGATGATTATAAAAAAGGGGCTTCTGTCGAAACATTCAACGTAAAGTTAAGCAATCTGGCAGGACGAGCTGATGCATCTTATCATCTACCTATTGAGTATATAGCAAATCAGACAAATCGGTTTCGGCAATACATGATTAATTTAATCGATTCAGAAAGCTCTGAAGGCATTTCCTATCGTGAAAGTATTGCTAAACTACATGAATCTTTGTTGGATGCCGCCATTACCTCGCAAGAGTACAGAGGAGCAAGAACTTCCGTTTCTTTTTCGGAGGTTCCTATTAAGAATAGCAATACTCATAACAGAATAGTATATATGGGAATAATGTATGATTGCTCTTTTGCTCATGGTTTAATTACAACTAATGTGACAAATACAAAAAACAATAATATTCTATTCAATTATCAAGCGGAATACAATGAAGATGATATAAAGAGTCAATCTGATTTTCAACACTTAACAAGTGTTAGACAAGAAAAATGCTTAAACTGCTATAAAGAGCTAAACCCATACAAAATTGAAAGTGTTTTGCTGCAAGGTGAAAACTGTAAAAAAATTGGAGCGTACAGCTTTGTAAACGATTCGAGAAGAATAAGTCAAGCAATAATTACAATTCTATACTTATTGCGTTGTTGCCTTGCACACGGAGATATATCTCCGGATGAAGCAGCTAATGAGGTATATAAATATGCATATGAAATCATATGTCCACCCTTAAAAAAATTGCGATAATAATGGAAATCCGTAATAGCTGTCAAGACAATTTCTGTTTACGATAATTGGTCGTCGGACACTCCTACTTTGATGGGCTGCCTGTAAACCCATTTAATCTGCCATATGATCTGATTTCAATATTTCCCAAATTAAAGCGGCGGTAAACGTGCAAAAATGGCGTTGACAGCCGTTTTAATTATGATTATAATTTAAAGCGGCGGTGAAATGCAAAAAATCTTCTTTGCAGCCGGTTAAAGCGATCGGGGGTATAGAAAATGATCGGGCGGGAAAAAGAAGTTAAGGAACTGAACAAGCTGTATGACAGAAACCGTGCGGAGCTGATAGCTGTTTACGGAAGACGCCGCGTCGGAAAAACCTACTTGATCGACGAAACCTTTGCGGGCAGGATCACTTTCCGTCACGCCGGGCTTTCCCCGGCAGATGAAGACGCGAAAGGTCTGCTTCGGGCGCAGTTGGATCATTTTTGCAATTCATTGATTCTTTTCGGCATGGAGAAAAGCAGTAAGCCGGATAACTGGCTGGATGCCTTTCTGCTGCTGGAACAATTTCTGCAAAAAAAGGACGACGGATCACGGCAGCTTGTATTTCTGGATGAATTGCCCTGGCTGGACACACCGCGGTCAGGGTTCATCCGGGCTTTTGAAGGGTTCTGGAATAACTGGGGATGCCATCGGAAGAATCTGATGGTCATCGTATGCGGCAGCGCAAATTCCTGGATGATGAACAGCCTGATCAATAATCACGGCGGCCTGTATAATCGGGTCACTTATGAAATCAAGCTCGCTCCCTTCACACTGCGGGAATGTGAAGCGTTCTTCCAGGCAAACAATATCAGGTTTTCGAGATACGATATTGCCCAGAGCTACATGATCTTTGGCGGTATTCCGTATTATCTGGGGTATTTTGACGGCGAATATAGCCTGGCTCAGAATGTGGACAGGATGATCTTTGCCAGAAACGCAAAGCTGAAGGATGAATATGACAGGCTGTACCAATCGGTGTTTATCAACCCGGATACGGAAAAAACCATCGTCACATTTTTGGCGACGCGCAATGCCGGCTATACCAGAAAAGAAATCGCCGAAAAGCTCGGCTTATCCGATGGAGGCAGACTGTCCAAGAATCTGAATGCGCTGATCGCCAGTGATTTTGTTGTGAAATATGTGCCCTTTGGCATGGGAAAGCGTGAGGAACACTATAAAGTCGTTGATCCCTTCTGCCTGTTCTATCTGCATTTTGCCCAGGAGATAAACGGTGGCAGCGAAGCCTTCTGGCAGGAGAACGTGACAGCCCAACCCGTTGTCACCTGGCGGGGCTTGGCTTTTGAACATGTTTGCTTTAATCACATTCTCCAGATCAAAAAGGCGCTGGGCATTTCCGGCGTTATCACCTCTGCCTCCGCATGGTCCAAACGGGAGGACGATCAGGAAGGAACACAAATTGATTTGCTGCTGACCCGGAATGATAACGTTCTGAATATGTGTGAAATCAAGTACTATGGCGGTAAATTCACCGTAAAAAAGGACGATTACCTGACGCTGCTCGGAAGGCAGGAAATTCTGATGGGCAAAGTAAGCCCCAAAATGACGATTCGCAGTACGCTTATCACCACATATGGGCTGACGCAAAATGAATACAGCGGGGTATTTACCAATGTAATCACATTGGATGATTTATTCGCTGAATAGAATGTAATTTGAAAGGGAAGGATTTGCTTGAAAGAATATAAACTGATTGCCCCAGATATTGACCGCCTTCTTCTCTTTTTTGACCGCGGGCACATCAATCCATCCATCCCCTCCAAGGCGCTGGTCACGGCAATGGAACCGTTATTCTCCATGCTTTCTGATCTTGCTCCGATGGAGAACAATGAAGAAGTAAAGACGATTTGGCTGCAGATCCCCCGAGGCAGCATGGATGATTATGACCGCTATGAGGATTTATTGGAGTATGGAGAAATAAAAACAAGAGATGAATACAAAGCCCGTTGGCTCGATGATTATCCCAATGAAGTAAAATGGTATCGGCTGGTACTTGTGGAATCGCATAACAAAAACCATGAACTCAGTTTCCGCGGCGTCTCACTGGACAATAAAATGATTATCAGTGCGGAACTGGATCGGAACGAAGGTCCCTCGTCCTCCGTATTTACTGAAGAAGCCGCAGTAGCGCTTTGCGCTCTGATAGCGAATGCTGCTGCTGTATCTATGGGGAAAGTCAGGGAGGGAACATATAATGAGGATGTCAATGCGCATCTTCCTTACTGGTTCCGCACAGGGGTCATCAAACGAAACATATTATGGGAAAACGACCCGGCATGGAAAGAGGATGCGTTGGATGGATTGAGTGCTGAGACCGTCACCGAATTCAGAAAACTCTTGGATAGCGGTGCTAATGAGCCAGATAAGATAGGAAGAATAACAAGTTTTACCGCCAATGATTTCTTTCGTGCATGTGCCTGTGGCTATCGTGCGCTCGATTATGATTGCGGCACGCTCTCGCCATCTGCGCTTTATCTTCGCTACGCCGATGGCAGAGATGAAGGACTTACGGGAACAGGACACGGACTAAACGAAGGCCCGGGTATTGATTTTAATGACCCTGCCGCTTGGGATGTGTGGTTTTTCAGCCAGCGTGGTGGAGGGCATCCCTGGGAAGTGGTTCGTGGCGGAAACAGCACACATGTCGATCTTTTTGTGTGCCATGATATCGCTGACCCGGCCGCAGCGCATGCAGATGGCATTGCGTTTTTCCAGCAGCATCTGATCCCGGAAGGACAGGCTTCGGAAAGCCTTATCGATTTTCTCCGCTTCTATGCCGTCTTCAAGAATGCTGACATAGTCCCACTCGTCCGGCAGCAGTTCTTCATAAGGTTCTTCCTCATCGTCCTCTTCATTGAATTCCGGCAGAAGCCTGTTGCGCTGCTCCCAGGCCGCTTTCAGCTTTTCTGCCGCTGTTTCTTCCGTGCAGCCATATTTTTTCGCATAGATCCGGATAGTTGCATTGGTGTTCCCTTTGCAGTCGTTATAGATCAGCATAATTTGCCGGGCAGACTTGTAATCATACAGGGAATCAAAGGAATAGTTTTCCTCCGTCATGCGATTGCGCAGCATGGCGTCCGTGAGGAAATGACGCATATAGGTGAGAAAAGACGCGCCACGATTTGGATCATATTCCTGAAAACGGCGGAGCACTTCCATCCGGCACGCGAGCTTCAGATCCATGAGACGGTACGGCGAATAAGGGCCGGGTTCACGGCTCAAAAAGCCATGGACACGCACATTGAAATACCACTCTTTTTCGTGGAGATAAAAGAAGATGTATTTTAGCTCCCGGGTTTCCTGCGCCAGGCGGATGTAATCGTTCACATCGCAGCCTTTGATCTTAGGCGGGGAGGGGATCAGCTGATACGCGCTTTCCGCATCCTCGATCGTCAGCATTTGCCGCTGTGCCTGGGATGCCCGCGGCATATGTCCTTCCAAATCCCAGGAATAATCCTTCAGTATCTGTTCCAATGTTTCCTCCGTTTATGTCATCAGCCGCTGAGCTTCGGCTTTCAGCGCATTTTGCTCCATTTCTTTCAGGTAGGAGCCTTTTGCATAATCAAGATCGGCCAAGGCACGCTGCTTTTTATCTTTTGCCAGCTTTTTCATGGCGTCAGCCAATTCTTTGCTCAATGTGCCGCGCCGCAGGCATTGGTCAATAGTGTTCATGCGGCGGTTATAAGGAATAATCAGCGGATGATCGGCTGCCTTTTCCCGTTCATCTCGTCCGTTCATGTTCCCGATCACCCGGCACTTGCGGCCCTTGGGATCAGTGACGCAGATTTCACCGCAATACTTCGTGCGCCGGGCGTCTGTTGTCAGAAACCACCGGCCGCAGATGGCGCAGCGTTTCAGGGCATGGCCTACGGATAAACCCTCAAAAAAGTCAGCCCGCAGCATCCCACCGAAGGAAAGAAAGTGCATGTGCTTTTGCATCTGCATATGACCATTATCCGGTGCTGGGGCTGCTGTATACTGCACGGTCACGTTCGCCATAGACATCCAGGAATCTGTGCCGTCCCCGATCAGGAAGTTCTTGGGGAAGGATTGGCTGAATTGGGTCAGGTAGGCTTCTTTCGTGCGGGGCTGATCCTCTGTATCCAGCTTTTCGGCAAAGGGAGAAATATGCGCCTGGAGCATGGTGATCGCGTCATAATAGTTGGCCATCGTCGGGGCCAGCGCCAGTAAAACCTGGGTCGGAATATACTTCTTTTTTGCTTCCTCATTCATCTTTTCGTTCTGCACGATATTGCTGAACGCCCGGATCTTTTTGAAGGCGTCCACCGTAAATGCCTGATCCAGCCGTTGATCCAATTCCGGCATGTCGAGGAAAGTGAAGGGCTCATGCTTCGCAATCAGCTTTAGCTGCGGATGGGCAGCCAGCCCGGCGCTGCTTATAGCGGTTTTATCCACTACGCCGGTATGAAACATGGTGTTGACTGCGGCAACTCGTTTACACAACGGCAGCGCTTCTTCCAAGGATTCTTTGGGGATATTCAGCGCCATGCAGGCAATCGCTCCGGCAGGCAAAACCCGATCCCTGTATTGAACGGTATCGTCCGCATAAATCAAAGTGGTTATCTCGGCTTCTTTTTTCGTGTTCATGTCTTTTCTCCACAATACGAATATTTGTTCCCTTTCCACCTGCATTATACAGCATCTTTTCCAAAAAGAAAAGCCCCGTCGTGTTTTTTCTTTTTGGCCTTGTCGGGCGATTTTCATGTTTTTGACGAATTTCAACATAATAATAGTGAGGGAAAAACGAAAACCTGAAAAAGATGATGACAGGATGCCGCTGATCATACGTTTGTGATCGTATGCTTCATCGGTCTGTCATGTTGATCGATTCCGTCTTGTCAGCCTTTTTTCATGGTTTTTGGATTTTTCAACATAATTATAGTGAGGGGTGACACCCTTTCAGAGAGGAGCGGATGCCTATTGATTGTATGATTTATTGATTCTTTTGTCCCGGTTTCCCCACGCGGCAGGCGATATGGCCTGCCTATTTTATTTGCGCCGCGAAAGGCGGCAGAAAGAGGTATAAATGATTGAACTGAAAAGGAAACCCATTCTCATTCCGATTGACCACGGCTACGGCAACGTCAAAACGCCCAACTTCATTTTCCCCACCGGCATCACGGAATACAAAGAAGAACCGGCCATGTCCACGGATACCCTTCGCTGGGCTGGCCGCTGGTATGCCATCGGAGACACCCACAAAGAATTTATCGCCGACAAAACGGCAGACGAGGACTATTTGAAGCTGACCATGGCAGCCATTGCCAAGGAACTGAAACTGCGTGGGCTGACCGAAGCACCGGTTTATCTGGCCGTGGGCTTACCTCTGACCTGGGTGGGCCAGCAGAAGGACAGCTTCATCCGGTATCTGACTCAGGTGCGGAACCTGGAATACACCTTCAACGGAAAAGACTACGACGTGGAGATCGTGGGCGTGGAAATGTTCGCCCAGGGTTTCGCCGCTGTGGCGGATCGCCTGAAAGAGTTCACCGGGGTAAACATGCTCTGCGATATCGGCAACGGCACCATGAATATTATGTACATCAACAACGGGCGGCCCATCAGTGGCCAGTGCTACACGGAGAAATTCGGCACCCATCAATGCATGTTGGCAGCTCGGGAAGCGCTGATGCGAACGCTGCATTTGAAGGTGGATGACAGCATCATCGAACAGGTGCTCCGCACCGGCGCGTCTGACGTGGACGAAAAGGTGGTGACCATCATCCGGGATACCGCAACGAACTATGTGGCTGGGATCATGCGCAGCCTGCGGGAGCATGAGTACAACCCCATGCTGATGAAGCTGTGGTTCATGGGCGGCGGTGCTTGCCTGATCCGGCATTTCGGGCCCCTTGATCCCAACCGGATCATCATCCTGGACGATATCAAAGCCACGGCCAAGGGCTATCAACGGCTGGCTGTCAAGGCGCTCCGGAAACGGGGTGTTTCCTTTGAAGAATGAGAACCGCGTCAGCTTCACCGTGCGTCTGAACCTGAATAATGCTCGTCACCGTCTGGCCTGGGAACATCTAAAGAATAGTTCCAACTCCTATACGGCTACTATCGTGGAGGCACTGACGAAGGAAGCGGCTCCCGTCCTCGGTCTGCCTGACGCCGATGGGCTGAAAGCTCTCGTGCGGCAGGCAGTCTCCGAAGCGATGCACGACCTGCCCCTTGCCGTGCAGCTGGGCAGCGCTTCGGAAGAAACCGGCGGGAAAGTCGAAATCGACGATGAGGATTACGACATTGCCGACGGTTTCATGAGCGCCCTGGGCTGCTGAAGGTGATACCAAAGCGGCATCAGAAGCGCGAATCCACAAAAATGCGGTATCAAAACGATACCGTTTTTTTGTGGCCGGATGCGGGATGCAAGGGGAAGGCCCTTGCTCGGGGTCCAGAGGGAGGCCGAAGGCCGACTAGCGACAGCAAATGCTTGCATTTGCCGAGCGTAGCCTCGGAAAGCTGCACTGCTTTTCGAGGCCGGAGAGTCCAGGGGCGAAGCGCCTTGGGCCGGGTGCAGGGCGGCAGCGCCTGCGCGGGATGCAAGGGGAAGGCCCTTGCCGGGAATCCAAAGGGCAGCGCCCGTGGCCCAGTGAAGTGTTGAGCATCGACACTTCGTACTGGGTATTACCTGTCGAAAATCTCAGGTGCCGGGGAACGGAAGTTACTCTGCGCAAAAAGAAGACTGCCACGAAAACAGAAGAAACGGAGGTGACGCCATGCCCGAAACCAAACAGCGGGTGTCCCGTCACAATGGCCGCGCGGGGAAGCACGGCGTCTATAACCCCAAGCACAACGACCGGCAATTCGACGTAAACCATGCGGACAACATCGACAAAAGCCGGACGAGCATGAACCTCTACGGCGGCAAAGCCAACCGGGATAAGAATGATTATATCATCGAAGCCCAACGGGAGAAGATCGCCGAGCTGGAACGGCGCAATGCCGAGCTGACAGCGGACAACGAGGCCCAGAGCCGGATCATCGCCCAGAAAACGGCGGAATTGGAGGACAAGCTGGAAAAGCTCTCCGATGCAGACACGACACTGGATGAAGTGGCCGATGTTGCATACAGGGAGGCGGTCAAGGTCGTTGCAGCCAAGGCCATCCAAGAAACGCAGAAGCAAGACCTGATGGTTCTGGAAAAAGGTAAGCAACAGGTCATGTCCCCGGAGATCAAAATGAAGCAAAAAGACCGGGAGCTTGTGGTGGAGTGGTTTGAAAAAGCAGCCAATACCCTGAAAAAGAAAGCCAAATCGTTTTTTGAAAAGGTCGTCGAAGCGCTCCACCTGCCCACTACCAGGGAAGCAGCCAAAGAGAAAATCAAAGAGCAGGCTAAACCGTCGATTTATGAATTGCTGCGAACTTACAAGCAGAAATCCCAGGAGACACAAACACGGAAACCAAGGCAGCATAGCTGGGAAGAAAGATAAAACGAAAAACAGAAACCGTTTAAGTCCCATTGACAGAGCCATTGACCCGCCGATGCGAAAGCGTATATTCATCAGCGTGTTTCTTTTCCGGGGAGCCGTCCCGCGTGACGGCTCCCTTTTATAAAACGGAATTCAAAAGTATAGAAAACCTGAATTGGAAAATAATGAGAAAGGAGGTACTCCATGAAGATAGAAGTATTTGACGGAAAAAAGCTGGTTTGCGTTTGGTTATCCCATAAAGATCAGAATGATCCCGCTTTGCAGGAGAGACTTAAGCCTTTGTACCAGGAATATAAGCAGAAGAAATATCTCGTCTCTGTTTTTTTCTCAGGGCATGAGGATATCGAGGAATTGACACGGGATTTGCTCCAATATAACCGGAAAAAGATCGAGGAAGACAGTATCGCCGCTGAAAGGAAGAAAAAGAAATCCTACGAAATGGCACTTTGAGCTTGCATTTCCCAAAAACATATGATACAATATCGTCTGTAAATACAAAGGAAGGAGGAAACGAAATTGATAGAGCGTTTTTCCATCGCCGGATATGCCCGCATTTCGGTAGATGAGGAACTGGATCGGGATAATACGTCCATCGAAAATCAAAAGGCGATTATCACGGATTTTGTCAAGACCAGGTTTCCCGACAGCGAGCTTACGTTTTTTGAAGATCGGGACAAATCGGGTTATACCTTCGAGCAGCGGCCCGGGTATCAGCGCATGCGCCGGATGCTGATGGAACACAAATTCGATATCCTGATCGTGAAGGATTTTTCACGTTTCTCCCGCCGGAACAGCCGGGGATTGGTGGAGCTGGAGGATTTGCGGGACGCGGGCATCCGCATCATTTCCATCGGCGATAACGTGGACTATCCCAACGACGATGAGTGGCTGAAAATCCAGTTTCAGTTTTTGATCAACGAAATGCCGGTGACCGATACCTCCAAGAAGGTGCGGGCGGTGGTCAAGCGCCGCCAGGAGGACGGCAAATGGATCTGCGCCGCGCCTTATGGGTACATCGTCAACGCCCGGCAGGAATTTGAGCTGGTGCCCACCGAAGCGGATATCGTGCGGAAAATTTTTCAGCTGTATATCGACGGCTGGGGTTACAAGCGCATCGCCAATTACCTGACTGATGAACTCATTCCCACGCCCCGGATGGAGGAACGCACTCGGGCGGAAGCCCAGGGGAAGGAATACCGACGGGAGGTCAAGCCCGAATGGGCCATCGTAACGATCCAGGGCATTCTTTCCAACGATTTCTATATTGGCACCCTGCGGCAGGGAAAGTATTACCGCAAAAAGATCAACGGCAGGGACGTGAAGAAAGACGTCGATGAGCATATCGTGATCGAGAATCATCATCATCCCATCCTCGACTACCGCACCTTCGCCACCGCCAAGGCGCTGATGGAGAAGCGCACAACCACCGATTACCGAGGCGTCAAGAAGTACGAAAACAACTACTCCGGCTTCCTGAAATGCGGAGACTGCGGATCGCCCATGTTTACCATGAGCAAGCCGGGCTCTCAGGAGGCCTACCGCTGCGGGCTGTATCACCGGCGGGGACTCAAGGGCTGCACCAGTCATTTTGTGAAAACGGCCACCCTGGATCAGGTGCTGAAAACCTATCTGCGCAAGGTGCGGGATGGCTCCCAGGCCATGCTGGACCGGCTCAACGCCGACATTCAGAAGCAGGACAGCGATTTGGAAGAAACGGCAGTCAGCGTAACCCATTTGCAGGAAACGCTGGACAATTTGCAGGAGGAACTGAAAGCCACCAAGCGCCAGCGGGTTCGAGACCTGATGAAGCACCCGGAGCAGGAAGCTGTATTGGAAGAAACCTACGACGAGATGGAAACCGATCTGGTGAACCGGATATCCGGCTTACAGGCCCAGATCACCCTGACGGAGGATAAACGCAACCTGATCATCCGGGTGAACCGCAAAGCGAAAACGGCCATGGAGGTTTTTGACGATATCCTGAACAAGGATCATCTGGATTCCCGGGACCTGAACCTGATCATCGATCAGATCATTATTTTCGAGGATCATATCGACGTAAAGCTCAAGGCCGATATCGACACGCTGCTGAAAACCGGCGAGCTGCCAAACGCCCAGGAGGAGGACGCCGCAAATTTTAAAACCGGCACAGAAGGCATGGTCACTCTTGTCCAGCGGGCCAAAAACACCCGGGACAAGGTCTTCTGTGTCAATACCATCAGCGACGGTGACCCGCTGGAAATTTACACAGACCGGGACGGAGAAGTGATTTTGAAGAAGTATTCCCCCATTGGGGAAATGAGTTCCTTTGCCAAGGACTACACGGAATCGCTGTTCCGGTCCCTGGGGCATATCGCGTGCATCGTGGATCGGGACCAAGTGGTGGCGGCCAGCGGCGTGAGTAAAAAAGAGCTGTGGGACAAACCCATCAGCCCCGATCTGGAAAGCGCCATTCAGGCGCGGCAGACGGTGAGCAGCAACCGCACGGGCGGCGGCAAGATCGTGCCCGTGACCAACGAGGAGGACGTGTCCGGCTACACGGCCCAGGTGGTGTCTCCCATCATCGCGGACGGGGAGGCCATCGGCGCGGTGCTGCTGCTTTCCCGGGAACAGGGGGCCCGCATGGGCGATACGGAAATCAAGGTGGCGGAAACGGCGGCGGGCATTGTGGGCCGCCAGATGGAACAGTAACCGGAAAAAAACCGCGCGGAAGGGTGCATTGCGCAGCGCCCGTCCGCGCGGCGTTTCTTTTGGCGTCACAGGCGCGGGGTGGGCGGCCGCCCGCAAATTCAGGAAGATCGCCTCCTCGCTGCATTGGAAGCGCCGTTTTGTAACAATTGTAAAACTTTCCATCCGGCATTGAGCTGCCATGGCTGCCGCGGTATAATCATAAAGGAATCATTCAAAGGAGGAAACCGTTATGAAAAAGCTGATCGCACTGTTTTTATCCCTTTGCTTATTGCTCGCCGCGCTGCCGGCGCTGGCGGACGGCCCGCAAATCGGCTATGTGAACGGGGAAACGAAGGTCTACATGGATGCCTCGGACAAGGCGATGGTGGACGGGGTGGCCAGCTTAGGCACCCAGGTGCGCATTGAGGAAGAAACCCTGACCGACGGCGTCGGCTGGTATCGGGTGACCTTCCTGTCCAATGAGAAAACAGGCTGGGTGCTGGCCGACGACGTGGATCTGGTCATCGCCAAGAAGGCCATCACGGCCAGGCAGGCCGAGCCCTCCGCCGCTGGCGGCGTAATTGCTGTGGCGGACGAATCCGCCTTTCCCGTGCTCCGGGCCAGCGGCATCGTGGACCCGGACACCCTGCCCGGCGCGCCGGACCCCTCCATGTACAGCCTGATCGAGGTGGGCCAGACCAGCGAAACGGTGCAGCAGATTCGGGCCCGGCTGAAAGCACTGGGCTATTCGGTGGAAGGCTCCGGCAAAAAGCTGACCAAGGAATATACCGCGGCCATCAAGCAGTTCCAGAAGCAGAACGGCATGGCGCAGGACGGCGTCTGCTCGCCGGAATTCCAGGCCAAGCTCTTCTCCGCCAACGCGGGAACCAAGAAGAACGGCGCGCCTTTGGCAAAGGAAGACCCCCTGATCATCACCAAGGGCAGCGTGAAAACGTCCAATAAAGGTGAAGGCATCATTTCCTTTACCGTCAAGAACAAAACCGGGGAAAAGGTGGACGCTTTCGACTTTGACATGCGGCTGTACAGCACCTATGGCGAACGCTTCCTGCTGGGCAGCCTCAGCGACAAAATCACCATCATGGACGAAATCAAGGTCTTCAACGCCTCCGAAGAGCGCAAAACCCTGAGCAAGAACCAGGAAATGACCCTTTCCATGACCATGGGCGATTACTATTTCGCCGGGTGCATGGTCGCCATTATGGCTTACCACACCGAAAGCGGCCACACGGTGCGCATCCCGGAGGATCAGCGGCACTGGTACGCCTTTGGCAAGGGCGTGACCGCCGGTTACCAGCCTGTGCTGATCACCGATCTGACGGAGGAGGAACAGCGCCTGGCGGCGGCGTGGACACTGGGGATATCCGGCGTTTATGTGGACCCGGAAATCGCCAAGTTCTATAACGCCCGGGAGGGGTACCTGGTGACGAGTATGGAACCCGGCAGCCTGGCGGACGCGGCGGGCCTGAAAGCCGGCGATATCCTGCTGGCTATCGGCGACGTGCGGATCTTCGGCGACGGATCGCTGGACCGCGCCAAGGCCAGCATGGCGGAGGGGCAGACCGTGACGGTGCTCTTCTATCGCAACGGCAAAGTGTGGCAGACCCAGCTGACCTGGCCCAGCAGCACGTTCAGCATTTGACCGGACACGCATGAAAAGCCGGGAGCCACTGGGCAATCCCGCATAAAAAGCAGGGCATTCGGCTGCGGAGAGCAGCGGGATGCCCTGCCGTTTTTTGTATCGCCTGATGTATTTCAAAAGGATTCGTACCATGTTTATGCTGTGGCTGTCAAGAAAAAAGCTCGGAAAAAAGGCGGTTTCAGGTATATTTTTTCATGATTTGTCCCATTGGCGGCAGGAATTTGCGTCCTAAGTCCAGAATATGCAAAGATGGTTGATTGTGATGTTTTTGGAGGCGGATGATGAGGCTGGAACCCCCGCGCCGTGCGCCGGATGACGAACAAAAGCTGATCGTGCTGTGCTGCCTGAACAATTTGGGGCCGTGCACGGAATTGCAGTTGCTTCAATTCCTGTTCGAGTACGATTTGATGAATTATTTTGAAATGATGTTCGCCCTCAACGATTTATGCGACCGGGGGCAGGCGGCGCGCACGAAAAAAAGGACGGGGTATTTGTACGCGATCACCGTGGCGGGCGTGGAAGCCCTGTCGCTGTTCGGCAACCGGGTGCCCCCCAGCGTTTACGCACTGGTGCTGAAAAACGGAAAAGAATGGAAGCAGCGCTTCCGCCGGGAGGCCCAGAACCTGTCCGAAATCACGCAGACGGACCGGGGCGAGTATGAATTGAAGCTGCGGGTGGTGGAGCAGGACATGGACATGATGACCCTGACCGTTTCCCTGCCCACCCGGGAAATGGCGCAAAAGCTTTCGGACCGGTGGCCCGGCAAAGCCTCAAAAATTTACGCGGAAGTTTTCCGCATGCTGACGGAGCCATTCAAATGAACGTTTACGCGGTGATTTTATGCGGCGGCAGCGGCACGCGCATGGGCGTATCCGGCAACAAAACGCTGCTGAAAACGGGCGGCGTGCCCGCCATTGTGCGGGGTTTTCGGGCCTTTGCCGCCGTGACGGACGGGATCGTGCTGGTGGCCCGGGCGGGAGAAGAAGCCTTTTTCGCTGAAACGCTGGCCTCCTACGGCCTGAAAGCGCTGGCCATCGTCCCCGGCGGGGCGGACCGGCAGGCGTCGGCTCTGTGCGGATTAAAAGCTCTGCCCCCGGATGCTGAAATTGCCCTGATCCACGACGGGGCGCGGCCCTTCGTGACGGAAGCCATCATCCGCCGGGTGATCGACAGCGTGAAGCAGTTCGGCAGCGGGGCGGCCGCCGTGCCCTGCCGGGACACCGTGAAGCGGGCGGACAAGGACGGAAACGTGCTGGAAACCCTGGACCGCAGCACGCTTTGGCAGATGCAGACCCCCCAGGGCTTTTTCGTAAAGGATTTACTGGCCGCCCACGCCGCCGCGACAGATCGATATACAGATGACGCGGCGCTCATGGAGGCGGCGGGGCATGCCGTGCGGCTGGTGCCCGGCAGCCCGGACAATATCAAACTGACTTCGCCGGAGGATTTGCGCATGGTGAATGGGATGCTCACGCCCCGGATCGGCACGGGCTTCGACGCCCACCGGCTGGTGGAGGGCCGGGAACTGTGGTTAGGGGGCGTTCAAATCCCCTATGAAAAGGGCCTGCTGGGCCACAGCGACGCGGATGCGCCTTTGCATGCACTGACGGACGCTTTGCTTGGCGCGGCGGCCATGGGGGACATCGGCAAGCTGTTCCCGGACAGCGATCCGCAGTACAAGGGCATTTCTTCCATTTTGCTGTTGGAAGAAGTGCGAAAACGGCTGACGGACGCGGGCTTTACTATCGGCAACGTGGATTTGACCATCGTGTGCCAGGCCCCCAAGCTGGCCCCCTATATCCCGAAAATGCGGGAAAAAATCGCCAAAGCCCTGGAAATAAGCCCGGATCAGGTGTCCGTCAAGGCCACCACCACCGAACGCATGGGCTACGAGGGCCGGGGGGAGGGCATCAGCGCCCAGGCGGTGGCCATGGTGTTTCAGTAAAGAAAGGCGGAGTTTATGAGCGGAAAGGTGTATTCTCTGGATGAAATCCGAAGTATCGCCGTACCCATCGCCGCCCGGCATGGGGTGGCGGCGCTGTATCTGTTCGGTTCCTACGCACGGGGCGAGGCGACGCCGGAAAGCGACCTGGATTTTCGCATTGAAAAGGGAAAAATTCGATCGCTCTTTCAATTGACCGGCTTTGAAATGGACATGGAGGAAAGCTTTGATAAGCCTTTGGATGTGCTGACAACTTCTATGCTGTCCGAGCAGTTTTTGCGCAGCATCCAGCCGGAGGAAGTGTTGATTTATGCCGAAAATTGATCTTGCAGCGCGAGAAAGAAGCATCATTGAGCATATGCTTCAATACTGTGAGCAGTTGGAGGAAACGCTCCAAGAAATCAATCATGACCAAAAACGTTTCCTCGAAAGCCACACCTACCAAAACGCAATTGCCATGTGTATTCTGCAATTGGGCGAATTGACCAAACAGCTTTCTTATGATTTTACGAAGCAATATCCCGAAATACCCTGGCGGATCATGGCCCGGACGAGAGACAATTACGCGCATCATTACGGCAGCATGGATTTTTCGCTCGTGTGGGAAACGGCGATTCAGGATGTGCCTGTTGTTCGGGATTTTTGCAGGAAAATTCTTGAAGCGCTATGATGCGCAACATCTGCGCGGATCAGGTGTCCATGGTGTTCCAGGAAATGTAATCGTTGCTTGCGCACATGATAGGTGCGTCAAAATAAAATTCTCACGGGGAACCAACACACAAAAGTGGCAATGCCCACCATCCCGAAACGGTTTTCGGAAGGGGTTTGGGGAAACCGCTTTTGACACAAAAGCGGTTCCCCCCAAGAAAAAAGGAGGACAAACACATGCTTCTCAACGGCAACATCTGGGTTGGCACATCAGAGGGCGGCGCGGTGAGCTTCCTGCCGTCCATGGCGAACCGGCACGGCCTGATCGCCGGGGCCACGGGCACGGGCAAAACCGTGACGTTGCAGGTTCTGGCGGAGGGCTTCTCGCAGCTGGGCGTGCCCGTATTCATGGCGGACGTAAAGGGCGATCTGGCGGGCCTGTGCGCGCCGGGCCAGGGCAGCGGCAAGATCGACAACCGGCTGGCGTCCTGCGGCGTAAGCCATTTCCCCTTCCGGGCGTGCCCGGTGACGTTCTGGGACGTGTACGGCGAAAAGGGCCATCCTGTGCGCACCACGGTGAGCGAAATGGGCCCCCTGCTGCTGGCCCGTATGCTGGGCCTCAATGAAACCCAGACCGGCGTGCTGCACATCGTATTCCGCATCGCGGACGACGAAGGCATGCTGCTGCTGGACTTAAAGGACGTAAAGGCCATGCTGGCCTACGTGGGCGAAAACGCCGCCCGGTACACACTCGATTACGGCAACGTAGCCAAGGCCACCGTGGGGGCCATCCAGCGGGCCATCGCCATCCTGGAATCCCAGGGGGGCGACCAGTTCTTCGGGGAACCGGCCCTGGATATCCGGGACTGGTTCTGCCAGGACGAGGACGGCCACGGCATGGTGAACATCTTAGCCGCCGAAAAGCTGTTCCGGAAGCCCGCCATGTATTCCACCTTCCTGCTGTGGATGTTGGGCGAGCTGTATGAGATCCTGCCCGAGCAGGGCGATAAAGAACTGCCCCGGATGGTATTCTTCTTCGACGAAGCCCATCTGCTGTTTGACGATTGCAGCAAGACCCTGCTGGAGCGCATCGAACAGGTGGTGCGCCTGATCCGGTCCAAGGGCGTGGGCGTGTTCTTCATCACCCAGAGCCCCATGGACGTGCCCTCTTCCATCCTGGGCCAGCTTTCCGGCCGGGTGCAGCACGCCCTGCGCGCCTTCACGCCCCAGGAGCAGAAGGTGGTCCGCGCCGTTGCGCAGACCTTCCGGGTGAATCCCGCCTTCGACACCGAAGCGGCCCTGACCCAGCTGGCCACCGGCGAAGCCCTGCTTTCCTTCCTGCAGGAGGACGGAACCCCCGCTATCGTGCAGAAAGCCACCATCCTGCCGCCCCAGAGCCAGATCGGCATGATTACCGACGACCTGCGCAAGACCTTTATGGACACCGACGCCATCGGCGAAAAGTACGATACGGCCTTTGACCGGGAAAGCGCCTACGAGGTGCTGTCCGCCCAATTCATGCAGGGCACCGGCGCCACCCAGACCCAGGTGGTGCGTCCCGTACCCGTCCAGGAGGAACAGGCCGCCGCTTCTGCTCCGGCCCAGCCCGTGTACCAGCCCATGACCTTCCGGGTGTTCAACCCCGCCACCGGCCAGTACGAGGAGCAGACCGTGGGCACCCTGCAGCAGCCCGCCGCCGCGTATCAGCAGCCCGCGTACCAGCAGCCCGTCCAGGAGGCCCAGCCCGTTTACACCACGGCCCAGCCCGTATATCCCGCGGTGCAGCAGACGGCCCCCGCCCCCGCAGCCCCGGCGGCTGAACAGCCCAAGGAAAAGGAACGGAAGCTGGCGAAAAAGCCCAGCGAAATGACCACCGCCGAAAAGTACCTGAACAGCTTCATCACCTCCGCCACCACCGGCGCGGGCCGGGAAGTGGGCCGCCAGGTGTCCCGCTCCATTTTGGGTATTTTCGGCATCGGCACCAGCAAGAGAAAATAATGGCATCCCCATCAAAAGCGGCTTTCGGGCCGCTTTTTTGATTGGGGAGCGCGTTCCTCCCTGTTCCGGAGGCGGATATCCTCCGGCCTGGCAAAACCGTGTTTTTTCCGCAATTTCCGCCGTTTGCGCAGTTGCGAAACGGGGCACAATATGGTATCATGAAGGGGTATTTTCCATTATGGTTTCCAGGAGGTTCTTTTTATGGATATGAGACAGCGCATCGGCGCTTTGGCGGGCGAAATGCTGCAAAAAGCCTTTCCGGAGGCCCAGGGGCTGCCGGAGGATCTGGCGGCGCTGCTGGAGGTGCCCCCGGAAAAAAGCATGGGGGATTACGCCTTCCCCTGCTTCAAGCTTTCCAAAGCCCTGCGCATGGGCCCGCCCATGATCGCAAAGAAGCTGGCGGAATCGGCGGACAAGCCGGAGATCGCCCGGGTGGAATGTGTGGGCGGTTATTTGAATTTCTTTTTCAACCGGGAAAACTTCGCCCGGGAGCTGCTTAACGCCATCATGGCCGCGCCGGAAAAGTGGGGTGCCAGCCAGGACGGAAACGGCAAAACCGCCGTGGTGGAGTATTCCAGCATCAACATCGCAAAGCGCTTCCATTTGGGCCACCTAAGCACCACCGTGATCGGCAACAGCTTAAAGCGCATTTATGACTTCCAGGGATGGAAAACCGTGTCCATCAACTATTTGGGCGACTGGGGCACCCAGTTCGGCAAAATGATCGCCGCTTACAAGCGCTGGGGCGATAAGGCCCAAGTGGAAGCGGGCGGCGTGGACGAAATGACTAAGCTGTACGTGCGCTTCAACGACGAAGCCAGGGAAAACCCCGCCTTAGAGGACGAGGGCCGGGCCTGGTTCAAGAAGATCGAGGACGGCGACGAGGAAGCCCTGTCCATCTTCCGCTGGTTCAAGGACGTGACCCTGCGGGACGCCATGAAGGTGTACGACGTGCTGGGCGTGCGCTTCGACAGCTACGATGGCGAAAGCGTCATGGCCAAGAAGACCGACCGGGTGGTGCGGGAGCTGGAAGAAAAGGGCCTGCTCAAGGATTCCGACGGGGCCAGGATCGTGGACCTGGAGCCCTACGACATGCCGCCCTACCTGATCCTGAAATCGGACGGCGCTACGCTTTACGCCACCCGCGACATCGCCGCCGCCATTTACCGCAAGGAAACCTACCATTTCGACCGGAGCCTGTACATCGTGGCTTACCAGCAGGATCTGCACTTTAAGCAGCTTTTCAAGGTGCTGGAACTCATGGGCTACGATTGGGCCGATCAGTGCCAGCACGTGGCTTTCGGCATGGTATCCTACGAGGGGCAAGCCATGGCCACCCGCACGGGCCACGTGGTGCTGCTGGACGAATTGCTCACCCGCGCCCAGGAGCGGGCTTTGGCCATCATCAACGAAAAATCCCCCGGCCTGGAAAACAAGGAAGAAGTGGCCCGGCAGGTGGGCGTGGGCGCGGTGGTATACGCCACGCTGCAAAACAACCGCATCAAGGACATCGATTTCTGGTGGGACCGGGCCCTGAACTTCGACGGCGAAACGGGCCCCTATGTGCAGTACACCTTCGCCCGGTGCTGCTCCGTGCTGCGCAAGGCCCCGGAGATCGCGGCGGCCCCCGATTACGCGGCGCTCACCGACGACGAGGCCCAGGCCCTGCTGCGGCTGCTGTCCCGGTTCCCGGAGGCGGTGGCGGAAGCCTGCCTGCGCAACGAACCCTCCATCGTCACCCGCGCCACCACGGAAATCGCCAAGGCCTACAACAAATATTATTACGAGCACCGCATCCTCGACGACGATCCCGCCGCCACGGCTGCCCGGCTGCAACTGACCGACGCCTGCCGCCAGACCATCAAAACCGGCCTGTATCTGATCGGGCTGGACGCGCCGGAGCGCATGTAACCGAAAGCGGCTGCGCGGCATACACAATATAATGAGAGTTGAGAGTGAAGAGTTGAGAGTTGAGATTGATTTTGTTCAATCATGCATTGTATTCCATTCTTAATCTCCACTTTCAACTCTCCACTCTCCACTCTGCCTAAAAGGGGGTTCGTGGCATGAAATTCACGAAAATGCACGGCATCGGCAACGATTATCTGTTCGTCAACTGTTTTGAGGAAGTGATCGAGAATCCGGAGCGGTTAGCCATCGTCATGTCCAAACCCCATTTCGGGGCGGGGGCGGACGGCCTGGTGCTGATCGAACCGGCGGACGGGGCGGATTTCGCCATGCGCATCTTCAACGCCGACGGCAGCGAAGCCGAAATGTGCGGCAACGCCCTGCGCTGCATCGGCAAGTATGTGTATGAACGGGGCATGACCGACAAAACCGAGCTGACCATCGAAACCAAGGGCGGCGTGAAGCAGCTTTGGCTGACCGTGGAAAACGGCAAGGTGGCCCGCGTCAAGGCCGATATGGGCACGCCGGAGCTGAACCCCCGCCTGATCCCCGTCGATTTGCCCGGGGAACTGGTGCTGCGCCACCGGCTGCAAATCCTGGGCCAGACCTGGTTCATCACCTGCGTGAACATGGGCAACCCCCATTCCGTGGTCTTTGTCCGCGACCCGGAGGTCATCGACCTGCCCACCATCGGCCCCATGATCGAGCATCACCCCCTGTTCCCCCGGCGTACCAACGTGGAATTCGTGCGGGTGATCGACCGCAACATCCTGCAAATGCGCGTGTGGGAGCGCGGCGCGGGCGAAACCTTAGCCTGCGGCACCGGCGCCTGCGCGTCCCTGGTAGCCGCCGTCTTAGGCGGCCTTTCCAACCGCACGGTGCAAATGAAGCTCTCCGGCGGCAACCTGCAATTGCAATGGAGCGCCGACGATAACCACGTGTACCAGACCGGCCCCGCGGCGTTCGTGTACGACGGGGAATGGCTGGGGGATTAAACGGGGAAGACGTGGAATAATCTGGGGGAAACCATTCTTTGCTGTCCGGGGCTGCCGCCCGGCCTACGCTGAAAATCATCCACTGGATGATTTTCCGGGCGCTTCGGCCCCAAAGAAGGTTTCCCCCAGCCCCCCTTCCAAGAAAGCCGCAAAGGCAATCTTTTTTCCTGCAAAAATGCGGAAAATTGCGGTTGATAAAAATGGCGCGCAAAAATCCAGTACCAAAAAAGAACCGTTTAACGGGTGACTTTTCGGCGGAGCATGATATATACTGGTCATGGTCTGTCCGAAACCGGAAAACCATGGGTTTCGGCTTTCCAAATAAAATGAGGGAGGCTGTCCCATGAAAATCAACCAGAACCTTGCCGCGCTGCCCGCCGGATACTTATTTGCCGAGATCGCCAAGCGCGTGAAGGAATACTCCGCCGCCCATCCCGACGCCGATATTTTGCGCCTGGGCATCGGCGACGTGACCCTGCCCCTGGTGCCCGCCGTGGTGGATGCCATGAAAGCCGCCGCCGATGAAATGGGCACCCTTTCCGGCTTCCACGGCTACGGCCCCGATTTCGGCTATGACTGGCTCATTGACGCCATCATCGCCGGGGATTACACCGCCCGGGGTGTGGAAATCGGCAAAGACGAGGTGTTCGTTTCCGACGGCGCCAAGTCCGACGTGGGCAATTTGCAGGAGCTGTTCGGCCCGGACGCCAAAATCGCCGTCACCGACCCGGTGTACCCCGTGTACGTGGATTCCAACGCCATGGCGGGGCGCTTAGGCGCTTATGAAAATGGCCAGTGGACCAATCTCAATTATCTGCCCTGCACGGCGGAAAACGGCTTCGTGCCCCCCCTGCCCGAGGACGATATCGACGTGGTGTACCTGTGCTATCCCAACAACCCCACCGGCACGGTGCTCACCAAGGATCAGTTAAAGGTCTTCGTGGACTGGGCCCTCCAGCACAACGCCCTGATCGTGTACGACGCGGCCTATAAAGCGTTTATCAGCGGCCCGGACATTCCCCGGAGCATTTATGAAATTCCCGGCGCGAAAAAATGCGCCATAGAGTGCTGCTCCTTCTCCAAGACGGCGGGCTTTACCGGCACCCGCTGCGCCTACACCGTGGTGCCCAGGGAATTGATCTTCGACGGCGTTTCCCTCAACCGCGTTTGGGGCCGCCGCCAGGCCACCAAGTTCAACGGCGTGTCTTACGTGACCCAGAAAGCCGCCGCCGCCGTGTACACCGAGGCGGGCCAGCGCCAAATCATGGAAAACATCGCCTACTACCGGGAAAACGCCAAGGTGATCCGGGAGGGCCTCGCCAGCGCGGGCATGCGGGTGTTCGGCGGCGAGCACGCCCCCTATATCTGGCTCAAAACCCCCGGAACCCTCTCCGGCTGGGATTTCTTCGACCTGCTGCTGGATAAGGCCCACGTGGTGGGCACCCCCGGCGAGGGCTTCGGCCCCAGCGGCGCGGGATATTTCCGCCTGACGGCTTTCAATACGCTGGAAAAGACGAAGGAAGCGGTCAGAAGGATCGTGGATGTGCTGTAAAAAAGCAAATCCTATGCGGGCCTTGCCAGTCTATAACGAATACAAGGACTGGAAAGAAAGGAATGACGGCAATGGCCGATAAACAGCTTACCTGGCAGGAGCTTGAAAATGAAATCTTCACCCCGGAAGAAATCCTTGCCAGCAAAGCGCGGGTTCAAATCATCAGCGCCGTAATCGATGCCCGCAAAGAAAAGGGGCTTTCCCAACAGCAGCTTGCCGAATTAGCCGGAGTCAAGCAGCCAGCCATCGCCCGCCTGGAAAACGGCAGCGTAAGCCCCAGCCTGGATACACTGTCCAAACTGCTGATTCCCCTGGGGAAAAAGATTGCAATCGTGGACGCATAACAAGGTATTTTCATTTAACGGTCTTCAATACCCTGGAAAAGACCAAGGAAGCCGTGAATTGGATTAAAGAAATACTGTAATCTAAAGATATTGTTCAGTAGATGGGGATACCGAATCCCGCGAGGGGTGAATTGCCATTATTGATCCGAATGAGGCGCTTTTTTCCTCGAAATACTTTTGAAATATGGGGGTGGTGGGATGAAGGAATACGAATTGCTGAGAGCGGAAATGATGCAGTATTATTCAGAAATAAACAGCACCCAAAACATTTTGTATACATCTGTTGCGGCAATTCTCGCTTTCAGCTTTAATATCAGCGCAGAAACGCCGACATCACCCGCCCCGCCGTTTTGTTTTCTGTTGTTTCTCCTTCCCTATATGGTAGTTGTTCCATTATTTCTTGCGTGCGAAAGAAAACACAAAAATGTATGCAAACTTGGAACATATTTATGCGTATTTCTGGAAGGAAATGAGTTTAAGTGGGAAAGCAGGCATTATGTGTGCGATGACATCCCCAAAAACAGAAAGAGAGACTGGAAATCTTACTTCATGTACTATACCATCCTCTTTGTTTGTTCGTTTATATCGTTCCTGAAACTCATGGAAGATAGTCGTCTGACGTGGGAAATCAAAGTAATATGTACGTTGCTTATTATCGCCTTATTTGTTTTTTCTTATGTTTTTATGAAAACAAACACATTTAATTATGTTGTTGAAAGGAATAAAATGATCAAGGAATGGAAAAGAATTAAAGAGTTGGAGCAAAGCAAAACGGAAAATATTTCTCCCGCTTCCCGCAATTGGCATTTTGATTCTTCCCTTAATAGGTATATCACTTATTGATAAGAACAAAGTCATTTGACATTTGAAAAACACAAAGAGGTGATCTTACATGGTACGGGCAATCGTGGGCGCCAATTGGGGCGACGAAGGAAAAGGCAAAATCACCGATATGCTGGCGGAGAACAGCGATATCGTGATCCGGTTTCAGGGCGGGGCCAACGCGGGCCACACCATCATCAACAACTACGGCAAGTTCGCCCTGCATCTGCTGCCCTCCGGGGCGTGCCACAGCCACGTGCTGAATGTGATCGGCCCCGGCGTGGCGCTGGATATCGAGGCGCTGCTTGCCGAGATCAAAACGCTGACGGATCGCGACGTGCCCGCGCCCCATCTGCTGATCTCCGATCGGGCCCAGGTGCTGATGGAATACCACGTGGCCTTCGACTGCTACGAGGAAGAACGGCTTGGCAAAGCCTCCTTCGGCAGCACCAAGAGCGGCATCGCGCCCTTCTACGGGGACAAGTACATGAAGATCGGCCTGCAGGTGTGCCAGATGCTGAACAAGGAAATCCTGCGCCAGCGGCTGACCAACGCGGCGAAGCTCAAAAACGCCATGCTGGAAAGCCTGTACCATAAGCCCCTGCTGGACGTGGACCAGCTTACGGAAAAGTATTACGCCCTGGCCAAGCAGATCGAGCCCATGGTGGGCGACGTGGCCCAATACCTGCACAAGGCGGTCAAAGAGGGCAAACGCATCCTGCTGGAAGGCCAGCTGGGCACCCTGCGGGACCCGGACCACGGCATTTTCCCCTTCACCACCTCCTCCTCGCCCCTGGCAGGCTTCGGCACGGTGGGCGCGGGCCTGCCGGTGACCGCTTTTGAACAGGTGATCGCCGTGACGAAGGCCTATTCCTCCTGCGTGGGCGCGGGCCCCTTCACCACCGAGCTGTTCGGCGACGAGGCGGAAGAACTGCGCAAGCGCGGCGGCGACGCGGGCGAATACGGCGCGAAAACGGGCCGTCCCCGGCGGGTGGGCTGGTTTGACGCGGTAGCTACCCGCTACGGCTGCATGGTGCAGGGGGCCACGGACTGCGTGATGACCAATTTGGACGTGCTGGGCTACCTGGACGAAATCAAGGTGTGCGTGGCCTACGAGATCGACGGCAAACAGGTGCGGGATTTCCCCGTCACCCCCCTGCTGGACAAAGCCAAGCCCGTCTACGTCACGCTGCCCGGCTGGAAGCAGGATATCCGGGGCCTGACGAATTACGCGGACCTGCCCGAAAAATGCCGCCAGTACGTGGAATTCATCGAAAAGGAAATCGAATGCCCCCTTACCATGCTGTCCAACGGCCCCAAGCGGGAAGAGATCATTTATCGGAAGTAAAAACCACAATACAGGGAAAAAACATCGTTCAAGGGGCCTTCCCTCTTGACCGATGTTTTTCTGTATAGTAAAATACATTCTGTCATGCGAAGCATGCAGGAAATATCCCAAAGGATAGCCGAAGGAGCAACACTCTCAGGCGCTGCCAAGGGCGGCGGGACTGTATGCGGATGGCACTCTGGAGAAGCCCGGAGAAAGACCGGGGGCCGAAGGTGCAAAGCCGCGAAAGCGGCTAATCTCTCAGGCAAAAGGACAGAGGCGGCGATTTTTTCCTTTGGATCGGAATCGTTTTGCCGTGCCGGTTTGAGAGAGTTTCGCTTCGGCGGACTCTTGTTTTTTTATCTTCTTTGAGAAAGGATCGTGCATCATGGACAGCATCACCCAGAACATCGCTTCCATCAACGACGCCGTCAACGGCATCGTATGGGGCGTGCCCGCCCTGGTCCTGCTCATCGGCACCGGCGTGTTGATGACCGTATTGACGAAATTCTTCCAGTTCCGGCGTTTCGGCCACATGTGGAAAAACACCATCGGCGGCCTGTTCAGCAACAAAAGCATCACCCAAAGCAAGGACAAACATTCCATTTCCCAGTTCCAGTCCCTGTGCACCGCCCTGTCCGCCACCATCGGCACGGGCAACATCGCGGGCGTGGCCTACGCCATCACCATGGGCGGCCCCGGCGCGGTGTTCTGGATGTGGATCGCCGCCATCGTGGGCATGATGACCAACTATTCCGAAAACGTGCTGGGCATCTTCTTCCGCCGCCGGAATGAAAAGGGCGAATGGAGCGGCGGCGCCATGTACTACTTGAAAGACGGCGTGGGCAAGATGAAGTATGGCAAAGTGATCGGCACCGTGCTGGCCACGCTGTTCTCCTTCTTCGCCGTGATCGCCTCCTTCGGTATCGGCAACATGGGCCAGGTGGTTTCCATCACCGAGAGCATCAACACCCTGATCCCCGTGGAGCCCACCACCGTGAACCTGTTCACCGCTCTGGTGATCATCGTGCTGGCTTCCCTGGTGATCTTAGGCGGCCTCAAGCGCATCGCCACCACCAATGAGCGCATCGTGCCCTTTATGGCCGTGTTCTTCGTTATCGGCTCCCTGATCATCATCATCCTGAACATCGCCAAGGTGCCCGCCGCTTTCGCTTCCATCTTCGCGGGCGCGTTCAATTTCAAGTCCGCAGCCGGCGGCGTGGGCGGCGCCATCATCGCCCAGGCCATGACCTGGGGCTTCAAGCGCGGCGTGTTCTCCAACGAAGCGGGCTTAGGCTCCTCCGTGATGGTGCACTCCGCCTCCAACGTGAAGGAGCCGGTGGTGCAGGGCCTGTGGGGCATCTTTGAAGTGTTCGCCGATACCATCATCGTGTGCACCTGCACCGCCCTGGTGATCCTCACCTCCGGCGTGGTGGACATGGAAACCGGCGCGTCCCTCTCCGGCGCGTCCAAGCTGGGCCTGGCCACCGAAGCCTTCACCAAGACCTTCGGCACCTTCGGCGGCGTGTTCCTGTCCGTGGCCGTGTGCCTGTTCGCCTTCACCACCATCCTCGGCTGGAGCTACTACGGCACCAAGGCCTGGGAATACCTCTTCGGCACCAAATCCACCTTAGCCTATAAGATCGCCTTTATCGCCATGGTGGCGGTGGGCGCCATCATCGACGTGTCCCTGGCCATCGACCTCTCCGATACCTTCAACGGCCTCATGGCCATCCCCAACCTCATCGGCGTGGTGTGCTTAAGCGGCCTGGTGGTCAAGATCACCAAAAACTACTCCGCCCGCAAGATCACCAAAAAACAGCCCGATCTGGAACCCATGTATTCCGCTTTCCCCGAAATTCAGGCGGAACAGGAAGCCAGGGAAGACTGAAACAAGCATATATAAAAGGGCTGTCGCGGTTGCGGCAGTCCTTTTTATGACGGAAAGAAATCGAAAGGTGGAACGTGAAAATGTTTATAGCCGTGTCAGGTGTGGCTAATGTAAACGGCACGGCATCTTAGACTAACGATTGCAAGATACGATCCTTCTTTCAATTGGTTTTGAGGAAACGCTGGCCTTGGAAGCTTATGAATCGTGCGTTTGCGTATCTTGCTGAGGCTCGGATGATTCATGACCTGCCAAATGAACCGGAGCCGCTTCCCAGCTTATCGTCGCCTTGTTATGGTATGGCGAAAGGTTCCAATTGTTTATCAGCCGGTCGATGACGACATGGACGCCCATTTCGTGTGTTTCCGGCAGCAAAAGGAAGATTTGGGTGTTGCTGACCTCCACCATGACGTCACTGTTCCTCAGCGATTTTTGTATCAGCTGCCTGAATTCCGTTGTGATCATGATGTGCTGTTCGCTGTCGATCATACGATCGCAAGGCGTAACGGTGAACAAAACCCGATAGGCAGCGCCTTGATATCGCTCCATATAGCGCATCATATACCGGTAGGTGTTGATGAAGGCTTCTCTGCCCATCCACATGGCGTTTGGGGATATGCTTCTCTCTTCGAGAATCCTGGTGACGGTTTCAAGATTCAGCTTATCGGAAGGATCAAGCGTATCGATCTGCGGGCTGCCGCTCAGGGCGCATCCGCCTTTTCCGGTCTGTTTCACGGTACCCAGCGCCTGATCCGCCAAATGAAACAGCTTTCGATAGGACCGCCCGTGAACGGGTACCGCTGCAGCGCCGATGGAGACGCCGGTGGGAAATTTCAGGCCGTCCTCAAAAAGCTGATTCATTATTTCGAGGTAATCCCGGTTGATTCGCTCGGTAAAATGCCGCAGTTCGTTCTCTGTCCGCATATTTTTCGCGAACAGCAAAAATTCGTCTCCGCCGATTCGGCCGCATATGTCTTCGCTGCGCATATTGTTTTTCAACAGGTCGGAGAACATGACGATGACCCGATCGCCTATATCGTGTCCGTATAGATCGTTGAAGAGCTTGAAAGAATCAAGATCCAAAACGCACAGAAATCCCGTCTCCACCTGGCAAATTGCTTCCATGCGGTCTTCGACGGTATCCTTGTTCAGAAAACCTGTCATCCGGTCGATCATGGCGTTTCTTTCAAGCTGCACCAGCTTTTTCTGCGTTAGGAGGGCGTTTTGAACTCTGCGTGTCAATATGTCAGGATTGATGGGCTTGTGGATATAATCGATAGCCCCCAGCCGCAATCCGTCGGTCTCTGACGCCTGCTTTTCATCGGTCGATAAGAAAATGACGGGGATATTGGCTCTGCCGTCTTTCAGATGGCGCACGGCCTTCAGGATTTCAAAGCCATCCATATCCCGCACGAAAATATTGATCAAAAGCAGATCGGGAACAGAAGCGCTCTGCTGGAGATAATCCAGCAATTCCCGACCCGTTTTCAGTAAAGTGGTATTTATGCCGATATTCTTCAGCGCGCTTTCGGCTATTTGTAAATCTGTTGCATTATCATCGACAATGATAATCCAGTCCGCCACAATCATCCTCCTCCCGTACAAGATTGCTTTCTCCGCTCACTTTGTACAAGAAATGGCAGCAGTCTCCGGCTTATGAAAACCTCTTTGGACATACTGCTCCTTTTGCATTATAATGAAAACCTGACAAACGCATCAAGGGGATGTGGCGGAATGCCACATAAAAAAAGACCATAGTTCTTGCGATTTTGCCTGATAGTGGGTATGATGTTTACAAAATATATCGTTGGGAGTCTTGGTTCATGATTTTACCTTTTTCAGAAGCACTGCGCCGATTGCGGATAGAGAAGGGCTATTCACAGCAGCGGCTTGCCGACGCACTGCACGTTGATCGATCCACCGTTACGAAATGGGAGACGGGCGACCGCGTACCCGACGCGGTCATGATCTCCCTGCTCTCCGACTGTTTAGGCGTGAATGTCGCCGAGCTCCTGCACGCTTCGGAGAAGTCTGCCGCCCAGCCTGCCGTCATGATGGTAGACGACGAGAGCATCATTTTGCGGGGCAGCGTCCCCATCCTGGAGAAAGCCATTCCTGACGCGGAAATCGCCGCTTTTACGATACCGGCCGAAGCCGTGGCATACGCGAAGGCTCATCCCGTTTCGCTGGCGTTCCTGGATATCAAGATGGGGCGGGTCAGCGGTTTGAACGTCTGCCGGGAGCTTTTGGCAGTCAATCCCCTTACCAACGTGGTCTATCTCACGGCGTACCGGGAGTATTCCTTTGACGCCTGGGCTACCGGCGCCTGCGGCTATCTGCTCAAGCCCATCACTGTGGATGCGGTGCAAAAAATCCTGGCGGAGCTGCGATATCCGATCACAAGAGGTGGCGGCGTATGATGATGAGCGGTATAACGCTTGCCAATTTTGCCATTGCGGTCAGCACGTTTATCATCTCCGTGCTGGGCCTGATTCTGGTGATTTTTCTGCGCAAGACAATTCGGGAGAACCGCATCTCCTTTCTGGCCTTTTTCCTTCTGCTGGTAGGATATACATCTTCGGCTGTGATCAACGAGCTTGCCGATACGGCGGTCATTTCACAGATCTCACTGTTTTCAAATTCCCTGTTCTCGTCCCTGCTGATCCCGGCCATCACAATATATCTGCTTCGCTGCGCCGGGAAGGACTGGCGGCACAGCCCGCTGTTCGCGGCGGTTGCCAGCCTGTGGGCAGTGTACTTTGCGCTGCTGGCCGTCACGCAGTTTACCACCTGGATATACTATTTCACTCCGGACAACGTCTATCACCGCGGAGCGTGGTATCCGCTGCTCCTGATCCCGCCCGCTCTGCTGATGGTGGTGAATCTGATTGGCCTGTGGCGCTTCCGCGCCGCGCTTACGCACCGGCAGCGGGTCGCTTTTCTCATTTACTTTGTGGTGCCGCTGGTCTGTATGCTGATACAGATGTTTTTCTTCGGCCTGCTGCTGATCGTATTCGGCACAGCGTTGGCTGTGCTCTTCATGTTCGTCTTTTTCCTGTACGATCAGGTGGAGCGTTCGATTCGGCAGGCTGAGGAAAACGCCAGGCAGCGCGCCAGCATCAATGTGCTCCAGATGCGCCCGCATTTTATCTGCAACACCATGATGAGCATCTACTACCTGATCGCGCTGGACGCCGAAAAGGCGCGGCAGGTCACCCTGGATTTCACCACGTATCTTCGGGACAACTTTACCGCCATCGCCAAGGAGGATACGATCCCCTTCGCGGAGGAACTGGAACACACGCGGGCATATCTCGCGGTGGAAAAGGTGCGGCACGAGGATAAGCTGTATATAGAATTGGATGCGCCCTGCACATCGTTCCGCGTTCCCCCGCTGACCCTGCAGCCTATCGTGGAAAACGCCATTGTGCATGGTGTCAGCCCTGACCTGGAGCCGCTTTATCTCTCCATATTGACCCGGGAGACAAAAACAGGCAGCGAGATCATCGTGGAGGATACCGGCCCCGGCTTTGCGCCAATCGATGACCACGAGCCGCATATTGCGCTGGCGAATATCCGGGAACGCCTGAAAATGATGTGCGGCGGCACCCTGGAGATCACATCGCGTGAAACGGGCGGGACCAGAGTTACGATTCGGGTGCCGCTCAAGAATGCGAAATAACCCCTTGAACCAACTGAACCAAAAACAATTGACGGCAAGTTGTTTTAGGTTCCGCCGATAGAAGCGCGGTCAGCTCAAATCTTCACTTTTCCCCTTCAGCAGAACACGCTTAGCTTTTCGCCAAGATTCCCGCCCTTTGCATGGCTTCCATCAAGCTCTTCGCGCACTTTTCATAGGCCCTGTCGTCGCCCCCGTAGGGGTCGGGGATGGGGGGCCAGAGCACGCTGATCTTGCGGGAATACGCGGGAAATATCATGTTCAGGACGGCTTCGTGGGCTTCGGTCATCACCCATACTTCCTCCGCGTCCCGCATCATGGTTTCATCCAGCATGCGCGCCTTATGGCCGGTGAGATCGGCCCCGTACAGCCTTGCGGCGCGGATGGCCCGGGGCGACGCGGGGGCGCCGGGATTGGCGTGCAGCCCGGCGGATTGGGCGTCCACCCCGGCGGCCCGGGCCATGGCGCAGGCCATGGGGCTGCGGCAGGTGTTGCCCGTACAGACAAATAAGATCATAGCGTTGCACCATTCCTCATTTACAAATCGGGATTTGTGGAGGAGACGTTGGGGGCTCTCCGCCCCCAGTTCCGCAGGCTCAATAGTCGCAACTCCCCTTCATGGGGAGATTGCTCCTTTTCGCCTGATCTCACCGCCGATGAGATTCCCGCCACTGGCGGTCATCGGCG
>JAFSKN010000031.1 GCA_017448975.1 Clostridia bacterium
GGACTACCAGGTGATAGGTCGTCGGTGGAAGTTCGGTAACGGATGGAGCTTGACGATACTAATAGGTCGAGGGCTTGATTTCATAGAGTCTGAGACGAAAAGGTCCAACGAGAAATATAAGTTCTTCTTCACTGTGCAGTTCTCAAGGTGTGACAGCGGACGCGAGTAGCGAAGGGTGAAAGCGCAGCACGCATTAGACTTGATGGTTCCGCAAGGAATCAGCTGAAAGGGTGAGCAGCCCGGAAGGCAGGAGCGTAAGCTTCAGGGAAGAGGAAGACTTCCAGAGGACAGAACGATACCTTGGGCAAGTATGATGAGTGAATGATCACCGACCTCGGCCCCATAAAAATGCTACAGTTTCCGGTGGCAATGGCGAAGGGGTTCCACCTGTTCCCATACCGAACACAGAAGTTAAGACCTTCAGCGCCGATGGTACTTGGCTGGACACGGCCCGGGAGAGTAGGTCGCCGCCGGATTCCAATAGAGTGGATGAAAATCCACTCCCCATGCCTCAATAGCTCAATGGCAGAGCATTCGGCTGTTAACCGAAGGGTTGTAGGTTCGAGTCCTTCTTGAGGCGCTGATCCCGTTCTGAAAGGAACGGGATTTTCGTTTGTTTTGGAAGAAGTTTGCGGACGGGCCTTCAAGAAGGCGGCTGGACCGAGAAGCGGGCGGTTTTCCCTTGCGGAAAAACCGCGTGTCTATATATGGCTATTCTTGGGATATTATGATATAATGATTTGGAAAACCTAAGGTTTTCCGGGTCGCTGGGCAAGCGAGCGAAACGAGTTGCGCAGCACAGCGACAATCACGGTATAATAACGAGGCGACCGGCGCGAAGCGCGGTCGGCCGTCTTGCCGCTTCCCGGAGGGAAAAGCGGCAAGCGTTATGGTATAATAGGCTATCGTCACGGCGGCAGGATTCCCGCCGCTGAGATCAGCTTTTTGTTCACAGGAGGGTTACTTTTATGAAGAAACGCCAGACCGGCCTGCTGTTGATCGTTGTGTTTTTGTTCGTTTCGTTATTCTTTGCGTACAGCGCCAGCGCCCTGGAATCCACCTGTCCACCCGCTATCACCGCAGTCGCGACGCTGGCGCGCGGAGAAACGGAATTGAACGTATACAGCGACGCGAACAAAACGGAGAAAGTGGGCAAGCTGAAAAAGGGCGTCACGTGCCAGGTGGTAGGGATCGAAGGGAAGTATTATCGGATCACCTTTGACGGTATCGACGGGTACGCCCTGAAATCCAAGCTGAGCCTGAAAGCGGCGGCGGGCGAAACAGCGCAAACCGGCGGCATCGTTTCTGATGTTCAGCTGGATCAGTATCTGTTTGCCTCCACCTCACAGGCAAAAAAGATGGCGATTCGCGGCACCATTCAGGCGGACGCGCCCCTGGACACCCTGTTTTTCTTCCTGTGGGACGAACGGCAGCAGGAAATCGAACAGATCCTTGTAAAAGAAGTGAAAGAGCCCACCGAGAACCTGAACATTCGGGACGTGTGCAAAAATATCGAGTTTTCTTCCATGACCGCTGGCCGGAAAACGCTGGTGATCCAAGGCGCGTCGGACGGCAGGATCATGGAGGTTTTTGACGCGCCGGTGTACGTGTGCGGCAGCTTCAGCCACATCCGGAATATCAACAATCAATGCAAATTTTCGGCGGGCGTGAAGCAAAAAACCGGGCGCAGCTGGACGCCTTCCTCCTCCAATAAAACCCTGACCATTACCCTGCCCAAGGACGGCTCCGCCAAGCTCATGACCATCGAATGGCGCTTCCCGGTGGATTCCTTTACCGTGGTATTCCTGGACGCCGACAAAAAAACCATCAGCGAGGAAACCAGAACCACGGGTTTCTACGCGGACGCCGTGGAATTTCCCGCCGGAACGCAGCAGGTGCGCCTGTCCCTGGAGGGAAAAGACAACTGGGTCAGGAATCTTTGCGTGTACGACGAAAACCATCCCGACAACGCCGTGCAGCAGTGGCAGCCCGTGCCGGAAAAGCTGGATCTGATGGTGTTTTCGCCCCACCAGGACGACGAGCTGCTTTTCTTCGGCGGCACCATTCCCTATGCCTGCCAAAAAGGTGCGGACGTGGGCGTGGTCTATATGACCCATGGCGGGCGCACGCGCTATACCGAGGCCCTGGACGGCCTGTGGACGGCGGGCCTGCGCAATCACCCCATTTTCCTGAGCTGGCGGAATCAGAAGGTGAACAGCATCAACACCGCCCTGAAAACGTGGAGCCAGAAGGGCGTGGATCCGCAGAAGGAAGTGGTGCGCCTGATCCGCAGGTATAAGCCCGAGGTCATCGTGGCGCCCGACCCGGAAGGCGAATACGGCCATACGCAGCATAAGCTGACCTCCCGGCTGGTTTCCCAAGCCATCCCTCTGGCCATGGATGAAACCTATGATCCCGAATCCGTGCAGGAATACGGCACCTGGGAAGTCAAAAAGGTCTATCTCCACCTGTACAAGGAAAACCGGATCGAAATGGACTGGGATCACCCCTTCTCCCCGGACAGCCCCATCAGCCCCATCTTTCTGGCAAAGGAAGCCTACGATAAGCACCGCTCCCAGCAGAAAGCGTACAGCATGAACCGGGAAGCGGTCACTTACGACAACAAAATCTTCGGCCTGTACTATACCGCCGTGGGCCCGGACGAGGCGAAAAACGATCTGTTTGAGCATATCGACCTGCACTGACGGCGCGGTGTTATCAGAGAGAGCCCTGGAAGCGAAATTCCAAGGCTCTTTTTCCTGTCTCGTCCTGCTTTTGTTGATTTGGACTGGAAAAAACGGGAAAATTGTGTTATAATTTATGTGTAAAGAAATAACCATTTTGTGGAAAGCACCGGAAGATGAGAACAGAACGCATAGGGGAAGGGATGACCGGCCGCGGCGCGGCCAGCGCCTGATCATCCGATCCTAATCATATTTCCGTATGAAGCCATTTGCGGCGATTTATCCCGGGGATACGCTTTCTCCCCTCCGCAATGGTTTGCCAGACAGCAAATACGAATGAAAGAGGTGCGGCAATCATGCGCTCCCTGCGAACCAGAATCACCCTGATGACCGTATGCGTCATTATTATCGCCGTGACCGTCGTCACATTACTCAGCGTGTTTTTTATCCGCCGGAACGAACAGCGCGAGGCGGATCAGCTGCAGCTGCTGCTGTGCGAAACAGGGGAAAAGAACCTGGATTATTATTTCAACAGCGTGCAGAAGTCGGTGCGGAAGGTGGCCTCCTTCGTGGAGGCCGATTTGGAGGGGCTGGAAGACGAGCAGCTTGAGCGCCACATGGAGCGCGTGGGGAAGTATTTCGATGAAATGGCGTCCAAGACCAACGGCGTGCTCACCTACTATTACCGCGTGGATCCGGAGGTGTCCGGCACCGTGAAGGGCTTCTGGTACACGGATCTGACGGGGGAAGGGTTCGCCGAGCATGAGGTGACGGACATCACCCTGTACGATACGGCGGATACTTCCAGGCTGGTGTGGTTCACCGTGCCCAAGTACAACGGCACGCCCGTCTGGCTGCCGCCCTATATTACCGACAACCTGGATATGCGGGTGATTTCCTACAACGTGCCCATCTATTGGCGGGGCCGGTTCGTGGGCGTGGTGGGCATCGAGATCGACTACACCACCATGGCCGAGCAGGTGGACAGCATCCGGCTGTACAACAACGGCTACGCCTTCCTGAGCGACGCGGAAGGGAACCTGTTCTATCATCCCCTGATCGACGTATCCAAGCTGACGGAGGAAACCAAGCCTGCCGTGCCCGACGGGGCCCTGGGGGAAAGCACCTTTTTGCGCTACACCTTTGAGGGCGTGGACAAGATCGCGGCCTGGCTGCCGCTGAGCAACGGCATGCGGCTGAACATCACGGTGCCGGTGATCGAAACGGAAGGCAACTGGCAGAACCTGATCGTGAATATCCTGATCGTGGCCCTGGAGGTGCTGGCGGCGGCGAGCCTGTTTACCATGTTCTATTCCAAGCGCATCACCAAGCCCCTGGAGCAGCTGACCGAGGCGGCCCAACAGGTGGAGAAGGGCAATTACGACGTTGCCCTGAACTACGACAGGGACGATGAGGTGGGCAGGCTGACCAAAACCTTCAAGAACCTGAGCAGCCATATGAAGGCCAATATCTCCGATCTGAACAAACGGGTGTATGTGGACGCCCTCACCTCCGTTCGGAACAAGGGCGCCTATTCCACCTACCTGGAGGAAATGCAGAACCGCCTGGAAGCGGCGGGGGGCCAGATGGCCTTCGCCGTCGGCGTGTTCGACTGCGACGATCTGAAAGCCATCAACGATAAATTCGGCCACGATAAGGGCGACGTGTATCTGAAAACCGCCAGCCGCCTGATCTGCCGCGTGTTCCAGCACAGCCCCGTGTTCCGCATCGGCGGGGACGAGTTCTCCGTGATTCTGCAGAATGAGGATTTCCGCAACAGGGATGCCCTGGTGCGGGAGTTTGAAGAGGGCATGGCGGAAATCAGCGCTTCCACCGCGAACAAGTGGGAACAGGTGCACATCGCCAGGGGCATTGCGGTGTATGACCAGCGGAATGACAAGTATGTGATCGACGTGGTGCGCCGGGCGGACAAAGCCATGTATGAAAACAAGCGCGTGCGGAAAGCGGCGCGGAAGGCATGAACGGCATCAAAACATGGAGGCTGAACATGAATCCCGGGAACTGGTTTCATCTGAAAAGGAGCGCGGCGCTGCTGCTGGCGCTGGTCATGGCGGCGGTTTTTCTGTCGCCCGTTTGCGCCTGCGCCGAAAACAGCCGGAAAATCGTCCGCGTGGGCTGGTACGAATCGCCCTTCAACACCATGGACGAGCTGGGCCGCCGGTCCGGCTACGCCTACGAGTATCAGCAAAAGGTGGCCGCCTATACCGGCTGGACCTATGAATACGTGGAGGGCAGCTGGCCGGTGCTCCTGGAGATGCTGATGGACGGCAGGATCGACCTGATGAGCGACGTTTCCTATACGGAGGAGCGTGCGGAGCACATGCTGTACGCCACGCTGCCCATGGGCGCGGAAGAATATTATCTGTACGTCGCGCCCGATAACACCGAAATCACCCAGGACAATTTTGCCGCCCTGAACGGCAAAAAAGTGGGCGTCAACAAGGGCAGCGTTCAGGCCGACTTCTTCCGCCAATGGGCTGAGGTCAATGGCGTTGAGGCGGAGCTGGTGGAACTGACGGGTACGGAGCCCGAGAATATGAACCTGCTCTACCGGGGCGCCATCGACGCGTATATCGCCCTTGACGCTTATATGGAAACGAAAGACGCCCTGCCCCTGTTCAATATCGGGGCGTCCGACTTCTATTTCGCGGTGAGCAAAGCCCGGCCCGAGCTGCTGCCGGAGCTGAACGCCGCCATGGATCGCATCCGGCAGGAGAGCCGCTATTACAACCAGCAGCTTTATAACAAATTTCTTCGCACCACCGGCGCGAACCTCTATGCGACCGCCGAGGAAAAAGCCTGGATCGAAGGGCACGGCCCCATCCGGGTGGGCTATCAGGACAACTATTTGGCTTTCTGCGCCAAGGATGAAAAGACCGGCGAGCTGACCGGGGCGCTGAATGATTATTTGGCCGTGGCCGCCGACTGCCTGGAAAACGTTCACCTGGATTTTACAGCCGAGGCATTCCCCACCTTCGCCGCCGCTTTGGAGGCTATGGAAAAAGGCGAAATCGACTGCGTGTTCCCCGCCAATCTGACGGATTACGACGGGGAAGTGCAGGGCTACTTTCTGACCTCGGCCCTCATGCGCACGGATATGTCCGCCGTGGTCCGCGAGGAGGATCAGCGCACCTTTTTCAAAAACGAGCGCACCACCGTGGCCGTCAACGTGGGCAACCCAAACTATGACATGTTCCTGCTGGACCATTTCCCCGAATGGCGCTCCATTTACTTCAAGGATACGCCGGAGTGCTTAAAGGCTGTGACGGACGGGCAGGCGGACTGCATTCTCATCAGCAATTACCGCTATAACAACATCGCCGCCCTGTGCGAAAAATACCATCTCACCACCCTGTCCACCGGCGTGGAAATGGACTACTGCTTCGCGGTAAACCGGAAAGACATCATACTCTACTCCATTCTGAGCAGGGTCACGCGCGTGGTCCCCGCCTCTACGGTGAACGCGGCCCTGACCTACTATTTCACGGAAGACGCGAAACTGAGCTTTGTCGATCTGCTCAATCAGAACGCGGGGGTGATCGTGTCCGCTGTGGGCGCGGTGGTGATGGTGATCCTGTTCATGATGTGGCGCGGCATGGAGGCAAAAAAGAAAGCCGCCGAGGATCAGCGGCTGATCACTGCCACGGAAACCGACGGGCTGACGGGCCTGTACAGCAGGAATTACTTCTATGAGTACGCGGAAAGGATGTACCGCGAGCAACCGGATAAGCCCATGGACGCCATCGTTCTGAACATTGAGCGCTTCCATTCCGTGAATGCTTTGCACGGGCAGAGCTTTGGCGACCAGACCCTCCAGGTGCTGGGCAACGGCATTATGAATTTCCTGAAAGGCAGGGAGGGCATTGCCAGCCGGGAAGAATCGGATCATTTTACCATCTACTGTTCCCACGTGGAGGACTGCGGCGGGCTGCTGGACAGCCTGCAGGGCGTTTTGGATACCCTGTCCCCCAATACCAGCATCCGGCTGCGCATGGGCGTGATGCCGTGGCAGAAGGATATGGAACCGGCCCAGCTGGTCGAACAGGCGCGTATCGCCTGCGGCCTGGCACGGGGAGATTACAAGGGACGGCTGGTGGTGTTTGACGAAAAGGTGCGCGAGCAGGAAACCTTTGAACGGCGGCTGCTGAACGATCTGCGCCGCGCGGTGGAAACCCCCGAATTTGAAGTGTATTATCAGCCGAAATTCGATATCCAGACCGAACCGCCTGTGCTCAAGAGCGCGGAGGCGCTGGTGCGCTGGCGGCATCCCGAGCTGGGCATGATCCCGCCGGGGAGCTTTATTCCCCTGCTGGAGCGCAGCGGCCAGATCAGCGAGGTGGACAGGATCGTTTGGTCGCAGGCGGCGAAACAGGTGGCGGCCTGGAAGGAGAAATACGGAATCACCGTGCCTGTTTCCGTCAATCTGTCCCGGGTGGACGTGATGGACCCCATGCTGGAAAACACGCTGGACATGCTGCTGGAAGAAAACGGGCTGGCATGCGGCGATTTGAAGCTGGAGGTCACGGAATCGGCCTGTACCGAAAACGTGAATCAGGTCATCGACGTGATCGAAAGGCTGCGGAAAAAGGGCTACGAAATCGAAATGGACGATTTCGGCTCCGGCTATTCCTCCCTGAACATGCTGTCCGCCATGCCCATCGACGTGCTGAAAATGGACAGGGTGTTTGTATCCAATATGGAAAGCGAGGAAAAGAATTTGCAGCTGGTGCAGCTGATCCTTGGCATCGGCAGAAATTTGAAAATCCCCGTCGTCGCCGAGGGCGTGGAAACGGAAACGCAGTTGCGGCTGCTGAAACAATTAGGCTGCGCCCTGGTGCAGGGCTACTATTTCTCACGTCCGCTGCCCGCGGCGGAGTTTGAAACCGCGTTTTTCCAGAACGCAAAATCCAACTGAAGAGGTGACCGGTCAAGACCCAGATTCCCGCTGAAAAGGAGGGCAGGCCCTATGCGTAAACCCCATGCAATACCGCTGGCTTTGCTTCTGACGGCGCTCCTTTTGTGCTGCGCCGCCCCGGCCGTCGGGGAGCAGGACGGCGGCGCTTTAACGGTAGGCGTGCCGGTGGATCGCTGTCCCGTTTTTTATTTAGATGCGGAAACCAATGAAATCGTGGGCATCGGCGTGGATCTGATGCGCGCCGCGGCAGAGAAGGCCGGGTATGCCGTCACATTCAGGGCCATTGAGGGAAAGACGCTGAAGGACGCCCTGGACGATCCGGCTTACGATGTGGTGATGCCCTTTGGCAGCGCCATTGTCAGCGCCTCCGGCCAGGCCAGCGCGGTTTCCGAAAACCTCTTCCAGACGCCCATGACCCTCGTCACCGAAGGCGGCAGGAAGCAGATGCCCGCCCTGAATATACTGCGGGTGGGCATGCTCCGCTCCATGGGCGGCGCGGCGGAAACGGTGCTTGAGCTTTATCCCGGCATTGAAATCAGCATGTATGAAACCATGGACGAGTGCGTGAAGGCGCTCCGCGCCGGACAGGTGGACGCCCTGCTGCACAATTCCTACGTGTGGAGCTACGTGCTGCAAAAGCCCGCTTATTCCGATCTTACGATGCAGCCCGCCGCCATGTTCGCCATGGACTTCCGGGCGGGGACCGTCGATACGCCGGCGGGCCGGGCGATCCTGGAGCGCCTGAACGGCGGCATCGCCGCGCTGACCGATCCCCAGCGGCAGGCCGTGGTGCTGGATCATACCTCCCGGCGGCTGTACCGGTACGATTTTTCCGATTATCTGCAATTGTACGGACCGATCTTTGTCTTGGGCGTGCTGCTGTTTGCGGCCATGGTGTTCATTATTTTAGAGAAGCGCCGCGCGTATCGCCAGAAACAGGAAGAAAAGCTGCGCTGGCTCATGGACCATGACGAACTGACCGGCGCGCTGAGCCTGGACGGCTTCCGCAATCACGTGGCGGAGCTGCTGGCCGCGCATCCGGATATTCCCTATTTGCTTTCGTATGTGAATATCAAAAATTTCAAATACATCAATGACAGCCTTGGCCGGGCCGGGGGGGACGAGCTGCTGCGCTTCTGGGTGGAGAGAACCCAGGCCACCCTGTCGGAAGAGGAAGCCATAGGCCGCGTGGAAGCGGATCATTTCGCCGTGCTCCGCCGATCCGGGGGAGACGAGAAAATCCGTCTGGACGACCATAAGGTGATCGATTCCGTGCGGAGCTATTTTATTGACCGGGGCAAGGAGAACCGGGTGCAGATCTGCGGCGGCATTTACGCCCTCACGCCGGAGGATTACCGGCAGCCCGATGTGAACCGCATGCTGGATTACGCCCGGGTGGCGGAAAAGCGCGTGCGCGAGACCGAGAAGGACGGCTATGCGTTTTATAACCCGGATCAGTGGGAAAAAGGAAAACGCACGGCGGAGGTGGTCAACCAGCTGCCCGCGGCCATCCGCTCCGGCGAGATCCAGGTGTGGTATCAGCCCCAGGCCAACTGCGAAAAAGGAGCGTTCGACGGCGCGGAAGCCCTGTGCCGCTGGAACCATCCCGGGCTGGGCTGGCTGCATCCCACCGATTTTATTCCCATTCTGGAGGACGCCGGGCTGATTTTTGATCTGGATTGCTTCATTTGGGACAGGGTGTGCCAGGATCTGCGCCGGTGGAACGCCCAGGGCAAGCGCCGGTCCGTTTCGGTGAACCTGTCGCGGTGCGATATCCGGTCCGATCGGGATATCCCCGGGCATTTTTCCCGTTTGATCCAAACCTACGGCCTCACCCCGGACCAGCTGCATATCGAAATCACGGAAACTGCCTTCGCTGAGAACCCCGAACTGCTGATCAGCACCACGGTGAAGCTGCGGGAGGCGGGCTTTGAAGTGGAAATGGACGATTTCGGCAGCGGCTATTCCTCCCTGCACATGCTCAAAGAAGTGCCGGTGGACCGCATCAAGCTGGACCTGCATTTCCTGACCGGCACGGGAGACGCTCAAAAAGGCAGCGTCATCATCAGCTATATCATCCAAATGGTGCGCTCCCTGGGCATGCATCTGATCGCCGAAGGCGTGGAAACCGCCGAACAGGCCCAATTCCTCCAAAGCCGGGGCTGCACGGAAATGCAGGGCTATTACTTCTGCAAGCCTTTGCCGGTGGAGCAGTTTGAGCAATTGAGCGAAAAAATCACAGCGCCCACCCGGACGCCGTGAGAAAAATCGCTCGCCGGGGAGGTGACGGACAATGACCTACGCGCTGTCCGTTTGCATCGGCACGGCGAAGGCGGACAGAAGCAAGCCGCTGCAGGCCCTGATCGCCGAAGCGGACGAAAAACTGTATCAACAGAAACGGGAACGGTAAAACGCAAGACAGCGCGGGGGACGCTGCCGCTTGGGCAGCGTCCCCCTGAATGATTATTTGCCTTTCTTGGTCGCTCCACTGGAGGTGTCCACGCCGGAGCTTCCGCTGTCGGTGGATTTGCCGTGCTTGTTGCCTTTTCCGTTCGGGGCCTGGGCGTCGGTCTTTTGCTTGGCCTGACCTTTGCCGCCGGACTTTTCGTTCGTCTGCTCCTTTTCGCTCGAATGCTTCTTTTCTCTTGTCTGTTCCTTCTTGGTTCCCTTGTCACTGTGGGAGGAGAGCTTTTCGGTGTAGTACTTCAGCACCAGGTCAGCCTGCTCCTGGGTCAGTTTCCCGTCCGCCACGTAAGCGTCCAGCTCTTCCTTGAGCGCGTCCAGCTTCTTCATGGCCTTGGCGTTCTTTTTCAGCGCTTTGTAGGCTTCAAGGGCTTCCTTCGTCGGGTCCTGCGCCGCAGCTGTTTCCGCTGGGGCCGTTTCGGTTTGGGCGGTTTCAGCGGGATCGGCAGGCGGCGTCTGTTCGGCCAGCGCGCCAAAGCACAAGGTCAGGCACAGCGTCAGGCACAGAATGGTAAGCATTTTCTTCATGGGTATCAACTCCTTTTTTTGTTTTGCCCTGAAAGATATATCTTTTTCCTTGGGACAGGAACAGTATGCCATGGGAGGCTTAAAGAAACCTGAAAGATTTTCCGCCAACCGCGAAATTTTTTTGCTTCGGCTTTTTTGCTCGCGGTTGACCGCGGCAGGGACGCAACGGCGCATCCCCGATTGTTACTACTCAGCCTTCGGCTTCGTAGTAACGCGCGGGCGGGGATTCCATCCCCCCCCCCGCGAATCCGCAGCCTCAATGGTCGCAACTCCCCTTCATGGGGAGATTGCTCCCTTTCGGCTGATCTCACCGCCGATGAAATTCCCGCCGCAGGCGGTCATCGGCGGTTCGTCCCCCCGCACGGTTTTTCCTCCCGCACCTTCGGTGCTCCCGGGCGGAAAAACCGCAAGGAAGGAAAATTTCATCTGGTCGTCTGCGCTCCCGCCTGAAATTTTCTGGTCGGGGCCTTCCGGCCCGGCCTCCGCTGAAAATA
>JAFSKN010000032.1 GCA_017448975.1 Clostridia bacterium
GAGATCAACCGAAAGGGAGCAATCTCTCCTGTGGAGAGTTGCGACCTTTGAGGTTGCGGGCAGAATTTCATCGGCGGTGAGATCAGGCGAAAAGGAGCAATCTCCCCATGAAGGGGAGTTGCGACTATTGAGCCTGCGGATCTGGGGCCGCGGAGGCCCCAGCGTTCCCCTCTTTTAGCTTGTCCCGTACCGCCTGCAAATCGTGCCAGGCGTCGCGCTTCTTGGTTTCGTCCCGCAGGAGGGCGGCGGGGTGATAGGTTGGCATGAACCAGACACCCTTCTTTTCCACCCATTGCCCCCGGTCGCGGGTGATGCGGACCTGATCGCCCAATACGGCGCGGGCGGCGGTAGCGCCCAGGAGTACGATCACCTTGGGCCGCACCAGGGCAACCTGGGCCCGCAGGTAGGGCAGGCAGGCGGCGGCTTCCTCGGGGGTAGGCACACGGTTTTGGGGCGGGCGGCACTTGACCACGTTGCAGATGTACACCTGTTCCCTCGTCTGTCCCATGGCGGCAATCATTTTGGTGAGCAATTGCCCCGCAGCGCCTACAAAGGCCAGGCCCTGCATATCTTCATCCGCGCCGGGGCCTTCGCCGATGAACATCAAATCGGCGTTCCCGCTGCCCTGACCGGGCACTTTATGGTGGATGCGGCGGCACAGGCCGCACTTTTCGCACGCCGCAATGTCCGCGTGCAGCGAATCCCAGGAAACCTGCATGCCGCCGCCTCCTTAGTATGCCCCTTTCGGAGCGTTTTACCGTCCGTCTGCCGAATTACTGGAACCGCGTGCGCAGGATGGAAAAGGTGCTGGCGATATCCTGATCCAGCCAGGTGATCAGGCTGAAAAGCAGGGCCAGCAGCACAAAAATACAGACCACGCCCAGCACCACGCCCACAAATTCCAGCATTTTGGCGGCTATGCGAAAATGATCCTGCTTTTCCAGACGCTCCAATTCCTTGCGCTGCTCGTATTCCTGACGGCTGGGCTGCATCATATTCATTCACCCCTATCACGGGCAGATGTTATCCTGTCCGCAGTCTGTTGAAAACTCCGTGGGGTAGCGCGAAGGGGCCGCAGCCCCTTCGCGTACAATCCGCAGGCGGCGGCGTGTACGTCGCCGAGGAGCAACCGGAGGTTGCTTCCTCTATCAATTTCTGGCCGCAAAATGAGATTTTTCGCTTGCGAAAAAACCATTTTGCAAGAAATTGATGTCTCGAAGGAAAGCGGAATCCCGATTCCACTTTCCTTCGCAGGGTGTCGAAATTTTTTCGACACCCTGTTAAACGTAATCCATCCACGGCGCCGCCTCGTCCTGCCGCCCGGTGAGGCTGCCTTCGGCGGAGAGGCCGGGGAAACCCTGCTGCCGCAGGGCCTCATACACCACGATGGCCACGGAATTGGCCAAATTCAGGCTCCGGGCGTCGCTGCGCATAGGGATGCGCACGCACCGGTCATATACCCTTTGCAGCAGGGATTCCGGCAGACCCTTGGTTTCGCAGCCGAAGACCAGAAAATCGTCGGGGCCGTAGACCGCTTCCGTGTAGGCCCGGGGGGCCTTGGTGCTGGCAAAATGATATTTCGCGCCGGGGTATTTCGCCATGAGCGCCTCAAAATCCGGCATCACCTGGATGTCCACCATGGAGAAATAATCCAGTCCCGCCCGCTTCATGTATTTGTCCGCCAGCTGAAAGCCCAAAGGCTCGATCAGGATCAGTCCCGTGCGGGTGGCGGCGCAGGTGCGGGCGATGTTGCCGGTGTTCTGCGGAATCTCCGGCGCATATAAAACGACGTGCATGGCGGCAATCTTCCCCTATTTTTCGTATTTTTCCCAGGCTTTGCCGATGGCTTCCATAAGCCCCAGCAATTGCAGATCCCGAAGCTGGGCGGATATGGTATCTTCCAGGCCGGGAATCTGCCGCAAATCCTCCTCCCAAATGGCCCGGTCGCTGAGGGCGGCATAGGCCAGGGATTCCGGCGGCATATCGCAGCTTAAGCGGGAGAAGGAAAACAGGATTTCTTCATCCTCGCTGAAATAGGCGGTTTCCCCGTTTTTGAGATAGGTGTAGCGCCCCTGACCGTCCTGCCGCGCCCCGGAAAACAGCATGATCAGCAGGGAAAGGCTCATGCACAGGCAGGGGGGCAGCTCACATTCCCTTTCCTCATAGGTTTTCAGCACCGGCAGGGCCTGATCCCGCCAGGCGCGCACGGCGTTTGGCATCAATAAGGCCAAGGGCTGCACGATGGCGGGGTTTTCCATTTCCCCGCAGATTTCCATGGCCAGAGGGTCCAGGCTTTCCCGGCCCAGGCCCATGCAGGGCAGGATCTCTTTCAGCAGCGCGTGGCCTAAGAAGGGCCTGAGAATCGGGTCCCGCATGCAGTCCTTCACCGTGTCCAGCCCCGCCATCACTCCGGCGGGCAGGATCAGCGAATACAGGCAGCCCTGAATCCGATCCCGCGCGTTTTTCTTGTCCGTTCCGTCCACGCCCTTCACCCTTTCCTTCCAGCTCACGCATATTTTACCAAAGAAAACCCGGCCTGTAAAGACAAGGCCAAATGAAAGGCGCGGCGCGCACAAATGAAAAACGGGATTTGCCAGACAGCGTTTTATATAGTATACTGAAAATAGTCAGAAGCAGAAGACAGGAAGCAAAAACATTTTTGATGCGTCTTTATCCTTGATTCGTAAAAAAATGATTGACTGATTTAGCCTGTTTTCTTCGCCGCGTCGTCTAATAAGCGTTGAAAGGAGGGAGCACCTTGGTTCAAGACCCGCGCCAGGAATACCTGGATGACATCATCACCCGATGGGAAAAGCCGATGCTCCGGCTGTGCTTCGCTTATCTGTGCGACACCGCGCTTGCGGAAGACGCCGTGCAGGAAACATTCTTCAAGGCCTGGAAGAACTACGGCCGTTTTCGCGGCGAAGCAGAAGAGAAAACATGGCTGACGCGCATCGCCATCAATACCTGCAAGGATCTGATGAAAAGCGCCTGGATGCGGAACACGGACCGGTTCGTTTCCCCTGATTCCCTGCCGGAAGGCGAAGTCCCCTTTGACGAAAGGGACGACACCGTTACGCGTGCGGTGCTGGCCCTGCCGCCGAAGATCAAGGAAGTCACCTTGCTGCACTGGTATCAGGGCATGACGCTGGAAGAAGTGGCCAAGATACTGCGGCTCCCCCGATCAACAGTCAATTATCGGCTCAAGAAAGCGAAACTGATGCTGAAGAAGGAACTGGAGGATTGGTATTATGAAGACGAATAAGGAACAGCTCAAGGATTCATTGGACCGTCGGCTTTCCTTTCTGGACGATGTGCCTTCCTGCCGGGCCAAGGTCATGTATCGAATCGCTCAGAAGGAGGAACCTGTGGTCATGAAGAAGAAGCTCTCTGTTGGTTTGGTGTTCGCGTTGGTTCTGGTGATGGTGTCCGTATCGGCCCTGGCGGCGGGCCTGCTGCTTTCCTCAAGGGTTTCCGCGTCCCGGTTGGCGGATCAGGCGCTGGAAAAGCACTACGGCGTCACGGCGGAAATACAGACGTTCTTTTTCCGTGAAGAAACCGAGCTGCCGGGCGGCACGGTTCAGGTGACCTACGCCGGTATCGGCGGACTGGAATACGTGCTCGGCACCTATACCGCGCTTATCAAAGACGGCAAGGCGGAAATCACCTGGAGCCACGACGGCGAAGACACTTCCGGCGGCTACGACGCGGAAGCCTGGGGCCTTGCGCAGCTGCGGCAGATGATGGCGGACAGCCTGGATCAGGAGAAAAAGGACGCCTTCATGAAAAAAGCTGCCGAAATCGGCGAAAAGCACGGCGTCACGGAGGACGACGCGCCCTCCGAAACGAACGAAAAGTATTACGCGCAGCGCGAAGCCAACAAGACCGCGGCCCTGAAAGCGCGCAAGCTGTCCGAGGATGAAATGATCCGGATCGGCAGGGAGTTCATCATCGGCAATTACGGGCTGAACGAAGAACAGATCGCCCGCATGGAGCTGTACACCAACAGCTTTGAGGACGAAGAAAACTGCTGGTATGAAATGGTGGACGGCAAGCCCTGCTTCCAGGTTGAATACCTGCTGTACAATGACGAATACGAGACTGGCGATATGACGAAGCGCACGGAAATGAACGGCTACTACAACGTGTTCGTGAATGTGGAAACCGGCGCCGTGGAAGAATTCGAGTACAATTCCAGCCTGGCCGGACAGGGCTGATCCGCCCTTGTTCATCGCCGCAAACAGCCCCGTCTGAAAAGGCGGGGCATTTCTATACAGCCGAAAAGGAAGCGCCGCAATTTTCTTCACGCTGCCTGCAGCACGAAAACGGTCAGGCTTTCATCATTTCTTCAGCAACAGCTGTTGGAATAAAATGCTGCAATGATTGAGCCAAGGGTGCAGATTGCATCTCGGGGTCAGAGCGACAAATCCTTTCAAAGCAGGAGACGGGGCATGAAATCTATGCTATAATGGCATCGGTATATAAAGCGGCAGACGCGGGATATGGCGGTGACCCGGGATGAGGACATCCTGCGGGCAAAGCTGGATCGCCGCGTCGGGATGGCGTCAGAATGAACGGAGAAAAAATCATGCTCGCACAAGCGGTACAGTATTTCACGGAGCAATCCCGCTCCCTTTCCTGCATGTCGGTGGTTTGCGGCGGCCGGGACACGGTCCGTTCCGCCTTGGGCGGCGTCGCCTCCCCGGACGGAAAACCCGTCGCTTCGGACAGCGTGTTTGATCTGGCCTCCCTGTCCAAGCTGTTCACGGGGTTCACAGCCCTTCGGCTTCGGGCGGCGGGGAAGCTGGATCTGGACGCGCCCGTGACCCGGTACGCCCGGCAGTTTGTACATTTGGAGGGCGTTACTGTGGGCCAGGTGCTGGGCTTTGAAGTGGCCCTGCGCACGCCGGAGCGCGTCGACGCGCAGCCGGATCCGGAGGCCGCCGAAGCCGCGCTCTTTGCCTGCCGTCCCTTTCCCAATGGTGTAAAGGCTTATTCCGACATCCACGCCATGGCGGCGCGGTACATTTTGGAGGGCGCGGCGGATGAAGCGCTGATGAAGCTGGTGGAACGGGAGCTGCTGCGGCCTCTGGGCATGGGGGAAACCTGGTGCCGCGTGCCGGATGCCGCCCGCCCGCGCTGCGTCAGCCATGACCGGGAACACCGGATCGAGGGCGAACGCTGGCTGGTGCGGGAGGGCGTGGCACCCGGCACGGTCCACGACCCCAAAGCCCGCGCCATGGCCCCCCAGGGGGAGGTCTTCTGCGGCCACGCGGGGCTTTTCTCCACGGCGGGGGACATGACGCGGCTGTGCCGGGGCATCCTGCGCGGCGACGTGCTCAGCCCCGCCGAGCTTCGGGAAATGGCCCGCAACCGCACGGGACACCCCCTGCCCGGCGGGGGATGGACCCAGCATTTGGGGCTCATGTGCTATGTGCGCCATCCGGAGCAGCGGCACAGCGAAGTGCCGGTGTATATGAGCGATGAAACCATTGCTTTGAGCGGCTTTGTGGGCAACCATCTCGCCATCGATCCCCGGCGGGGAATATTTGAATTCTATTTGGGCAGCCGCGTGATGAACCGGCTGACCGTTTTGGCGCCGCCGCCGGGAAAGACCCTTGCGGATTACGGGCTGGCCCCGGACGGTACGGGCGCCGTCGATTGGCCGGGGGAGGGCAGGGTCATTTCGTCGGTGGATTTTGTGCACCTGAAAGACGCCCATTATCATCCCGTGATCGCGGAAGAAATGGGCTGGCGGGCGTGACAGACTGTGCGGGAGGAAAAAGAAAATGCAATTCATACCAATTGACAGATTTGGTCAAACAAGATTATAATCAAAGCGGTCAAAGAACGGGAAAAGCGCCGCGTGCGGGCATAGGGGGAAGCATACCAATGAGCACCCGGAAAGAAATCGTGAGCGGGTTTTACGATCGGGCGGATGAGGACGCGAGACTGAGGAAGACCCGGCACGGCCAACTGGAATACGCCACGACCATGGCTTATATCCACCGTTACGCCGGCAGTCAGTCCAAGGTGCTGGAGGTCGGCGCGGGAACCGGCAGGTATTCCATCGCGCTTGCCAAGGAGGGCATGCGGGTCACCGCCGTGGAACTGGTTGAAAGCAATCTTGCGGTGCTGCGGGAAAACAGCAGAGGAATCAATAATATCGAATCATACCAGGGCGACGCCACGGACTTGGGCAGATTCCCCGGCGATTCCTTTGATGTGACCCTCTTGCTCGGCCCCATGTATCATCTGTATGAGGCGGATGAAGTGAACCGGGCAATCGATGAAGCCATTCGGGTGACGAAGCCGGGCGGGGTGATCCTGTTCGCTTTTATTTCCGTATATGCCATCATGTACGCGAATTATCTCCAGGGGAACTGGGCGGCCGGACAGGAAGAAAACTTTACGGCCGATTATCAGGCAAGGCATTTTAAGGAACAGCTGTTTACCGGCTACGATGTGGTGGAATTTGAGCGGCTGTTTGAAAAGAAACCGGTTGCGTGGATCACGACAGCGGGAGTGGACGGCCTGCTGGAGCCCATTGAAGAACGCCTCGATTTTTCCATCCGGGACGAGGATTTTGACGCCTTTGCCGCCTGGTATCTGACTTTTGCCGAAAAGCGCGAGCTTTTGGGGAATACGAATCATCTTTTGTATATCTGCCGGAAAAACCAGTGATTCCGGTTTGAGAAAGGAGAAACTGTCATGAAAAAGAAAGTATGGATCGGTCTGCTGGCCGCGGCGCTTTGCCTTGCGCTGTGCCTGCCTGCCGCCCTGGGCGAAACGCGCCAGGGGGTCATTGCCCGGGAAGGCCAGGAAGAAGTCATCGAGGAAACGCTGTTTGAAAGCCCCCTGGGCTTTTCCTTCTGGTACGCCAACGAGTGGCTGGAAGCTGAATTCGGCGAAGAAAACAACATCGACGGCGTGGTGGTCCGCACGATCTATTCCGATGATTTTATGGTGTTCTCCATGATCTCGGAAGAAGACGCCGCGGAATATACCGAGGATTTTGAGAAGAACATTACCGAACTGGCAGCCGATGGCCGCGTGCAGATGGATGTGTATCGGGAGCTGGATGAGGGCCGGTACTATTTCCTCACCCTGATCGCGGAAAAAGGCCGGTACTTCCGCGCGGTGGGCGAATACGCGGAGGAAGCGGCGGAGGGAAACGGCAGGTTTTTTGAGCGGGTGCTGGACAGCGTCACGTTCACGCCGGGCTGCCTGCTCAGCGCGGAGTGGGGACTGGATGAGGAAGACCGTGTGCAGGTGACCCTGACGGCCCTGGAGCCGGTGACGGATGCAAAGCTGCTCAAGCTGGATTGGGACGGCGTTGACGTAACGTGGGAGGAAGCCGCGCCTCTGGGCGACATGGGCGCGCAGCAGGCGGTAACCGTCACGATGGAATTTGTGGGGGATCTGCCCAACAACGGCGTTCTGTATACCGACGCGGCGGGCGAAACCCACGCCTTTGCCCTGGATATCAGCGGCGAGGACGGACGGCTGTTTTTCTGGGAGCTTGAAGATTAAAAACATGAGGCGCCGCCAGTTTGGCGGCGCCTCTCACGATTTTTCAGAAGGAGGCAGGATCACCGTGGACGCACTGCAGGCGATTTATACAAGACGAAGCACGCGGAACTATCTGCCCGCCGCCGTTGAACCGGAAAAGCTGGACCGAATCCTGGAAGCGGCGAAGCAGGCCCCCAGCGGCGGCAACAATCAAACCAATCATTTTCTGGTGATCCGCAGCCGGGAAGTGATTCAAAACCTGATCGAAATGACGGAAAAGGCTTTCGCCCAAATGGATATCGCGGAGGATACCTACGCCAGCCTGAAACACGCCATTGCCGCGTCGAAAAAAGGCGGCTATGTGTTTTGCTACAACGCGCCCGTGCTGATCGCGGTAGCCAACCGCCGGGACTACGGAAACAATCTGGCGGACTGCGCCTGCGCCATCGAAAACATGATGGTGGCCGCCAACGCCCTGGATTTGGGCAGCTGCTGGATCAACCAGCTGCGGTGGCTGAATGAAGAACCCGCGCTTGTGACGTATCTTCGTTCCCTGGGGATGAAGGAGAATGAACGGATCTACGGCGCGGTGATCCTTGGCTACCCGGCCACGGGAAACGGGCTGCCGAACCGGCACCTGATGGCGCAGAAGGGCAACGAAATCACGTATATCGATTGACGCGGGGGAAGAAGAACGAAAAAACCGGGAAGGAAAGAACCGCCTGACATTCAGGCATACAGGACCAGGGAGAGAAAGGAAGGACGGATATGCCCATCATTGCGGCCTACATGGTGCCCCATCCGCCGATGATCGTGCCCGAGGTGGGGCGCGGCAGAGAAAAGCAGGTGGAAGCGACAAAGGCGGCTTATCTGCATGTGGCGGAGGAAATCGCGGCGCTGAAACCGGAAACCATCCTCATTTCCAGCCCCCACGCCACGATGTACGCCGATTACTTCCATATTTCGCCCGGTCAAAGCGCCGAAGGGTCCTTTGCCCGGTTCCACGCGCCCAAGGTGCGTTTTAATGAAGCCTACGACGAAGCGCTGGTGCAGGCCATCCAGCGGCAGGCGGAGGAACAGGGGCTGCCCGCCGGAACAATGGGCCAGCGGGAGCCTGCCCTGGATCACGGCACGCTGGTGCCGCTGTATTTCATCCGGCAAAAATATGCAGGTTTCAGGCTGGTGCGAATCGGTTTATCCGGGCTGCCGCTGGAGGATCACTACCGCTTGGGCCAGACCATTCAAAAAGCCGTTCAGGAAACGGGCCGCAGGGTCGTTTTTGTCGCCAGCGGCGATTTGTCCCATAAATTGCAGGAATACGGCCCCTACGGCTTTTCGCCGGACGGGCCCAAGTATGACGAGCGCGTTATGGACGTGTGCGGCCGGGCGGCCTTCGGGGAGCTGTTCGATTTTGACGAAAGCTTCTGCGAGCGCGCCGCCGAGTGCGGGCACCGCTCCTTTGTGATCATGGCGGGGGCTTTCGATGGGCTGGCCGTGGAGGCGGAGCTGCTTTCCCATGAGGACGTGACCGGCGTGGGCTACGGCATTTGCGCTTTCCATCCCCGGGGAGAGGACGACAGCCGCCGGTTCCTGGAGGCCCGGCAGCGCGCGGAGGAAAAACGCCTGGCGGAGCAGCATGCCGCCTGCGATCCCTTCGTTCAGCTGGCCTGGCAGTCGGTGGAAAGCTACGTCCGCCAGCGCCGGATCATGGAGCTGCCGGAGGGTTTGCCCAAAGAACTGACGGATCGCCGGGCGGGAGCCTTCGTGTCCATCCACAAGCAGGGACGGCTGCGGGGCTGCATCGGCACCATCGCGCCTGCCCAAGACAGTCTGGCGGAAGAGATCATCCGCAACGCCGTCAGCGCCGCGGCCAACGATCCCCGCTTCGATCCCATCCGGCCCGAGGAACTTCCCTGGCTGGAAATCAAGGTGGACGTGCTGGGCGAACCGGAGGATATCGCCTCCGAAGCGGAATTGGACGTAAAACGCTACGGCGTGATCGTCAGCCGGGGTTTCCGCCGGGGGCTGCTGCTGCCGGATCTGGACGGGGTGGACACGGTACGGCAGCAGGTCGCTATCGCCCGGCAGAAAGCCGGGATCGGGGCGCAGGAAAAAGTGAAACTGCAGCGCTTTGAAGTGGTGCGGCATACCTGATACGGAGGGAAAAACCATGGCGCGGTGCGGCGTGTGTTTTCGTCATTGCGAAATCGCGGAAGGACAAAGGGGCTTCTGCGGCGCGCGGGTCTGCTTAGGCGGCGCGGTGCGCCCGGAAAACTACGGCAGGATCACCGGCCTGGCCCTGGACCCCATCGAGAAAAAGCCCCTTAGGCGGTTTCATCCCGGCAGTATGATCCTGTCGGCGGGCAGCTACGGCTGCAATCTGCGCTGTCCCTTCTGCCAGAACCACGATATTTCCTGGTCAAAGGATGCCCTGCACTGGGCAGAGAGGGCCGAAACCGTCACCCCGGAGGAGCTGGCGGAGGCGGCGATCCGGCTGAAAAACCGGGGCAATATCGGCCTGGCCTTCACCTATAACGAACCCCTGATCGGCTGGGAGTTCGTCCGCGACGCGGGCAGGCTGTCCCATGAAGCGGGGCTCCTGAATGTGCTGGTCACCAACGGCACGGCGGAGCTGGACGTTCTGGAAGCCATCGCTCCGCATATCGATGCCATGAACATCGATTTGAAGGGCTTTACCCAGCGCTATTATACGAAGGTATTGGGCGGCAGCCTGGAAATGGTCAAGGCGTTCATCGCCCGGGCGGCGCAATTGTGCCACGTGGAGCTGACCACCCTGATCGTTCCCGGCGAAAACGACAGCGAGGACGAAATGCGGGCGCTGGCCGGGTGGGTCGCAGGCCTCACGGACGGGGACGGCAAAACGATCGGACCGGAAATCCCCCTGCATATTTCCCGCTTCTTCCCCCGCTTCCACATGATAGACCGTCCGGCCACCGACGTGCGAAGCGTTTACCGGCTGGCGGACGCGGCGCGGGAAAAGCTGCGTTATGTGTATACGGGGAATTGCTGACAGAAATGAAAAAAACCCACGCCGGGAAACCGGCATGGGCGAAAAGGAAAGATAGGGTTGTGCCCCACGGGGTCAGCCCTGTTTTCTTTCCCGCAGCTTGGCGAACACGGCCTGGAGCATGATGAACAGGAACAGCAGGAAAGCGGAAACCACGTTGGGCACGGTGCCGCCCAGGCGGGTGAGGTCGGCGTTGAAGCTGACGATGCTCTGAATGGTGCCGTTGATGAGCACGCCCACGAAGGAGCCGAACACGTTGCCCACGCCGCCGGTGAGCAGGGTGCCGCCGATGACAGCGGAGGAAATGGCCTTCATTTCCAGGCCCAAGGCCTGGGTGGTGGTGCCGCACATGGTATTCATGCAGTAGCAGATGCCGCCGATGGAGCACAGAAAGCTGGACAGGATGTAGGTGATCATCTTGGTGCGCTTCACGTTCAGGCCCATGAGCGCGGCGCTGGTGTGGCTGCCGCCCACGGCGTACATGCTGCGGCCCGTGCGGGTGTAGCGCAGCATCAGGAACACCAGGATCACCACCACCAGGGCGATCAGCACGGCCACGTTGACATAGGGCACCATTTTCACCCCGCGCTTGTTCACCACCGCGCCGATATCGAAGGGCATATAAACCTTGATGGCGGCCAAATCCTTGAACCAGTTGGATTTGGCGATGTTCACCTGATCGGTGCAGATCATGGCCGTCATGCCCCGGGCGAAAAACATGCCCGCCATGGTGACGATGAAGGGCTGAATGTCCAGATAACCGATCAGATAGCCCATGACCGCGCCGAACACGATGCCGATGAGCAGCACGAAGGGCACCAGCAGGGTGGGGGAGATTTCCTGGTATTCCATGCCCACGGCCAAAATCATGCAGTCCATGGCCACCAGGGAACCTACGGAAATATCGATGCCGCCGGTGAGCATAACGCAGGTCATGCCGCAGGCAATGCAGATCAGGGCGGCGTTGGTGCGCAGGATATCCAGGAAGGTTTGCAGCTTTTCAAAGCCCTTGGTTTCGATCACGCCGTAGGAGATATACCCCGCCCCGTACAGGATGATGAACAGGCCAACGGTGATCAACAGCAGGATCGTATGGTTGTTGATGCTTTTCTTTTTCATCTCGATCAGCTCCTTCCCGCGATGGCAAGGCTTTCCCGCTGGGCCTTGCGGTGCGCAAAGTATGCCTTCACCGCCGGGGACTGTACGACCACGATCAGGATCACGATGATGGCTTTATAGACCGGGGCCTGCGCCTTGGCTACGCCCAGGGCGTACATGGTGGTGGTGATGGCCTGAATGGTATAAGCGCCGATGATGGAGCCCGCCAGGTTGAAGCGCCCGCCGCCCAGGCTGTTGCCGCCTAAGGCCACAGCCAGGATGGCGTCCAGCTCCAGGTTCAGGCCGATGTTATTGGAGTCCGCCGAGTAGATGCGGGAGGTGGCCACGATGCCCGCCACGCCCGCGTACAGGCCGCAGATCACGTAGCACAGCAGGATGATGGCAGCGGAATTGATGCCCGCGATGCGGGAGGCCCGGGGGTTGATGCCCACGGACTGCACATACATGCCCAGGGAGGTAAACCGCAGCACCAGCACCATCAGGGCGATGCAGATGGCCGCGATCACCGTAGGCGTGGGGAAGATCCACGTTTTGCCCAAGCCGAACCATTTGAATTCGTCCAGCAGGATATACACCATTTTGTTGTTGGTGAGCAGCAGGCCGATGGCGCGCCCGGCGGTAAAGAAAATCAGGGTAGCCACCATGGGCTGAATCTTCATCCTGGCCACCAGGAAGCCGTTGAACAGGCCAACCACGCCGGCGATGGCGATACCGGCCACCGCGCCCACCCAAATGGGCATTTGCAGTTCCTCGGGGCCGCGCACGTGGGTGACGCCGAAGCCCGCCAGCAGCATGCAGCACAGGCTGCCCGAAAGGCTCATAACGGAGCCCACGGAAATATCCGTACCGCCGGAGGAGGATACCACCAGCGTCATGCCGATGGCCAAGATGGCGGCCTCGCTGCCGCGGTTCAGGATATCCACGATGCGCCCGTACAGCGCGCCTTCCTTCAATTCAAAGGTAAAGAAGGAAAAGATGTAGTTGCCCTGCACCGCGTCGTAGATCACGTTGATGACCAGCACCAGGAATACGCTGAACAAGGGCAGGAACAGCGGCTTTTTGGAAATCTTTTTGATCCAGTCCTTCACGCTTTTCAATTCCGCTCACCTCCAGCAATGGCTTTCATCACCGACTCCTGGGTCAGGTTTTCGGTGAGCTCGCCCACCTTTTCCCCGTCGCGCAGCACGGCCAAACGGTTGCAGGTACGCAGCATTTCTTCGATTTCGGAGGAGATAAAGATCACGCTCTTTCCCTGGCGGGCCAGCTCCACCACCAGCTTCTGAATCTCCGTCTTGGTGCCCACGTCGATGCCGCGGGTGGGTTCGTCGAGGATCAGGAAGTCCGGGTCGGTGGCCAGCCAGCGGGCGATGATCACCTTCTGCTGGTTGCCGCCGGATAATTGCTTCACCAGCGTTTCGGTGCTGGGCGTTTTGATTTCCAGCAGCTCGATATACTTTTTGGTGATCTCCATCTGCTTATCCATGGGGATCTTGGCCCGCACGCCCTTTAAGGACTGCATGGCCAGCATGATGTTTTCCCGAACGGACAGGTCCTCCACGATGCCCTCGGCCTTGCGGTCGTCGGGCAGCAGGCCCATGCCCAAGCGCATGGCGTCGATGGGCGCGCTGATTGTCGTTTCCTTGCCGCCTACCTTCAGGGTGCCCGTCTGGGCCCTGTCCGCGCCGTAGATGCAGCGGGCCAGCTCGCTGCGGCCGCTGCCCAGCAGGCCCGTCAGGCCCAAGACCTCCCCCTTATGGATGTCCAGATCGAAGGGTTTGATTTTCCGGGCGTGGCTCAGGCCCCTGGCTTCGATTTCCAATTCGTCGGATACGGCCTCGTCCTCCTTGGATTTGATGGACTGGAGGTCGTCAAAGTCCTTGCCCATCATGGCCGCCACCAGCTTGAGCCGGGGGAGATCGGCGATTTGGTATTCGCCCACCAACTGCCCGTTGCGCAGCACCGTGATGCGGTCGCAAACGGCGTAAACCTGCTCCAAAAAGTGCGTGACGAAAATGATGCCGATGCCCTGATCCCGCAGGCTGCGCATGAGGATAAACAGCTTTTCCACCTCTTTATCGTCCAAAGAGGAGGTGGGTTCGTCCAAAATCAGCACTTTGCAGTCCATATCCACGGCGCGGGCAATGGCGATCATCTGCTGGATGGCAATGGAATAGCTGTCCAGGGTTTTGGCTACATCCACCTGGATATCCAGCTTCTGCATCAGCTCCCGGGCCCGGTTCAGCATGGCCTTGCGGCTGATGGTGCCGATTTTCGTCAGCGGCTCGCGGCCGATGAACAGGTTTTCCGCCACGCTCAGATTGGGGCACAGGTTCACTTCCTGATACACCGTGGAAATACCGTTTTTCTGCGCGTCTAAGGTGGAATGATTGCGGATGGGCTTGCCGTCCATATGGATCTCGCCCTGCTCAAAATCGTTTACGCCCGTCAGGCACTTGATCAGGGTGGATTTTCCAGCGCCGTTTTCCCCCATCAGCGCGTGGATCTCGCCCTCACGGAGCGTAAAATCCACGTTCTGCAGCGCCTTGACGCCCGGAAACGTCATGCAGATCCCGCGCATCGTCAAGATTAATCGATTGCTCATAGCACGCTTCCCTTTCTGAAGAATTTTTCGCGCCGCGCCGTTATGCGTCCATATTCGCGCCGGTTTATGGTTTTTCCTGCATGATTCGCGTCTTTTCGGCGTGCCCGACGGAAGAGAACGCGGGAGGAACCTTCCGGCTCCTCCCGCATTGATGGTTTTACTTGTTTTTCATGCAGAACCGGTAAGCGTCAGGCCGCAGGATCAATACTTGCGGGCAGCCAGCACTTCGTCGGTCATGGTGGTCACGATGGCGCTTTCGATGCCAGGAGCGCAGAAGCCTTCATCGGGAACCAGGGTGAACTTTTCAACCTGTTCGCCGGCCTTCAGAGCGTTGATAACGTTCATGACGATGACGGCCTGGATGGGGTTGCATTCCACGTTGCACAGGATCTTGCCGGCCAGGGTGCGGGTCAGGCCTTCCTTGGTAGCGTCGAAGGAGATGATGATCTTGCCGTCCACGCCGTACTTGATGCCGGCAGCGTCCATAGCGTCCATAGCGCCATAGGCTTCGTTATCATTGTGGCAAACCACAACGTCGAATTCGGGGAAGCGCTTGATGAAGTCTTCCATAACGGCCTGGCCGCCATTCTGGGTGAAGTCGCCGTCCTGGGAAGCCAGGATTTCCCACTCGGGATGGTTGGCGGCAACCTTGTTGAAGCCTTCGGCGCGGCCGATGGCGGCGGAGGAACCGGTGGAGCCTTCGATCACGAGGATCTTGGCGGCCTTGCCAGCCAGATATTCTTCCAGCCACAGACCGGCGGTTTCGCCTTCAGCGGTCATGTTGGTGCCCACGGCGGTGGTGTACAGGTCAGAAGAAGCGGCCACAGCGCGGTCGGCGATGATGCAGGGGATGCCAGCTTCCTGGATTTCCTTCAGCACGTCGTCCCAGCCGGCTTCCTGGATGGGGTCGATCACGATGTAGTCAAAGTCCTTGGTGATGAAGTTGCGGACTTCCTGCAGCTGACGGGCATGGTCGTTGTCGCAGTCGATCAGTTCCAGTTCAAAGCCGGCTTCCTTGGTGAACACGTCGTAGTAGTTCTGGGTGTTGGCCATACGCCAGTCAGACTCGTGGCCGACCTGCACGTAGCCGATCTTGAGCAGTTCGTCCGCATGCGCGGTAACGAACAGGCAGCTTACCATGACCAGAGCAAGAACCAGAGCAAGAATCTTTTTCATGTCTTTTTCCTCCCGAAGTTTTTTCTGTCGGCGCTCTTGCCGACTTTGTGCTTTTATTATACTTTTTCAGACCCGGGATGGAAAGAGACGCGTTTGTTTCATCAGTACGATTTGTTTTTCCTTTTTGCGGGCGGGAAGGAACTTTTAAAAAAGCGGTTGATTATTTTTTGATGAACGGTTGATTTTCTTTTGCCCGTCAGTCGTCCGTCCGCTCCTCGTCCGCCTTGGCGCAGCCCGTGCGGAATTCGCTGGGGGTGACGCCGGAACACTTTTTGAAAAGATAGCTGAAATAATGCGGATCGTTGTAGCCCACGGCGTAGGCGATTTCGGAGGAGCGCATGGAGGTGCTGTACAGCAGCTCCCGGGCCTTGGCCATGCGCAGGTCGATCAGGTATTTGGTGAAGGTCAGGCCGGTGGTTTGGGAGAAAAGCGTGGAAAAATGGCTGCTGGACATGGCCACATGATCCACCACATCCTGGAAGGTCAGGTTGGGATTGGTGAAATTGTCCTCCAAATACCGGCGGGCCTTGTTCACCGCCGGGTTGCCCTTCACGCTGCCGTTGGATTCGCGGAATTTGATGGCCCGGTGCATCACGGCCAGGGCCCGGGAAATATAGCCCTCCAAATCGTCCAGCCCCGCGGAGGAACGGTCCAGCCAGGCGGGGTCCAGCACCTTCTGGGGGTCGCCCCCCGCCTCCTGAATGATGCGGAAGGCGGTCATGAGCACCTCGGAGCGCAGATAGCCGCCATCCAGGGGGATGCAGGCGTTTACCGTCTTGAGGGAATCCACGTAATCCATGATCTGATCCTTGAAATCCCCCAAATCGGCGTACTTCATGCGGTCGTAAAGAGGCTGCAGTTCCAAGGCCTTTTCCGCGTGGCGGGGGGCCTCGCGCACGTCCCGGGCGCCGATGATGCGGCGCATCTGGAGGGGCTGGCGGTTGTTTTCAGCCACGTGCCGGGTGTGGCGGGCGGATTTATAGGAAGAAGAAATATCGCAGAATTCCGACACCGTTTCTCCGATGGCGGCCCGCACGTCGCCGCAGCCTGCCCGGTCCAGTTCGTCCAGGGCGGAACGGGCGAAGGAATAGGCCCGCTCCTCGATATCTTTTTCGCTGTCGCCCAGCACCAGGGCGTTGAGGAAGCCCTCGCCGCTGCTCAGAAATACGGAATCGCAGCAGCGCTCCATCAGCTTCATCAGATTGGCGTGCATATCGGTGTAATCCGCTTCCCCGGTGCTCGCGCGGAACTCGATCACCGTGTAGCGGGCGGAAAGCAGGTTGATGCCGAAGGAACGCATCTGCGTACAAATTTTCTTTCCTTCATTTTCAGTCACGCCGTTCATGATCACGTTGCTGATGATCTGCTCCTGCACCAGCATCTTTCCGTTGCGCATCTGCTGGCGCAGCTTTTCCAGGTCCTGCCTCTCCATCTGTTCTTTTTCGATGGACTTGACCAGCCGGGAAAGCACGCTTTTCAGTTCATCGGAGGAAATGGGCTTGAGCAGGTATTCCTGCACGCCTAAGGAAATGGCCTGCTTGGCGTACTCAAAGCTGTCGAAGCCGGACAGGATCACGATCTGGATCCAGGGCATCACCCGCCGCACCTCCCGGCACAGGGCGATGCCGTCCAAAAAGGGCATGCGGATATCGGTGATGAGGATATCGGGCTTTTCATCGCGGATCATGGGCAGGGCGATTTCTCCGTCCGGCGCTTCGCCCACCAGCTGAAAGCCGTTTTCCTCCCAGTCGATGTTGTTGCGCAGACCCTCCCGGATCACGATTTCGTCGTCCACCACGAAAACCTTATACATGCTTTTTCCCTTCCAATCCGGCGGGCACCCGGAAGCTGATCCTGGTGCCGCCCGCGTCGCTTTCGATCTGCAGGCCCTCCTGCTGGGAGTAGTAGAGACGGATGCGCAGATCCACATTTTTCAGCCCGAATCCGCTGCCGGTGCTGCTGTCCATCTGCACGTTTTCCTGGCGCAGGGCGCGGCGGACTTCCTCCAAACGCTCCGGGGACATGCCGGGGCCCGTATCCTGCACGCAGAAATACAGGCTGCCGCCCTCCCGTTTGCCGACGACGGTGATTTTTCCGCCTCCGCGCTTGAGCTTGATGCCGTGATAAATGGCGTTTTCCACCAGGGGCTGCAGCAGCAGCTTGGGAACGATCTCGTTTTCTATATCCTCGTCGAAGGCGATACTGTAAGAAAGGATATCCCGATAGCGCACCTTCTGAATGGAAAGATAGCCCTCCAGGTGCCGTTGCTCCTGGCTCACGGTGATCCATTCCTCGCCGGAACTCAGGGAAATGCGGAAAAAGTCGCTGAGCGCCCGGGTGATATGGATGACCGCCTCGGTATTTTTCGCCTCCGCCTGCCACATGATGGCGTCCAGGGTATTATAAAGGAAATGGGGGTTGATCTGGGCCTGCAGCATGCGCAGCTCGGCCCGTTTCAGGTTTTCCTGTTCCTGCTTGTTCTGTTCGATCAGACCGTTCAGGCGGACGGCCATGGTATTCAGGCTCTGGGTCAGGGGCATGAGCTCCCGGGTCTTCATATCCGGGGCCCGGGTGTTCAGCTCGCCGTCGGCGATCTGGCCGGCGAAGCGCTCCAACTGCCGGATCTGGCCCTCGATGAACCCGGACAGATGATGGTTGATCCGGATGAAAACCAGGATCATCACGCCCCACAGCGCGATTTCCACCAGCCAGCACACGATAAACATCAGCCGGGCTTTATGGTTTTCGCCCGCTTCCCGGGAGATGCGATTGGCGATATAATCCTCCACCAGATCCCGTCCTAAGCTGCCCACGTTGCGCAGCTCGCCCAGCAGGGCCTGGCTTTCGTCGATGCTCACGCTGTTCAGGATGTTGGTTTCGATGCGGGTCACATACTGGCGCATGGTTTCCAGGGTGCGCCGCACCACCAGCAGCTCCGTATCCTCCGGCGCGTCGCTGCTGTGGGTCAGTTTTTCGTCCACCGCGTCGATCATGGCCAGGGCCTCGCAGTCCGCAACGGTTTTCCGGCCCACGATCACCTCCCATATCTCGTTGGGGATATCGTCGTAGATGACGGGCTTCTGGGCGATCACCGATTCAATTTCCCCCACAAAATCCTCGTACCGCTTTTCAAAGAGAAAGGTGAACGCCAGGTTGATCATCATAAAAATCAGCAGGGCCATGGTGAAAAAGCGCCCGGTGCCGTTCACCATGGAAATGATGCTGTTTCGCTTGCTCAGCGCCGAGATCCTTTCCACCGTCAATACCCCCTCGGGGCCAGCCGGGACAGATCGTCAAATTCGGTGAAAGCACGCTCGGAAGAATAAATTTCCCGTTCCACCGGCTTGCCGTCCTTTAAATCCCTGGCGATCTGCATGATGGCCTCTCCCAGCATGGGCGTGCACTCCACCACGCAGTTCACCTTGCCTTCTTTGAGCAGATCGATGGCCCGCTGTTCCCCGTCCACGGAAATCACGATCACGTCTTTGCCGGAGGTCAGGCCGTATTCCCCGAAAGCGTCCAGGGCGCCGTACATCATGGCGTCGTTATGGGAAAACAGCACCTGAAATTCTGCTCCGTATTTTTCCAGCATCGCTCGGACGCACTCTTTGCCTTTTGAAATCATAAAATCGCCGGATACGCTGTCCAGGATGCGGATGCGGGGCTCCGCCGCCACCGTGTCACGGAACCCGGCGGAGCGCAGCAGCATGGGGGAGGACCCCTGGGTGCCGGTGAGCTCCACCACGTTCAGGGTGGTTTCCGGGGGCAGGGTGGACAGCTTTTTCAGCAGATATTCTCCCGCCATCACGCCTTCGCTGTAAAAATCGCTGCCCACGTGGACGGCGTACAGCGTTTCGTCGTCCGTGTCGATGGTGCGGTCCTCGATGATCACGGGAATGCCCGCTTCCTTGGCTTCCCTGAGCACGTTGTCCCAGCCCTCCTGCACGATGGGACTGAAAGCGATCACGTCCACCCGGTAAGCGATAAAGGAACGCAGGGCGGTCAGCTGCTTTTCCTGGGACTGATTGGCGTTTTCCAGCATCAGCCGCACCCCGGCGGCCTCGGCGGCTTCCTGCACGCTCTTGGTGTTTCCGATGCGCCAGCCGCTTTCCGAACCCAATTGGGAAAAGCCCAGCAGCAGGGCGTCGCTCTTTTTTTCCTCCTGGGTTTGGTTGGAGCAGCCCGCCAGGGCGATCGCCAGGAGCGTCAAAACTGTCAGGATAACCAGGAAACGCGGCTTGCGCACTTATTCTCATCTCCCGTTTGATCTTCTTCCCGATTTCCTTTCAGGCCGGGAATGAATGGAATCATTATAGCAGAAAGGTCCCGCCGTTTTCCATAGCTATAAAAAGAAAACAACAACTTTCAAAACAAATCCAACCGTTCCCGCCCGCCCGGAATTCCGCGAGAAGAAGGGACAATCCAAAATGATAGAAAAACCAACACAGGAAGCCTGATTTGTGGTATGATAAAACGGTCACGAGGAAAGACACAGAAGGAGAGGATGCCCTTTATGCCGCTTGAGATCATCCGAAACGATATTACGAAAATGAAGGTGGACGCCATCGTAAACGCGGCCAATTCTTCCCTCCTGGGCGGAGGCGGCGTGGACGGGGCCATCCATCATGCCGCCGGGCCGGAGCTGCTGCGGGAATGCCGGACCTTGGGGGGCTGCAGGACGGGTGAAGCGAAGATTACCAAGGGCTACCGTCTGCCCGCCAAATACGTGATCCACACGGTAGGCCCCATCTGGCACGGCGGGAGCTGCGGGGAAAAGGAGCTGCTGACGGCCTGCTACCGCCATTCTCTGGAGCTGGCGTCGGCCTATGCCTGCGAAACGGTGGCCTTTCCCATGATTTCCGCCGGCGCTTACGGATACCCCAAGGACCAGGCCATGACCGTGGCGGTGGATACCATTACCCAATACCTCGACGACCATGACCTGACGGTGTACCTGGTGGTTTTCGGGCACACGGAATTTTTGACCGGGAAAAAGCTGTTCCGGGACGTGCAGGAATACATTGACGACGTGTACGCCGCCGCGCACGTCAAAAAGAACGTGGAAATGACCCGCGAGCGCCTGTGGCACAGCGATAAAAGCGCGGCCATGGATTTGGATCAGGCGCTGGGCTCGGTGTACAGCGAGGCGTACGCGGCTCCGCAAGCGATGCCCGCCCCCACGGCGGCCCCAAGGCCCGATCTGGACAACATGCTGAGAAAAGCCGACAAGGGCTTTTCCGAAACGCTCATGGAGCTGATCGACCAAAAAGGGCTGACCGACGCCCAATGCTATAAGAAAGCCAACGTAGATCGGAAGCTGTTCAGCAAGATCCGTTCCAACCCGGCCTATAAGCCCAGCAAGCCCACTGCGTTCGCATTCGCGGTTTCCCTGCGCCTGAACCTTTCGGAAACGAAAAACCTGCTGCAAAAAGCGGGGTTCGCCCTGTCCCACAGCAGCAAATTCGATATCATCCTGGAATACTTCATCCGGTCGGGGAACTACGATATTTTTGAAATCAACGAGGTTTTGTTCCATTACGATATGCCGCTGCTGGGTTCTGGGAACAACTGAATTTGTCGCTTCTCAGGCGACCCCTTTTCCCTCCTTTTTGTGTATGATACATTCGCAAGGACGAAAAAGCCTTGCCATCACACAAACGGGAGGGATTCTCATGAAAAAGGATTTGACGGAGCTGGTTTTCATTTTGGACAGGAGCGGTTCCATGGCCGGGCTGGAAGCGGACACCATCGGCGGGTTCAATGGGATGATCGAGCGCCAGAAAAAGCAGGCGGGGGAGGCTTTTGTTTCCGCCGTGCTGTTTTCCGACGAAAGCACCGTGATCTATGACCGGGCGGACCTGCGCAAAATCGAGCCCATGACGGATAAACAGTATTATGTGGGCGGCTGCACGGCCCTGATCGACGCCATCGGCGGCGCTATTCACCACATCGGCAACGTGCACAAATACGCCCGGGAGGAAGACCGCCCCGAGCATACCGTGTTCGTGATCACCACGGACGGCATGGAAAACGCCAGCCATCGCTATTCCGCCGCACAGGTCAAAGAAATGGTAAAGCGGCAGAAGGAAAAATACGGCTGGGAATTCCTGTTCTTGGGCGCCAACATCGACGCCGTGGAAACGGCGGCCCATTTCGGCATCGCCCGGGATCGGGCGGTGAAATTCCACAACGACAGCCGGGGCCATGCGCTCAACTATGCCGAGGTCAGCAAAGCGGTCAGCTCTGTCCGCATGAGCATGCCGCTTTCCGCCAACTGGAAGGAAAAGATCGAAGAGGACTTTGAAACCAGAAAGAGCAGCCGGTAAAAAGCGGGCGGGTCAATTCCTGCCCGCCTCTATGTGCGCGCTTCCTTGTGAATTTGAAATTTCTGCACCCAAACCCGAAAGGATTCTCTTGTCATCCGGGCGAGAATCCCGTATAATAGCATTTGATATTTTTATTCAGGGACAGAATGATCTGAGCACAGGGGAGGATGCGATGCTGATGAAAGGCATCAGAGCAACTAAGATCTACCGGAAGCGCCTCATTTTGGCAGCGATGTGCTTTGCGCTGGCACTGATCCTGATCGTGCCCGGAGCGCTGGCGGAGAAGCCGGCTGAAAAGACCGTGCGCGTGGGCTGGTACGATTCGCCTTTTAATCAGAGGGATCAGTTCGGCAGACGGTCCGGCTACGCCTATGAGTACCAGCAGAAAATCGCCGCGTATACCGGCTGGGCTTATGAATATGTGGAGGGCAGCTGGCCCGAGCTGCTCAAGATGCTGGAGGCGGGCGAAATCGACCTGCTGAGCGACGTTTCCTTTACCCAGGAGCGGGCGGAGCGCATGCTGTTTTCCTCCCTGCCTATGGGCACGGAAAGCTATTACGCGTTTGTTTCCAGCAGCGACCGATCCGTCACGCCTGAAACCCTTGAGTCGTTCAATGGCAAGCGAGTGGGCGTGAATGAAGGCAGCGTTCAGGCGGAACTGTTTTTGGAATGGGCCCAGGAGTACGGCGTTCAGGCGGAGCTGATCCCCCTGTCCGTTACCGAAGTGGAATGCATGCAAATGCTGTACAACGGCGAAATCGACGTTTACGTCACCATCGACGCCTATGGGAACGACAGCGCCTGCATGCCCGTGTGCAAGATCGGCCAATCGGATTTCTATTTTTCCGTCAGCAAAGCGCGGCCGGACCTGCTGGCTGAACTGAACACCGCCATGAACAGGATCCAGGACGAAAACCGGTTTTATAATCAGCAGCTGTTCGATCAGTATGTGCGGGGCAGCGGCGTGAACACCTTCATCACGACCGGTGAGGAGAACTGGCTTTCCACCCACGGGGCCATCCGCGTGGGGTATCGGGCGGGGTATCTTCCCTTCTGCGATGTGGATATGATGACGGGTGAGTTTACCGGCGCGCTGAAGGATTATTTTGAGATGGCGGACGACAGCCTGAAAAACACGAACATGGAATTTGTTCCCGTGGCCTATGCCACTGTGGACGCCGCGCTGGAAGCGCTGCAAAACGGGGAAATCGACTGCGTATTCCCCGTGAATTTGAGCTCCTTCGACGCGGAGGAAAAGGGCCTGATCACCACTTCGGCCTTCACGCGGACGGAGCTGTATGCCGTGGTGAAAAACACGGACCGTCAAAACGCTTTGTCCTGGCCGGAAACCACCGTGGCCATCGCCACGGGGGACGTGAGCTGCGAAGTGTTCATCAAGGATAACTTTCCCACCTGGAAGATCATGCACTTCAACAGCACCGAGGAATGCTTCCGGGCCGTGCGCGGCGGGGAAGCAAACTGCTGCCTGGTCGGCAATTACCGCCTGTATGAATTCGATTCCATTATGGATCAGTACAGCCTGTCCGCCGTCGCCACCGGCAAATCCATGGCCCAGGCCTTTGCTCTGCGCAGAGGCAGCGACCACCTGTATTCCATCCTGAATAAAATCATCGGCATCATTCCCAGCACGTCCGTGGACGCCATGATTGCCAGCTATTCCTATCAGGAAGAAAAGGTATCGGTTTTGGAATTCATCAAGGAAAACAGCGCGTCCGTCATCTTTGTGATCATCGCTGTGTCCGCGGCGGTCATCGTGCTTTTGATGCAAAGCCTGAAAAACGCCCGGCGGGCCAATGAAGGGGAAAAGCTGATCAACGCCACGGAATTGGATCCCCTCACCGCGCTGTACAACAAGGGCTTCTTCTTCCAGTACGCTAACCGCAGTCATGAAGATGACCCGGAGAAGCCCATGGACGCCATCGTGCTGGACGTGGAGCGCTTCCATTCCGTAAACGCCCTGAACGGCCGGGAGTTCGGCGATTTCGTGCTGCGGCTGATCGGCGGCGAGATCCGCACCTTCTTAGGCGAAAAGGAGGGCATCGCCAGCCGCTTTGACGGAGACCGCTTCGATATTTACTGCGAGCACCTGGACGAATATCAGTCCCTGTTCGACCGGCTGCAAAACAGGCTGAACGAATTGTCCCGGAATGCCTGCGTGCGCCTGTTCATGGGCGTGATGCCCTGGGAGCCGGGCATCGATCCCGGCCAGCAGTTTGACCGGGCCTGGTCGGCCTGCAATTCGGCGCGCAAGGGATATCAGACCCGCCTGATCGTGTACAACCAGAAAATGCGCGATAAGGAATTGCAGGAGCAGCGGCTGCTGAACGATCTGTACCGGGCGGTTGAAGATCACCAGTTTGAAGTGTACTACCAGCCCAAATACAACGTGCAGGGCAGTACCCCCGTTCTGTGCAGCGCCGAAGCGCTGGTGCGCTGGCATCATCCCGAACTGGGCCTGATCCCGCCGGATCAGTTCATTCCCCTCTTTGAACGGGATGGGCGGATCAGCATAGTGGACCATTACGTGTGGGCGGAGGCCGCCAAGCAGATCGCCCGCTGGCGCGATCAGTACGGCGTCACGGTCCCCATTTCCGTGAATCTGTCCCGGCTGGACGTGTTTGATCCCGCGCTGGAAAGCGTGCTGGAGGATCTGGTGGAACGGAATAAGCTGGATCGCAAGTCCCTTAAACTGGAAGTGACCGAGTCCGCCTATACCGACAATGCCGAGCATCTGGTGGCGCTGATCGAACGGCTGCGCGGCAAGGGCTACGAAATCGAAATGGACGATTTCGGCACCGGCTATTCCTCCCTGAATATGCTGTCCTCCATGCCGGTGGACGTGCTGAAAATGGATAAGACGTTTATCCAAAACCTGGAAAGGGACGATAAGGACGTTCATTTGGTGCAGCTGATCCTGGAAATCGCCAAAACCCTGAAGGTGCCCGTGGTGGCGGAGGGCGTGGAAACCGAAAGCCAGATGAACCTGCTCAAGGAACTGGGCTGCGCGCTGGTGCAGGGCTACTACTTCTCCCATCCCATGCCGCCGGAGGATTTCGGCAAGACCATTTTGGGCGGAGAAAAGCCGGCTGAAGCTTGAAAAATAAACGGCGCAGTCAAAAGCAAAAATTCTCTTGACAAAACATCAAGAACCGCGTAACATAGTATTGAAAACTACGTTGAGCGGTTCTTGATTTTATTTATCGGGAGGAAACACGCGATGACTGAGGCGCGGGCAAGGCTGAACATTCGCATTCCCCATTACACCCTGGGGGAGGAAATCTTTAACGCGGTATCCCATGGGATCGGGGGACTGTTGAGCGTGCTGGCCCTGGTGCTGATGCTGGTGCGGGCCAGAGGCGCGCTGGCGGTGGTATCAGTCAGCCTGTTCGGGGCGGCGATGGTGGTGCTGTATGTCATTTCCTGCGTGTACCATGCCCTGTCCCGCCGCACGGAGGGGAAAAAGGTGCTGCGGGTGATCGACCATTGCAACGTGTTTTTGCTGGTGCTGTGTACCTATGTGCCCGTTTCCCTGCTGGGAGTGGGCGGGGCTTTGGGCTGGGTCCTGCTTTCCGTGGTGGCCGCCTTCGCGGTGACGGGCATCGTGTTCAACGCCATTCGGGTGGACCGGTTCAAGGTGCTGTCGGTAGTCTGCCATCTGATCAGCGGCTGGAGCATCCTGCTGGGCGTTCCCCGGCTGCTGGAAACCATGGGGCGAACCGGCGTGCTTTTCCTGGTGCTGGGCGGGGCGATGTATTCCGTCGGCGCGGCGCTGTACGGCGTCGGCGCGAAGCAAAAATATATGCATTCCGTGTTCCATCTGTTCTGCCTGGCCGGTACGTTTTGCCATTTCTGGGCGGTGTACAGTTATCTGCTTTAAGGGGCAGACGGATTTATGAAAGAAAACTTTCAGTCAGTGAAAGCGTGGAGAGTTGAGATTTTTTACTCGAACAAATATGCGTCGTCTTTGATAAACACTATTTAATCTCAACTCTCAACTCTGACGATTATGCCTTTACAATCCCTTTCCTCCAACTGCCCCGCATCCTTATCGCAGCTTTTTCCCGCAGTAGGGGCAGAATTTCTTTTCTTCCTCCTCCATTCGCTTTTCGGAGGAAAGCACCGAGGAAAAGCCCGCTGTAATAATGCCGGTGGGAATGGCGATGATCCCGATGCCCACCAGACTGATGATGGAGGCGAAAAAACGCCCCGTCGCCGTGATGGGGTACACGTCCCCGTAGCCCACAGTGGTCAGGGCGCAGATGGCCCACCACATGGAGGCGATCACGTTGGGGAACTGGTCGGGCTGCACCGGGTTTTCCACGGTGTACATAATGATGGCGGAAAACAGCATCACGGAAAAGCACAGCACCATGGAAATGACCAGCCGGGACGCGGAAACGCGGATCACCTGCAAAATGGTGTGCAGCGCGTCAAAATACCGGCCTAACTTGAATACCCGGAACAGCCGGAACAGGCGGAACAGCCGCACCACCCGCAGATGGTGGGTTTCGGCGGAAAGAAAGGGCAGGTAAAAGGGCAGGATAGCCAGCAGGTCCATCAGCGCCATGAAGGAAAGCATGTATTTCAGGCGCGGATGGGCCGATTCGGGGTACAGGATGTCCGCCGTCCAGATGCGGGCAAGGTATTCCACGGTAAAAACCGCCACCGTCAGCACTTCAAACGCCCGGAAGGTCGCGGCGTACTTCGCGGCCAGGGCTTCAAAGGATTCCAGCACGATGGACACGATGCTCAGCACGATCAGCGCCATGATCAGCAGGTCAAAGGTCCGGCTGGCCCGGTCGCTGCCGTCGTCCTTGCTGATGATATCGAACACCCGCGCCCGGATGTGCGCGTAGGACATAACGCGTCCCCCCGTTTCCGAAAATAATATGTAGAAAGTATATCATCTGTCCTGTTTTCTGTAAACAAAAAGCAGGCCGACGCGGCGGCCTTTTTCGCTTTTCATCGCATCTCAAAGATAAAATAAGAACGAATGTTCTTTTAAAACACGAACATTAAAACGAGATGTGCGCGAAATAGTACGGAGAATATACCCAAATAACAAGCAAGATCATGCAAGATAATGTTCGGAAAAGATCTAAAGAAGCAAAAAAAGGGGAGGAAAAAGCGAAAAAGATGTTGACAGGTAGGTCATGGCGTGGTATTATATCCAAGCGCTCGAAAAACGGGGCCTTGCGAGAGGGACCGGGGGGCGCGGGAATCTTGAAAACGATACAGAATAGAGAGAGAAACGACAGTTAATTCTGAAATGAGTTTTACTTGAGACTGTGGGGATTGGCGGAGCGAAAGCGAAGTCAGGGAATAACCCAGAATCGCAAGTTAAAAGGATTAAACACAAGAGTTTGATCCTGGCTCAGGACGAACGCTGGC
>JAFSKN010000033.1 GCA_017448975.1 Clostridia bacterium
CCAGAAGGTACACGCTGAAATGCAGGAAATGCTGACCGCTCGCGCCAACATGGAACAAATGCTCAAGCAGGACGAAGCCATCATGGAGCAGGAAAGGAACCGTCAAAATGCTCGATAAATCTTCCGTCCGTACTTTTCTTGCCCCGGAGGGGAGCATAAGCGTTTTGCTAAAACGCGCAGCCGCAGGATTTATCCTGCGATTTGGGGGCTTGGGGATTCTCTCCAACAAGCGTCCCGATGGCAGTTATTGGCCATCGGGACATTGCTTGCCAGTATTATCCCGAAAAGAATCGTGCTACTTGAACACCACCTCGTATCCAAGACTTCGGATAGCTAGGCGGATCACGGTCTGAGCGTTTTCCATACCCAAATCGAGAATCCCAAGCTCGATAGCCTTCTCGCGCTCTGGTTCGCGATGCGAGTAGAGGTATTCAAGGACCTCACGCGGTTCGAGAGGATTGCAGACGTTATTCCGATCCTCATATGTTTCCATATCGATCGAAATCTCGTTGCTGAGAACTATCACATCCGGCATATGGATCATGACAGTCTTGGTGGTTGGATCTACCCAGAGTACCTCGATTTCATCGAAGTTGCATCCAACCTTGATAACCCCGGAGTAATCAAAAGCAAACCAGTGGTCGGTAGCCCAGACATCGTGCCCCAGAAGTTACTGTGCCAGTCCTATCTGCTTCAGCCAGTTTGCTACGTCCGTACCGGTGCCATCCGCGTCGCTCTGGGCCTTGCTGCCGCGAACTGCCAGGCCCTTGAGTACCGTCGCGCCGGTCAGCAGGCCTTCAATGTCCCGCTGGCTGTGCGCCTGACCGCTTCCCTCATGGGTGTTGAAGGGGATCACGGTCTTGCCGGTAAAGTCATAGGCTTCCATGAAGGTACAGACGATGTTCGGGATCTCTCCCCACCAGATGGGATAGCCGATAAAAACGGTGTCATACTGATCCCAGTTTTCGATCCCGCCCTCATATTCAGGCCGGGCATCCGTCCGCTGCTCTTCCGTGGCAATGTCCAGGCAGGAATCGTAATCTTCGGGATAGGGCACGACTGGTACCAGCTCAAAGACATCCGCGCCCAGCTGTTCCGCAATGATCTTGCCCATTTTCGAAGTGTTGCCTTCTTCAATAACGCCCACATTGTTATTCTCACCGGCGTGGGAGAAATAAACCACCAGCACGTGAGCAGGCGTCTCCTCGGCAAAAGCTGGGATCGAAGCACACAGCAGCGCCATGGCAAGAATCAGGGAAAGCAGTTTGTTCATGATCATATCCTCCTCATCAACGAATGAAATTGGTCGCAATGCGCTTTTCTTCCTGTTCAGGCAGCGGAATACCCGCTTGCCTGCCCGCTTCCTTCAGCTTCAGGAACCAGGCAATGTTCCGGCCCAGTTGCCGCATGACCTGCAGGCCTTCCTCATCCTGCAGAACTTCCTCCGGCGTGTTCCCATTCTCTACTGGAAGGTCGCTTATCCCGATGTGTACCTCTCCGCGAAGGACACCAACCGGGCTGCCGACCTGAAGGTGCAGCTGGACTACGCCGTGGAAACCTGGACCGCCGAGTTCATCACCGGTTCCAAGTCCGTTGAAGCGGATTACGACGCTTTCCTGAACGAAATCCAGAAGCTGGGCGAAGAATACCTGGCGATCTACCAGGCCGCTTACGCCAAATAACCCAAAAACGCATCGGAGCACAGCGCAAACGCGCTGTGCTCCTTTTTTGTGTGCGTAACCTTCAATGCTTCATGGCCGCGTTTTGGGCAGGGTGTGAAGGATGCGGCGGGCTTCCTCCGGGGCTGCGGCCTCCAGGCCCATGGCATGAATGAGCTGCACCAGGCGCTCCACTACCTGCCAATTATATTGGGCGTATTCGCCGGGAGCCAGGTAAGCGCTATCCTCAAAACCGATGCGTACCACGGACGCGCCCAGCGCCATGGCCCCGGCCAGGAAATCCCAGTTGTCCCGCCCGAAATGGGTCACGCCCCAGCGAGCGTCCGCGGGCACGGCGGAGCGGAACGCGGTCAGGCAGGTCATGTCCGGCTGCATACCGCCCTGGTGGCCGAACACCAGGTTGTAGAAGATGGGGCGGCGGTAGGGCGTGCGCTGAGCGCTGCGCTCGATGTTGCAGATCATGCCGATATCGAACACCTCCACCTCGGGAATGATGCCCCTGTCATAGCTTTGCCTGGCGCAGTAATCGATGTCGGCATCCGTATTCACATATAACGCGCCGTTCAAGTTGGTGCTGCCGCCGTTCAGGGAGGAGCTTTCCACCCGCCAATAGTTCAGCGGATGGCAGCGTTCCTCGATGGTCATGCTGGAAATGCCCCCGGTGGAGGCCTGCACTACGACGTCGGTGCGTTTCAGGATTTCTTCAAAGGTGTCGATGAATTCAGCCGTATCGGGGGTCAGGCTGCCATCCGGGCGGCGGCAGTGGAGATGGCACATACCCGCGCCTTTTTCCACACATTTTTTCACGTCCTCCGCCAGGGCGATTTTATCAATGGGAGTTCCGGCCTTCACCGGCGCCAGGGAAATAATAATTTTTCGGGACATAGAGCATTCCTCCTCTCCTCAGCACAGGGTTTCCACGATATTCCGCAGCGTGTCCGCCCCGCCCACGTTGCCAGGGAAAATGACGTAGGACAGGCCGGGAAACAGACTTTCTTTTCCCGTTTTCCATACGGGAATACCGGGGGCCGCCTGGCCCAGCACCAGCGCCTTTTTCACCCGCAGGGCTTTCACCCCCACGTCGCTGGATGTGATGCCGCCTTTGGCGATGAGGAACCGTGGCCGGAAGGACAGGGAAGAAACCACGCCCGTCAGCGCATTGGAAATATTCACGGAGATTTCCAGCATTTTTTCCGGATTCATGCCCTCCGGCGCGATGAGCGTACGGCTGGTATAGACCACCGCTGTTTTCCCCTGCTTCATGGCTTCCTCGGCCAAAGCGGTCATCCGCTTGGTTTCCTGCGACAGGGCCCCTTCCCGGCTCCAGCCGCTGACGTCAAATTCAAGGAAGGACAGCGGAGCGGAGGATTCCCGAAGGCAGTTCAATTGATCCGTGGTTTTCTTCACATGGGAACCCACAATCACAAGGCCGCCAAACGTTGAAGATACGTCGATCATTTCCTCCCGGGACAGCAGGGGCCGGTCCTCCACGTGTCCGAATACCTTGGGCACCGCCGCGGCGCTGCGGAGCATGTAATGCCGCCCCTGCCGAATCAGGCGCATCAGCACCACGGCCAGGGCCATTACGTCCGTTTCTTCCAGGGCGTCGCAAACAATGTATCGATATCCTTCCGCGTTTCGCAGTTTTTCTTCCATCGCCTGCCATTGAAGGCCCCGAAGCTCCGCAAGAGAAAGCACGATCACCTGATCGGCCCGGATTCTTCCACCGGATTTTTCCTCAATATACTCCGGCAAATAGGAATGATGATAGCCAAAGGTCTTATCCCTGGCAAATTCCGTTTGAGCCGCGGGGGTCAGCTGATCCCCCTCCTTCACGTAATGCACGCCGTTCAGGGTAAAGCGTCCCCCTTCCCGGAAGAAGGGGCACAGCACCTCCCCGGCAAAGGCAGGGTGACCGTTTTCTTCCAAAGCCCGGCGCAGTGTTTCCGTTTCCAGAGGATAGTGCCCCCGCAGGGTGGAATCTCCCCGGGAGATCACGGTGAGCGTCTTTCCGGCTTTTCGGGCCGCCCGACAGGCGTTTGCAGCAATTTCCCGGTGTACCATTTCGGTTTTTTCCGCGGAAAAGCTTCGGGAATTGGTGAGTACGAAAAACATGCGGCAATCCCGCATGGCGTCCGTCAGGGTGTCTTCCCGCCAATCGGTGACCACGGGAATATTGTGCACCGTCTGTACGCCGGTGGGATCGTCGTCCAGCACCATGACCTGGCTGTGAAATCCGGCGTACGTTTCATCATACATGCGGCGCACGGTTTCCCGGGCGTTCTCAGTTGCCCACAGCTTTTCGCAATCCGCGAAGGCTTCCGCTGCGTTCAGGGGCTTGAAGTGTTCGTCCATGTTCTCATACCTCCCGCCAGGCCAGGGGCATCCAGATCAGCATTTCGCCCCGTCCCCGGTTATCCCAGGCGTAATAGGGAATCAGCCGCGCTTTCACCGTTCGGATCGGTGCCGCATTCAGGGTGCGGTATAGGCTTTCCCGTTTTTCAGCAGGCACATCCCGGCACAGCAGGGTGGTTTCATAACCCGGCACCGTGCGCCCGTCTATGGTTAATTCTGTTTTCTCAAACTTGGGGTTTGCGGGCAGCATCAGATCCTGCAGGCTTTCCGCCTCCGGCGCGTCCAGGTATTCGAAACAGTACACCAGCGGCCCCGCTTCCACGGCAGCCCGGCCCCGATCCTCCTCGATCATGCCGTTGCCCACGGTGAGCCGCGGCGCAGCGGGCAGGCGCAGCGCGCAGGAGAAGCCCTCCCCCGCCGGAACAGCAGCGTACGATCCGGCTTGTAATTCCTGCGTTTTGCCATCAAGGATCAATTCAGCCCCTTCCGCCCATGCGGGAACGCGCAGATGCAGAAGGAAGGGAATCCCGTTGCTGTCTTTTATGGTAAAGAGAATTTTTCCATCGAAGGGATAATCCGTTTCCTGGCACAGCGTAAAGGCTGCGCCGTTTTTCAGCGCGAACGCCGCCGTGCTTGCCCCATACAGCCCCGTCCACACGCCGTTTTCATCCGCGGCATAGGCGTATTCCGCGGTCTGCGCCAAGGTGCGGGCCAGGTTGGGCGGGCAGCAGTAGCTGGTAATATATTCGGTGCGTTCCTGTCCCCACAGCAATTCATAGGCCAATTCCTTGGCCCGCTCCAGCATGTTTTCGTAGAAGAATTTTTTGCCGTTCAGGCTGATGCCCGCCATGTTTACGTTCAGGATCATGCGCTCCAGCATGTCCATATACTCTGCCCGAGGCTCCATCAGGAACATGCGCCAAGCCCAGAACACCCCGCCCAGGGACGCGCAGGTTTCGTTGTAGGCGGTAATATTGGGCAGCTGATATTCGTAGCCGTAGGCCTGGTGCACCAGCTGGTGATGAAAGAAATTGCCGTAGGGCGACGCGCCGTTGTACAGCGCCCCGCAGCCGCCGGTCAGGTACATTTTCTGGGTGACCAAATGGTTCCATACGGACGTCAAAACTTCCCGGTAATCCTTATCGCCCGTTTCCATATACAGGTCAGTGACACCGGCGTACAGGTAATTGGCCCGCACGGCGTGACCCACGATTTTACGGTGCTGCTTTAAGGGCAGGCGGTCCTGGTTGTCATCCAGACCGTTTTTCACGGAATCCCGCAGCTCCACCACCAGCTTCGCCAGGTCCAGATATTCCTTCTTTCCGGTGGTGCGGTACAGCTCGATCAGGCCCATGTAGTGGGAAGGACACACGGCGGTTTTCACTTCGCCCGTGCGGGCCGCTTCCTCATACAGATTTTTCAGATAACCGGCGGTTTTTTCGGCCACCTTCAAAAAGCTGTCCTTCCCCGTCAGGCGGTAGTACAGGCAGGCGGAGGTGAACATGTGGCCCATGTTGTACACCTCAAAATCGTTGATGTCCCCTTGCCGCATGGGGCCCTTTCCCTGCTTTTCGCCGATGATCTGCTTGGTGGAAAGATAGCCGTCGGGCTGCTGGGCCCGGGAAAACAGAGCGATATAATCCTCCAGCTGGTCCAACAGCTTTTCATTCCCGGTCTTTACGGCTGTATAAACTGCGGCCTCGAACCACTTGTAAAAATCTCCGTCGCCAAATACCGTGCCGTCAAATCTTCCTTCCGCTTCCCCGGCGGCAATGCGGAAATTTTCCACTACATGGCTGATGTCCTTTTCCTCGAACATGCGCTGCAGGTGGGGCACGGTAACGGCGGCCACGGTGTCGAACCTTTCCTTGTACAGGCCGCCCGTCCACGCTACGTCTTTGTAAGGGATCGCGGACAGCCGGGCGTAAGGAGAACGGGAAGTATCGGTGATCATGCCATCAATCCTTTCGCCTGCAGCGCTTTTTTCAGTTCAATCGCGCCAAACCGGGGGCTGGACAGGGTGGGTTTTCCGACAGCGTTTTCAATATCCTGTTCCACATAGGCCATGGAGCCCTGGGCCAGCACGATCACATCCACCTGATCGGCGATTTTTTCCGCCGCACCAATGAGCAGGGCACGGAATTGCTCCTGATCCAAGTTGAAAGCGTCCACCAGGCCGTCCACCAGCTCCACATGCTTTCCCATTTCCCGGGCGGTGCGCAGAATGGTGTTTTTGGTGGGCTCCAGGGTGGTGGCCAGGGTGGCCAGCACGCCCACGCGGCTGCCCAGCCGGGCCGCCTCCCGGCACATTTCTTCATCAATACGCACCACCGGCACCCCAATATACCGGGCGGCTGGCTGGAACGCGTCCGCAACCTCGCCCACGGAGGAGCAGATGTTCAGGATCGCGTCCGCGCCTTGCTGCACGGCGGCGGCATACATACCGATGAGCCTTGCCGCCGCACCGGGGGTTACATAACCCGCCTGCCGTACTTCCCCAATGATGGTTGGGTCGGCGCTGCTGATTATTTCCGCGTCTGGGCCAATGTTTTTTCTTACTTCCTGTTCCACCAGTTCAATCAGCTCCGGGGTCGTACCGGTATACACCAATGCTACTTTCATGGATTGTCACTCCTTTTTATAGAATCCTGCGAACGGCTTCCTTCCATCCCGCATGTTTTTCCTGCCGGGTTGTTTCGTCCATCCGGGGTTCATAACGGAAGTACCGGTTGTTTTCAAAAATGCTGTCATCGTACAGGCCCAAGGCCATGCCCGCGGCGTAAGCCACGCCCATGCAGGACAGTTCCTCCGCCTCCGGCACCAGCACGGGGCTTTTCAGCATATCGCTTTGAAACTGCATGAGCCACTTGTTCCGGCTGGGGCCGCCGTCCACCCGAAGTTCGATTTCGGGGATATTCGCTTCCTGCTGCATCAATTGCACGATGTCGGTGATCTGGTAGGCGATGGCCTCCAGCCCGGCCCGTACCAGTTCGGCCCGGCCCGTGGTGCGGCTCATGCCGATAAACGCGGCGGAAACGTCGCTGCGCCAGTAAGGCGCGCCCAGACCGGAGAAAGCGGGTACCAGATAGGTTTTGTCGCTGGGATTGGCCTGCTCCGCCAGCGCCTGGGATTCGGCGGCGGTTTTCAGCAGCCCAGCCTGATCCTTGAGCCAGGTGACGATAGCCCCGGAATAATTCACATTGCCTTCCAGAGTATAGTTGACCTGCCCTTTCAGCTTCCAGGCCAGGGAAGTGACGATGCCGCGCTGGGACAGGATGGGCTTTTCCCCGATGTTCATCATGATGGAGGAGCCGGTGCCGTAGCTCACCTTCAGCATTCCTTCGGTCAGGCAGCCCTGGGCGAACAGCGCGGCGTGGGAATCTCCCATGACGCAATGGATGGGAACGGGTGCGGGCAGAGCACCGCCAAAATCGGTGTATCCGAACAGCCCGTCCGAGTCTGTCAATTGTGCCATGCAGCAGGCGGGAATGTCGAACAGCGACAGCAGCTCCTCATCCCATTGCAGGGTATGGATGTTGAAAAGCTGAGTGCGGGAAGCGTTGGAATCATCCGTGCGGAATTCTTTTCCCCCCGTCAGGCGGAACACCACATAGCTGTCCATGGTGCCGCAGCAGATTTCGCCCTTCTCCGCCCGTTCTTTGATCCCTGGCACGTTCCGCAGTATCCAGGCCAGCTTGGCGGCGGAAAAATAGGGCGACAGCTTCAGCCCTGTTTTCTGCTGTACGGTTTCCGCGTGATCCTCCAGGCTGTCGCAGATGGCCGCGCCCCGGGCGCATTGCCAGACCACGGCGTTGTATACCGGCTTTCCGGTCGCCCGCTCCCACATCACCGACGTTTCCCGCTGGTTGCTGATGCTCACCGCCGCGATGTTTTGGGGATCGACGCCCGTTTTTTCGATCAGCTCCGGAATCAGGGCCAGCAGATTTTGATATATTTCCTCCGGATCGTGCTCCACGTAGCCCCGCTCGTCGATGATCTGGCGATGGGGCCTGTCCACCCGCAGGCAGATATGGCCCTGGCTGTCAAACAGCAGGGCCTTGGTGCTCTGGGTGCTTTGATCGATCGCTATCAGATAGGACGCCATCGTATGCTCACCCTTTCCATATTTCAAGAACGGTTTTGACGATGCCCGGGCCTGTGAGCCCGTAATATTCAAACACTTCTTTGGATGCGCCGGTAATCACGGGACTGTCCGGCAAGGCCAGGTTGATCACCTTTTTCGGGTCGTTGGCGCTGATTGCCTGGGCCACCATGGAGCCCAGCCCGCCGAATGGCGCGTGCTCCTCCACAGTGACGATCAGGCGCTTGCCTTTGGCGGCTTTCAGCAATCCTTCTTTATCCAGGGGCTTGACGCAGTACATGTCCAGCGCGCCGGTGGAAATACCCTGGCTGTTCAGCAGCTTGGCCGCTTCCTGGATGGGGCGTACCATTTCGCCGCAGGCCACCAGCAGCACGTCCGTACCCTCGGACAGCACGGTGGCCTTGTTCATTTCAAAGGGCACGTTATTTTCCTCGTACACATCCTCCACCGGGTTCCGGCCCAGGCGGATGTAAGCGGTTTGCGTATCCTGCAAAAGAGCTTCAAACAGCTTCCGGGTCTGATGGCGGTCAGAAGGCAGATACACCCGCATGCCGGGGATAGCGCTCATGGCGGCGATGTCCTGGGCGGAATGATGGGTCATGCCCAGGGCCCCGTAGCTGACGCCGCCGGAGATGCCCACCAGCTTCACATTGGTGTTGGAATAGGCACAGTCCACCTTGCACTGCTCGTAGCTGCGGGTGCTGATGAAGGAGGCGGGAGAAACGGCGAAGGACTTTTTGCCACAGGAGGCCAGGCCCGCGGCAATGCTGACCAGGTTCTGCTCCGCAATGCCCACTTCCACGAACTGCTGGGGGTAAGTATCGGCGAAGGAGGTCATGCTGCCGCTGCCCCGGCTGTCGCTGCACAGCACGACAACATTTCTGTCTTTCGCCGCCGCTTCCTTCAACACTTCGCACATGACGGCCCGATTGGGAATCTTATTCACGAAGCAGCGCCTCCTTCCGTTCTTTCAGTTCCTTACTGATCGCGGCGTATTCCTCGACGTTGGGCAAATGATGATGCCAGGAGGCCTTATTTTCCATGAGCACGGAGCCCTTGCCCTTGACGGTGTTGGCGATGATCACCGTGGGCATTCCCTTTGTATTCTCCGCTTCGTCAAAAGCGGCGTTCAGCTGCTCCACGTCGTTGCCGTCCTGCACGTCGATCACATGCCAGTCAAACGCGGCAAAGCGGGCGTGCAGATCGTGATGGGCCATCACGTCCTCCGTGCTGCCGGAAATCTGCAAATGGTTCCGGTCAATGACGGCGCACAGGTTTTCCAGCTTATAGTGGCCCGCCGCCATCGTCCCTTCCCACACGGAGCCCTCCGCCAGTTCCCCGTCGCCCATCAGGGTGTACACCCGATAATTCTGTTGATCCATCCGGCCTGCCAGCGCCATGCCGACACAAACAGAAAGGCCGTGGCCCAGGGAGCCGGAATTCATTTCGATGCCGGGCAGGGTGTTGTGGGGATGGCCGATGTATTCGCTGCCGAATTTGGAAAACTGCGATTTGACTTCTTCAATATTCAAAAAGCCCTTATCCGCCAGCACGGCGTACAGCGTTTCCACGCAATGGCCCTTGCTGAGCACAAACCGGTCCCGGTCCGGGTCGTTCTGCTTTTCGGGAGATACATTCATGCGGCTGTACAGCGTCAGCATGATTTCCATGCTGCTCATATCCCCGCCGATGTGCCCGCCCCCGCCGGACACGATGATGTCCAGCACGTCCTGGCGCAGGTCATAGGCTTTTACTGTTAAAGGATTCATAACAACCTCTCTATTCTTTTCTTCTGGGGGTAACCGCTCTTTGCAGTCCAAAGAGCGGTTTCCCCCAGACCCCTTTCCGAGAAAGACGCATTGGGATATGTTTTTAATGATTGAGCTGATGACGCTCAAATCTCGTCAAAAGTTACATTTTCGCCGTGCAGATACGCCTTCACCTTGTCCTCGATGGGATCGTACAGGTCGGGCGTGACACCGATGTACTTGCAGGCCTCGTACACGATGGGCACAATGTCGCCGTGAATGGCTGCCACATGATGGATGTAGGGGCCTTCCACCACCTTGGCCTCCAGGCGCTTTAAGTTGTTCACTTCCACCCACACATAGGTGCCTCTCGTCCAGGGACCGTCGATGCCGCGGGCGTGGCCCAGGAGGATGCTGTATTCGCCCTCGTCTCCGTCAAAGCGCAGCAGGCTCATGAGGCCGTGCTTGGCCTCGGCGGATACCGCGCCGTTCTCCGGGAAGGCCACCGGCACGCAGATGGTGGGCTTTTCCTTGGCGACGGAAATGGGCCAGGGGCCGCAATGCTGCAAAAGCTCACCATTGTCGTTGTCGGGGTGGCGCACCGTCCAGTCGCTGAACATGACCCGGCGCTCGTTCATGCTGGCGGCTTCGGCCATGAGCTGGGAAATTGCGCCGTGAATGTCGGTTTCGCAGACCACCGGAATGCCCTCTTCATTAAGCAGGCTGTTGGCGGCGCAGGGCATGATGTGAATCTCGTCCTGCAAGGCATTCCAACACTGAATGGCGATGGCGTTGCAGCCGTATTTTTCCGCCAGGGCTTTCATGGCAACCTTCAGTTCCGCCACGTTCGCCAGATAATTGTCCTCGATTTTGCAGATCATGTTGGCCTTGCAGTAATCGACGACCTTCTGAACCTCCGATTTTTCCTCCCGCCATTTTTTCATTTCGGCGTACAGCTCAGGCAGCGGGATGGGGGCCAATTGAATATTGAATTTCTCCAGCAATTCCCCTTCATTGCACATGGTGGACCAGAAATCGAAGGGCCGGGGACCGATCTGCAAAATGCGGGTGTGGCGGAAAACACGCACCACATTGCACACCGCCAGGAAGTCTTTTACGCCCCGCTCAAATTCCTTGTCTTCCAGGTTGCAGTTGTTCATATAGGTGAAGGGCACCCGGAACCGGCGCAGCACCTTGCCGGTGGCGAACAGGCCGCATTGGCTGTCCCGCAGTCTCATGCCGTTGGCGTCGGGCCGCTCGTCCCGGGGGCCCCAGAGAAGCACAGGCACGTTCAGAGCCTTGGCCAGCCGGGCGCATTCATATTCCGTGCCGAAATTGGCGTGGGGAATGAACAGGCCGTCCACCTTTTCCCGCCGAAATTTTTCGATGATCTTTTCCAGCCCCGCGTCGTCGTAAAGCAGGCCTTCTTCGTTGATGTCATCAATGTCCACAAAATCAATGTTCAATTCCCGCAGCCGGTTAGCGGTCAGCTTCCGGTATTCCACAGCGGCCGGGGCGCTGAAAATGGCCCGGCGGGTCGGGGCATAGCCCAGTTTGATGTGTGCGCTCACGGTAAGATCCTCCCTTTCTTTTTGGCCGTTGTTTATTCATTCAATTGATAAGTGACCGTCCATGTGCCGGAGCCGGTTTCGGCCTGCCATTGGCCTTGGCCGTTCCGGACAAAGCTCAGCTCGCTTTCCGGATTTTCCGCGCCTTTTTCCAGAATGATGGACGCGGAAGCGTTCACCGGCGCCCGCGCCGTTAACGTGATTTTTCCTTCGTCCCGCGTCCAATGAGAAGATACGGGGCCGTATACGCTGTCGTATTCCCCCCGGACCCAGGCAAGGCCTCCGCCGGTCTGAGGCGCGATGACGGCATGGCGGTAACCGGGCTGAGCCTCGTCAATTTCCAATCCTGCCGCCGCCCGGTACAGCCATTCGCCGATGGCTCCGTAGGCGTAATGATTGAAGGAATTCATGTCCGGGCTCCACATGGCGCCGTCGGGCTTCAAGCCGTCCCAATGCTCCCAAATAGTGGTAGCCCCGGCCTTGACCTGATACAGCCAGGAGGGGAAATCCTCTTTCAGCAAAAGATCATAGGCTTCCTTTTTGCAGCCGTTCTGGCTGAGCGCGTGGCAAAAATAGGGCGTGCCCACAAAGCCGGTGACCAGATGGCCGTTTTCTTTTTTCAGCAATCGCTTCAGCCCTTCCACCGTGCCGGGGATTCCCTTTTCCGGAATCAAACGGAAGTACAGGGCCACAATGTGGGCTGTCTGGGTCTGCACGGTCATGACGCCGTTTTCGTCCAGGAAAGCGCTTTGGAACTTGTCCGCGATTTTTTCATAAAGCGCCGTATACTCCCGGGCAAGCGCGTCCCTTTTCAAAGCCTTGCAGATTTTCACGAACAGGCCTGTGGAATAAGCGAAGTAGGCGGTGCAGGTGAGATCGTTGGGGGTCGCGCCCCAATAGCTGCCGTCCTCCGCGTCCAGGGCCACCCAATCGCCGAACTGCAGCTTATAATTCCAGATATAATCCTTGGCGTGGTCCCGCATAAAATCGATCCAGGCCTTCATGCTGTCAAACTGATCTTGAAGCACCCGGGTATCCCCATACGTCAGATACAGCGTCCAGGGCAGAATCACCGCCACGTCCGCCCAGGCCGCGGCGGAATGGATGCCCTGGCTGAGCAGCCAATCCTGCGTGGCGGGGAAGTATTGCAATTGGTTGGGCACCATATGGGGCACGCCGCCTTCGGCTTTTTGCTGGTCGATGGCCACGTCCCGCAGCCATTTGCGGTAGAAAGCATAGGTATTGCGCAGGAAAGAGGCGGTACGGCAGAAAATCTGAGCGTCCCCCGTCCAGCCCATGCGCTCGTCCCGCTGGGGGCAGTCCGTGGGAATATCCAGGAAATTGCCCCGCAGACTCCATTCGATATTGCTTTCCAATTGATTTATGAGGGGATTGGAGCAGGAAAAACGCCCGGTTTTCGCCATCTGGGAATGAATGACGCAGGCGGCAAAATTTTCTTTTTTGATTTCCTCCGGCCATTCCTGGATCAAAGCGTAGCGGAAGCCCTGGAAGGAAAAGCGCTCATCATAAGTGATCGGCTGATCATCCCGGCAGATAAAACGGATTTCCGCCAGCGCTCCCCGCAGATTGTCAAAGTAGGCGTTGCCTGCCGCGTCCAGGGTTTCAAAGCAGCAAAGATGCGCCAGGGCCCCCGTTTTGCCCCGCACAGTAAAGCGCACGTGACCCGTCAGGTTCTGGCCGAAGTCCAGCACGGTTTCTCCCTTGGGGGTTTTCAAAATTTCCCGCACCGGCAGTTCGCGCAGGATTTTCGGCCGGGAAGCGGCCTGCGGCGTGAGGATGCCAAGGGGTACGCTGACGGTATCCACGGGCCGCCACAGAATGTCTTTTGGGCGGTATTCCTGGGCGAAGCGGCGCTGGGCAGTTTTTTCCTCGTCGGTGTAGCTTTCTTTCAGGCGATTCAGCAAAGGGGGAACAGGCGGCTCGTTCCGCGCTCCGCCCCTTTGCGGCGCAAAGCCCGGCGCGTTCCAGCCAGGCTGCTCCAGCCGGGCGTCGTACCGTTCGCCGTCATAAATCTCGGAGAAGGTCACGGGCGACGCGCAGCCCAGCCAGCTTTCATCCGTGACGACGGTTTCCTCCGTGCCGTCCTGATAGCGAATCGTTAATTGGGCCATTAGCGCGGTGCGGTTCCCATAGGTGCAGCGCTCGTGCACAAAGCCCATCATGCCCTTGTACCAGCCCGCGCCTACATGGGCTCCCAGCACGTTTTCACCCTGCCGGAGAAGCCTGGTCGCTTCCCAGGTCTGGTAGCACAGATGCTCGTGATAGCTGGTCCAGCCGGGCAGGAACTGTTCTTCGTTTACCTGTTCGCCGTTTATATAGACGTGATACAGGCCCAGCGCGGTGGCGCACACATAGGCTTCCTTCACGGGCTTTTCGATGCGCCAGCTTTTGCGAAGATAGGTGCCCTTGGAATTGACCCAGTCGTTTTCCGTTTCTGCGGTAATGAAGGTTCCTTTCCAGCGCCCGCCTGTCATGCCGGTGAGAAAGGAAGCGGTTGCCCAGCCGCTTTCTTCCACTCCCGCCCATACCTTTGCCCGGATAAAATACTTCCGGCAGGGAAGCAGGGAAACATCCGGCAGCGGAACTGAACGGGATTCGTCGCTGTCCACCCGTCCGCTGTCGTACAGGGAATGTTCAAAAGTTTCCGTTTCAGCAAGCTGCCATTGATAGGCGCTTTGCCGCACGTTCCGCCCGTCGCTTTCCAACGCCCAGCCAAGCTGTGGCATTTCCTCCGCCCCCAGAAGCGGCTGATCCTGGTAATCCAATAATATTTTTTGAATGGCAATCACGGCAGTTCACACCCGTCCTTGTCCAGCCTGAGAATCCACACGTCCCGGCCCCGGATGGTTTGCTTCCCGGATACGTATTCGTCCGTGATCCGGTTCGTCAGTTCCGCTTTGCCAAAATCCACCTGGGCGTCTTCGGGTTTATGGTTGATCACAAATATGGTGGTTCCCTTTTCGCCTACCCGGCGGGTGATTTCGATGCCGGGATCGGCGGAGAAAAGCCCTTTCAAGCCTGTATCGGCGCAGATCGCATGCAGCAGATCAGCAAGAAAAGCATCCTCCGGCTGCGTGCCGATATAATAGGCCATCCCTTTGCCAAAATGATTTTTAGCCGCGCAGGGTATTCCCGCATAGAAATCGCTTTCATAATGAGCCAGCGGTTGTGCGGAGCGGCAATGCAGCAAATCGCAAAGGAAGGTGCATTCGTAGCGTTCCTGGGGGAAGCCCGTGCTTCCTTCCATCACCATCCGGTTGTGTTCATCCAGCCGCAGCGCGTCCGTTTCCTCCACCCAGACGCCCAGCACGTCCCGCAGCTTGCCGGGGTATTCCCCGAACACGCACCGGTCGTTTTCGTCGGCCAGGCCACTCATGACGGTGGCGATCAGCGTGCCGCCGTTTTTCACATATTCGGTCAGGCGTTCCGCGACCCCGGGCTTTGTCATGTACAGCATGGGCGCCGCCACCAGGGAGTAACCGGAATAATCCGTATCGGCGGCGGGGTTCACAATATCCACCGGGATGTTTTGATCGTGGAAGGGCTTGTAATACCGGGCCAGGGTTTTCAGATAATCCATGTCCTTGCTGGGGCCGCTGGCAAGCTCCAGGGCCCACCAGTTGTTCCAGTCCATGAGCAGGGCGGCCTTGGCCGGGGTGCGGGCCCGGAGGAAGGAATCGCCCAGCGCTTTCAGCTCATGGCCCAATTTTTCCGCCTCCCGGAACACCCGGGTGTTTTCGTGCCCCGCGTGGCTGATGATGGCCCCGTGGAATTTTTCCTGCCCGGCCACGGATTGGCGCATCTGGAAAAACAGGCAGGTGTCCGCCCCGTGGGCCATGGCCTGATAGGACAAAAGGCGCACTTCCCCGGGCCGCTTTAATTTATTGTAGGGCTGCCAATTCTGCTGGTTGGGGGACTGTTCGGTGAGCACGAAGGACTGGCCGCCCTTAAGCCCCCGCATAATATCATGCTTCATGGCGACGAAATGGGGCGGGTCCTGGGGCCAGGGGTAATTGTCCCAGCCCACCACGTCCATTTCTTTGGTGAAGGTGAACTGATCCAGCTTTTTGATAAAGCCGCTCATGTTGGTCAGGATAGGGATTTCGGGGTTGTAGCTTTTCAGCACGTCGTATTCATTTCGGAAACATTCTGCGGTGGAATCCGTCAGAAAACGCATGTAATCCAATTGAATGGCGGGATTGAAGCGGTAATCGTCGTTCAGCTCCGTGGGCAGGGTCACTTCCTCAAAGGAATACACCGTGCGGCCCCAGAAGGAAGTATGCCACCGTTCGTTCAGTCCTTCCACGCTGCCGTAGCGCCTGCGCAGCCACAGCCGGAATTTGGCCTGGCAGTTGGGGCAGTAGCAGCTTGTTCCGTATTCGTTGCTCACGTGCCACATGGCCAGGGCGGGGTGATGAGCATAGCGCTTCCCAAATTCATGGGCGATGGCGGCGGCCCGCTCCCGGTATTTCAGGCTGTTCACGCAGAAAAACACCCGCATGCCGTGGGTGCGCTTTCTGCCCTGAATATCCACCGGCAGCACCTCGGGATACCGGGTTGACAGCCAGGCGGGCTGAGCGGTGGTGGGAGTAGCCAGGCAGACATAAATGCCGTTTGCCCAGATCGTGTCGATGATTTTGTCAAGCCAATCAAAATCGTACACACCCTCGTCCGGCTCCAGCTTAGCCCAGGAAAATACCGGCAATGTCAGCAGATTGATGCCCGCCTTTTTAAACAGGCGCATATCCTCCCGCAGCGTTTGTTCATCCCATTGGTCAGGGTTGTAGTCCCCGCCGTAATAGATCCGGTCCGCCTGCTTCATGGCATTTTCCCCCGTTTATCTCGTTTTCACGCTGTCCCGCATCACGAGTTCCACGCCCACTTCGGTTTTGATAAAGCAGGCGCTTTGCTTTTCCGGCAGGGCAAAGAGGGTGTGCACCACGGTTTGCCCCAGCTCCTGCCGGAATACATGCACGGTGCTTAATTGGGGCGTGCAGGCCAGGCAGATGGAGGTATCGTCCATGCCGATGATGGACACGTCCTCCGGCACCTGGTAGCCCGCCTCCCGGATGGCCCGCATACAGCCGATAGCCATAATATCGTTGGCGGCGAAAAAAGCTTCCGGCAGCGTTTTTCTTTCCTGGATCAGGACCTTCATATCCTCGTAAGCGCCGTTCATGGTGGGCCGCACCGGCCAGATTTTCTCGTTCTCCAGGGAAAGGCCGTACTTGTTCAGGCCCTCCGTTAATCCCCGCTGCCGATCCGTCATATTATTGAAACCAATGCTGCTGGTGATGTGCTGAATGTCCCGGTGCCCGGCGGCGTACAGCGCTTCGGCAGCCAGGTATCCCGCCTGCCAGTTGTTCATCACCACGGAATGCACCTTCTGCAGCCGGAACAGATTATCCAGCACCACCATAGGCGAACGGAAATCGGAGAACTGCTTCAGCTCTTCTTCGTTCATTTCCGTCCCCAGCAATATGATACCGGCGCATTCCTCGCTGCGGAAGGCGTTGATTTGATTGACATAATCCGCGTCCTTCTTGGCGCTTACATGGCTGATGAGCAATTCCAGCTCCATACGGTGGCACTCCAGCTGAATGCTTTCGATCAGCTCGGAAAAAAACTGGGTATCCATCACCACCATGCCGTGGGAACGGAAAATGATCAGGCGGACGTGGCGGCTGGCTTTCGTGCTTTCCCGGCTCAGCTGATACCCCATTTCCTGAGCGATGGATAAAATATGTTCCTGCACCGCTTTGCTGACGCCCGCCCTTCCGTTCAGCGCGTTGCTGACCGTGGCGGGAGAAACGTTGGCGCGTTTGGCAATATCTCTTAGGGTATACTTCATAGGAAAAGCCCCTCTCATTTTGGTTTTTGCTTTCCTCTGTATTATACAAAAGAAATAAACAAGCGTCAATTGGAAACTAAATATTTATAAAAAATTTTGTTGAATTTTCTTTTTGCAGCCCTTCTGCCCAGGCGGCTGCAAGAGGCGGTTTATCCGAAAATTGAACAACCGCGGTGGCCTGGCCGTGGTAAGCCCGGGCTTTTCCCTGCTGAAAGCCCTCCCCCGAGGAGGGATTGGCGCTGCCCACGGCCAGAATTTTACCGTCCTCGCAGGAAAAATGGATTTCCCGGCTGTCGAAATAGCAGGGATTCCCCTCCGCGTCGGCAATCTGCGCGGTCACCCAGGCCAGACTTCCCATCCGGCAGGAAGATAATTGAATTTGAGCCGCGGGACCCGGAGTGCGCAGGGAAGCAATGTGTCCCGAAGCGTCCGCCGCCTTTAAGGTGCCGGGGGTATACGTCAGGTCAAAGGAAGCGACACATTCCTGACAGGACGCCGTTCCCATTTCCTTCCCGTTCAGGAACAGGGTAACGCTTTGCGCGGCGCTGTACACATCCACCTGCACGGGCTTTCCCTCGAATCCGGGATAATCCCAGGCGGGATGCCTTTCGGGCCAGGCCCAGTAGGACACGTCGCCGTCCTCATGGTAATGTTCGGGATGCTGCACGGCGATATAAGGACGCTCCAGCGTACCCCACACCGCTTTTCGATAATACCCCGCCGGGGTGACAAAGCCGCACAGGTCCATATCTCCGCAGTTGGCCTGGCGCCATGGCCATTTTTCAAAGAAGCCTTCCCCGTCTCCGGGATGACGCCACACATGGCCGATGCCCGCCTCTCCCAGATAATCCATGGCCGCCCAGGCAAAGTCCCCGATGACGCGGGGCAGGGCCAGCGTTTTCTGCCAGCATTCCAGCGCTTCCTTCGCCACGCTTTCCGTGCCGCAAATAAAGCGAAGCGGATGATCCTCCAAATCCTTTTCGTACCGCCGGGACAGATAATTGTAGCCTGCCACATCCAACGGAGCCAGGTATTTTTCGCTCAGGACGCCAAAATAATCAATGCTGTCCGGGTCGTCCGCCTGCACGTTGGCCGCCAGCATGTCCAGCCGCCGCCTGCCGATATTGTTCAGGGCAGCCGTGACCAGGCGGGTATCATCCCTTTCCCGTACAAAGCGGCACATTTCTTCACTCAGGGCGAAGCCGTTTCCCGAACCGTCCCGTTCGGGAATTTCATTCCCGATGCTCCACAGGATCACGGAAGGATGATTCCAGTCCCTTTGAAGCATCCTTTCCAAATCCTGCCGCCAGCAATTCTGAAAATGGAGATGATAATCATAGGGATTTTTGCCGATGTTCCAAATATCGGTAAACTCATCCATCACCAGCAAACCCCATGCGTCGCAGGCGTCCAGAAACGCGGGGGCGGGGGGATTGTGGGCGCAGCGCACCGCGTTAAAGCCCTGTCCCTTCAGGCGGGCTGCCTTGATATACTCTGCGTCCTTCATGCTCGCCGCACCCAGCAGGCCGTTATCGTGGTGCACGCAGCCGCCCCGGAGCTTGATGGGCTGCCCGTTGAGCAAAAGGCCCCTGCCGGTGTCCAGCTTGACTTCCCGGAAGCCCACGGAAACAGATGCTGCATCCACTGTTTCTCCCTTGGAGCGCAGCTCCGCCGTCAATTGGTACAGCGTTGGCGTATCCGGCGTCCAGGCCCGGATATTTTCAAGCGCCGCCTCTGCGGAAACACTTGGGGCCGCCACCGGTTCTTCCGCCTTGTATACGCTGTTTCCCGCATCATCCTGTAAGGTCAGAAGCAGCGTGAACTTTGAGCTGACAGCTTCCGCGGACACAGGAACCATGACGCTCAGGCACCATGCGTTTTCCGCCTGACGCGTCTGCACGCGCAGCCCCCGGGGCTCAATGCAGGCCCTGGGACTTTCCAGCAGCCAGACCGGGCGGCAAATGCCCGTGCCCACATACCAGCGGGAATTGGGCAGGGCGTCGCCGTGCACGTTCACCCGGATTTTTTGCGTCCCCAGGCGAAGATGGGGCGTCATATCCGCCAGGAAGGACACATAGCCGTAGGGCTGCCGAGCGAGCAGGGTATCATCCAGATACACCTCGGCATTGGGCAGCACGCCTTCAAATTCCAGCATGAGCCGCCGGGAAAGCATGTCCTCTGTTATCTGGATCTCTTTGTCATAGATGATGTTTGCCCCCTGAAACCAGCCGCCGGCGCTGCCCGCTTTGCTGTCCGGAGTACGGGGCAAATGTTGGCTGTAATCATGGGGCAGCGCGACGGGCGTATCCCCCGGAACGCCCCAGACGCGGAACGTCCAGCCCTGGCAAAAATCCGTGCGCTTCATGGAAAACTACTCCTTATCCAAGCGAATCACGAAGCCTTCCTCAAAAGGCCGCTCCTCCGGCAGGCGCAGGGTCATCGCTTCCCCATTCCGTTCAAACGTCACCTTGGCTTCCGTGCCCAGCATCCGGGCGGAACGAACGGCGCCCAGCTCGCTTCCTTCCCGCAGAGCGCGCAGGCGAAGGGTGTTGTTTTCCGGGATGCCGAAGCCGATCACATACAGCGCTTCATCGGTCTGGGTATAGCGCACGTCGTCCCCCGTCAGATGGTATTGGCCGCTTTCCAGGGCGATTCCATCCTTCATCTGGGCCTTCAGCCGCTCCGCGTTGTAATCCTCGTTGGTGCCGACCGTTACGCCTTCCCCGGCCACGTTATAGGGGCGTGTGCAGTAAATAGCCTCCCCATTCACCCGCAGCCATTCGCCGATGCGCTTTAACTGCTTCACCGCGTCGGGATGGAAGGTTCCGTCCTCCCGAGGCCCCACGTTCAGCACCAGGCAGCCGTTTTTGGCGGTTACGTCGGCGATTTGCTGGATCATTTTTCCGGCGCTCTTGTATTTGGGCTCCTGCACGATGCACCAGGTAATGTTGTCCTCCAGCCGGTCGTCCGTCTGCCAGAAGAAGGACTGCCTTTCCGCGAAGCGTCCGCATTCCACGTCAAACACGCCCAGGCCCTGGGGAAAGTCCTCCTGCTTGTAGGTGATGATGCCCTGGGGCACCGCGTCGTAATAATACCGGGCTGCCTGATAGCGGTATTCCTCCGGCAGGATCATCACCCGCCCGTCAAAATACAGCACATCCGGGCGGTAGGCCTCCGCCACCTCCCGAATCTTTTCCAGCCAAATGTCGGCAAATTTCTTATCCGGCTTCCGGTAGGGAATGTACCGGTTGGTTTCCAGGGGCAGAGCCGGGCCGTAATACATCTCATTGGCGGGGTCGTACACGTCCGCTTCGTTGTCCGTGGACATGAACCAGCCCCACAGCCATTGATGGTGGAAGGTGGCCAGATACTTGATGCCCTGTTTGCGGAACGCCGCGGCGCATTCCCCCGCAATGTCCCGATGGGGGCCTGTTTTCACGGAATTGATGGGGTTGATTTTGCTGTCCCACAGGGAATAATTGTCCGCGTGCTCGGTAACGGGGCCGGCATATTTGGCCCCGCTGAGCTTCACCAAATCGGCCCAGGCGTCGGGATCGAAACGCTCCGCTTTGAACATGGGAATAAAATCCTTGTAGCCGAATTTGCTCAGCTTGCCGTAATGCTGCTCATGCCACAGGTTTTGCTTGCAGCCCTTTAAATACATGTTTCGGGAATACCATTCGTTTTCGCAGGCGGGCACGCTGTACACGCCCCAATGGAAAAACAGGCCGAATTTGCCGTCCCGCATCCACTGCGGCGCGTCGTGCTCCAGGGGCTTCCAATCCAGATTCCAGCTCATACAGATACCTCCACATGATCAAAAGCAAGAATGGGCAAATAGGTCTGCGCATCCACGATGCAGCCCTCCGGCCCCTGGGGATGCGCGCCGTAGGAAAGGTGCGCTTTCCCGACAACGGACCGGCCGGGAGTGAGCCACAATTCATTTTCCTGCGCGGCGACGTTTTGAACAGCGTTTTCGCCCTGTTCATCGGTCAGCTGAAAATCGGAAGCGTCATGCAGCGGGCGCAGGCGCATAAAGCCAGTGGCATTGCGGAAAGTCAACCGGATTTTCTCGCCCTCCATCCGCGCCTCTGTTACGTCCGGCGCTTCAAAGTCCGGGCCGCCGTTCAGCGCGCCATGCGCCTGCCGGGCCAGCATTTCGCCCAGCGTCACGTTGCCCGCCGCGGAGGAATGGATTTCGTCCCCCTGGGGAATCCCTGCGGTTGGCAGAATCCAGACTTTTTCCAAGTTCAGCGCCGCCTGCCGCTGGATCTCTTTGATTTTTCCCCAGGCGGCGGCGTCGGGCTGAGTTTCGTAGCGGTTCAATTGGAAGGTGAAAAAGGGGATTCCCCAGCCCAGCTCCCGCCGCGTGTCTTCCACCATCCGGGCGAAGCTGTCCGCATAAGCGGCGGCGTTTTCTTGGTCCGCGTCGGCGCAGCCCTGATACCAGAGAATCGCGCGCACACCCCCCGCCGCCTGAATCTTCGCTGCCATATTGCGGTATAAATCACCGTTTCGGCGTCTGTCCCACCGGGCCATGGGAGACCCGCCCTGGGCAGCCTGAACGAGGCCCACGGGCAAGCCGGTATAATCCGCGTACCGGCGGCCAAAGGACAGGAAGGGCGAGGTGCCCGTGACGCTCATGGGGGCGTTCACGCAGTCCGCCGCGTCCGTGGCATCGTTCATGGGGTGGGCAGCCATATCCCATTTGCCGCTGTTGCGCTGCAGATGCACGCGCACGTCCGGCGGGTCAAAGGCCAGGCCCTTGGCGTATCCCGCCGCGTTGGACTGGCCCGCCATGCAGAACACGTCCCCCACGCCGATATGCACCCGGATGTCCCCCCGGAACATCCAGTGCTCCCCCGTCGCCTTCGATACCGCGTCCAGGGAGGTTTCCAGGCGGTAAGGCCCGCCCTGGGGAAGCGCAATGTCCGCTTCCCAGCTGCCCTTCACTTCTTCCCCGGTCAGGACATCCCCGCCGGTTTGACGGCTGCAGGCCGTCCAGGGAATCATGATGCATTGGTCCTGCTCGCTGACCAGCCGCCACACGGGGGTCGCGGACCGGACGCCCGCCCGGATAGCGCCTTTTTCCAATTCCCAGCGGCCTTTCAGCGTTGCTTTCGCTTTTCCCTTATGCCGCTGCAGCACCTGCCAATCCTGCAGGCCGGTGATGATTTCCACGCCGTAAAACATAAATACAGCCTTTCATCGATTCAGTTTATTTTGATCGGACGATTGTCCGCTGCTTTCAATGCCGGGCGGAAGCGCTTTGGCTTCCGATTCGATATTGCAAACCTGTTCCTTTGAAAACGTGGGCCGGGAGGGAACCTCCCAGCCCACGAAGGGTTTTCGGGGAATTACTTATAGTACTTCAGGGATTCGATGTCGGTCTTTTCGTTCAGGGTCTTGAAGAAGCCGTCGAAATCTTCGGTCTGGCTCTTCACGCCCGCCACATAGGCTTCCCAAGCGGCGTCGTCATTGATATCCAGTTCGCCGGTGATGAACTGGTTGGCGCCCACCTTGGAATACTTTTCGCAGGCGGAGGTCAGCGTGGACTTCATCTTGCTTTCTTCCTCGTTCAGGTGGGTCAGAGGAGCGCGGTCATAGGGAGAAATGGAATCGGGGCCGCCGTTCACAGCGGTGTCGATCCAGTACTTGCCGTCATAGTAGCCCTTTTCAGCGGACCACCAGGGTTCGGTGGAGGAGTACTGCAGGATGGTGGAGAAGATCTGGGGAACGAAGGGGATGCCGGTGCGGGCGCTGGCGGAAGCCATGATGCCGCGGTCAGCCAAGGCCTGGCCGGGATTCTCGGCGTTCAGGATCTCATCCACATAGGTGCGGGTGCCGTCTTCCAGGGTCACGAAGTCTTCGCCTTCCACGCCCCAGTTCAGCATCTTGTAGATGTCTTCGGAATACTGATAGTCGATCAGGCGCACAACATATTCGGGATATTCGGTGTCAGCGCTGATGATGATGCCCATGGTCAGGGTGGTGCCCAAGTTCTTGCCGTTCAGCTTGGAGCCCCACTTCCAGCCGGTGCCGAACTGAGAGGAAGGCAGGTAGGCCAAGCCCCATTCCATATCTTCGGAAACCTTGGCCTGGTTCCAGGACTGCACGGAGCCGGCCCAGTTGGTGGGAACGATCAGGATGTTGCCGTTGGCAGCCTTGGCGTCGCAGCTTTCATCGGTGGCGTATTCGGGATCGATGTAACCGGCGGCGTACAGCTCGTGCATTTCCTTCAGCATGGTGCGGAAGTTGTCCTCAATGGGGCCGAAAGCCCATTCGGTGCCGTTCCAGTAGGTGGTGTCCCAGGTATGGAAGGTGCCCACGAAGCCACGGAAGAAGGCCATCCAGGAAGCGCCGTTGGACATGACGTACTTGGCGTTTTCAATTTCACCGGCGTCGATCTTTTCCTTCAGGAAGGCGCACAGCGCTTTGAATTCTTCCCAGGTGGTGGCGGGCTTCAGGTCGTACTTCTTCAGCACGTCGAAACGATAGGCGTAAGCGGAGAAGCTCTGGCCGCCGGCCAGGTTCAGGTCGTTGTCATAACCGTCCCAGAACACATAGGAGGTGCCGTCGTCGTTGAGAACGCCGTTCCAGCCGCCCACCTTGCCTTCCACAAATTCAGGATAGTACACCAGGTAATCCTTGTAATCCATGATGTCCAGCACCAGGGAATCGCCGTCCTCGTCCTTGCCGTAGCCGTTCACCAGGGTGCCCTGGGAATAGGTGTTGACGTCGGACAGGTCGCCCGCGGCCAGGTTGACGGATTCATTGTTACGGAAGTCGTTCCAGGGCGCGACCTGCCAGGTGATATCCAGCTTGCAGCCCAGGTATTCTTCCACCTTTTCCTGCCACAGCTTCTGCATCTTGGTGGGCAGCTGGTCGGTGCCCCAGTTGGCGGTGGTGACGGTGAGCTTCAGGGTGTTGTTGGGAAGCTCGGGGAAAGTGAGGCCGTCGCGGTTCATAGTGCCCTCAGCGGAAGCAAAGGACACGCAGCCCAGCAGCAGGGCCAGCGCAAGGATCAGTGCGAGAGTCTTTTTCATGGGGAGTCCTCCTTTACATATTTAATTTCACCGCGCAAACGCGGAAAAATCCAGCTTTCATTTTGGGCTGCCTTTTATCCTTTGACCGCGCCGACCTGCATTCCCTGCTCGAAATACTTCTGAATGAAGGGATAGATCAGCAGCAGCGGGGCGATGGTGGCCACCAGGCAGGCATATTGCACGTTCTTGGGGTTCACCTGGCCGTTGGTCAGCATGATGTTGGCGTCGCCGCCAAAGGAAGAGCCCATGGAATTGGACGTGAACACGATGGAGCGCAGGATCATCTGGATGGGATGGCGGGAAGCGTCCTTGATATAGAGCAGGGCGCTGAAATAGCTGTTCCACATACCCACGATGGCAAACAGGGAGAAGGAAGCGATCAGCGCCTTGGACAGGGGCAGGATCACGCTGATCAGGATGCGCACCTCCCCCGCGCCGTCAATCAGCGCCGCCTCGCGGATCTCGTGGGAAATGCCCTTGAAGAAGGAGCGGTACATGAACACGTTCCACGCGGACACGCACCCCGGCAGCACCAGCGCCCAGGTGGTATTCATCATGCCCAGATTGCGGATGTTCAGGTAGGAGGGAATGGTGCCGCCGCTGAAAAACATAGTGATCAGCATGATCACGCTAATCAGGCCCTTCAGCTTGAATTCCTGCACAGACAGGGCGTAGCCCAGGCAGGAGGTCAGCGATACGTTCAGCGCTGTGAACAGCAGGGCGTACCAAATCGTCCACAGATAGGAAGTGTAAATCGTGGCCTTGGAGAACACGATTTCATAACCCTTTACGTTCAGCTCCTGGGGAATCAGGCCCACCGCGCCGCGGGTGATCATGCGGCTGGAGCTGAGCGACACGGCGATCACATGCAGGAAGGGATACAGGATGATGACGCAGAAAAGCACCAGCAGCAGAATCAGCGTGATGTCGAAAGAAATATTGCCGATCCGGATTTTGTTTTTCGGCTTGGAAGAAATCGTTTTCTGGCTCATACCGGCACCTCCTCACCAAATGCTCTGTTCAGGATCGATGAAGCGCACGATATAGTTCGTGCCCACCACCAGGATCAGGCTGACCAGGGAAACGAACAGGTTCACGGCGGTGGCGAATTCAAAGCGGCCGTCCTGGATGCCCATGCGGTACACATAGGTGCTGATGACCTCCAAATCCATGCGGTTGGTTTCGTTCATCATCAGCAGGATCTTGGTGTAATCCTGAGTAAAGATATTGCCCGTGTTCAGAATCAGCACCACGGTGGTGGTGGGCAAAATGGCGGGCAGGCAGATGTGGCGGATTTTCTGGAAGCGGTTGGCCCCGTCCAGGTTCGCCACGTCATACAGCGACGTATCCACGTTGGACAGGGCGGACAGGTAAATGATGCTGCCCCATCCTACGCCTTGCCAGATGGCCGAGCCGATGAACATCGGCATAAAGAACGCCGAGCCCGCGTTCATGTTCACCCTCGCCATGCCGAACATTTCCCGCACGTTGTTGAACAGGCCGTCCAGGGAGCCGAAGGTGTTCAGCATGGAGCAGATGACCACGATGGAAATGAAGTGGGGCAGATATGAAATGGTCTGGACGGAGCGCTTGAACCATTTGGAGCGCACTTCATTCAGCATCAGCGCCAGGATGATGGGCATGGGATAGGTAAACAGCAACGACAGGATGCCCACCTTGACGGTCTGCAAGATGATGTGTTCGCAGTTAACGTTATTAAAAAATTCCTGAAAATTTTTGTACCACGGGTTTAGCCACGCGCTGCCCCACACGCCCTTCTTGGGCTTGTATTTTTTAAAGGCGATCAGCACGCCGTACATGGGCACATACTGGAACAGAATCACCACGGCCAGCGGGACCAGGCACAGGGCCACCAGCGCCCGCTGCTGCCACAGGATGCGAAACCATTTTTTCAGTCGTTCCCACGGCGTTTTTTTGGTGATGGTATGCATTGCGGCCATGTTGCTCATAAGCATTCTCCTTTCACCCGGAAGATGAACGCAGATTACTAAACAATTGCTAAACAAAGCTCTCTATCCGGTTCAATTATAGCACGATTATCGCGCTTGATAAATGGGATATTTGGGAAATAATTTTACATCAATTTCATTTTTAAACAGCATTATCGCCTGTTTACTAATTTGTTCAGTAAAATTTTACTGCAAAATTTTAAATATGGCAGGAAATTCAATTTTCATGTATAATACATTAAACAGGAATCCTGTGCGCTGAACGAGCTGAATCCCCAGAGCAAGAAACGGAGGAATACCATGGCTGCCGCAAATCACGTTTCCTTTCCCGAACAGGCTTTTCTTTCTCCGCCCGCGCAGTTTCGCGGGGTGCCCTTCTGGGCGTGGAACTGCAAAGTAACAAAAGAAAAGATCGACCGCCAGGCGGCATATTTTCAACAGATGGGTATGGGCGGCGCTATGGTGCACCCCCGGACAGGGATGGATACCCCTTATTTATCGGATGAATACTGGACGCTGGTCGCCTACGCGGAAGAAAAGCTACGGGAAAAAGGCATGACCTGCTGGCTGTACGACGAGGAACGTTTTCCATCCGGCGCGGCAGGGGGCTTCGTGACCCGGAACATGCGGTATCGGGCCCGGTATATCGTTTTGTCTGATCATCCATTGTCCGGCTATTGCGAAAGCAAAGCGGTCTTTGACAGGCAGATAGACGCTGGAGAAAAGCCCAGGGGGTATTTTCTGTGCGATTATCAGATTGGATTTGACAACGGTTTTCTTTCTTCTTATAAAAGAATGCAAGCGGGCGGCAATTACCACGCCTATGTGGAATTGATGGAAGAAAGCCCCTGGTTCAACGGCGAAACCTATGTGGACGTATTCAATCCACGGGCGATTGATGAATTCCTGCGCGTGACCCACGAACAATACTGGGAAGCGCTGAAGGATCACATCGGCAAATCCGTTCCCGCCATTTTTACGGACGAGCCCCACATGAAGGGCAAGCACTGCCTGCCCACCGTCCAGGCAGGCCGCGCCACCCTGGCCTATACAGACGATATGAACGATACCTTCCGGGCAGCTTACGGGACGGAGCTTCTGGAGATTCTGCCGGAGCTGGTTTGGGAGCTTCCGGAAGGATACAGCGTATGGCGCTATCGGTATCATGAGCATGTGACCGAACGCTTTGCCGCCGCCTACGGCGATCGGATCGGCGCCTGGTGCGGGCGGCACGGCATCGCCTATACCGGCCATTTCCTGTCCGAGCGCACGCTGTTTTCCCAGACCCTGGCCCTGGGCGAAACCATGCGGCAGTACCGCAGCCAGCAACTGCCCGGCATCGATATTCTGGCAGGCCAATTGGAGCTGACCACCGCCAAGCAGGCGGAGTCCGTCCGCCGCCAGATGGGGCGGCAGGGGCTGGTATGCGAAATGTACGGCGTGCTGGAATGGGACGTAACCTTCCGCCAGCATAAGCTGCAGGGGGATTGGCTGGCCGCGCTGGGCGTCACCACTCGCGTGCATCATTTGGCTTTTATGGGCATGGGCGGCGAAGCCAAGCGTGATTGGCCCGCGGCCATCGGCTGGCAATCTCCCTGGTGGACGCAGTATGAATGGCTGGAAACCTATTTTGCCCGCGTCAATATGCTGCTGACCCGCGGAACCCCCGTCACCCATGTGGCGGTGCTGCATCCCATCGAATCCTTCTGGCTGCTGTTCGGGCCCAACGATCAAACCCTGGCCCGCCGGGAAGAAATGGACGGACAGTTTGAAAACCTGGCCCAATGGCTTTTGTATGGCGGGATTGATTATGATTATTTGTCGGAAGCCATGCTGCCGGACCTGTGCGAACAGGGCGGCAATCCGCTGCGGGTAGGACAGTGCGCCTATGACGCGGTGATCGTACCGCCCGTCCTCACTCTGCGGGAATCCACCCTGCGCCGCCTGAATGCTTTCCTGAAAACGGGGGGTTCTTTGATTGTATTGGGAGACGCTCCGGAACTGATCGACGGCGTACCTTCGGCGAAGGCAAAAGCGTTATGGGAAAAGAGCCGCCGCGTACCCATGGAACGCGCGTCGGTGTTGGACGCGCTTTCCGCCCAGCGGGAAATCGAGGTGCGCAGCCAGGCCACGGGCAGCCTGTCTGACAATTTGTTTTATCAACTGCGTCAGGATGGGCAGGAGCGGATTCTGTTCCTCTGCCACGTACGGGACGAAATACCCGCCCGGCCCCGAATCTACCGTATCCGCATCAGGGGCCTGTGGCGCGTTCGGCGGATGAACGCCCTGGATGGCGCCGTACAGGAAATGGGCGGCGCACAGGAAAACGGCTGGACAGAAATCCTGTGGCCCTGCGATCCCCAGGACAGCCTGCTCTTGCGTCTGATCCCCGGCGCGTGCAATCTTCCCGATCCGCTGCCGGAGAACCCAAAGGCGTTTATGAAGCTTTCCGAAACGGAGGATTTCACGCTGGATGAACCCAACGCCCTGCTGTTGGACCGGTGCGAGTACGCATTGGACGAAGGCCCCTGGCAGCCTGCCGACGATGTGCTCCGGGCTGACAACGCCCTGCGGAAGCAAATCGGACTGCCGCTTCGCAACGGCAATCAGGTGCAGCCCTGGCTGACTCCGGAGGAAGACGCGCCTGGGCATACGGCCTGCCTGCGTTACCGCTTCTATGCGGAGGAGGCTGTGGACGGCCTGCTTCTTGCCATGGAACAGCCGGAAAAAGCGGAAATCACGCTGAACGGCGCGCCTGTTTCCAACGGATCAACAGGATGGTATGTGGATGAAGCCATTCAAACCCTGCCTTTGCCGCCGGTGCGGCAGGGAGAAAACGTGCTGACCCTGCGGGTGCCCCTGTCCCGCCGAACAGACCTGGAAGCCCTCTACGTTTTAGGGCGCTTCGGCGTGCGCATCGCCGGTACGGAACTGACCTTGACCGGCGCGCCTGAACGCCTGGCGTTGGACGATCTGACCCGCCAGGGCCTGCCCTTCTATACGGGGAATGTGACCTATCGTTTCCGTGTGCGGCTGAACAGGGATCATCCCCACGCGTTCCTACATATCCCGCACATGGCGTCCCCTGTGGCGGCTGTGCGGGTGGACGGGCAGGAAGCGGGAAAAATCGCCTGGGCTCCTTATGGGGTGAAGCTGCCTTTCCTGCAAGCGGGGGAACACGAAATCGAAGTAGCCGCTTTCGGCAGCCGCTTCAACGGCTTCGGCACCCTGCACAATGCCAACCCCAACTATAAATGGTACGGCCCCGACGCCTTCCGCACCACCGGCGACGATTGGTCGGACAATTATCTTGTCCGGCCCAGCTATATCATTTCGCCCATTGAGCTGATGGAGGACATGGAATGAATATCGAGCATCTTCTGACCCCGTACAAATTTGGAGAGCCCATTCTGTCCGGCACGGGCGCGGAAGGCCGTTTTGACCGGAACGCCGTGGACTGTCCCACCCCCTTTCGCCATAACGGACGGTATTATCTGCTGTTCGTTGGCTTTGACGGAACAGGGTACCAGACCGGCCTGGCCGTTTCCGACGATCTGGTAAGCTGGGAAAAAATAGGCGTGATCCTTCCCCGCGGCGGCAACAGGGACTGGGACAAGGTGGGCATGGCGGGCACCGGGCTGCTGATGGAAAACGATCTGTTCGGCCCCCGGACGCTGAAAAAAGCCTTCGGGAAATATTGGATGATCTATCATTCCTATCCACGGACGGGTTATGAAGCTGGCGCGGCGGAAATCGGCCTGGCCTGGACGGAGGATGAAGATTTGCTCCATTGGCATTTCGTGGGCGATCCCATCCTGTCCTGGCGGGATGGGGCGGCCTGGGAGCACGGCGGGCTGTACAAAGGCTGGCTGATGGAGCATGAAGGCCTGTTTTATCTGTTCTACAACGCCAAAACGGACGAAACGGAACGGGGCTGGATCGAGCAGACCGGCTTTGCCACCTCCAGAGACTTGCTGCACTGGGACAGGAATCTTTTGAATCCCGTACTGCCCGTAACGCCCGGCGCGTGGGACAGCGTGTTCGCTTCCGATCCGGCGGTGTTTTACGACAGTCGGGAAAAGCAATGGGTGATGTACTACTATGGCCTGGGCAACCTGAGCGCCTGCGAGGGGCTGGCGGTGAGCAGGGATTTACGGGTATGGAAGAAATTTCCTATCCCCATCCTGACCATCGGCACCCGGAAATCCGTGGACCAGATTCACGCCCACAAGCCCGGCATCCTGTACGACGGGAAAAACCTGTATCATTTTTACTGCGCCTGCCGCCCTGCCGCAGAGCAGGACGCCACTTTCCCCTATTCCCCGGAGCACCGCTGCATCACGGTGGCGCGGGATACAGCATGGACGAAATAAGGAGGGATGATCTTGCTCACGTTATCCAAGGATCGCCGCTATTTCCTTCGGAATGGAAACCCCTTTTTCTGGCTGGGAGACACGGCCTGGCTGCTGTTTCAAAAGCTGACCGTCGAGGAAGCCATGGTGTACCTGAAAAACCGGGCGGAAAAAGGCTTTACCCTCATCCAGGCTACCCTGGTGCACAAACCCGATTACCGGAACCGGGCGGGCTCTCCCGCCTTGCTGGATGATAACTTTGCCCGTCCCAATCCCGATGCATCGCCGGACGCCTATTGGCCCATGGTGCGGAAGCTTGTGGACGCGGCGGCGGAATTGGGACTGGTGATGGCGCTGCTGCCCTCCTGGGGACACTTTGTTTCAAACGGTGTATTGTCCGGGGACGCTGTGGATGTATATGTGGATTTTCTGGCGGAGCGCTTCGGGGACTGTGAAAACGTGATCTGGCTGGTGGGCGGCGACGTACGGGGCAGCGACGCTCCGGAGGATTTCAACCGCATCGGCAGCCGCCTGCGGGAAAAGTGTCCGCACCAGCTGATCGGCTTCCATCCCTTCGGCCGCTGCTCCTCCTCCCAATGGTTCCAGGACGCCCCCTGGCTGGATTTCCATCTGTTCCAGTCCGGCCACCGGCGGTATGACCAGATCAAGCTGAACCAATGGGATGACGGGGTGAACGCGGAAACCTACGTAGGGGAAGACAATTACCGCTATGTGCAGCGCGACCGGGCGCTGACCCCTGTGCGCCCGACGCTGGACGGGGAGCCCAGCTACGAGTTTATCCTCCAGGGCTTGCACGATCCTGCCCAGCCCTATTGGCAAACCCGGGACGTGCGGCGTTACGCCTATTGGTCGCTGCTGGCGGGAGCGGCGGGGTTCACCTACGGCAGCAACGCCATCATGCAGTTCTGGCAGGGAACGGAAGAAGGCGCTTTCGGCGTATTTGAAACCTGGCAGGAAGCGCTCCACAATCCGGGCAGTATGCAAATGACCCACATCCGCCGCCTGATGGAGTATATTCACTGGCAAACCGGCGAACCGGCCCAGGAGTATTTGGTCAGCAATACGGGCACACAGTACGAATACAACCTGGCACTGAAAACGGACTGCGCGCTCTGCGTCTATACCTATACCGGAAAGCCGTTCTCCGTGGATACCAGCGCTCTTGGCGAAACTGATGCCTGGTGGTTCGATCCCGTATCCGGCGGGAAAAGCTATCTGGGAAAAATCCCATCCCAGAAAAACGTGTGCTTCACCCCGCCAGACCGGCGCTGTGACCAGAACGACTGGATTCTGCTCATCTCCCCGGCAGACTGAAAAAGAGAAACGGCATGGAGGCGACCCTGCATGCGGGCGGACATTGTGCGGCTTCTTTCCTCCTGCAGCCGCACCCTGCCAGGCCATCCCGACAAATGGATGCTTGGTCCCACGGGGAAACGGCTGTGGGTGGATTACCTGGACGGCGCGCCGGGGTTTTCCGGCAGGGTGGATTTTATTCACAAAATGAATCTTCCCCTGCTTTTTTCCGTGCGCTTCGTGGGAAAGGAAGAAGGCGCGTTTTCCCCCGCGCGGGTGCAGTGGCGGGTGAACGAAAGCCGCGTTAATGCCCAGAGAGGCGATTATACCTTTTTTGAAAGAAAGCTCATCACCTGGGAGGACGAAGCCCTGTCCTGCCAGGTTTGGGAAAACAAAGGGAATAAGCCCCTCACCTTGGAGCTTTGTCTGCCGGAGGGAGCCGCTTTGGGGGTTCCCTATCGCTTTCCCGTCTGTCTCCACGGCGTTTCCCCCGTGATGCTGGCAGGCAGCACCGCTTCCTGGAGCAATGGACAATTAACAATCGGCCCCGGAGAAAAGCGCGTCTTTTTGCTGGCCGCGGCGGTGGGCCTTTCCGGGGAAGAAAGCGAACTGGCGCGCAGGCTTTCCGCCCTGCTTAAGGAGGAGGACCCTCAGGGGCTGATGGATAAAAAAGCCCATGAGAACGCGCGCTGGCTGGACAGCGTGCCGGATTTTGAATGTGAAGACCGGCAGCTCACCGCCTGCTGGTACTACCGGTTTTACCTGATGCGGAAGAACTTGGCGGAGCCGGGCTTGGGCCGTCTGCCCGGCCGCTGCCTGTACGAAGGGCGCAGCCACCGCATGGAGAAAACGCCCTGTCAGGCGTCGGGCTGGGAGTTTTCCCGGGTGATTCCCCTATCCGTGCCTCTGCAGGCGATGGACGCCCGCTGGACCAAGGATGGCCAGGCCGCCCGGGATGCGCTCGGGGCCCTGATCCATTGTGTGGATGAAAACGGTGTGTTCGCCGTTACCAGCGTGGATGCCTGCCAAAAAGAATACGCCCATTTCGCCGCATGGGCGCTGTACCAGTATTATCTGGTTTCCGGGGACACCGCGTTCATCCGGGCTGTGCTGCCCGCGTTCAAGCGAGACGCACGGAATGTATATGAAAGCACCCGCAAAGGCGACGCTCTCCAAATCGAGCGCACCCACGCCCTGACCGGCAAGGAATACCAGCCCAGCTTCTGGTTCTTTACCCAGGATTGTTTTCCCGCCTCCGTCCGCCCCGCCCAGGAAGGCTACACTCCCCTCAAGCGGGTGGACCGATCCGTCTATACCTATCTGAACTTTACAGCCCTTTCCCGGCTGTGCCGCGTCCTCCGGGACGGGGACGAAGGGTATTTTGCCGGGGAAGCGCTGAAAATCAAAAGGGATATTCTGGAAAAAATGTGGGACAGCCCCTCCCGATGCTTCTATGATCTCCACCATGAAACGGATGAAAAGGCCTATGTGAAAAACATCGTGGCCATCTATCCCCTGTGGGCGGATATGACGGAGGAAACCCATCTGCCCATCCTGGAATATCTGCTGAGCCCGAGTTACTTTGCTCTGGGCTCCGGCTTTGCCTCCTGCGCGTCGGATTGCCCGGTGTTTTCCTCCAACGGCGGCTGGCGGGGGAATTATTTCAAAGGCCCCCACGGCTGCATGTGGAACGGACCCTCCTGGCCCTATACCACCGGCATCGCCCTGGACGCCCTGGCCAGGCAATCCAAAAAGCACGGGCACGCCTATGACGCGGCCTTTGAAAAGCATTTGCAGGAATATACCCTGGAGCATTTCCGGGCAGGTGATTCCGCCGTGCCCTGCCTGGTGGAATTTTATGACAGCAAAACAGGCGCCCCGCTGAGCGAAGAGGCGGATTACTTCCATTCATTCTATATCGACTTAATCGTTCGCCATCTGGCGGGCATTGAGCCAACGGAAAAAGGCGTGGGCTTTCACCCGCTGCGAACGGAAAGAAGCTATTTTTCCCTGCTGGGCCTGAACGTGCGGGGAACAAACGTGGATGTGTACTACCAAAAGAAAGACGGTCTGCGCTATCCCTATCCCGCGGGGTACACCGTGTTTGCGAACGGGAAGCTATGTTATCAGGGCAGCGGCAAGGAACCGGTTTTCCTCTTTCCTTACCCTGGAGAAGATCCTGACGCGAAAGAAAACGGATAAAAAGGTGGTGACACCATGGCGCATTTTCGCTATATCGGAGAAGAAAACGCCGACACGCGCTTCCACGACGGAGCGCTTCGGCCCATCATCGGCGCTCAGAATATTCAGGTGATGCGGGCCAACCGGGAGCACCCGGAGCAAAGCCAGGGGCTTTCTTTTACCTATAATCACGCACCCATGCTGTGCAGGTGGCAAAAAAAGCTGTATCTGATGTACCTGACCAGCCCGGTGCACGAGCACGACGGCCTGAGCCACGTGATGCTGACGGAGAGCGGCAGCGGGTTTTCCTGGGCCCCTCCCCGCCTCCTTTTTCCGGAGATTCCGGTGCCTCAGGGCGTCTACCGGGGCAAAGGGGCGGACAGTATGCCCCCGGACGCGAAAACAGTGGCGCACCAACGCATGGGCTTTTATCTTTCCTCTGGTGGTGTGTTGCTGGCCATGACCTTTCACGGCGTGTCACCGAACATTCATATCGCCCCCAATTCAGGCTGGGGCATGGGCCGGGTGGCGCGCAGGATTTTTGAGGATGGCAGCCTGGGCGAAATTTTCGTGCTGCGGGTCAATGAAAAGGCAGGCTGGAAAAAGGAGCATTTTCCCTATCGGTTTTTCGAAGAAAGCGAGGACAGGGACTTTGTGGCCGCCTGCCAGGAATTGCTGGCAGACGGTCTGGCCACGGGGGCCTGGTGGGAGGAGGAGCGGTTGGACGAAGCTTTTTTCCCGTTAAAAAACATAAAAGCCCCCTCCTTTTGCCCGCTTCCAGACGGCCGTGTGGGCGTCATTGGTAAAATGGGCCTTACTGCCGTCAGCCAAGATCACGGCGGCACCTGGTCGGAACCCGAAAGAATGGACGGACTGTTTACCGCCACAGGCAAGTGCGCCATGCTGAAAACCGGCGACGGGAGGTACGCCATTGTATACAACCCATCGCCGGATGGACAGCACCGCTGGCCCCTGGCGGCCATTGTGTCGGAGGATGGGTATACCTACAGCCACCTTGCCTGCGTATGCGGCGAGGTGCCGCCCATGCGCTACGGCGGCTATCTGAAAGACTTTGGCCCCCAGTATGTTCGGGGCATCATGCCAGGCAACGACGATTCCCCGGACGGGTACACCTGGCTTGCCTATTCCATGAACAAGGAGGATATCTGGGTACTGCGGCTGCCTCCCCGGTTGGAATGGCGGGAAAACCGACCCGTGCGGGAGGTGTTTTCTCAAATGCCCGGGCCCTTTCCGGAGCGCTGGCACATCTATTCTCCTCAATGGTCAAGGGTGGGCATTGAGAACAGGGCCCTGACCCTGCACCAAAGCGATGCCTGGGATTACGCCAAGGCCATCCGTGTATTTCAGGAGGGGGAAACCGCCTGTCTGCGCTTGCTTTTATCCGTCCAGGGCCTGGAAAACGGGGAAATGCACATCGAGGTATCCGACGGGAAGGGCATGAACGCCGTCAGGCTTCTGCTTCGGCGGGACGGACAGGCCGCTCTGCGGGGCGGAGGCGGCCAATGGCCCATCGCGGCATACCAAAATGGAGACCTGCTGGACATTGTGATCAAAATAGACTGCCGCAAAAAGCGGGTGTCCGCCAGCGTAAACGGAAAGAACAGTGGGGATTATATGCCCATTTCTCCCTGCCGCACGGTGGAAAGGCTGACCCTGCGCACAGGAGAAAGCCGCACCAGGCCAACGCTGGAAACGGAACTGAAAAACATACGCCTGCCCGATGTGCCGGGCGGGGGCGAAAGAGGAAAGGAAGCCGTATACCGGCTGTATCAGGTGGAAATCAGCTCAACAGAATTTCCTCAGGATCAAATTGCCTGCGATTCCAAACCAGCGTCCTTCCATCAATGATTACCAATCGCCCAAGGTTTGCAAGGCTTTCTTTCATCGCAAAGAGAATTACTTCACTAGAGTGTGTTTCTAAACTCATAATGACATAACAAAAGCGAAAAAAGATGCAAAAACCAAAAGGAAATTCCACGATAGCGTCGAATAATACAATGAGGTGAAGGAAATGATTCGACGTTATGAGGTCACGGATGAGGAATGGGAAAAGCTTAAGAAATACTTTCCAGAGCGGCAGGCTGGAACGCTGGGACGGCCGCGGAAAGATTCCCGGAAGATACTGAACGGAATCTTCTGGATCGCGCGGAGCGGGGCGGCATGGCGTGATCTGCCGGAGCGTTACGGGCCATGGCAGACGGTGTACAAACGGTTCGTAGAGTGGCAGAAAAGCGGATTGATCGAGAAAATCTTCCATGAATTAGGGGAAGACGCGGATCTGGAAGACATCAGCATAGACAGTACCTATATCAAGGCACACAAGGCAAGCGCGGGTGCCGAGAGAGGGGGAGGAAGATAGCCAAAAGGCGGAAAAGAACGCTGCTCAAAAGAATCAGTGCATCGGAGTCAGCAGAGGCGGCAGAAGCACCAAGATTCATGCCGTTGTGGATGCTCTTGGCAACCCAATCCATGTCCAGCTTTCCGCCGGAAACGTTCATGACGTAAAGGTCGCGCAGGAGTTATTGGAAGCAATCAAGGTGCGGCCAGGAATGGCTGTACTGGCCGACAAAGCTTATGGCAAGTGGGAACTGCGGGAGTACATAGCCAACCATGGTGCTGATTTCTGTATCCCTCCCAAGAACAATGAATCCGATCCCTGGTATGTGGATTGGTGGCTTTATTTTATAAGGAACGGCATTTGGTAGAGACCTTTTTCTTGAAACTGAAAGAATTTCGCCGCGTCGCTACCCGCTATGATAAGCTCGCTGACCGTTTTCTGGCCTTTGTTCATCTGGCCTGTATTCGCATACTTCTTGCATGATGCAGGCGGGTATATTTTAGAAACACACTCTAATTTCCACGTTCCTTCACGCAGCAGCGGGAACCAATTTGTTTTTTTGCAGTTCACGTAGTATCCGCTGCGGGAGTCCAGAGGACGAAGTCCTTTGGCGCGGGGTTTAGGGGCCGCGGAGGCCCCTGCCTCGTAAGTGCGTTAAAGTGTCCTTTATGAATCAGCAAACACACGCGAAGGTTTGTCCGCTGCGTCTGTGCCAAGCCGCGCAGTCTTTTTCGCCGTCTTTTCTATTTCAGGAAATCAGCGCGCATAGGCGTAAAGATATCCAGCAGAACGCCTTTTTCCAGGCAGACCGTGCCGTGAGGCAGGCCCGAGGGCACCACGATGGAATCGCCGGGATTGAGTTCCACGGCCTCCCCCTCCACCGAATAGCGGAACTTGCCGGACAGCACATAGCTGCATTGGGTGTGGGGATGGGTATGGACAGCGCCCTCGGAGCCGGTTTCAAAGGACACTTCCACGGACATGAGGCTGTCGTCGTAGGACAGAATGCGCCGGGTGACGCCGCCTCCCAAATCGATCAGCTTTTGTTCGTCGTGAAGAGCAACTTTTCCTTTCATGCCTGCATTTCCTCCTTTTTCAATGGGATGCCCACCGTGATGATTTCAAAAGGCGACACATACATTGCGTCGAAGGTTTCCCAGTTCGCGTCCTCCAACATGTTCATGCCGTATACGCCCTGGGGGAAGCGCACCAAAGCGCGCCGTCCGTCCTGTTCGGACAAGCGCAGCACCAGATATTTTCCGTCCTCGGACACTTTCACGCTTTGCAGCCAAAGTCCGCTTTCACAAAGGGTCTTGCGCCATTCTTCGGGAAGAACGGGCGCGGCCTGGATGAGGGGCACGTTATAGGCGAAAGCCAGTTTGTTGATCCCCGCCTGCACCGCGTCGCCCTCGTGGGGCACGATCAGGTATTTGATATGATGCCTCCCCATGTCGCTGGTGATGTCGGGCCGGATGGTGGAGCGCAGCAGGCTCAGGCTCACTTCGCCGTTCTCGATGCCCACGCCGTACTTGCCGCTGTTGATGACGGCCACCCCCGCGCCGGTCTCGGAAAGGTCGAACCACTTGTGGTGGCAGACCTCGAACCGGGCCTGCTCCCAGGTGGTGTTTTTGGTAAGCGGCCGCTTGACGAACCCCGCGCTGGTATCGCAGACCAGCTCCCGGGTGAGGATGTTGGGGCCGAAATTCACCTTCATCAGCCGGTGCTTTTCCTGCCAGTCCAAAATATGCTCCACTTCCACGGCCCGGCTGTCCCGGAACAGGCGGATCACCATGCGCCAGGCGCTCTTTTCCGTGGCGAAATCCACAGTGAATTCAGCGGAAACGCCATCCTGATAGGTCAGGCGGACTTTTTCTGTGATGGG
>JAFSKN010000034.1 GCA_017448975.1 Clostridia bacterium
CCCCCGACCAGGGACGTGACGCCCCTGGACCCTCACTTGGCGAAGCAGCTTGCAAGGATATACCGAACAAACGCCGCCTGCCGCGCTGGGGTTTACGAAAGTTTGACGGCTTCTGGCCCAAGAAAGCCGGGAAAATCCCCGGGAAAAAGCTCGCTTTTTCCCAAGGGATTATTCCCTGGCTTTCCCCGGATGCAAAGCATCCGGGTTGGCCGCCAATGGCGGCCGGGCCAGAAGCACAAGGCCGTCAAGTTTTGCTATCCTTTCCAATGCAACAGCGGGATCCAAGTCGTCTCAACGCATCGTGTTATTTCCGCAGGCGAGGGTCCAGGGAGATCATCTCCCTGGTGGGGTGCGGGGCAAAGCCCCGCTGGGTCTCTCCTCCACAAATCCCGATTTACTTCGCAAGTCTGATGACGTTCCAGCTTGCGGCGGGCAGGATGATCTTCCCGTCCTTCAAGTCGATTTTCACGTCCGCGGGCTTCACGTTGTCGGGGTTTTCTTCCGTATTTACGGCCTTCATATCGTCATGGTGCAGCACGGAATGGGAAGCGGTCCTGAACTCCCCGAAGGAGCGCAAATCGCAGGTCAGTTCGGCGGGCTGCTCCAAATCCCGGTTCACGGCGAAGATCGTCACGCCGCCGTCCTCCGACAGCACCGCCGCCGCATCCACGAAGGGCACGTCGGTATAGTGCTTGGTATCGGTCTTTTCGCTTTCCAAGATGGGCAGCAGGCTCTTGCCCCGGCCCAGGGCGCTGGCTTGCAGCAGGGGCCAGTAGATGGTCTGGGCCCAGGCCCCGCCGCCCTTGCGGGTCATGATGGGGGCGATCACGTTCACCAGCTGGGCCAGGCAGGCCACCTTCACCCGGTCGGCGTTCTTGAGGATGGTGATGAGCATGAGGCCCACCAGCAGCGCGTCCTCGAAGTTGTACACGTCCTCCAGCAGGGGCAGGGCGGTTCCCCAGGGTTCTCGCTTGTGAAGGTCCACATCCTGCTGATTGGAATGATACCACACGTTCCATTCGTCCAGGGACAGGTTCACCTGCTTTTTGCAGTGCTTCTTGCCCTTCACCGCGTCGCAGATAGAAGCAACCGTGCGGATGAAATCATTCAAATCCATGGTGGAGGCCAGGAAATCGGGGGTATCGTTGTGGGGATTGCCGTAGTACCGGTGCAGGGACACATAATCCACGTTGTTATAGCACTCGGTCAGCATGGTATATTCCCATTCGCCGAAGGTGGGCATCTGGGAGGAGGAGGAGCCGCAGGCCACCACTTCGATGGAATCGTCCGTCCACTTCATCATTTTGGCGGCTTCGTTGGCCACGCGGCCATATTCAAAGGCCGTTTTGCTGCCCATCTGCCAGGGGCCGTCCATTTCGTTGCCTAAGCAGAACAGCTTGATATTGAAGGGGTCCTTGGCTCCGTTTTTGATGCGCAGGTCGCTCCAGTAGCTGCCGGACTTGTGGTTGGCGTACTCCACCAGCGCCTGGGCGTCCTTTGGGCCCCGGGTGCCTAAGTTCACGGCGTACATCACGTCCGTGCCCGCTTTTTTCGCCCACTCACAGAATTCATGGATGCCCACCTCGTTGGGATCGGTGGTCTTCCAGGCCAGATCCAGCCGCCGGGGCCGATTTTCCCTGGGGCCGATAGCGTCCTCCCACTGAAAGCCCGACACGTAGTTGCCGCCGGGATAGCGCACGATGGGCACGTTCAGGCGTTTCACCAGGTCCAGCACGTCCCCCCGGAAGCCGTTTGCGTCGGCGGTGGGATGGCCCGGCTCGTAAATGCCGGTGTACACGCACCGGCCCAAATGCTCCACGAAGGAGCCGTAGATCCGCTTGTCAACGTCCGAAATCACGTAATCCTTATCCAGGATCAGCTTGGCTTTGCGCATGGTCGTCTCTCCTTTTCATGTGCCTTCATTTTTCCACGTTCAACCAGGAAAAATTGTATCATTGAACCCATAAAAAAGCAATGAATTTCACAAAAATATCGAGGGGATTCTGTTGCGGTTTTGGTTGGCGAATTTCACATTTGGGACGGGAAAACGTATCGTTCGCGCGGCTTCCTCTTTCAGCGGAACGCGTTTCATGGTAGGATGAATCCGTAAAGCATGGACAAAAGAAGGGAGGAACGGATATGCGCGGACAATTCATGACGGCCGGGGCGTCCCGGCTGCTGGACGTGGCGCTGTTTATCTATATTCTGTCCTGCCATCCGATCCGCAATAAAATGTATGTTCCGCTGTTCTTTGCCTTTGCGGGCGTCGTTTTTTCGATCGCTGACGCCGCCGAGGGGAAGGATTGGACATCCACCGCCGAGATGGCCTGCGCTTTAGTTTACATCGTATCCCTTTGCATCCAAAATGCGGTGATGGACAGCAGAAGACGCAGGAAATAAACAATAATAGCCCCGCGGCGTTGAACAATATCACGCACGGAGCTATTTTACTAACGTTTCCTTTGCGGCTTTCTCGGAAGGGGGTCTGGGGGAGACCACTCTTTGGCCCCCAAAGAGTGGTCTCCCCCAGAAAAAACCTTTTACTGCACGGCGTTTTCCTGAACGGCTGCCGGGGCGGAAACCAGGGGCAGCTCGTGCACGCAGGTCAGGCGGCTCAGGGACACCTCGTAGGCCATGCGGTTCATCACGGTGCCGTCGGGCATCTGTTTCTGGTATTCCCGGCTCTGGAAGCGGCCCTGTACCTCCAGGCGGTCGCCAACGCTTAACCCGGCGGCGTAGCGGGCGGTGCGGCCCCAGGCGATGCAGGGGATATAATCGCTCTTGCCGAAGGCCCGGTTCACCGCTAACATGAGATCGGCGATTTCCCGGCCAAAGGGCGTGGTGCGGAAGGCCGGGGGCTTGCAGATGGCCCCGGTCAGATGGATCATGTTGGGGTTTTCGCTGTCGTCCGGCGGCAGCAGCCGCTGAGCAAAGGCGGTGAGCAGCAGCCGTCCGGCCCCGCCCATGACTTTGTTATAGGAGCGCAATTGCCCCTGAATGGCGATGCGCACGCCGGGGGTCACCTGGCTGTTCATGAGCCGCTCGCTCACGGTGACGGGCAGCAGATCCTGGGCCCCGGACAGGCGGGGCACCTTGATATCCATGCGGTAAAAATGCTCGCCGAAGACCTCGTGATCCAGCACCGGTTCGCTTTCGATCACGCCGCAGAGCGTCAGCTGATTGTTTTCCGTTTCCATGTTCCTTCACACCTCCGGTATTGTTGTGGGCGCGGGGTGCTGAATCCCCTGCGCGTCCAAAGTGGTTTCTCCGGTCAGCAGCAGTTCGGAAATGGGCACCACCGTGAACCCCTGCTCCCGATAGCTTTTGAGAATGGTGGGCAGCGCATCCAGGATATATTTGGAATCGTTGTGGAAAAGCACGATGTCGCCGCTTTTCACGTTTTTCGTGGCCCGGTCGATCAGGGGCTGTACGCCCTTGTTTTTCCAGTCCAGGGAATCCACGCTCCATTGGATGGGCTCGTAGCCCGCGTCCCTGGCGATGAGCACCACGTCGTTGTTGTAATCCCCGTAGGGCGGACGGAACAGGGTGGGCCGCACGCCGGTGAGGGCCTGCACGTTGTCCGCCATGGTGTCCAGCTCCTGCCGGATCTTTTCCCGGCTCAGGGTGCTCATTTTGGGGTGCGTGGTGGAATGGTTGCCGATCTCGTGGCCCCGGGCGGCGATTTCCTTCACCAGGTCGGGAAACCGCTGGGTCCAGATATCCACCATAAAGAACGTGGTTTTCACCCCAAATTCATCCAATATATCCAGAATTTTTTCTGTTTTATCGCCGCCCCAGGCCGCGTCGAAGCTGATGGCGATTTTATTGTCGTCCCGGTCCACCGCGTAAATGGGCAGCTCCCGCTTCCGCGCCACCACCTCGGCGGTGCGCGTCCGGGCCGTGTAGAACACGCCCATGGCGCACAGCAGCAGCCCGGCGGCCAGCGTGCCTGCCGCCCACCGCTTCCTCTCCTTTCGTACCTCCTGGGTTCTTTCCACCCGTTTGATCATGGGCTTCCGCCTCCTTTTCTGCCTGCTTCCACAGGGTATGCGGCAGGAAAAGGATTTAGAAGCTGAACCCATCCGGGGGCATTCGCCGTCTTCAAGCGTATGCGGAAAAGGAAAGAGATATGCCCGCTTCGACCAAACAAGCTAAGATTCAGCCGTATTTCCGAAAAATCGCGCTTTATTTTATATTGAAGGAACTATTGAAAAAACGGTGAAAGCAGGTTACAATATAAGGGAAGAAGCAGTGCAGTCGATTCAAGGACACTTTAAATCAGCGTGGAGCGTTAAGAGTGGAGAGTTGAGATCATATAGCGCCATCACGAGGGAATCCTATTTGACTGACTATATCAATCTCAGCTCTTCACGCTCAACTCTCAACTCTTCAAAAACAAGAAAGGATGAATCCCCATGAAACAGCCCAAAATCTATGCCTTTGCCGACGAAGCCAGCCCCATGATCGACCGTCAGATCATCGCCATGCAGCGCAACGGCCTGCAGGGCCTGGAAATCCGCAACGTGGACGGGGAGAGCGTGGCCGCCATTTCCCTGGACAAAGCCCGGGAAGTGCGGGCGAAAATGGACGCGGCGGGGCTGACCGTGTGGAGCATCGGTTCCCCCATCGGCAAGATCGATATCGAAAAGGACGATTTTGACGCCCATATGGATACCCTGCGCCACGTCATCGAGGTGGCAAAAATCTTGGGCGCGGAAAACATTCGCATGTTCTCCTTCTACATCCCGGCGGGCAGGAATCCTGCGGATTACCGGGACGAAGTGCTCCGGCGGCTGCACGTCATGGCCGACGCGGCGGAGGGCACCGGCGTGACCCTGTGCCACGAAAATGAAAAGGGCATCTACGGCGACATGGCGGACCGGTGCCTGGAAATCTTGGAGGCGGAGCCCCGTATCGTAGGCGTGTTCGACCCGGCCAATTTCGTCCAGTGCGGCCAGGATACCTGGGAAGCCTGGAAGCTGCTGGGCGATAAGATCAAGTACATGCACATCAAGGACGCGCTCTTTGCGGACAGCAGTGTGGTGCCCGCCGGAAAGGGCGACGGCCAGGTGGAAAAGATTTTGAAGGAATATTTGGCAAACGGCGGCGAGTGCATGACCGTGGAACCCCACCTGACGGTGTTCGACGCCCTGAAAACCTTGGAGCGCGAAGGAGAAAAGAGCCGGGTGGGCGGCGCGTTCTCCTATCCTTCCAGCGACGCCGCCTTCGACGCCGCCTGCCAGGCCCTGCGGGAGCTGCTGGGTTAGGAAATAAATGCACAGGAGGAATGTCCCCATGAATCATCCGGAATGGAAACAGGAATTTGCCGTCCGCTTCCGCCGCCACGAGGACGAGCTGAAATGGCTGTACTGCGAGCTGTACCATAACGACATGCAGGCTTACAATTATTTTGTGAGCATGCTGTACCGCTGCTGGGAGGAACGCCCCGAGGATTTGAAGCTGATGGACCGCGCCCGGGAAACCTATCCCGACTGGTACAAAGGCCATGATCTGGTGGGCATGCTCATGTATGTGAACGCTTTCGCGGGCACCTTAAAGGGCGTGCAGGAAAAGCTGGATTACATCACCGACTGCGGCGTGAATTATCTGCATCTCATGCCCTTGCTGGAAAGCCCCAAGGGCCGCAGCGACGGCGGCTACGCGGTGAGCAATTTCCGCAAGGTGCAGCCCGAGCTGGGCACCATGGAGGATCTGTACGAGCTGGCGGCCAAGTGCCACGAGCGGGGCATCGCGGTATGCCTGGATTTCGTGATGAACCACACCAGCGAAGATCACGAATGGGCGAAAAAGGCCAAAGCCGGAGACATTGAATACCAGAACCGGTATTTCTTCTACGATAACTGGGATATTCCCAACGCCTACGAGCAGACGGTGCCCCAGGTGTTCCCCACCACCGCCCCGGGCAACTTTACCTGGTGCGACGAGGCGAAAAAGGTGGTCATGACCACCTTCTATCCCTACCAGTGGGATTTGAACTACGCCAACCCCACCGTGTTCAACGATATGACGGACGACATGCTGAACCTGTGCAACCACGGCATCGACATCATCCGTCTGGACGCCACGCCCTATATCTGGAAAGCCCTGGGCACCCAGTGCCGGAACCTTTTGCAGGTGCACACCCTGGTGCGCATGATGCGCATGGTGTGCGAGATCGTGTGCCCCGGCACGCTGCTGCTGGGCGAAGTGGTCATGGAGCCCAGCAAGGTGGTACCCTACTTCGGCACGGTGGAAAAGCCCGAATGCCATATGCTGTACAACGTGACCACCATGGCCTCCATCTGGCATACCGTGGCCACAAAGGACGCGCGGCTGCTGGCCCACCAGCTGGGGCAGGTGTTCGCCCTGCCCAGGGAATACACGTTCCTGAATTATCTGCGCTGCCACGACGACATCGGCTGGGGCCTGGACTATGACTTCCTGCGCCAGTTCGGCTGGGAGGAAGTGCCGCATAAGAAGTTCCTGAACGACTATTTCACCGCCAAGTACCCGGACAGCCCGTCCCGCGGCGAACTGTACAACGACGATCCCCGGCTGGGCGACGCCCGCCTGTGCGGCACCACCGCCTCCCTGTGCGGCATCGAGGCCGCCGAGGAGAAAAAGAACAAGGCCGCCCTGGAAAAGGCGGTGCGCCTGGATCTGATGCTGCACGCCTTTATGTTCACCTTGAGCGGCGTGCCGGTGCTGTACAGCGGCGACGAAATCGCCCAGAAGAGCGATAACGCCTATCACGACGATCCCCTCAAAGCGGAGGACAGCCGCTACCTGCACCGGGGCGACCTGGACTGGAAGCGCGCGGCCCAGCGCACCAAAAAGGACACCGTGCCCGGAAAGGTGTTTTCCGGCATCCGGTTGCTGGAAAGCATCCGGGAGGAGCATATCGTGTTCGACGACAGCGCCGATACCTGGGTGCTGAACACAGGCAACGACCACGTGCTGGGCATCGGGCGCTACGCCCGGGGTGAAAAGCTGCTGGCCCTGTTCAATTTCGCGGACGGCGAGCAGACTGCCTTTGTGAACGATCCCACCATGTTCACTGACCTGATCGACGGCAAGATACAGCCCGCGGGCAACGTGGTGCTTCCCGGCGGCGGCTTCAAATGGCTGCTGCAAAAAATAAAGTAACGCGGGGAACGCGAAAGGAGGATGCAGGATGAAAAGGATGCTCGCGCTGCTGGCGGCGGCGCTGCTGCTGTGCCAGGTTCCCCTGGCGCTGGCGGACAGCTGGTACTGCCCCCAGTGCGGACGGCTGAACGACAGCAACTACTGCCCCGTGGACGGAACGGCGCGGCCCGCCAATACCCAAACCCAGTCCCAGACCTCCGGCAATTACACCCAGTACGCCTATGTGACCGGCACGCTGTCCATGAAGCTGGCCACCCGCACGGGCCCCGGCACCCAGTACGACGAGCCGGGCAGCTTCCTGTCCGCCGGAAAACAGGTCACGGTGCTTTCCAAGGCGTATGACCAGCGCAATGAAATCTGGTGGGTGCAGGTGGAGTTTACGGCATCCGGCGCCACCTACCGCGCTTACACGGGCGTCAAGCGCTTCACCGGTCTGAACCTGAACCAGATCCCGGAGGAAAAGGTGATCGGCACATGCTCCCTGAACCAGTCCATCACCGGGTACTACGGGCCGGGGTACAATTATAAGGCCATCGGGAAAAAGGTGCCCGCTGGCGTGAGCTGCAAGATTTATGGCTACGCTTACGGCGGCGGTTCCGATTTCATCCAGATCGAGTTTTACGATTCAAACCAGGGCCGTTCCCGCCGCGCCTGGATTCCCGATTGGTACGCGGTTAATTATGTGATGTATTACGGCTTTTAACAGGGCCGTCGCAAGCCAGCAAAAACCGCTCTTTGGATGCCAAAGAGCGGTTTTCCGCAGGCCCGGGAAAGCAATAAAGGAAAGCTCATCTAAACAAGGAGAAACCGTGCAATGAAACAGCCCATATTCTATTGTCAACTGGATTATGAACACATTCCCTATCCTTCCCCCACCAGCCCAAACGGCAATTTGGCGGACAACGGCTGCGGAGTGTGCGCCGCCTCCATGCTGGTGGAAAACCTGCTTGGCCTGCCTTTCCCCCTGGCGGAAAGCGCCCGGCTGGCCACATCCTGCGGCGCGCGGGAGGGCTTCGGCACGGATTTCTACATCTACGCCAAGGCCCTGGCGGAGCATTTCCCCCTGGACGTGTACGATACGGAGGACGCGGCGGAAGCGCTTTCTTTTCTCCAGGCCGGAAAGGGCATGGTGGTCGCCAATACCTACGGCGACCGGGAAGGGTACACCGGCGTGTTTTCCGACAGCGGGCATTATATCCTGCTGATCGCCGCCCAGGGAACTCAAACCGCCGTGCTGGATTCCTGCTACCGTCCGGGCCGGTACGACGTGCCAGGGCGAATCGGCAAGGTGCGCATGGAGGGCAGCGTGGCCTGGGCCGATTTTTCCGTGATCCGGGACGACTGCCGGGAAAGGCCCTTTTTCCTGTTCTCGAAGAAATAATACTGTTATGCGGCGACTGTTTTTCCTTTTGAAAATTGGGGGCCGCATAACAGGATTTATGGAGGTAAGCAAGCATGCGAACAACGAATAAAAAAGGCCGGTTTAAGGAAATCAGAGACCTTAGATTGAAATATTTTCTTGTGCTGACGCTTGCAGGCATCGTCAATTCGTTCGGCGTGTCTTTGTTCTTATTTCCCGTAAAGCTTTATGACAGCGGCATATCTGGTTTGTCCATGCTGTTGGATCAAATTACGCCATCACAGCTTACCCTATCCCTTTTTCTGCTGCTTTTGAATATTCCGATTTTTCTGTTTGGTCTCAAAAAACAAGGTTTGCTCTTTACGATTTACTCCCTGTATACCATTCTTGTTTATTCGCTGGCCTCGTTTCTCATCATGCACGTATTGCCCATCGACCTGGATTTTGTATCGCCGCTGGCGGGCTCGGACCTGCTTTTGTGCGCTGTGTTTGGCGGATTAATATCCGGCGTCGGCAGCGGTCTGACCATTCGATTTGGCGGCGCAATCGACGGGATAGATGTTTTGTCTGTTATCTTTGCGAAAAAACTGGGGATTTCCCTTGGAACGTTTGTGCTGCTTTTTAATACGCTGCTTTATATTGTCTGCGGCATGGTGATCCATAGCTGGATTTTGCCGCTCTACTCCATCGTCACCTATTTTGTCGGTTCAAAAACGGTTGACTTCATTGTGGAAGGCTTCGACAGGGCCATGTGCGCGATGATCGTCACAAACCAGGCGGAAAAGATTTCCCTTGCTCTTTCAGAAAACTTCAAGGCGGGCGGCACAATTGTCAACGCGGTTGGCGGATATTCCAAAAATGAAAAACAGATTCTTTACTTTATCACCAACCAGTTCCAGATCAACAAGCTGAAAAAAATCGTGACAGGAATCGATCAAAGCGCTTTTATCTCGCTCATGAACGTTGCTGATATCGTCCGAAAACCATCATCGGAATCATGACATGTTCCGGTTTGAATCTTTTGACTTGTTGATTGCTTCCAGCAGGGCGTCGAAGCGCATTTCCTGCATCAGCCGTGCGTTTTCCGGGGCGCGGGATACGTCCCTCCGGCAGATGGCGGCGTATTCGCAGTATTCGCAGGGACCTTTCAGCTTTTGATCGCACAGGGGAGAAGCGTTGATTTCGCCCGCCCGCATTTTTTCGGCCCACTGGGCGGCCATTTCGCAGGCGTAGCCGATGAGGCCTTTCAGGTCCTCCAAGGTGGCCAGCATGGCCCGCTGATCGAAGTCCCCGCTGGCGGTCAGCACCTTGGGCAGGGTCAGGGGCGGCGTGCCGTCGTCCATGGCCCGCAGGATGGCGGCGTCCTTGAGGGCCACGCCCTTGAGGCACAGGGCGCGGGCCAAGGCGTCCTCCACCTGGACGGTGTCCTCCTGGTCGGGCAAAAGGGGATCGGCCACCCGCATGTAAAAGGCCCCGGCGGGCTGGGCGTTTTCCTCCTGGGACAGGGCGGCCCGGAGATACAGCAGCAATTGCAGCTGCGTTCCCCAGAAAATACGGGCAGCGTCTAACTTTTCCGCGCCGGATTTGTAGTCCACCACCCGCAGGTACACCCCCCCGTCGCCCTCGTAGCGGTCGATGCGGTCGATGATGCCCCGCACGTACACGGCGGACCCGTCTTTCAGCGTCAGCGCCACCGGGGGGATGCCCTCCCCATAGCCGAATTTCACCTCGGCGCTCTGGGGTGAAAAGGCGCTCTGCTTGGCTCCTCGGGTGAAGGTCCAGGCCACCCGTTTCAGCACCCGGCGGTATTTTTCTCCCTGGGCGCGCATGCGGGCGCTGTCGCCCATGACGCCGGATAAAAGCCGTTCAAACAGCGGCTCCGCCGCCTGATCCACCATGGCGTCGCAGGTTTTTTTGTCGATCTTGGGCCAATGGGGAATGGTGGGCAGCAGGCGCGTAAAGCCCTCCAGGGCGCTGTGGTAAAAGTTGCCCGCGTCGATGGGCGTCAGCGTCCATTCCTTCCGGGGCTTGGGAGAAAGGCCCTGCTCCACAAAATGCCGATAGGGGCAGGCCGCGAAGCTCTCCAATCGGCTCACCGACATGGTGCGTTCCATAAACAGGGACTGGGCAATTTCCGGAGGCAGCGGCGGGGCGTTATTTTCCGGCTCAAAGGCGGAAAGCAGCGCCTTTGCTTCCGTTTTCGTTTCCTCCGCCTGGCTCAAATACCGCCAGGCGTCTTTCCATTCGCCCTCCAGGGGGCCTTCCCGCATTTTCGCGCCCAAGGCGTCCAGGGCGGGGCGGGGCGCCAGAGGAAACTGGGCCGCAGCCCGCTGGGTCACGCCGCCCTCCTCCACCAGACCGGGGAAGATCATGCGAATCTGGGAAAGCCCGGCGAAGGGGCGCAGGGCACCGCCGTCCTGGGTGGCCTGGGCCCGGGAAAGGAACAGGTATTCCGTGGGGCTGGACAGGGTTTTCCATACGTCCAGCCGGGCCAGGGCGTCCTGGCCGTCCTCGTCCAGGGAAAGATAGGCGTGGAGGGATTTTTCCGCTTCCTCCTTTTCCTGGAGGGAGAGCAGGCCGGGGTTGGGAGCGGAAAGCAGCCCGTCCGTCATATTCATGAGGAACAGGACCCGGGGCCTTGCCAAGGGCAGATTGCCCACCTGGCCGCACACCACCGCCCCCGCCGTGGGGGGCAGGGAGGAAAGCTCGCAGGCTTCCAGGCCCGCTTCCAGCCAGGAGGACAGCTGCCGGGGAGACACCCGGCTGTCGGAAAGCAGGGCGTGGGCCTGGGACAAAAGCTGGGTCAGGGCTTCCCACACCTGCCGGCTCTGCATGGCCTCCGCCGCCATGTCATGGGAAAGCAGGGCGTCCGCCTGGGCGGTCAGCCGTTCGTACAGCCCGGCGGCGGTGAGGTACTCGTACACGGCGGTCAAAACCTGCCCCGCGTTTTCCGCTTCCTTGAACGCCTGGCGCAGGGCCTGCAGGGGTTCCATGAGGGCCTGGCGGGCGTCCTCCACCTGGGCGCATTCCGAGGCGCTGCCCCGGGCGAAGGGAGAAAGCCACAGCTTGCCCCGGATGCCGTAGGAGAGGATGTAGTTTTCTAAATTCCAGGCGTCCTCCTGCGTAATGGGGGCGAAGCCGGATTTGATGACATTCAGCATTTCCGGGGCGCTGTATCCCTCCGCCACGGCCCGCAGGGAGGAGAGCAGAAAACGCACGGCCCCGTGGGTGACGATGGGCAATTTCCTCGCCACATAAGCCGGGATGCGGTAGGAACGCAGCACCGCGGCCAGCACCCCGGAAAAACCGTTATCGCCCATGGCTACGGCCATATCGCCAAAGTCGACGCCCTGCTCGTGGAGCAGCACCATTTCCTGGGCGGCAAAGTGCGCCTCGAAATAGGGATTGGGGGCGGCGTAGAGCCGCAGGCCGGAAGGCACTCCCTCCCAGATTTGGGGCGGATTGCGCAGGTATTCCCGGGAAAGATGGGCCAGGGGAGCCGCTTGCCCGGAATAATCGAAGGGCAGCAGGGTCAGGCGGCAGGGAACGCCCGCTTCGTTTGCTTCCTTTTGCAGGCGGCTTACGCTGTCCCGCACGGGGGAGAACGCTTCATCCTGCCCCATTGCGATCAGCACCCGCACGTCCTCGCTCTGCCGGGCCAGGGCAAGCAGCAGCCGGTTCATCTGCCCGGTGAGCACGTCGAAGCCGTATACCGCCGCCCGGGCGTCCCGGCCCACGCCGCTTTCCGGCAGGCGGCGCAGCATATCGTCCAATACGTCCTCCCCGTCCACGAACTGGCCGGACAGGCGGTTTTCATATTCTTCGTACAGCAGGGCAAGATCGGTCAGCTTATCCTTGGACGCGCCCTCGTCCATGGCCTCCGCGTGCGCGCGCAGAGCCTCCGGCGTCGCCTGGGCCTGCTTGAAGGTGGCGATCAGGCGGCCCATGCGCTCAATAAATCCCTGCCGGTCTACGGCGCTTTCATAATATTTCAGTTCATTTTTGCATTTCAGCAAAGCCCGGGCCAGCGTCAGCTGCTTGCCCCGTGCGTCGATGCGCACTTGGCCGCCGGAACCCGCCAGGGCGAACACCCGCTCGGTGAGGCGGGAAGGAGAAAGCACCTCCAGGTCGAAAAAGCCGGGCAGGGCCAGCCCGTCCATCAATTCCCGTTCGGTTTGCAGGGTGTATTGTTCCGGCACGATCACCAGCATCCGCCCGCCTGGCGCCGCCATGCGCAGCAGTTCCCGCCGCAGGGCTTCCTGATTGCCGCCCAGGATGGTGAGCATCGTGTTTCCCTCCGCTGTTCGTGTTCTGTCCCGGCCTGAAATAGACATTTTTATCATTAAAGCGTCAGGCGGGAGAATTTTTTATAGAATAACACACAAAACGATTCCCGGCAAGCAGTTTGAGCAGCTTTGCGCTGACCGGCCCGAGAACATGAAAAACAAGATTCATTTCATTTTCTTTCGCCGTAGAAATTTCATGGAACGGGTTGACAGGGGCTTTTTTTTGTTGTATGATTCTTTAGTGCATAAAAGCGATAAAGCGCGGAGCCGCCGCGCCATCGAGAAAGGACGAAAGCCCCATGCCCATTACCGATCTGCTGGAAAGAAACAGCAAGCTGTACGGAAACGAAGTCGCCCTGGTGGAAATGAACCCGGAGATTCAGGAGGAACCAAGAGTGACCTGGCGGGAATACGAGCTGATCCAGCCCACCACCGCCACCCCCTACCGCCGGGAAATCACCTGGAGCGTGTTTGACGAAAAGGCCAACCGGGTGGCCAATCTGCTTTTGTCCCGGGGCATCCGCAAGGGCCAGAAGGCGGCCATCCTGATGATGAACTGCCTGGAATGGCTGCCGGTCTATTTCGGCGTGCTCAAGTCCGGCGCCATCGCGGTGCCGCTGAATTTCCGCTATACTGCCGCTGAAATTGAATATTGCTTAAAGCTGGCCGACGCGGACGTGCTGTTCTTCGGCCCGGAATTCATCGGCCGGGTGGAGGATATTTTCCCCAAGATCAGCAAGGAAATGAACCTGTTCTTCGTGGGCGATAACAAGCCCTCCTTTGCGGAAAGCTACAACGAACTGGTAGCCAACTGCTCCTCCGCCGCCCCCAAGGTGCTCATTGAGGACACGGACGACGCCGCCATCTATTATTCCTCCGGCACCACCGGCTTCCCCAAGGCCATTTTGCTGGACCATACCGCCCTTTTGCAGTCCGCCCGCATGGAAGCCATGCACCACGAAACCACCCACAGCGACGTGTTCCTGTGCATCCCGCCGCTGTATCACACCGGCGCGAAAATGCACTGGTTCGGCTCCCTCTTTACCGGCAGCCGGGCGGTGATTTTGAAGGGCAACAGCCCCAAGGCCGTGCTGAACGCGGTGAGTTGGGAAAAATGCACCATCGTATGGCTGCTGGTGCCCTGGGCGCAGGACATTTTGGCCGCCATCGAACGGGGCGACGTGAAATTGGAGGATTACCAGCTTTCCCAGTGGCGGCTGATGCACATCGGGGCCCAGCCCGTGCCCCCGTCCCTGATCCGGCACTGGCTGCAATACTTCCCCCATCACAAATACGACACCAACTACGGCCTCAGTGAATCCACCGGCCCCGGCTGCGTGCACTTGGGGCTCGAAAACGTGCGCAAGGTGGGCGCCATCGGCGTGCCCGGCTTCGGCTGGAAGTGCAAGATCGTGGACGAGCACGGCAACACCGTCACCCAGGGCGAGGTGGGCGAGCTGTGCGTGAAAGGCCCCGGCGTCATGAAGTGCTACTACCACGACCCCAAGGCCACCGCCGAAGTCCTGAAGGACGGCTGGCTCCACACCGGCGACATGGCCAAGCAGGACGACGAGGGCTTCATCTTCCTGGTGGACCGCAAGAAGGACGTGATCATCACCGGCGGCGAAAACCTGTATCCTGTGCAGATCGAGGACTTCTTAGCCGCCAACCCCAAGATCCACGACGTGGCCGTCATCGGCCTGCCCGACCCGCGCCTGGGCGAAATCGCCGCCGCCATCATCCAGGTGAAAGAAGGTATGGAGTGCACCGAGGAGGAAATCAACCGCTTCTGCTTAGACCTGCCCCGCTACAAGCGGCCCCGGAAAATCATTTTCGCCAAGGTGCCCCGCAACCCCACCGGAAAGATCGAAAAGCCCAAGCTGCGTGAAACGTATTGCGGCGTGCGCCTGGTGGAAGCGCAGAATAACGGGTAATTGCTTATTTTTCCGGGGGAAACCGCTCTTTCATGCTGAAAGAGCGGTTTCCCCCGCCCCCCCTTCCGAGAAAGCCACCTATATAACTCTAAAAAATTCACGGCGTTCAGATACCGAATATCGGTCTGAACGCCGTGTTTTTCATTTTGCGTCAATCAAGCTGTTCCACCAGCCTGCGCAGCAGCTTATACAGGCAATAGGTGTCCTCATGGGTCATGGGGTTGCATTTGCTCACCTGAAAGGGCACGTTTTTCACCTGCTGGCGCAGATCCCAGCCCGATTCCGTCACCGTAATCGTGACCACCCGCTCGTCCTGCTTGGACCGGCTGCGGGCGATAAAGCCCGCCTCTTCCAATTTTTTCAACAGCGGGGTGATGGTGCCGTTATCCAGGTACAGCCGACGGCACAGATCGCCCACCGTGGCGCTGCCGCTTTCCCATAGCGCCAGCAGCACGATATACTGGGTATATGTGATGCCGAAGGGCTTGAGGTATGGGGTGTAGTGGTTCACCACCTTGCGCGCCGCGGCATACAGCGGAAAGCAAAGCTGGCTGTTCAATTGCAGCTGCGGGCAATCCTCTGTCCCGGCTTGCGGCGGGTTATGTTCCATAACGGCCTCCTTGGCGGAGTAGGGGCGGATATGATCCGCCCGCGGCAAACAATACGGCGGATTTTTACAGCTTGCTGTTGATCCAGTTCAAAAGCTGGGCTTCGGGCTTGAAGCCGATGGACTGATCCACGAACTGGCCCTGCTTCATCAGCACCAGACAGGGAATGGAGCTGACCTTGTATTCCATCGCCAGAGCGGGTGCGTCGTCCACGTCCACGTTGTAGACATCCACCTTGCCCGCCAGCTTTTCGCTTAAGGCTTCCACCACGGGGGCCAGCATCCGGCAGGGGCCGCACCAGGTCGCCGAGAAATCCACCAGCGCCACCGCGCTCTTTTTCGCTTCCGCGAACTGTTCCGCATTGATCTTCTTGACCATTTTCTTTCTCTCCTTTTTGATTGTTTATTTCTGTCCGTCCAGGTATCTGACTGCGCTCAAAGCGGCCACGTTGCCTTCCCCCGCCGCCTTGATATACTGATAAGGGGTGCCGACGATGTCCCCGCAGGCGAACACGCCGGGGATGCTCGCCTCCATTTGGCGATTCACCGCCACATGGCTGCCGTCCGTTTCCAGTCCGGGCACCAGCTGCCCCGGCGCCACCGCTTCCCGCAGCACGAACGCGCCGTCCACAGTATACCCGTTTTCCGCGGTTTTGACCGCCACGCCCTCCTCCGTCTTTTCGATGCCGGTCACTTTTTCCCGGATCACGCGCACGGATTCCGGCAGGGCGGTTTCTTCCTTGTAGACGGGGAAATACAGCACCTCCGCGCAGACCTCCGAAAGGAACGCCGCTTCCGCCTCCTCCCGGGGGCTGTAACCGATCACGGCGGCCCGCCTGCCCCGGTACAGGGGCGCGTCGCAGGTGGCGCAGTAGCTGACGCCCTGGCCCAGCAGCTCTTCCTCGCCGGGCAAGGGCTTGGCCTGCACCACGCCGGTAGCCAGGATCACGGCGGAAGCCTCCAGCATTTCTTCGCCGGACTGGAGAGCGAAATAATCGCCCATGGCGTACACGGCGTTGATCCGCTTTTCGGTGATCGCTATGCCCATTTGGGCCAGATGCCGCTGGAAAGCCGCCGCCAGCTCCGCGCCGGATACGGCGGGAAAGCCCGGATAGTTCTGGATGCGGTGGGCCTTTTGCAGCTTTGCGGTCAAATCCTTGCTGCCCAGCAGCAGCACCTTCTTGTTCCGGATGGCGGCCGTAATGGCGGCGGACACCCCCGCCGGGCCCGTGCCGATAATGGCGATATCGCAGCGATCCATGGCAATCTCCTTCTTGCTTCCGCAAATGTCTTTTATCAAATCTTATTTTACACCATAGAAAACCGATTGTCAACCTTTATTTTACAATTCAGGAAGACAATTACTGTTTCGTTTTCCCCCGCGCCGCATAGAATACATGCAGGATGGTTTTTGCCATCCTGAAAAAGGAGGAAATAAGGCCATGAACATTCTTTTGTGGATCGTCTTGGGCGCGCTGGCCGGATGGCTGGCGGGGCTGATCATGGGCGGCGAAAAACGGGGCATTTTAGGCAATGTGGTGCTGGGCGTCTTGGGCAGCGTAGTGGGCGGTTTCGCCGCTTCGCTGCTGGGCCTGGGCGGCGTGGACGGCTTTAATGTGTACAGCCTGCTGATCGCGGTGGGCGGGGCGTGCCTGGTGCTGTGGATTTCCGGGCTGGCGCGGCGCGCGGCGAGACGGTAAGCCGTCGGACGGGATGCGAAAAAATTCGCATCCTTTTTTGTAAACCAGCAAGAGAGTTGGGAGTTTAGAGTTGAGATTTGAGATTGATTTTGTTTTTCGCTTTTACTCTGAAATTCAACGAACAAAAACGTGTGAACTAAATATATCTCAACTCTCCACTCTCAACTCTCAACTCTGGTTTAACCCGTCCTTTTCCCGCCCCGCCGCGAACTCGCCGGGTTTTCTTCCTCCCGCGGGCAGAAAATGTCCCGTCGCGGGGCTGGACAAACCCGCCAAGATTCGGTATAATACAACGTGGTGAAAAAAACACCCTTACCTGATTGATTAAAGGAGGAGTTTCCCATGGTGAAAGTTGCTATCAACGGTTTTGGCCGCATTGGCCGTCTGGCCTTCCGGCAGATGTTCGGCGCCGAAGGTTACGACGTCGTCGCCATCAACGACCTGACCAGCCCCGCGATGCTGGCGCACCTGCTCAAGTACGATACCGCCCAGAAGGGTTACTGCGGCGTGATCGGTGAAAACAAGCACACCGTTTCCTCCAAGGAACCCGTGTTTGAAGAAGACGGCAAGACCGTGAAGGTCCCCGGCTCCATCACCGTGGATGGCAAGGAAATCACCATCTATGCCGAGCCCAAGGCCGCTAACCTGCCCTGGAAAGCCCTGGATGTGGACGTGGTTCTGGAATGCACCGGTTTCTACACCAGCAAGGCCAAGGCCCAGGCGCATATCGACGCCGGCGCCAAGAAGGTCGTTATCTCCGCTCCCGCGGGCAACGATCTGCCCACCATCGTGTTCAACGTGAACCATGACACCCTGAAGCCCGAAGATACCATCATCTCCGCCGCTTCCTGCACCACCAACTGCCTGGCCCCCATGACCAAGGCCCTGAACGACACCTTCCCCATCGTGAGCGGCATCATGACCACTGTGCACGCCTACACCGGCGACCAGATGATCCTGGACGGCCCCCATCGGAAGGGCGACCTGCAGCGCGCTCGCGCTGGCGCGGCCAACATCGTGCCCAACAGCACCGGCGCCGCCAAGGCCATCGGCCTGGTCATCCCCTCTCTGAACGGCAAGCTGATCGGCTCCGCCCAGCGCGTGCCCGTGCCCACCGGCTCCACCACCATCCTGGTGGCTGTTGTCAAGGGTAAGGACATCACCAAGGAAGCCATCAACGCCGCCATGAAGGCCCAGAGCAGCGAATCCTTCGGCTACACCACCGAAAAGCTGGTGTCCAGCGACATCATCGGCATGACCTATGGCTCCCTGTTCGACGCCAACCAGACCATGGTGACCAAGATCGACGATGACACCGCTCAGGTGCAGGTCGTGTCCTGGTACGACAACGAGAACAGCTACACCAGCCAGATGGTCCGCACCATCAAGTACTTCGCCGAACTGAAGTAATTGACAGCCCAGTAGAATAAAACCCCGCCCTTTCCCGCGCGCAAGCGTTGGAAAGGGCTTTTTGCTGCCTGAAATCGTCATTGAATTTCACGGAAATATCGGGTATAATGAAAGCAAGAAAGGGGGAAAGCAGCATGCCAACGGTTGAAGCCATACGAAACACCGTGAACAGCCTGAAAGCGGACTATGCGCTGCGCAGGGTCAGTATTTTCGGTTCATACGCCGATGGCCGCGCCACCAGCGACAGCGATTTGGATTTGCTGGTAGAATTTGATGCGCCCGCCGTTTCCCTGGTAAAGCTGAACGCCCTGAAATACGATTTGGAAGACGCCCTGGGCCTGCCGGTGGACGTGGTTCACGCTCCCCTGCCCGTCGGGAGCATGATCACGGTTGGAAAGGTCGTGCGGGTGCTGTGAATACACGGGATCGACAAATTTGTAATAAAATCCTGTCCGAAATCGCCGTTGCGCGGGATTTGATGCAAGGCGTTTCATTGGAAAATTTTCAGACGGACGAACGCACAGCCCGCGCGGTCAGCATGACGCTGATCAACATTGGCGAATTAGTAAAGAACATCACACAAGATTTCAAGGACGAACACCGGGAAATTCCCTGGCGGGCCATCGCCGGGATGCGGGACGTGACCGCGCATAAGTATCAAACGCTGCGCAAAGAGGACGTTTTCAGCACCTGCAAGGATGATTTGCCCGCCTTTGAAAAACAGATCGAAAAATTGATTTCAGAAGATTAAACATTTTCCCGCTGCCAACACATGGCAGCGAGAACAGCCGCACCATCAAGTACTTCGCCGAATTGAAGCAATTGACGGCCCGGTAAAAAGCTCTGCCCTTTCCCGCGCGTAAAACGTGGGAAAGGGCTTTTTGCTGTCTGAATGGTATCATTCCTCCAACGGTTTCAGCCTTTCGATCAGTATTTCCAGCTTTTTGACGTCAAAGCCCAATTCCTCCCGCCAGTCCGCTTCCTCGTTCGCGTCAAAGAGGGAATAAAACGTATCTCGGGCGTCTTCCAGGGCGGCCAGGATCGTGCCGATTTCGCCTTTTTCCAATGATACAGCCACCGTCTCCTGGCGGTGGTCTTTTTGATATTCCTGCCAATCCAATCCGATTCGGGCAATGCGCCTCAGGGCTCGGCGCACCTCCGCCGGGGATATCGCCATTTGCCGGGCCACCGCATCTACCGGCCATTCCAAATCCACATAATATTCCATCAGCCGCCGCTGCCGGGGCGTCAGCAGCGTTTCCCGGATGGCGTCCAGTTTCATACTTACCAGCACTGTGCGCAAATCCATTTTTCTCTCTCCCTTGCTTTCTTTTCCCTTCGTTCTACTGTGCAATTGCGTTTAATATTATATATTAGCTTAATATATTAAGCAATAGCATTTTAAATTGTGCTGATGATGATTTGCGTTTTTCGTACAATACAATCAGGCGAAAGGAGGGGAAGCGTGTTGGCAACAGGAAAGAAATTTGAAAATCGGGATCGAATGCTTGAACTTGGTTTGGTCATTGGGACGATGAGAAGATCACAGGGCATGTCTCAGGAGCAGCTTGCAGAACGAGCGGGCATCAGTCGTTCTTTCCTGAGTATGATTGAAGCGCCAAACATGGTCACCTCCTTTTCAGTAGAGGTTCTTTTCAACATTGCCGACGCGCTGAACATTCGCCCCGGCGACCTGCTGAATACCACCCTGTTGGAAACAAAATAGCCATAGCTTAGATGGAGCACAGGGGGCAGTTCTCCGTGTTCTGCCGCAAGCACCTATTCAGCATAAAAAGCCGCCCTTTCCCGTGCGCAAGCGTTGGGAAAGGGCTTTTTGCTGTCTGAAATTGTTTTTGTTCTCGCTCTCTTTTTTCTTGATTTTCTCCAGATAATGCACCATTATTGCAGTTGATGGTGAAAATACGACTAAAATGACTGTGAACGCAGTACGATCATTATGCCTTTCCCCCGCTGCCAACGCTTGGCGGCAGGGATGCTTGTTTATATGCAGGAAGAGCGGCGGCACCCCTTGGCAGAAATCCCAAAAACGATTATAATAGATGCAGCACAAAGGGGGAGGCGAAGGCGGTGGAACGAACGGAGGAAGCGATCCGGCAGGCGCTGGGAAGCAGATGGGGGCAGATTCCCGTGCGGGCGCTGACGGAAACGGATTCCACCAACCTGCGCCTGAAAGAAGCGTACCGGGCCGGAGAAATCGTCTCCCCCTGTCTTTTGACGGCGAACAGCCAGACGGCGGGCCGGGGACGGCTGGGGCGAAAGTTCGTATCCCCTCCCGGCACGGGGCTGTATATGAGCCTGCTGTCCTCCCCGCCGCCCGATACGGACTGCGGCCTGATCACCATTTTGGCCGCCGTGGCGGTGTGCCGGGCCATCGAGGAAACCACCGATCTGCGGCCCAAGATCAAGTGGGTGAACGATCTGTTCGTTCGGGGAAAAAAGGTCTGCGGCATCCTGGCCGAAGGGATGGGCGGGCCGGTGATCATCGGCATCGGGGTGAATCTGCGCACGCCCTCGGGCGGCTTTCCCCCGGAGGCTGGCCCCGCCGGGGCGCTGGACGCGGATGTGGAGGCGTCTTTGCTGGCGGGCCGCATCGCCCGGTATATCTTAGACGGGCTGGAAAACCCCGGTGATCCAGCGATCATAGAAGCTTACCGCCAGCGCATGCCCCTGATCGGTCAAACCGTCCACTTTACGCAAAACGGGCAGGAAAAAACCGCCCGGGTCATTGGCGTGGCCCCGGACGGCGGCTTGATGATCGAAGACGAAACCGGCCCCCATACCCTGCGCACGGGGGAAGTGACGCTGGGGAGCGGAGCGTTTGAGGGGCTCTTGTAGGCCAAGAGCGAAATAGAGTTGAGAGTGGAGAGTTGGGAGTTGAGATTTATATAGTCGCTCCCTCCCCAATAAATCCATTGAACAGAATGCAGGGCTATGTATATCTCAACTCTCAACTCTTAACTCTAAACTCTGATTCTTAGCCGCCCTGCTGTACTGGCATCCGCAGTAATCCTGCCGGTACAAATCGTATTCCTTCGACAGCTGCAGGGAGCGCAGATAGCCGTTTTTCTTTTTGAAATCGGCCATCAGGTATTTTACCCCTTCTTCTTTTCCAACAGTCTCCCCGATGCGGTTCACGTTGTCCGCGTTCTTGTGGGGGCTGACGGACAGGGTGGTGGTGAAGTATTCAAAGCCGTGAGCTTTGGCCTGGCGGGCGGTCTCCTTGAGCCGCAGAGCGAAGCAGGCAAGGCACCGGTCGCCCCCCTCCGGGCAGTCCGCCATGCCCTCCGCGAAGGCGGCAAAAGCGGCGTGATCGTATGCGCAGGGCAATAATGCCACGTTCCCCGGCAGCAGGGACAAAAGCCGCTCCTGCTCGGACAGGCGGTGGCGGTATTCCTCCTCCGGCTCGATGTTGGGGTTGTAATACAGCACCGTCACCTGAAAATGCTCCACGAGCCTTTCCAGCACCGCGCTGGAGCAGGGCCCGCAGCAGCTGTGCAGCAGCAGCGTGGGCCGCCGCCCATTCAGGCGCTCAATTTCTTCTTCCATTTCGATCTGGTAATTGCGCTTCATAATGCCTCCACACGAAAGGAGTGTCTTTTCTTTGCAGGAAACCGTGATCCGGGATTGGGAGGGTTTGCAGTCCGCCATTTTTCAGGACGTTTGGGATCCCACCATCCTGCGCTACCGCAACAACTGCGTATACCGGGGCATGTCGGACATCCGGTGGGGTTTGCTGCCCAGCCTGAACCGGGCCTGCGGCCACGACCTGACGCTGGAAAAACCCATGCTGCGCTCCTTCAAAAAATACGGCTACGCCGACCTGCGCACCGTTTCCTCCTTCTGGCAGCTGCTGGCCATGGCCCAGCAATTCGGCCTGCCCACCCGCCTGCTGGACTGGACCTATTCGCCCCTGGTGGCAGCCCATTTCGCCACGGAAGATCAAAATGCCTACGACCGGGACGGGGTGATCTGGTGTGTGAACGTGGACCGGATGAACCTGCTGCTCCCCGACCGGCTCAAGGACATGCTGCGGGCGGAGCGCTGCAACATTTTCAGCATGGAAATGATGGACCGGGTCGGTGATGGGTTCGACGCGCTGAAGGCTGTTTCCTCCAATTCCTTCGGCCTATTTTTTGAGCCCGCCAGCGCCGTGAACCGCATCGCCAATCAATACGCCCTGTTTTCCCTGTGCAGCGACCCCACCACCACCCTGGACACCCTGCCCGGCGCCAGTCCCTGCTTTCGCCGCATCGTGATCCCCGCCAGGGTGAAGCTGGAAATTCGGGACAAGCTGGACTACATCAACATTTCCGAGCGCATGATCTATCCCGGTCTGGACGGCATCTGCAAGTGGATCACCCGGCGCTATGCCGCCTTAGGGCCGTTATATAACAGCAAAATGAATGATTAAGGAGCGCTTATGAGCAGAACCAGCACAGTGGAGCTGACGAACCTGTGCCTGATCTATCAGGAGGACAGGATTTTGGTGCAGGAAAAGGTCTGGCGGGATCAAAAGGGCATCATTTTCCCCGGCGGCCACGTGGAAAAGGACGAATCCCTTTTGGCCTCCGTGGTCCGGGAAATGCGGGAAGAAACGGGCCTGACCATCGAAGCCCCCATCCCCTGCGGCTTCAAGGACTGGATCAACGACGACGGCTCCCGCTATCTGGTGCTGCTGTATAAAACCAACCGGTTCAGCGGGGAACTGCGTTCCTCGGAGGAAGGCAGGGTGTTCTGGACCACAAGGGAGGAATTCAAACGCCTCCCCGTCATGTGGAACATGCGGGAGATCCTGCAAATCCTGGATTCGGACGATTACAGCGAGTTTTACTGGCCCCAGGGGGCGGATGAAGGCGTCCTGCTGGGGTAAAGAAAACTTTTTAGTCGGATAGAGAGTTGAGAGTGAAGAGTTGAAATATATATAGTCGATCAAATAAAGCCCTCTTGTGATAAACACTGTATATCTCAGCTCCCAACGCTTAACTCTCCACGCTAACCTAAAACGTTCTTTGCTGAACAAGCGCGATTGCGAAACCATTTACCAAGGAGGAATGAACCATGTCCCGCCCCGACAACCGGAAACCCAACGAGCTGCGTCCCTGTGAAATCACCGTGGACTTTGTGGGCACCGCCGACGGAAGCTGCCTGATCCGCTGCGGCGGCACGCGGGTGATCTGCACCGCGTCCGTTGACGAAAGCGTGCCCCCCTTCCTGAAAGGCAAAAACGTGGGCTGGCTCACCGCCGAATACAGCATGCTGCCCGCCTCCACGGGCCGCCGCAAGGCCCGGGACGGGGTCAAGAAGGACGGCCGGGGCGTGGAGATCAGCCGCCTCATCGGCCGGGCGCTCCGGCAGGCGGTGGACCGCCGCTTCCTGGGCGAGCGCACCATCACCATCGACTGCGACGTGCTGGAGGCCGACGGCGGCACCCGCACCGCCTCCATCACCGGCGGGTTCGTGGCCCTGGTGTGCGCGGTGGACAAGCTGCTGAAACAGGGCAAGATCAAGGAAAGCCCCATCGTCCATCAGATCGCCGCCGTCAGCGCGGGCATCGTGGACGACGTGCCCTGCTTAGACCTGTGCTACTTGGAGGACAGCGCCGCCCAGACGGACATGAACTTCGTCATGGACGAAACCGGGGCCTTTGTGGAATTGCAGGGCACCGGGGAGGGCCGGGCTTTCTCCCGGGGCGAATTGAACGAGATTTTGGCCCTGGGCGAAAAGGGCATCGACGAGCTGCACGAAAAGCAGCGGGAAGCCCTGGGCGACAGGACGCGCCACATCGCGCCCAAGCGCACCGTGGTGATCGCCAGCAACAACGCCCACAAGATCCAGGAAATTTCCCACATGCTGGAAGACCGGCTCAACGTGATCTCCATGGCCCAGGCGGGCTTTACGGAGGAAATCGACGAAAACGGCGAAACCTTTGAAGAAAACGCCGCCATCAAGGCGCGCGCCGTAGCCAAGGCCACCGGCCTTTGCGCCTTAGGCGACGACAGCGGCCTTTCCGTGGACGCCCTGGACGGGGCCCCCGGCGTCCATTCCGCCCGATACTGCGGCCATCACGGGGACGATAAGGCCAACAACGATTTGCTGATCGCCAACATGGCGGACATCCCCGCCGAGGACCGCACGGCGGAATTCGTGTGCGCCATGGCGCTCTCCCTGCCCAACGGCGACGTGAAAACCGTGCGCGGTACCTGCCCCGGCGTGATCACCTTCACCCCCCGGGGCACCGGCGGCTTCGGCTACGACCCTTATTTTGAGTATTTGAGCGGCGAAACCTTCGCGGAAATGGCCCAGGAGGAAAAGAACCAGATCAGCCACCGGGCCAACGCCATGCGGCTGATGCTGCCCTATCTGGAGGAATTATAATGCGCGTGATCGTTTTGAGTGATTCCCACGGCGCGTTAGGACGCATGAACACCATTTTGACCGTGGCGGAGCAGGACGGCCCCACGGACGCCATCATCCATTTGGGCGACGGGTACTGGGATTTGCGGGAGCTGAATTTCGATCTGCCCCCGGTGTACCAGGTGGCGGGCAACTGTGACCATTTCCGCAGCGATACCCTGGATTTCGTCACCCTGTCCGGCGCGAAAATCCTTTTGACCCACGGCCATTATCAGCACGTGCGGGAGGGCACCGACGATCTGCTGCAATTGGCGCGAGAGGAAAAATGCCACGCCGCCCTCTACGGCCACACCCATTATCAGAAAATGGAATGGCGAAACGGCATCCTGATCCTGAACCCCGGCGCGGTGAACGACGGCAAATACGCCGTGCTGAACATCAACCGCTTGGGGGCCATCGACCCGGAACTGTGCCATTTGTGAAAGAAAAGGAGGATTTCATGCGCGCAACCTTTCAAATTTTAGCCCTCCCCTATCGGAAAAAGGGGGAAGCATGGGAATTCTGCGTATTTCATCGAACCGAGCCGGATGAATGGCAATTTACTTCCGGCGGCGGGGAGGACGACGAAACCCCGGAACAAGCCGCGCTGCGGGAAATTTGGGAGGAAACGGGATTTCACGCGGAACACCTGACCCGGCTTTCCTCCGTTTCTTATGTCCCCGCGAACGTGTTCCGGGAGGACGCCCGCGCCCATTGGCCCAAGGATATTTACGTGGTGCCGGAATACCATTTTGCCTATGAATGCACGCAGGAAATCGTGCTATCCCACGAGCACAGGGAATGCGTGTGGCTGACCTATCCCGACGCCCAGCGCCGCCTTAAATGGGATTCCAACAAAACGGCGCTGTATGAGCTGTGGTGCCGTCTGAACGGACGGCTGGAAAAGACATTGGTCACATGATATCTAAGGAAAGGATTGACAAAAAATGACTCTGAATCAGCACATCAAGCTCTCCCCCAAGGTGGAAGCGGCTCTCAAAGAAGGCCGTCCCGTGATCGCCCTGGAAAGCACCATCATTTCCCACGGCATGCCCTATCCCCAGAACGTGGAAACGGCTCTGCGCTGCGAGGCCGCGGCCCGGGAATGCGGGGCGGAGCCCGCCACCATCGCCGTCATCGGCGGCAAGCTGTGCGCCGGGCTCACGGAAGAAGAAATCGACTACTTAGGCCGGGAGGGCACGAAAGTGACCAAGGCCAGCCGCCGCGACCTGCCCATTTTAGTGGCGAAAAAGGCCGACGGGGCCACCACCGTGGCGGCTACCATGATCATCGCCGCCCTGGCAGGCATCAAAATCTTCGCCACCGGCGGTATCGGCGGCGTACACCGGGGCGCGGAAACCACCATGGATATTTCCGCCGACCTGGAAGAACTGGCCCATACCCCCGTGGCGGTCATCTGCGCCGGGGCCAAGTCCATCCTCGATTTGGGCCTGACCCTGGAATACTTAGAAACCAAGGGCGTACCGGTACTGGGCTACCGGACCAAAGAGCTGCCCGCCTTCTACACCCCCCACAGCGGCTTTTCCGTGGATTACCGGGCGGATTCCCCCGCAGAAATCGCCGCCTTCATCCGTGCCCAGCGGGAAATGGATTACCCCGGCGGCATGCTGATCACCAACCCCATCCCCGAGGAATACGCCATGCCTGCCGACACCATCAACGCCGCCATCGATCAGGCCCTGCGGGAAGCCAACGAGCAGCATGTGAAGGGCAAGGCCATCACCCCCTTCCTGCTGGCCCGTGTCTGCGAGCTGACCGGCGGCGACTCCTTAGCCTCCAACATCCAGCTGGTGCTGAATAACGTGCGGCTCGCTTCCAAAATCGCCGTGGAGCTGGCCAGCGTTTAAGCGGAAAAACAGCAAAAAACCGCGCTTTTTTCTTGCTCCATTTCCGGATTCGTGGTATAATTTACGCAAGAAAAAACCTGTGAAAGGAAGGATATACGCATGTTCAAGAAGCTGATCAAGGAATTTAAAGAATTTGCCCTGAAGGGCAACGTGATCGACCTGGCCGTTGGCGTCATCATCGGCGCCGCGTTCGGCAAGGTGGTCACCGCTGTGATCGATATCTTCCTCCAGCCCCTGCTGGACGCTCTGCCCAAGCTGGAAACCGGCGGCACAGGCTTTGCGGGCAGCCTCTTAAGCTTCTTAGGCGTACTGGTGGAATTCGTGCTCACCGCGCTGGTGCTGTTCGCCATCATCAAGGCCGTGAACGCCGCCAAGAACCTGAACAAGAAGCCCGAAGCGCCCGCCGCCCCCACCACCCGGGAATGCCCCTTCTGCTGCTCTTCCGTGAGCATCAAGGCCACCCGCTGCCCCCACTGCACCAGCGTGCTGCCTGAGTACAAGCCATGATTTACCGTCACTTCTTCTGGGATTTTGACGGAACGCTGTACGATACCTATGCCCGCATCACCCGCGCCTGCGTTGCCGCCCTGCGGGACGTGGGAGCTTCGGCTTCCTATGACGCGGCATACCCTGTGGCAAAACGATCCCTGGACGCTTGCTATCGCACCTTCGCCGCCCCCTTGGGCGTGGAGAAGGATGTGTTTCTGGATGCCTATCATGTACACAGCGAGACGGAAGGCCCCGAATCCATCCGGCCCTATCCCGGCGTCAGGGAAACCCTGCAGGCCGTCATCGACGGCGGCGGATACAATTACCTGTACACCCACCGGGGCGCCAGCGCGGCCAAATGGCTGCAATACGACGGGCTGGAAGGCCTGTTTATCGACGCCGTAACCAGCCTGGACGGCTTCCCATCCAAGCCAGCGCCGGACGCCCTGAATTTCCTGATCCAAAAGCACGGCCTGGGCCGTGCGGAATGCGTGATGGTGGGCGACCGGGACATTGACCTGGATGCCGGGAAAAACGCGGGGATCGCCTGCGCCCTGTTCGACCCCGAGGGTTTCTATCCCGATTACGATACCCCCTGGAAATTTACCGATATGGCCGCCCTGCGCAGGGCGCTGACAGCATAAAAAGCACGAACACCGTATATTTCGGCCGGGCATTTTTGCCTGGCCTTTTCTTATGCCAGATGATACATGTCTTTTTCTTGCAATTATATTGTAGAAACCCTTTCTTTTTCCCTGATTTTGTGGTATAATATCAGTTGGAAGACGTTGTTTTCCGTCCCGGACGGTTTCGCGCGAAAGCGTGCGGGAAATCAAGCGCAAACCGGCATGCCCACGAAAATGTTGGGAGGATATTATGGCAGACGAAACAGTTATGAATTCTCAGGAGCTGCAAGGCTCCGCCCATTATGACGAAACCCAGATCCAGGTGCTGGAGGGGCTGGAGGCGGTGCGCAAGCGCCCCGGCATGTACATCGGCTCCACCGACGCCAGGGGCCTGCACCACTGCGTATATGAAATCGTGGATAACGCCATCGATGAATCGCTGGCAGGCTTCTGCACGGAAATCATCGTGACCATCCATAAGGACAGTTCCGTGTCCGTCAAGGACAACGGCCGCGGCTTTCCCGTGGGCATCCATCCCAAGATGGGCCGCCCCGCCGTGGAAGTGTGCCTCACCGTGCTGCACGCGGGCGGCAAGTTCGGCGGCGAAGGGTACAAGGTATCCGGCGGCCTGCACGGCGTGGGTGCGTCCGTAGTCAACGCCCTCTCCCGCCACCTGCGGGTGGAGGTGCGCCAGGATGGCAAAATCTACGAGCAGGAATACAACGTGGGCAAGATCGAATACGACCTGCGCGTGATCGGCGACACCCAGGAAACGGGCACCACCGTGCGCTTCTGGCCGGACGTCCGCTCCGCCGAGAACCCGGAGGGCGTGTTTGACCCCGGCATTGATTTTTCCTTTGACGTGCTGAAAGCCCGGATCCGCGAAATGGCCTTCCTGAACAAAGGCGTGAAGATCGTCCTGCGGGACGAGCGCCCCGAAGAACCCCTGGAACGCACCTTCCACTACGAGGGCGGCATCCGGGAATTTGTGAAATACCTGAACAAGAACAAAGAAGTGCTCTTCCCCGAACCCATCTACGTGGAAGGGCTGAAAAACGGTGTATCTGTCGAGGTCGCCATGCAGTACAACGACAGCTACAACGAAAACATTTACGCTTTCGCCAACAACATCCACACCCCCGAGGGCGGCACCCATCTGATGGGCTTCCAAAGCGCTCTGACCCGCGCCATCAACGATTACGGCCGGCGCTATAAAATCTTAAAGGACGCCGACGCCAACCTCAAGGGCGAAGATACCCGGGAATCCCTGGCCGCCGTGATTTCCGTCAAGATGCATGAGCCCCAGTTCGAGGGCCAGACCAAATCCAAGCTGGGCAACAGCGAAGTCAGGCCCATCGTGGACTCCCTGGTGTCCGAGGGGCTGAACACCTTCCTGGAAGAGCATCCCAACGAGGCAAAAATCATCTTGGAGCGCTGTTTGGGCGCGGCCCGGGCGCGGGAAGCCGCCCGCAAGGCAAGGGACCTCACCCGGCGCAAAACGGTATTGGAAAGCGCCTCCCTGCCCGGCAAGCTGGCCGACTGCACGGAGCGGGACCCCGCCAAGTGCGAGATCTTCATCGTGGAGGGCGACAGCGCCGGCGGCAGCGCCAAAACCGGCCGCGACCGGCACTATCAGGCCATCCTGCCCCTGCGCGGCAAAATCCTGAACGTGGAAAAGGCCCGGCTTGACAAAATCCTGATCAACGCCGAGATCAAGAACATGATCACCGCTTTCGGCTGCGGCGTGGGCAATGAGTTCAACATGGATAAGCTGCGGTATCACCGCATCGTGTGCATGACCGACGCCGACGTGGACGGGGCGCACATCCGCATCCTGATGCTCACCTTCTTCTACCGCTACATGCGGCCCCTCATCGAAAACGGCTTCGTGTACATCGCCATGCCGCCGCTGTACAAGGTGACGAAGAACAAGCAGGAGCATTACGTGTACGACGATAAGGAGCTGCAGGCCCTGCTGGACCAGCTGGGAAGGGACAACAAGGCCGAGATTCAGCGGTACAAAGGCCTTGGCGAAATGAGCAGCGAACAGCTGTGGACCACCACCATGAACCCCGAGACCCGCACCATGATGAAGGTGACCATGGAGGACGCCATGGCCGCCGACGAGATCATTTCCCTGCTCATGGGCGACAAGGTAGAGCCCCGGCGGGAATTCATTGAGCAGAACAGCGAACTGGCCGTGCTGGACTTCTGATGGCCGGAAGTTTCCGGGGGAAGCTTTCCAAGAAAGCCATCTGTATATAGGGGGGTATCAAAAAATGAAGAAAATTCTTAGCATTTTCGTTTGTCTGTGTCTGCTTGTCCCCTGCGCCTTTGCGGAGGACCTTCCCCGCAATGTGGGAGAAACCGACCCCGCCTACGCCTGGCTGTATGAAAACAGCCTGACCGTGGCGGAGCGCTTTCAGTGGGGGCTGGACTGCACCTGGCATTCCTTCCTGCTGTCCGCCGCCAACGTGCCGGAACAGGAAATGCTGGACGCTCTGGCTCCTCTGCGCATGCAGGATTACACCCAGCCCACCAGTATGACCTTCGTGCGCGCCGATCACCTCCTGCCCGATGAAACGATCGAGGCCTGGCAGGCGGCGCTCAAAGCAGAGGAAGAAGCCAAAGCTGCCCGGGCGGCGCTTCGGTCGGCGGAGCTGGTCAACGAATTGGCCATCGTCAAATTAGCCAACGCGGAAGAGCAAATCTTAAAAGCGGCGGATGAAGCCGTGAAAGCGGCGGAAGAAGCCTTCCGGGCAGCGGAGGAAGCCGCCGGCCTGGCCGAAGGCGATGCCGTCCAGCCCGCGAAGGAAATCGCCGAAGCGGCGGAGAAAGCCTTCAAAGCAGCGGAAGACGCCGCCCAGGCGGTGGCAGATTTGGAAAAGGGCGAAGCCTTCCTGGCGGCGAAGGGAGCCGCCCAAGCGGCGAAGAAAACCAGCGATATGGTGAAGGAAGCCAAAAAAGCGGCGGATGAAGCCGCCCGGGCCGCCGCGGAAGAAGCCGAAGAAACGCCGGAAACGGAGAACGCCGCCGAATCCGCCGAGAAAACAGGGAAAAAAGAAAAGACCCCCGCGGAAGTAGCGGCGGAAGCAGCCGCCGCAAGGATCGAGGCGGCGGTCGCCGCGGCGGACAAAGCCTCGAAAGCAGCGGAGGAGGCTTTCAAGGCGGAAGCGAACGCCATCCAGGCCGCGCAGACATTAGCCGATCTCCGGGCGGGCAAGCTCACCCCGGACGTCGAAGACGACGCCGACCTGGAATTCAGCGACGCCGAGGCATTGGAGGATGCTTCCACCCCGCCCTCCGACGACGGCGCCGAAACCGGCAGCGACGCGGACTATTGGGATCTGGATTGGGACAGCGGCCTGGACGGAACGGGCGCGTCCTCGGGCGACGATTGGGATCTGGACTGGGATTGGGACGACTGGGATTCGGGCAATGGCGAAAACAGCCCCGGCGAGCCCCAGCCGGAAAAGAAGAAAGTCTGGTTCATTGAAGAAGACCCCGAACGCGATCTGTACCATTGCGCGCCCCGGGTGCTGAATTACAACGCAGGCGATACCATGTTCAGCGCCGTTTCCGACGCCCTCCAGGTGACGGGCTTCTACCTCCGCGAAGAAACGCTGGACAGCCCCCATTACGCCGTGATGAATTACGGCGGGCTGTACGCCCTGCTGATCACTTATTACCCCTCCGGGGACGGTTTCGTCAGCGTGAACGCCCAGGTGATTTATACCCGTTCCGCCGATGAACTGATCAAGCCCTGAGAGATATTGGGGGAAACCGCTGCCTGGGAAAGGCATAATAGAGGAATTGAACCATGAAAAAGCTCCTATGCGTTTTGCTTTGTCTCGTTCTGCTCGTTCCCTCCGCCCTGGCGGATACCGCGCCGGTGAAGCTCGCCGAGGACACCCCCCTTTATACTTCGCTGTATGAAAGAAGCATGGAGCTGGCAGGGCTGTTCAACGAAGCGCTGCACAGCGAAGCCTATCTTTCGTTTTTATCCATTCCGTCTGATTATCAGGAGGAATTGGCCCTGGTTCAGATGCAGGATTTCACCCAGCCCTGGGACGTGACCATCGTTTGCGGTGAAAACGCGCTTTCTTCCAACGACATCGGCGAGGTTTCCGTTCTGCTGGAGCAGGCCGGGCTTTCTCCCGCCCTGGCGGCGCTTACGCAGCAGCGGATTTATACAGGCATCGGCGCGATTCTGTTGAATCAAAGCGATATTGCCACGGTGGCCCTGTCCTCCGCCATGCGCCTGACGGACGCTTACATCAAGCCCGAGGAAATGTCCGCCCCCTGCTTTGTGGTCATGCAGTACGGCGGGCTGTACGCTTTCCTGGTCACCTTCTGTCCCACGGCCAACGGCACGGTGACGGTCAACGCCCAGTTTATCCCTTCCCGCGCCGCGGACGCATTGAACATCCCCCTTGAATAATGATCGAAAAAAATCACGCCTGAAAGGAAGTACCTTCCATGAGCGATATTCAGGACAGACTGATCCCCACCGACTTAGAGCACGAAATGCGGCAGAGCTTCATCAGCTACGCCATGAGCGTGATCGTGGACCGCGCCCTGCCGGACGTGCGGGACGGCTTAAAGCCCGTGCACCGGCGCATTTTATACGATATGAACGAGCTGGGCATGACCCCGGATAAGCCCTACCGAAAGTCCGCCCGATTGGTGGGCGACGTGCTGGGCAAGTTCCACCCCCACGGGGACAGCAGCGTGTACGACGCCATGGTGCGTCTGGCCCAGGATTTCAACCTGCGCTACATGCTGGTGGACGGCCAGGGCAATTTCGGCTCCGTGGACGGGGACGGGGCTGCCGCCATGCGTTACACCGAAGCCCGCATGAGCAAAATTTGTACCTTCATGCTCCAGGACATCGACAAGGACACGGTGGATTTTTACCCAAACTTTGACGAAACCCTCATGCAGCCCGCCGTGCTGCCCGCCCGGTTCCCCAACCTCCTGGTGAACGGCACCAGCGGCATCGCCGTGGGCATGGCGACGAACATCCCGCCCCACAATTTGGGCGAGGTCATCGACGGCTGCATCTGCCTGATCGATAACCCCGACGCCACCCTGGACGACCTGATGGAGCACATCAAAGGCCCCGACTTCCCCACCGGCGGCATCATTTTGGGCCGCAGCGGCATCCGGGAAGCCTACCACACGGGCCGGGGCCGCATCGTGACGAGGACCAAGACGGAAATCGAAAGCATGTCCTCCGGCCGCGACCGCATCATCGTCACCGAAATCCCCTACGCCGTCAACAAGGCCCGCTTGGTGGAAAAAATTGCCGAGCTGGTGCATGAAAAGCGGCTGGAGGGCATCAGCGATATCCGCGACGAGAGCGACCGCAACGGCATGCGCATCGTGATCGAACTCAAGCGCGACGTGCAGGCCCAGGTGGTGCTGAATTACCTATACAAGCACACCCAGATGCAGGACACCTTCGGCGTCATCATGCTGGCCCTGGTGAACGGGGAGCCGAAGGTGCTTTCCCTGCGGGACGCTTTGTATTATTACATCCTCCACCAGGAGGACGTGGTCACCCGCCGCACCAAATACGATCTTGACAAGTCCCTGGCCCGCGCCCACATTTTGGAGGGCCTGCTCAAAGCCCTGGACAACATCGACGAGATCGTGCACATCATCCGCCACAGCCCGGACACCCCCACCGCCAAGCAAACCTTAATGGAGCGCTTCGACTTTTCCGACAAGCAGGCCCAGGCCATTCTGGATATGCGCTTGGCCCGCCTGACCGGCCTGGAGCGGGAAAAGCTGCTGGAAGAATATCAGGAATTGGAAAAGACCATCGCCTATCTCCAATCCCTTTTGGATGACAAGCAAAAGCTGCTGGGCGTCATCAAGGACGAGCTCACCGAAATCAAAAACAAGTTCGCCGATCCCCGGCGCACGGAGATTTCCGCCATCGAGGGCGAAATCGACATCGCCGACCTGATCGCCGTGGACGATATGGTGGTCACGCTGACCCACTTTGGGTACGTGAAGCGCCTGCCCAAGTCCACCTACCGTGCCCAGGGCCGGGGCGGCAAGGGCGTCAGCGCCATGACCACCCGGGAGGACGACTACGCCGAGAACATCCGCATCGTCAATTCCCACGAGCCCATTTTGTTCTTTACCAACAAGGGCCGGGTGTACACCCTCACCTGCTATCAGATCCCCGAAGCGGGCCGCACGGCAAGGGGCACTGCCATCGTGAACCTGCTGCAACTGGCGGGGGGCGAAAAGGTGACCACCATGATCCCCATGCCCGAAATGGCGGAGGGCCGGTATCTCATCATGGCGACCCGTGAAGGTTTAATCAAGAAAACCGCCCTGTCCGAATTCCAAAACCTGCGCAAGGCGGGCCTCATCGCCATCGTGCTCAACGATGGCGACGAATTGATCGGGGTTGAAATGTGCCACGACGGGGAAGAATTACTGTTGGGCACCCAGAAGGGCAAGGCCATCCGCTTTGCCGAGCGCCACGTGCGCGCCATGGGCCGCGCGAGCCACGGCGTCAAGAGCATGAATTTAGCCGAGGACGATCGGGTGACCGACCTGTGCGTCATCGAGGACGATTGCCTGGTCATGTCCATCACTGAAAACGGCTACGGCAAGCGCACCGACCCCGATGCCTACCGGGAAACCAACCGGGGCGGCAAGGGCATCATCGCCATGAACCTGACTGAAAAGACCGGCGATCTGGTAGCCCAGCTCATGGTGCACGAGGATGAAGACATTCTGCTGATCACCGACGACGGCACGGTGATCCGCACCCCGGTTCAGGATATCCGCGTCTGCGGCCGCGCCACCCAGGGCGTGCGCCTCATGCGCGTGGCCGAAGGCAGCCGCATCGTGGCCGTGGCAAGAGCGGAAAAGGAAGAAGAAGCCGTGGAAGAAGAACCGGCGGAACTCCATCCCGACGCCCTGCCCGAGGACGGGACCGGCGAATCCCCCACCCCCGAAACCGAACCCAACACCGATAACGACATTTGATTTTCCTGCCTTCCCCGAATGGGGAAGGCGGATTTTGGATATTGGAAAAACAGCAAGGAGCTTTTATGACCCAGAAACAAAAAACCCTGATCGGCGGCGTGTCCATTTTGGGCGTGGCGGGGATCATCTGCAAGGTGGTGGGGGTACTGTACCGCATCCCCCTGGCGCACCTCATCGGGCCGGAGGGCATGGGGGTGTACCACAAGGTATTCCCAGCGTATAACCTGCTTTTGACCGTTTCCTCCGCCGGTCTGCCGGTGGCGATTTCCCGCATGGTGGCTCATTATGTAACGGTGGAAGACCCCAGGAACGCCCGTCGCATTTTCAAGTTAGCCATGCGCATGCTGTTCGTCTTAGGCCTGCTGACCACCCTGCTCATGCTGGTGTTTTCCGGGCAGCTTGCGGCATGGCAGGGCACGGCGCAGACGAAAGCGGGCTATATAGCGATTGCCCCCAGCCTGTTCTTCGTGTGCACCATGAGCGCGTTCCGGGGCTTTTTGCAGGGACAAAGGAACATGCTGCCCACCGCCGTTTCCCAGCTCATCGAGCAGGTGGGGCGCGTCGCCATCGCTCTGCCCTTCGCCTACTGGGGCATGCGTCAGGGCGGCGTGGCCTTGGGCGCGGCGGGCGCACTGCTGGGCGGCACCATCGCGGAGGGCGCGGCCCTGCTGTATATGCTGCTGCGGCATAAGCAGGCGGAAAAGGCCTTGAACCTGATCCCCCAGCGGCCCGACGGGGAAACGCTATCCGACCGGTTCATTGCCCAGCGGCTGATCTTAGTAGCCGTGCCCATCACCTTAGGGGCCTGCATCGTGCCCCTGGCGGGGTTCATCGACAGCATCATGCTCACCCAGCTCATGGAGGAGGCGGGCATGACAAGCGAAGACGCCCTGATCCGCTACGGCGCGTATGCCGGGCCGGTGCTGACCCTGATCAACGTGCCCACCGCCCTTGCCATGGCAATGAGCACCAACCTGGTGCCGGATATCGCCAGCGGGCTGGCCCGGGGCGAACGGGAATACGTCGCCAAGGAAACGGGCATCGGCCTGCGCATGGCGGCGGTCATCGGCTTTCCCTGCTCCGTGGGCATGAGCCTGCTGGCCCAGCCCATCCTGTACCTGTGCTACCGGGGCAGCTATACCGGCCCCCAGTTGGACGTGGCGGCGGAGCTTTTGCATATTTCCTCCCTGACCATCGTGCTCTTTACCATGGTGCAGGCCACCAGTGGCATCCTCCAGGGCGCAGGCAAGCAGCGTATTCCCATGTATACCCTGGTTGTCGGCGTGGTGATGAAAATCGCCCTGAACTATACCCTGGTGCGCATCCCCGGCGTGGACATCCACGGCGCGCCCTGGGCATCGCTGCTCTGCTACACCGCCAGCATGATCCCCAACCTGTACTTCGTGGGCAAGTATACCGGCTACCGCTTCAACTTCCTGGATGTGGCCATCAAGCCCTTTGCCTGCGCCGCCCTCATGGGAGGGGTGGTCTATGCCCTCTGGCATTTCGGCTTCGGCGATCCGGGGCAGCTGAACGGCTTTAAGCTCACCGCGGGCATCCTGCTCTGCGTGGGCCTGGGCGCCGCCGTCTATGTGTTCGCGGCCCTCAAAACGGGAGCCATCAGCAAAGAGGATTTTCCCGCGAAGGTCAGAAGGTTTATCAAGTAATGCGAAGCAGGGGGCTTCTTCAGCCCCCTAAACCCCTGAACCAGGGCCGCTTGGCCCTGGACCCATCCTGGCGAATTAACTTGGATAGAAAAAACAAACGACATCCACCTGTTGCCGGGAGATACGAAAGTTTGATGGCTTCTGGCCCACAGAAAGCCGAGGAACAATCCCCAGGGGAAAGCGAGCTTTCCCCCTGGGATTTTCCCGGCTTTCCCCGGATGTTTTGCATCCGGGTTGGCCGCTTTCAGCGGCCGGGCCAGAAGCACACCGGCTGCAAGATTGGCTGTTTCCTCCAAGCAACGGTGGGAAATTGCTTTCTCTCCGCGTTAAGTAATTTCCGCAAACGAGGGTCCAGGGAGATCATCTCCCTGGTGCGGGGTCTGGGGCCGCAGAGGCCCCAGGGGTTCTATTCATTTCTACGAACAGGTGATTATCGTGAATCAAATTACAGTAACTTCCCTTGGCCCCGGCAGTCGGGATTATTTGACCCTGGGCACGATCAATGCCATCAAAAGCGCCGAAAAAGTGATCCTGCGCACGCGCCTGCGCTGCGACGCGGCGGATTATTTGGCGGAAATCGGGGTACAATTTGAAACGCTGGATTTTCTGCATGAGGCATGCGAGGATTTCGAGGAATTGAAGGAACGCGCCGTAGCGTATCTGCTGCAAGCGGCGGAGGAGCAGGCGATATGCTACGCGGTGTTCGACGCGTCCGCCGACGAGACGGTGGCCGCACTCTGCGCCCGGGCGGACGTGACCGTGCTGCCCGGCGTTTCCCTGTCCGCGCCTTTCCTGGCCGCCGCCCCGGCCCAGGAGAAGATCGAGATCCAGACCGCCAGCAGCCTTTCGATCACATCCATTCAAAACCCCCTGCTGATTCTGGAATGTGATTCCAAAATCCTCATGGGCGACTGCAAGCTGCAATTGCTGGACTGGTACGGCCCCGATCAGCCGGTGCTGTTCTTCCCGCCCTCCGATTCCCCTATCCGCAAGTACGTGGAAATCCCCCTTGCCGACCTGGACCGGCAGAAGAAATACGACCACACCTGCGCCGCCCTGCTGCCGCCCGTGGAGCTGACCGCCCGGGAGCGCTTCGACTTTTACGATCTGGTGCGGGTCATGGCGATTTTGCGGGGAGAAAACGGCTGCCCCTGGGATAAGGAGCAAAATCACGAATCCCTGCGCAAGTACCTGATCGAGGAAGCCTACGAGACCGCCGCCGCCGTGGCGGAGGGCGACTGGGATCACGTGGCGGACGAACTGGGGGACGTGCTGCTGCAAGTGGTTTTCCAGGCCAACATCGGCCGCCAGTACGGCACCTTTGAGCTGTCCGACGTGACCAGCCACATTTGCCGCAAAATGATCGCCCGGCACCGCCACATTTTCGGCACCGACCGCTGCGAGACCGCAGACGACGTGCTGAAAAACTGGGAAAAGATCAAGAAGGAGGAACGGGGCTTTAAAACCCAATCCGATGTGCTGCGGGGCGTTTCCCCCGGCCTTCCGCCCCTCATGCGCGCCGCCAAGGTGCAGAAGAAGGCACAGGACGTGGGCTTTTCCCACCCCGACGCCAAGAGCGCGCTGAAAAAGGTGTACGAGGAAGCCGACGAAGTACGCGCGGCGCTGGACAAGCCCGCCGGCGATCTGGAAGAAGTGCTGGGCGATTTGTTCTTTGCCTGCGTCAACGCCGCCCGTTTGGCGGGCATCGACGCCGGGGAAGCGCTGGAAAAAGCCACGAAAAAGTTCATAAATCGTTTTTCTGCCATGGAAACCGCGATTTTCCAGGCAGGAAAACGCTTTCAGGACTTGACAATATCAGAAATGGATGTATACTGGAATCGTAGCAAAACCCGCCCGCAGAATTAACTCCGGGCGAACACAAAGAATGCAATGGAGGGTTTATTCATGAACAAGTCCGAACTGATCGTTGCCCTGGCTCAGAAGGCCGAGCTGTCCAAGAAGGATGCTGAAAAAGCGCTGGGCGCTTTTGTAGATGTCGTTACCGAAACCCTGAAGGCTGGCGATAAGGTTCAGCTGGTCGGCTTTGGCACCTTTGAAAGCAAAGTCCGCCCCGCCCGCACCGCCCGCAATCCCCGCACCGGCGAAGAAATCAAGATCGACGAAACCAAGACCGCCGCTTTCAAGGTTGGCAAGGCCCTGAAGGACAGCCTGAACTGATTCAAACCGCTATTGAGCCGTGCCTTCTGGCGCGGCTTTTCTTTTCTGTTACTACTCATCCTTCGGATTCGTAGTAACCGCGGGCGGGGATTTCATCCCCCCCGCGTGCCCCTCGGGGCCTTCCGGCCCGGCCTCCGCTGAAAATATGCCCAAGGGCATATTTCCCGGGCGCTTCGGCCCTCCCGGCGTACATGCCGCCGGTACGGATTTCAGTCAAGGGGTGCCCCCTTGACGATCCCCCGTTGATGCCGTTACTCCGGCGTTTTTTTCACTGGAGACTGAATAATTTACTTTTTTCTTATAGAGGTGAGTATTTTTGCGTCTGGATAAATATTTGAAGGTTTCCCGCATCATCAAGCGCCGCACCGTGGCCAAGGAAGCCTGCGACGGCGGCCGCGTCACCATCAACGGCAAGGTCGCTAAGGCCGGGGCCGAAATCAAGGAAGGCGACGTCATGGAGATCCGCTTCGGCAACCGGGTGGGCCGCTATGAGATCACCGACGTGAAAGAAGTGGTGCGCAAGGAAAACGCCGCCGAGATGTACCGGGTGCTGGAGGAAAGCCCCGAAATCGCCAAGGAGCGGGGCTGATCCTTCTTCAGGGCGCTTTTTGAGCGAAAAAAACCTTGAAAGCGCATGGCTTTCAAGGTGCTTTTCCCCGTTTATTTCGCTTTCATGATCTTCATCACCGGTTTTGCGATCAGCAGCGCAAGCAGCAGGCAGATGGCCACCTCGGGAATCAGGTATACGCCATTGTAAACGATGGAGTACAGAACGGGCGATGAAAACTCCATATTTCCGATCTTCAGCCCGTAATCAAGGTACTCATAGGCCCACATAATGCCCGCTAAAATGGCGGAAACCGCGCGTCCGAGCACCGCGATGGGAATGGCGACGTACAGCCATTGGTCCTTCTTCTTCCACGCGATTCCAGCCAAGCCCAGGGCCGCAAAAGCGAGAAGATAATCAAAAATGAACTGCCATGTATTCAGCCATTGCGGATCCTGGAAATACTGCAGTACCCCGTAAGCCAGCCCGGCCAACAGCCCGGGTCCCACGCCGTAGCAGGCGGAAAACAGCATGAGCGGCAGCATAGAGCCTGGGGTGACGCTGCCGTGCGTGGGCATCCTGAACAGCCGGATACAGCTGAGCACAAAGGACAGCGCAATGCTCAACGCGCCCATCGACAGCATTTTGGCATTGAAGCGCTTACTCGAGCGGGACACGGCGAACAGGATTGCCGCAATAGCCGCCAGCGCCGCCACCGCGATCCATACTTTGCCTGGCGTTTCTGTGAATTTTTCAACTAATTCCTCGCTCCAGGCAGGTGTTTCTTCGGCTAAAGCCGATCCAAGGAAAAGATTCATGTCTTCTACCTCCGTTTTTTTCTTTTGCCGCATCCGGCATACAAAAACCCACATGCTCATCTCGCATGTGGGGAAGAACGAACAGCGGCCATCTCTGTCCGCGCGCCGCTTCCCTACGGTAGGATGATCTACACAGGTTCCAGGGGTGCTTCTCAGCCGCTTGCGCGGCGCCCCCAGCGGATGCGTTTCCATCATTATATCATCTTCCCAACGTATGTCAAGGAGATATCACCATGGAGCATCATTTTTTTGCCTACATCAACCGTATGAAATTTATTCACCGCTGGGGCCTCATGCGCAACACCCTGCCGGAAAACGATATGGAGCACGCTTTGCAAACCGCCATGATCGCCCACGCCATCGCCGTGATGGGCAATGTGCGCTATCAAAAGCATTACAACGCCGAATACGTGATGGCCCTCGCCATGTACCACGACGCCAGCGAGGTCATCACCGGCGACCTGCCCACCCCCATCAAACACCATAACCCCGCCATCAAAACGGAATACAACAAGCTGGAGGACATCGCCGCCCAAAAGCTGATTTCCATGCTGCCCCCCGATCTGCGGGACTATTATACGCCCCTCATCGCCCACGACGAATCCACCGACGAATGGAAGCTCGTCAAGGCCGCCGACCGCATTTGCGCCTACATCAAATGCTTAGAGGAACGGAAAAGCGGCAATCTGGAATTTGAATCCGCCCGCAAGTCCGTGAAAAAATTCCTGGATCAGGTCGATCTGCCCGAAGTCCAGGATTTCATGAGCCAGTGCGTCCCCGGCTTCGCCATGACCCTGGACGAAATTTCCGAGGAGTAAAAAAGGGAGTTGCTGGGGGAACCGCTTTTGTGCCAAAAGCAGTTCCCCCAGACCCCTTCCGAAAACCGCCTGCGAATGGAAAAGGCGGAGAAATTTGAAGCGGTTTCCCGCTGTTACAAAAAGTAAAGGTGCGGCATCAAATGAATCAACGCTTTGGTATCGTCATATGCGGCCTGAACGGCTGCGGGAAATCTACCCTGACGCGGATTTTAGCCCAGGAATTGGGTTATCTTCGCATGGACGTGGAGGATTATTACTTTCAGCCCGCCGCCAATCCTTACGCTTCCAGCCGTACCAAGGAGGAAGTGCGGGCTTTGATGCTTGCCGACATCCGGCGCTGTCCTCGCTTCGTGCTGGCCTCCGTCCGCGCCGATTGGGGAAAAGAAATCAATGATGCTTATGCTCTGGCCGTGGTACTCTCCGCGCCGAAGGAAACCCGCTTGCAGCGCATTGAAGGTCGGGAGATCGACAAATTCGGCAGCCGCGTGCTGCCCGGCGGGGACATGTACGCCCAGCAGCAGCGCTTCCGCGCCACCGTGGCAGACCGCACGGAGGATATGGTGGAGGAGGGGCTTCCGCGCCTTTCCTGCCCCATTCTTCGCTTGAACGCGGAAAACTCCGTACAAGACAACATCAAGGCCATCAAAAATGCGTATGAAAAGGTGATTGCCATGCAGGAAAACGCTCCCCTGACCATCCAGGTGCGTTATCACGCGGATATTCCACCCCTGGAAAAGCTGCCCCAGGGGGATTGGATCGACCTGCGCGCGGCGGAAACCGTGGACATGAAAGCCGGGGAGTACCGGCTCATTTCCTTAGGCGTATCCATGAAGCTGCCCGCGGGCTATGAAGCCCACGTGGCCCCCCGCAGCTCCACCTTTAAAAAGTGGGGCATCCTGATGACCAACAGCGTGGGCGTCATCGATGAAAGCTATTGCGGAGACAACGATCTATGGTACTTTTCCGCCGTGGCCCTGCGGGACACCCATATCGAGCAGGGCGATCGCATCTGTCAATTCCGCCTCATGAAAAAAATGCCGGACGCGCGTCTTGAAACGGTGGAAATCCTGTCCGCGCCGGATCGGGGCGGCATCGGCTCCACGGGAGAAAGATAGATGAATTGGGACAAAATGCGCTATTATCTCCTGCTGGACGAATTCTTTTGACCTTCGGAAATTCCTTGCGAAAATGCCGGTTCCGGTTTATAATTGAAATCAACAGCGACGATTTGCTATCAAAGGAGGACTTCCCCATGCCCACCCTGCACAACAGCGCTCAGAAGGGGGATTTCGCCCCCACCGTGCTCATGCCCGGCGATCCTTTGCGGGCCAAATTCATCGTGGATAATTACCTCACCAACGCTGTGCTGGTGAACAATATACGCGGCATTCAGGGCTACACCGGCGAATACAAGGGCAAGCGCGTGTCCGTCATGGCCAGCGGCATGGGCATGCCCTCTATCGGCATTTATTCCTATGAGCTGTTCAACCATTACGATGTGCAGAACATCATCCGCGTAGGCTCCGGCGGCATGATTTCCCCCCATCTGCATCTGCGCGGCGTGGTTGCGGGCATGAGCGCTTACACCAATTCCAATTACGGGGCGCAGTTCGGCTTCAAGGGCAATTTGGCTCCCTGCTGCTCCTTCGCGCTGCTGGAAAAGGCCGTGGCCGCGGCCCGGAAAATGGGTGTGGAAATGCTCGTGGGCCCCGTGTACTCCACCGATACCTTCTATGACCTGAGCGAACCCAAGCCCCCCGCCATCCTCAAGGATTTGGGCGTGCTGTGCGTGGAAATGGAAGCCTACGCCCTGTACCTGAACGCTGCCTGGGCGGGCAAGAACGCCCTGGCCCTGCTCTCCATTTCCGATGACGTATTCACCGGCGAAAGCCTGACCGCCCAGGAGGTGCGCGAAACCTTCACCCAGATGATGGAAATCGCGTTGGAAATCGCGTGAGGATTCTGGTCAGCGCCTGCCTGCTGGGCCTGTGCTGCCGGTACGATGGGCAAAGCAAGCAAAACGACCGGGTGATGTGCCTTGCGGAAAAGCACGAATTGATTCCCGTTTGCCCGGAGCAGTTAGGCGGTCTGCCCACGCCCCGGCCGCCCGCTGAAATCAAAAACAGCCGGGTCATCAGCAATTTGGGCCGGGACGTGACCGCGCAATATGAAAAAGGCGCGGCGGAAGCCCTGCGCCTGTATGATCTATTGCATTGCGACTGCGCCCTGCTCAAAGCCCGCAGCCCTTCCTGCGGCACGGATCGGGTGTACGACGGCACTTTCTCCGGCGCGCTCATTCCCGGCCAGGGAATCACCGCGAAGCTGCTTTCACAGCATCATGTCACCGTTCTGTCCGAAGAGACATTTGAGAGCTTCTTTTAAAGACCCTCAGGGGCCTCTGCGGCCCCTGAAACCCCGCAGCAGGGGATACAATCCCCTGCACCCCATCAGGCGAACAACGAACACTCAAAAGCAAACAATTCGCGCCAGCTTGGGAAAAATAAATAGCAAGCTCCTGGGCAAAGAAAAACGAGGTATATGCCAGGGAAAAAGCGAGCTTTTTCCTGGTCATATCCTCGTTTTTCAGGTGCGCTTCGCGTACCGTGGGCGGCTTTGCCGCCCGCCCAGGAGCGATAATAGGCGACCTGGAGATGGGTCCAGGGCCCAGGCGGGCCCTGGTTCGGGGGCATGGGGGCTGAAGAAGCCCCCATAAGATTACTTTCTAAATACCGTAATACGCGAAGTTTTGCAGCGGCCACACCCGCAGCACCACTTTGCCCATCAGTTCTTCCTTGCTGATGCAGCCGAAGGCCTGCACGCGGCTGTCCACCGAGGAAGCGCGGTTATCGCCCATGACGAAAAGCTGCTCGGCGGGCACCGTATAGGGAAACTCGATATCGCACAGACCCAAATCATAGGTATGCACATAGGATTCATCCAGCACCAGACCGTTGACGGATACCCGGCCGTCCTCGTCGATTTCCAGCACGTCGCCGCCGGTAGCGATCACGCGCTTGATGATCAGCTTGTTGTTATAGTAAAAGGAACACACGTCGCCGGGGGCGTATTCATTGGTTTTCAGGGCCACCAGCACATTGCCGGGAGCAAAATTGGGCTGCATGGAGGTGCCGGTCACGCGCAGCACGGGCAGGAAGATGGAAGCCACCAGCACCGCGATAGCCGCCACCACCACGATGGTACCGGCGGTGCTTTTCAGGGCCTGATGGTACTTGCTCTGGCTTTTGGCACGGCGCATTTCGTTCTGGATGGCGTCCAGATCGGGAAAGGGCGTTTGTTTTTTTCGCTTTGCCATGGCTTACTCCCTGCTTTCCCCGGGCTCACCGCCGCTTTCCAGGGGAAAGTCTGCTTCTTCCGCTTGGGGATCATCCGGGATCGCTGTCGGGGCGGGCTGTGGGGCGTTAAAATCGGGCAGGGGGAAGCATTCGGCCTGTTCATCTTCCTCGATGGCCGTCTTTTCCTGGCTTTCGTCCGCCTCATCCTTGCCCATGATCCGCTGGAACGCCATCATCCGTTCTTCGATTTCAAGCAGGCGTTTCTGCATCTCTTTGGCCGAGCCCTGCATACGAAGCTCGTCGATGCGCTGCACATACTCGGCCCGCACGGCTTCCACCCGCTGGTCGGCCTCTGTTTTCAGCTCCTCGATTTTCTTCTCCGCCGCTTCCAGGCGCTCGGTCAATTCCAGATTGGCCTTCCGCATATTGTAGATCAATTCCAGCAACTCGAAGCGGTCCATGCGCTTCAGCTTCGTTTTCGCCACTGTTCCCATCCTCCGTCTCTCCGTCAGGGAGATACCGATCAATCGTCAAAGAGCATTTCGTCTTCGCCCAATTCTTCCTCGTCCCAATCGTCCCACGGGCTCGTCTCCGGAGCCAAACCGAAATAGGATTCCAAAATGGCCTGGGACCAGGTCACATGGGCGGTGATATAGTAATTCTGGAGATATTCCGTGTAGAAATCATAATAGATGTTGGAATAAATGGGGATGCAGGGCAGCACCTCATTGTACCGTTCCTGGAAGGAGATCCATTTGACCACATAGTCGTAAAGGGCTCCCGGAGGGGTTTTGCGCATGTCTACAGCCCGCTGGTACAGCTCCTCATCGTCGCTGTAGGTGTTGTTCCAGATCAGATGGTTGGGGGTGCTGTCGCAGCTGTACGTGATGGCCGGATCGACGACCACGTGGTAGTTGGTGGCCAGATAGATCATATCCGTGGTGCGGGGCTTTTCCCGGTAGTAGGTGAGCAGCAGTTCTTCCATCTCCGTGGGCACCAGGGTGAGCAGGATGCCGCAGGCGTTCAGATTATCGATCATGTATTCCTGCATGTATTCGGCGATATGGTTGCCCGCCGGATACATCATGGACAGATTCAGGGCAATGAGCTCTCCGTCGATCACTTTGCAGCGCACGTCGTCCTCGCCGGGGCGGTAGGCTTCTCCCGCGCGGTTCAGGGTCCATCCCGCTTCGTCCAGCAATTGGTTGGCCCGGTCGGTATCCACCGTATAGACGGTCAGGTTATCCAGGTTCAGGGCCTCCCATTGCTCGGTGAGCCTTTCCACTTCCTCGTCGGGCAGGGGATTATTGGGGTCATTGTCAATGGGGTAATCCAGCTGGCCGTTGATCAGCAGGTATTCCCACTGCTCGATGCCGTAATAGCCATCCACCCGCAGGCCGAAGTCCGAGCAGTAGGCCTTGGTGAGGGCGTCGCGGTCCATGCACCAGGCAATGGCCTGGCGAACTTTCTCTTCGTGCACCGTGGGCCAGTCGAAGGTAAAGGTCAGGAAGGCAAGACCGATGCGCGGATAAGGAGAGAAACGGAGGCCCTTACTGGGGCCGTTCTGCATGCCGTCCAGGATGGTGGGGCCGTATACCACCTTATTGACCAGGTGCAGTTCCCCGTCGGCCAATTGCTGGATCAGGGTATCATTATCCGCCACGGTGAAGCTGATGCGTTCGATGGTGGGGATCACGCCGTCCATGGTGCCCTTGAAATAGGGGTTCTTCTCAAAACAGGCGGTCACGCCGTCGTAAGACGTCATCACATAGGGACCGCACACCACGGAAGGATGGCTGTTATAGCCCGTTTCGGGATCCAGGATGGTCCTGCGCAGCAGTTCGGCGGTGTAGACAGGCTCGGGATTGGACCTGTCCTCGTTTCCGATGTACACGCCGTAGCCGTCGTCGTACACCTTGCAGCCCGGGGCGATCACATGGATGGGATAGGGGCAGCAGAGCAGCAGGCCGATTTCAAAGAAATACGGCAGGAATTCGTGATCCAGGGTGATAGCCAGCTGGTAGGTATCCAGCACCTCCACGCCGCCTAAAGCGAAGGTTTGCCCGGTGATGTATTCGTTGTAGCCCAGGATATGCTCAGCCCGATAGATTTTGCCGCCGATCTGCTCGATCTCCGGGCTCATCATCAGCAGCAGGGAAAAGGCGTAATCCCAGGCTGTGATGGGCGTGCCGTCGGAGTAATACAGGTCTTCGTGCAGCGCCATGAAATAGGTGCGGTTCCCCGCAGCGTCGTCGTTGACGACCACGCGGGCAACTACGGAGGTATCGATCACATACGTGCCCTGCTCCTGATCCCAATTGACCAGATTGTAGCCGTGGATCAGCGCGCGCACGTCGATATCCGCCGTATCGTTGCCAAACATTTCCGTAAAGAAATCGCCCTTCATAACGGTTGGGTGGCCCACCCGCAGTTCATCCGGAAACTCGATTTCTTCTTCTTCCGTTTCTTCCTCCGTTTGCGTATCCGAGGGTTCCCACAGATCCCATTCCTCCCAATCGTCCCAACCGTCCTCGGCCAGCGCGGCAACGGGAAGCGCGGCAAGAAGAAGCGACAGAGCCAGCAACAGGCACAGAATTTTTTTCATGCCTTGATCGATTCTTTTCATGGATCGTCACCCAATCCTTTCAGAAATAATCAATCGAAACAGTCGCCCACATGATTGATGATCGCGCCAAGGCCCAAGGGGGTGTCGTAATCATCGATCGGAATGAGGGGATCGCCCCGGCCGGGCGGTGTGGGCTTCGGCGTTTCGCCGGGTTCCGGCGTGGGTGTGGGGGCGGGCGTTCTCTTTTCGATGGGGATATAGGGGCTCGGCGTAGGTACCGGCGTGGGTGTGGCGTTCAGGTCCGGCGTCGGGGTCGGCGTGGGCCTGGGCGACGGCGTGGGCGTGACTGCGGGAACGAAGGTGGGCGTCGGCGTGGGCGACGGCCCGGGCGTCGGCGGCTCATCAGGTCCAGGCGTTTGGGTCGGCCCGGCCGGCGTTTCTGTGGGCGGCGGAGCCGTGATCACCGGCGTAGGCGTGGGCGTTGGGGTTGGCCTGGGCGTCGGGGTCGGCGTGGGCGTACGGGTAGGCCGGGGCGTCGGCGTGCGTGTGGGCCTGGGTGTGGGGGTCGGCGTGGGGTTAGGCGTCGGGGTCGGCGTAGGCGTCGGCTCCTCGTCCTCAAATTTGGGCTTCACCGCCACATCGTACAGGATGCTCGTCTGCCCCTCGATGGTCAGGTAGAAGGGAATCGGCACCAGGGGGGACTGAATGAACAGCGTGTCCGGGCCTTCGCTCATTTCCACATAGTAAAGGCCGGAGGAAAGGCCGGTGAACTGGATCCTGCCCTTCTCCGTCATGGTGGACACGCGGCCCTGATACGGCGCGACGTTCTGGTTTTTGATGATCAGGGAGATAGAAGTAATGACCTCGTCGATCATCTGGGAATTATCATTGCCGCTGCTCAGGTCTTCCATGATCTGCGTGATCTTGCCCGTCAGACCGGCGTACCGCTCCACGATGCCCCAGGAAACGCCGTTATTGGCGTCCACATAGCATTCGGCGATCTTATACAGGCTCATCTTCACCGTTTGATCCTTGTACTTCTCCGCCACGTTGGACGGCAGATCCATGGTCAGCGATCCAAGGCGATCCGCAGCCATCACAGGGAAGATGATTCCGATCGCCAGCAGGGCGATCAAAAGCCAAACCAGAAGCCTTTTCTTCATACCCTCACCCCTCAGAACTGTTGCGCTTTTTGCTGTCAGCCGGCAGCCGGTAATGCCGCCGCCTGAACAATTCCACCAGTAACATGAACACCAGTCCCGCCGCCAGCACAGGCGAGCCGATCAGCAGAACGTTCGCCGCGTCCGACGGGATAGACGCGCCGTCGCCGTGTTCCAGCACGACGGAGTTGGCGGGAAGGCTCAGCCGTTTTCCGTAAACCAGCTGTCTCTCCTGCCCGCCCAGGTTGGTCATCACGGCCAGCCAGGCGTTTTCGCCCTCCGGCATGCGGATCTTCCCCGCCTGGGTCTTCTGGGTTTCCACCACCTCATAGGCTTGGGCGCCGCAGGGCGTGAACAGATACATGATGGTGCCCTGCTTTACCTGATCCAGCCGATGCAGCAGCTGCGCGCTGAACAGCTGAAATTTCTCCAGCCAGGGATCGATCCAGGGATTATCCAATTGGGTCAGCCGTCCGTTATTTCCGGCCAGCAGCGTGCGCGTTCCCTTTTCCCCGGTAGGCAGGGCGCTGGTGGCGGCGTGGATCACGCCCGTATCCCTGGCCTGGCTGTTTCCCGCGGGATACACCGGCAGGCGCACCCCGATCTCAGGGACTTCCAGCACGGCGATCAGCCCGTTCACCGTTTCGATTTCCGGAAGCTGCTTTTCTCCGGCGCCGGCGGCCAAAGCCTGATTGTACGCCTCCCAGGCGGCCCGGAAATCGGCGGCCTCATCATCGCTCATGGATTTTACCTGCTTTTCAAAGCTTTCTATCAGTGATATCTGCTGCGCCTGCTCCCTCTGATCGCTGAGATGAGGATACAGAACGAAAAACAGCACAGCCAGAACGGCCAGCAGACACGCCAGGTGACCAAAGAAGCTCTTCATCAATCTGTCCCTTCCACTTCATTTATCGCCCGGCGCACTTTACCGGATCTGTTTGCCGGCCCGGTGCAGCGGCCACAGCGTGTATTCCGCCACGCCCAGGATTTCTTCCGCTTTCACATAGCCGTAATCGGGGCTCCGGCTGTCCACGGACAGGCCGTATTCGTCCCCCAGCACATAAAAGGAATCTTCCGGCACCGTAATGGGCTGCAAAGCCAGCTGCGCATCATAGCCCGAAAAATCGCTTTTGAAATCGGCCACCGCCTTGCCGTTGATCCACAGCCTGCCATTTTGGCTCAGGGCCACGCTGTCGCCGCCCACGGCGGCCACGCGCTTGAACTGCCAGCCGCTGCCGTGCTCAAAGAGGATCACGTCGCCCACCCGGGGCCGTGCCCCATGGGTGCGACGGCAAAGCACCACGCTGCCGCTGAGCAGGGTGCCATTCATGCCCGCGCCATCCACCACGGCCAGGGTATAAAACTGATTGAACACATACCAGCCCGAAGCGGCCGCCAGGGTAAACCAAATCAGCAAGCCCCAGGCCAGCCGCTTGCGCTTGCTTTTTCTTTTTACGCGCCGCATTTCCCGCAGCACTTCTTCTTCCGTTGGCCGGTATAGCTCCATGCCGTTTCCTCAGCTTTCCCTTCGTTACTGGTCCTCAGTTTTCCCATTGGAGGCCGCTATGCTGTCATTTGCTTAAACGCCGTTTATATTATAGCATAAAACATGCGCCGAAACAAGAAAAACCACAGCAAAAGAGCCATAAAACGCGCAAATGCATGAAAAAAAAGTGAATTGGAATGTAATATATTTACATTTTTAAGCCTGCTGCCTCTGAATCGCGCGTCAGGCGAATGTCCCTGCCCTGAAAAAAGATGGCCATGCCGGTTCGGGTGTCCAGCAGGCGGGAAGACACCCTTTCCGTATACCGGACCCGCAGCTCCTCCCGGCTCAGGTTGGTGCTCACGGCGGTATACAGCCCCCGGCTCAGGCGGGCGTTGAGCAGGTTGTAAATCTGCTCCACCGTGATGTTTTCCATCAGGGGCTCCATGCCGAGGTCATCGATCAAAAGCAGGGGCACGTCGAAGTATGCCTGGGCGCTCTCCCCGGCGCGGGAAAAAAAGGCGTTCCTTAAGGCGTGCAGCAGATCGTAGGCCGTGGTATACAGCGTGTCCACATGCTTTTCCCGGGCGGCGGTTTCCACGCACTCCAGCAGAAAGGTTTTCCCCAGTCCGCTGCCGCCGTGGAGCAGCAGGGTCTTCACCGGCCCATCCGGCACCCCGGCCGCATACTTTTCACACCGGTCCCGCACCACGCGCATGTATTCCCGCTGGGTCACGTCGGTGCCCGGCAGGGGAGTATCGGGAAAGCGGGCTTCGTCGAATCGGGCAAAGGACGCCTTATTCTCCCGCCCCTGTCCCCCTTCCGCCAGGGCCTTTTCATATATCGCCTGAAAGCACGCGCACCGGCGCATGATCGGGCCTTCGTACACGTACCCCGTATCGCCGCACAGGGGGCAAAGGCACACCGGGGTCAGGTAATCCGAAGGATAGCCTTTTTCCGCAAGCAGGGCGGCGATTTTTTCGTTGTATTCTTCCATGGCCCGTTCCGGGTGGTTGGGCACGGCCCCGGCAAAAGCGCCGCGCACCGAGCGCAGGATCATCTGGTGGCGCTCGGAAAGCAGCCGTTCCAGGTCGGGATGGTTTTGGGCGATCTCCTGCCGCCGCCGGTCTTCCTCCCGCCGGTTTTCCGCCTGCCGCTGTTCGTAGGCTTCCGCCACCCGTGCCAATACCTGATTATCCACGCTGCTTCCTCGCTTCCTCGATCAGATCGTCGGATACCGCCAGCAGCTCCGCTTCGGTATATTGCCGCTGGCCGTACTGCTGGGCGCTGACGGTTTTCGTTTTCGGCGCGGTTTGCTGCCTGCGCCTGCCCTGGGCCTGCTCCACGCTGGTGACGCCCGCGCCGTGCCAGATTTCCAGCACCTTGTCCAAATAGGCGATTTTGCCGCCCTCCGCATTCCTGGCCTGTTCCGCCGCGCAGCGGAGCAGCTCCGGGCCGTAGCCCCAGCCCCGCCATTTTTCGTACAGCTTCCTGTCGGCTTCCGTGGGCCTGCCGCTGTGGCCGCAGGCCTCGAACAGTTCCCGCAGGGCCAGGTTGGCTTCCCGGTACTTCTCCAGGTACTGGCGCACGGCTTCTTCCGAGGTCAATCCCCGGTTTCGCCAGGAGGCCAGCAGGGCTTTCATATCGTCCAATTTCTTGTGGGTGCGCAGGCATTCGTCCGCCGCCAGCAGCAGCACCCCGTGGGGCTGCTCCGAAAGCATAGAACGGTAAGCCGTCACGGCGGCGGGGCCGGAAATCTTCGCGCCCAAGCGGGAAAACACCTCCTGGGCCTTTTCCCGTTCTTCCTTTTCTTCGGCCAGCTTTTGGTTCATCCCTTCTCCCGTGCGGGCGTCCGTCTGGCCATGCAGCCGGTTCAGGATGCCGTCCAAGTACTTGAAGGAGGGATCGCCGCCGGTGGTTTCCCGGCAGGCGTCCAGCACGGCCTGGGGCTCGAAGCCCCATTCCCCGGTCCATTTTTCATACAGGGCCAATTCGTCCTCCGTCACGGCCCGGCGCTTGCCCATGCGGGACAGCACCTTTTTGGCCCCGTCCTGTACGTTCTGGCTGTGCTGCAAAAAATGCTCGGCGTCCTCCGGGCCGGTCACATTCGCTTCCCGCATGGCCACGGCCAGCTTTTCCGCCGACTTGAAGGAAAAATGCGCCCCCCGCTGGGCGATGCAGTGCTGCAAAAGCATCAGCACCGCTTCCTGGCTCAGCCCCACGTCCTGCACCCATTCCCAGGCCAGTGCGATTTCGGCGGGGCTCACCTTGCGCCGGTCGCCAAAGGCGGCGTACACACATTCCGCGAAAGAAACGTAATCCGTATCCACCGAAAGCCCCCCGGCGGCCGCCGTCTGGCGCTGGTTGGGGGAATAAAAGCGATAGACCGGCGGATCGCCGCTGATCCGGGAAACCAAAGCCCGCCGCTCCCAATACCGCAGGGCCGCTTCGATCTCCGGCACGGGCAGCTCCAGCTCCTCCGCCATGGCTTCCAGGGTATAATCCGGCCCCTTCCAGGCGCAGGCAAACAGCCCCCAAAGATACACCTTCACATAATCGCCCTTGGCGGCAGGCAGATAATCCAGGAGAAAGCGGTTTTCCACGGCGGTGACGCCATAGATACGGGCCTCCTGATCGAATTCAAACATGGCTTTCCTCCTTTTCGGGGATGAGCAGCGAGCCCAGCTGCGCCAGCAGCACCGCCGCCAGCATAAGGGCGCAGCCGATATAGCCCCGGCCGTCCATCCTCTCCCCCAGCAGCAGCGCCCCGGCGATCACGCAGAACACCGATTCCAGGGACAGGATCAGCGCCGCGAAGGCGGGCCGGGCGCCCCGCTGCCCCAAGGTCTGGCACAGATAGCCCACCCCCGTGGACATGATGCCGCAGTACGCCACCGGCACCAGGGCATGCAGCAGGTTTTCCCCCGACACCGTTTCAAACACCAGGGCGCACACCCAGTTGAGCGCCGCGCCGAACACGAACTGCGCCGCGCACAGCCGCAGGGGCGGCACGGAGCGGACGAAATGATCCGTAGCCAGGATATGGGCCGCCCAGAAAAACGCCCCCGCCAGCAGCAGCCCGTCCCACGGGGCCAGGGAAAAGGCTTCATTCTTGGGCACGCACAGCAGATACAAAGCGGGCAGGGCCAGCACCAGCGCCAGCCAGGTAGTGATCCTGGTCTTTTTGCCTATGAATACCCCCAGCACCGGCACCAGCACCACATACAGGGCGGTGAGGAATCCCGCCTTGCCCGCCCCGGCTTCCCCCACGCCCGACTGCTGGAGCAGGGAGGCGAAAAAAAGGATCAGGCCCAGAACAGCGCCGGACAGTGCCTGACGTCCGGTAAAGGGCATGGCCTGCCGCTTGTTTTCCCGCAGCATCAGAGGCAGCACGGCCACGGCTCCCAAGGTAAAACGGCAGGCGTTAAAGGTAAAGGGCTGCAAATAGCGGCTGCCCTCCCGCTGGGCCGCCATGGCAAAGCCCCAGATAGCCGCCGTGAGAAACAGCAGCCCGGCGGAACGCAGTTCATTCTTCATCGGTTCTTCATTCTTTCTTTTCCTGTTTGAAAAAGCGCCGGTCGCGGCGGCGACGGTCAAAGCCCGATCTTCCACCTTTCCTATCATACCACAAACTTACCGGAAAGCCAAATACATTCTTTCCAGGTGCAATTCGTAAATAAACACTTTAAGTCACAAGGAAGCGAGGGCCTGTGCGGCCCTCGCGCACCTGCACCAGGAGGTTTCACCTCCTGGACCTCTTACCCGGAAGCCGCTTGAAAGGGAAAAGGAAGTTGGTTCCCGGTGATGCATGAAAGGACGC
>JAFSKN010000035.1 GCA_017448975.1 Clostridia bacterium
GCCGATGACCGCCAGTGGCGGGAATCTCATCGGCGGTGAGATCAGGCGAAAAGGAGCAATCTCCCCATGAAGGGGAGTTGCGACTATTGAGCCTGCGGAACTGGGGGCGGAGAGCCCCCAACGTCTCCTCCACAAATCCCAATTTCATATTTATACGAGAGCTTTGAAGGAGGCGGCTGTTTCATGCCGGTTCTCGGGGTTTGGCTGTGGCCGGAAACTGTAGAAAAAAGCGGAGCGGAAAAAACGCTGAACCGTTGCGTCAAAATGGGGGTCACGGATATCTTTTTTCTTACCAAGGGCTTATCCGGCCGGGTTTCCTTCCGCAGCGGCATTGCGCCGCGGGGGCAGGAACGGGATCTGCTTGGGGAAGTGCTGTCCGCCGCCCATGACAGGGGCGTTCGGGTGCACGCCTGGTTTACTTCGGCCAACGACGAGCACTATAAAGCCCTTCACCCGGAAAGCGGGCGCTGCCATTATGTGCGGGGAAAGGATAAGGGACTGATTTCCCTGACGGACGAAGGGTATCTTTCCTATATACGCGGCATCCTGCGGGAAGCGGCGCGGAATTACGACATCGACGGCCTGCATCTGGATTATATCCGATACAACCATCTGACCTACGGCTGGGACGAAAAGGATGTGATGCGTTACGCTGCCGCCGGGGCGGATATGGCGCATGTGCGCGCCCTGATGGACCGCACCTTCCTGCGGGGAGAAAAGAACGAGGAGAATTGCATCTTCGACGCGCTGCGGGCGGGCGATGAAAGCGTCCGCGCCATGGCCCGGGTCCGGCGGGAGGACGTAAGGCGCTTTGCCCGGGAACTGATCCTGCCGATTCGCGCTGAAAGGAAGCAAATCATGGTCAGCGCCGCCCTGATGCCCGAGGGCGCGTATGACGATACCGCTTTTGCCGATCTGCATTACGGCCAAAGCTATGAGGACGCCGCCGTTCTGTATGATTGCGTTCTTCCCATGGCTTATTCCCAGGCCTACGGAAAGGACGGGGGCTGGGTGCGCCGGGTGGCGGAGGGCGCGCATAAAAGAAATGTCAGAACGGTCATGGGCCTGCACGCCTTTGAGGGCGGTACCGGCAAAACCCTTCTTGAAGATATCCGCGCGCTGAAAGGAGCGCCAACGGAAGGCATTTGCCTGTTCAGGGCAGGCGCCTTTGTCATGGCCTGGCACGACGGCGGGCGGCTGTGGCTGTATAACCCGCTGGAGGCATCCGTTACCGCTGTGCTGGCCGACGGCGAGCCGCTTCCCCTGCGCGCGCCGCTGGAGCCCGGGGAAGAAAGCAGCGTTCCGCTTTCCGCGTTCCCAAAGGAAATACGGGCTTTTACGGAAAATCGGGAGGTGTGCGCGTATCTGGCGGGCACGGACGGACTGACGCGGGCAGAGAACGAATCAATCGATCAGCAGGAATGAAAATGGCCTGTTTCCGACCACATTTCCCCGCTTGTGCAATGACGCGAAACGTGCTATAAAGTGCCTGCAAAGCACGAGCTTTGCGGAAAAGGAAGGAAACAGCGTATGTCCCGTACCATGACCCGCGATCTGACCAACGGAAACCCCATGAAGCTGGTGGTTTCCTTTGCCGCGCCGCTGCTGTTCGGCGTTTTGTTTCAGCAGTTATACAGCTTTGTGGATACGGCCATCGTCGGCCGTTACTTAGGCGCGTCCAAGCTGGCGGCGGTAGGCGCCACCGGCTCCGTCAATTTTCTCATCATCGGCCTGTGCCTCGGCTTCTGCTCCGGCTTCTCCATCCCCATCGCCCAGGACTTCGGCGCGAAGAACGAACCGAGTCTGCGCGGCCACGTATGGCACGCCATCGTGCTCAGCGCGGTGTTCAGCGTCGCGCTTGGCCTGGCCGCCACGCTCCTTTGCAAGCCGCTGCTGCGGCTCATGAACACGCCGGAGGAAATCTTAGACGCCTCGGCCAGCTACATCCGCATTATTTTCGCGGCCATTCCCTGCTGCGTGCTGTACAATATGGCAAGCGGCATTCTGCGCGCCTTGGGCGACAGCAAAACGCCGGTGTTCTTTCTGATCTTGGCGTCCCTGGTGAATATCGCCCTGGATCTGCTGCTGATCATCATGTTCAAGATGGACGTGGCCGGGGCGGCTGTGGCTACGGCCATCAGCCAGCTCGTTTCGGGCATCGGCTGCGTGATCGTGATGCAGCGCCGGTTCCCCATCCTGCGCCTCCAGCCGGAGGACAAGCGGCTTTCCCTGTCCACCGCCGGAAAAATGCTTGGGGTGGGCCTGCCCATGGGCCTGCAGTTCTCCATCACGGCCATCGGCTCCGTCATGGTGCAGACCTCTGTAAACGGGCTGGGCGTTAACGCCGTGGCCGCCGTCAGCGCGGCCGGCAAATTGAGCGCCCTGTTCGCCTGCGTGTTCGACGCCCTGGCCTCCACCATGGCCACTTTCGCGGGGCAGAACATGGGCGCGAAAAAACTGAACCGGGTGAACGAGGGCCTGCGGGACGCCGCCATCCTGGGCACGGTCTACTGCGCGCTGGCATTTCTGGTGGTGCTGTTCTTCGCCCGTCCCCTGCTGGGCCTGTTCATCGACAGTCAGGCGGAAACGGAGGTAACGGATATGGGCGCGCAGTTTTTAACCATCAACGCCGCTTTCTACGTGCCCCTGCTGTTTGTGAACATCGTGCGCCTGTCCATTCAGGGCATGGGCTACACCCGGGTGGCCATGCTGGCCGGGATGTTTGAAATGATCGCCCGCACCGCCGTGGCGGTGCTGCTGGTGCCCGCCGTGGGCTTTACGGGCGCGTGCTTCGCCAACCCCGCCGCCTGGGTGCTGGCGGATCTGTTCCTGTTCCCCTGCTACCGGCGCGTCATGCGCGCACTGCGGATCAAAACGGGACCGGTCACAGCAGAACAGAGCGCAGGCTGATCGAAAGAAGGAGGAAAGAAGATGGAAAACATTTGGTATCAGGCAGCCCGGGCCATGGAAGAAGAAACGGTGGGGCTGTACCGCCATTTGCACCAAATTCCGGAAGTGGCCTATCAGGAAACGGAAACCCACGCTTTTTTGCGCAAAACGCTGGACCAGTGGGGCGTTCCCTATGCCGCGCCGGACGCGCATATCACCATCGCGTGCTTGCAGGGCGCGCTGCCCGGAGCCGTCGTCGGCATCCGGTGCGACACCGACGCCCTGCCGGTCCAGGAGGAAACGGGATCGAAATTTGCTTCCCTCCATCCCGGCGTCATGCACGCCTGCGGCCACGACGCCCATATGGCGGCGGGCCTGAGCGCCATCCGGATGCTGCTGGAGCGGCAGAACGCTTTGCACGGTCTGGTCAAGGTGGTTTTTCAGCCTGCGGAGGAAGGGGAGACCGGAGCCGATCAGGTGATCGCCACGGGATTGGTGGACGATGTGGACGTGTTTTTCGCCATCCACGTGTGGAGCCCATATGAAACGGGCACGCTGCACATCGCTCCGGTCACGGTCAGCGCCGCTGTGGATATGTTTACCATTACCCTTTCGGGGGCGGGCGGCCACGGGGCCACGCCGGAAAAATGCCGCGACGCCATCACCGCCGGGGCGGCGCTGGTGCAGTCCCTGCAAACGGTGGTTTCCCGCCGGGTATCGCCCATGCAGCCCGCCGTGCTGACGATCGGCAGCTTCCACGCGGGCACCGTGGGCAACATCGTCGCGGGCCGGGCGGAGCTGTCCGGTACCCTCCGGGCCCTGGATGAGGAAACCCGGGCGCTTATCGAAACGGAAACGGAAAACGTCATCCGCCAGGTGGCGGCGGCGTATCACTGCGAGGCCGAATTCAAAAACCGCAGGATCAGCGACGTGGTGCGAAACGACGGACGGGCGGCGGATTTGGCCCGGCAGTGCGCCCTGGAGCTTACGGACGAAGCGTCAGTGCAGCCGCAGCGTGCCATGATGATCGGGGACGATTTTGCCAACTACGGGCGCATCGCGCCCACCTGCTACGCCCAGGTGGGTATCGCGGACCGGGAAAAGGGCACTGATTATCCCCACCACAGCGGCCATTTCCGCGTGGACGAAGATGTTCTGCCCCTGTGCGCTGCCTGGATGGCCGCCTTTGCTTTCCGGGCGGGCCGGGAATGGGGGAAAAAGGAAAACGCATAAATTGACATTTTTTGCCCCGCCCGGCGCGTAAAATCATTCCCGGCGCTCTGCGCATAACCTATTCTTTCCGGTGCCATACTGCTTTTGACGGAGGTGTCAGTATGGCAACAGGCAAAGTGGAAATCTGCGGCGTGGATACCGCTACGCTGCCCGTACTCACCAATGAACGCATGCGCGAACTGTTTCCGCTGGTACACGGCGGGGACCGCCAGGCGAGAGAAGAATTTATCCGGGGCAACCTGCGCCTGGTTTTGAGCGTGGTGCAGCGGTTCAGCGGCCGGGGAGAAAACGCGGACGATCTGTTTCAGGTGGGGTGCATCGGGCTGATCAAAGCCCTGGATCATTTTGACGTAAGTCAGAACGTGCGCTTTTCCACCTACGCGGTGCCCATGATCATCGGAGAGATCCGGCGGTATCTAAGGGACAACAACCCCATCCGGGTCAGCCGGTCCCTGCGGGATACCGCTTATAAAGCCCTCCAGGCCCGGGATCGGCTGGTGGTGAGCCTGAACCGGGAGCCCACCGTGGAGGAAATGGCAAAAGAGTTAGGCGTGCCCCGTGAGGACGTGGTGTTCGCCCTGGAAGCCATTCAGGATCCCGTTTCCCTGTTTGAGCCGGTGTATAACGACGGGGGAGACGCCATTTATATCATGGATCAGGTGAAGGACGATAAGCACGCCGACGAAAGCTGGCTGGAGCACATCGCCATCAAGGAGGCCATGCGCAAGCTGAACGACCGGGAAAAGAAGATCCTGCGCCTGCGCTTTTTCGAGGGCCGCACCCAAATGGAGGTGGCGGGGGAAATCGGTATTTCCCAGGCCCAGGTGTCCCGCCTGGAAAAAAACGCCCTGAACCATATGCGGAAGTATGTGGCGGCACAGTAAAAGAAAAAACTTTCCGTTGGCATTTTCGCGTTTTTTCGATATAATAAGATAGATGAAATCGAAAAAGCATGCAAAAGGAGCGTTTCTTTATGAATGTCACCGGAAAATCCATTGCGGTTTCCTATCATGGAATCAACTATACTCTGTACAATCAGCGCTGCCGGGAATGGATCCATCCCTATGCATGGCAGGATAACGGCACCCTGACAGATTCCGGCTGCGGCATTTTTGCCACGGCCATGGCCGCCTGCTGCTTGGGCGGGGAAAAGGTGGACCCCGAGGAACTGGCGGATTTTTCCTGCCAGAACGGCGGGCGGGGGGACGACGGCACGGACCGGCCGGGGCTGCTGTCCGCTATGGAAAAGCAGGGGCTGGCCCGGAAATGCGGCTTTTCCTACGAATTTGACGGCCTGCGCAACGATGTGGACATCTTGTTTGACCGTTTGACGGCGGGGGACGCGGCGCTGTGCAACCTGCGGCCGGGGCACATCGTGGCCCTGGTAGGGGCGCGCGTTGTGGACGGGGAAAAGCAGGTGCTCGCCGCCGATTCCTACAGCGAAAGCGCCGACGCCCGGGTGATCAACGCGGTGCGGGATTGCGTGCCCGGCAGTGAAATCGTCTTTTCCCTGCTGAACGAGCGGGGGGATGTGTGCGGCTTCCAACAGGCCTACGCCCTGTTCTGGGTCAGCCTGTCCACGGTACGGGATTTCAATCTGCTGCATCGGATTTTGCCGGAGAAATGAAGAAATATAAACCGCGTTCCGTCATATCAATAGAAAAACAACTGGATGGAGGCGCTGCACTTGAAAATTCGCTATCGATTTGCCGCTCTGGCCCTGGTGCTGATGCTGCTGGTGCCGCAGGTATTGCCAGCCCGGGCGGAAAAGAACACCGGCATGGTGCGGGTGCTTTTGACGCGGCTGAACCTGACCAACCGCATGGAAGTTTCCCTGGACGGCAGCTATACCCTGAACGAGCTTTCCTTCCAGCGGGGCTGCAAGCTGACTATCGCCATTTCCGGCGCCGGAAAGCTGATGGTATATTACGAGGGGATGGCCCTGGACGCGGGAAAGCAATTGACCCTGGTGCGCCACGCGGCGGAAAAGGGCCAGGAAAACGGCCTGCGGATCAACGGGGCGTATGAACTGCACCCCGGCGATCTGGCGGTGTCCATCCGGGACGGCCAGCTGCGGGCGGTGCTGCACGCCCCGGTGGAAGAATATCTGCTGGGCGTAGTGCCCTATGAAATGAGCGACAGCTTCCCCGTGGAGGCGCTGAAAGCCCAGGCCATCGCGGCCCGCACCTACGCTCTGCGCAAAGTGGGCTCCAATCAGGATTACGACGTGGTGGACAATACCAACGACCAGGCCTACTATGGCGTCAAGGCCCAGAACGTGAACGCCGCCAAGGCGGTGAAGGAAACGGAGGGCCTGTGCGGCTTCTATAAAGGCGCGCTGGCCGAGTGCTTCTATTCCGCCAGCAACGGCGGCCAGACGGAGCTGGCCTCCCACGTGTGGGGAAGCGGAGATTACAGCTATCTGGTGATGGCGGACGACCCCTACGATCTGGAAAACCCGGAAAGCACGGTGAAGCAGGCGAGCCTGCCCAAAAAGCTTTCCAGCAACGACGCCTTAGGCGCGCTGAAAGCGCCCGTGCTGGGGGCCCTTTCCGAGATCCTGGAAAGCCGGGGCTACGACGGGGATATGGAGCATATCCGCGTCACCGGCATCGCCGGCGCGGAAACCGCCCTACCCCTGTATACGGATTCGCCCACCAAAATCATGACCCTGCTGCGCCTTTCCCTCACCGTGCAGGCCCGGCGGCTGCTGGCGGACGACGGGGAAGAGGAAATCTCCATCTTTACCGTGCTCACCGGCGAAACGCCCGCGCCTACGGAGGTCCCGGAAAAAATCAGCGGTACCGGGGAACGGTGGTCGGCCATGGAAACGCTGCCGCAGCCTGTTCTGGTCACGCTGGATATTTTCCCGCTGGTAGAAAGCGCCCTGGACCTGTCCATCAACGGTGGGAGGAACGAGCTGATCACCGTGCGGGAAACGGATACGGCCTTTGTGCTGGAATCCCGCCGCTACGGCCACGGCGTGGGCATGAGCCAGCGGGGCGCCCAGCGCATGGCGGACGTGTACCATTGGAAGTACGACCAGATTCTGCGCTTTTACTATCCCGGCATGCAGGTGTCGGCGGTGAAGTACACTTATGCCACGCCCACGGCCCTGGACCGCACTTTCCTCACCACCCCCGGCCCCGCCGCCACGCCCACGCCCCGGCCCACGCCGCAGCCGCTGACCGTAACGCCTGGCCCCGGCCAGTACAGAGTGAACGTGACCAATATCGGGGTCAACTCCTACCTGAACATGCGGGCCGCGCCCAACACCCAGGCGGAGGTGCTGCGGCAGCTGTATTACGGCCAGCAGCTCATCGTGCTGGAGGAAGAAGGGGCACAGTGGTTCAAGGTGCGCCTGGACGACCTGACCGGCTACGTGATGAAAGACTTCGTGCAGAAGGACGGCGAATAAAAAATCGGAACCGCCGGGGTTTTCACGGCCCCGGCGTTTTTTTGTTGCATCCGGCGCTTTTTTCCTTTATTATGGAAAATGTGATAATATAACCACCTATCTTTCACTCGCGCGGAAGCCATGCAGGGTCAAAATGCGGCGCGGATAAGGGGAATCGCTTATTCTTCGGAAAAAAATGAGCCTGCGCGTCCGGGCCGTGCTGTTGGTAGCCGTTCTCCTGCTCACCACGAACTTGGGGCTGGGGGCTTTGCTGGCGATCCAGGCACATGACGCCATGAAAACACTGATTGACGGCAGGATGCTGGATATCGTCAATACGGCGGCAGCCATGCTGGACGGGGATATCCTGGAAAAGCTGGAAGCGGCGGATCAGGATACGCCGGAGTATCAGGCCATGATGGGCACGCTTTCGTGCTTCCAGAAAAACATCAATTTGGCGTACATTTACTGCATCCGGGACATGGGCAACCGGCAGTTCGTTTTCATCCTGGATCCGGATGAGGAGGACCCGGCGGAATTCGGCTCTTCCATTCAGTACACCGACGCGCTGTATACCGCCAGCAAGGGCAGCCCGGCGGTGGACGATCAGCCCTCTGTGGACCGCTGGGGCTGTTTTTACAGCGCCTACAGCCCGGTCTTCGATTCCCAAGGGAAGGTGGCGGGCATCATCGGCGCCGATTTTAACGCGGGCTGGTACGAAGGGCAGATCGATCAGAATACGGTGACGATCATCGTGGGCTGTCTGGTGTTTTTGGGCATTGTCGTCGCCCTTACCCTGTACCTGACCAGCCAGTACGAGAAGCAGATGGCTACGGTGAAAAACAATCTGACCGGCCTGGCGGAGGATATGGACAGCGTGATCCGGGAATTTACCCGGGGCACAGGCAAAGCCATGCTGCCCGAGACGGAGAACGACCAGGGCGGCGTACAGGAACTGAGCAACCGCATTTCCAGCCTGCGGGACAGCCTGCGGCAATATATCAGCAACGCCAGCACCCAGGCCCACAGCATGATCACCGCCATGGCCTCCGACTACCGCAGCGTGTATCATGTGAACCTGGATGAGAACGACGGCGTATGCTTCCGGGGCGACCCCAGCGATCAGGAGCAGACCCAGGAGGGGATTCATTTCCCTTATTTGGAGCGCTTTACCTGGTACGCCGAGCATTGCGTGAATGAAAAATACCGGGAAGGCTTTTTGCAGTTCATCGCCCCGGACAATATCCGGGAAAGCCTGGCCACCCAGCCCATCATCGCTTACCGCTACCTTGCCAGGCGGCAGGGCCGGGAATATTATGAAATGATCCGCATGGCGGGCGTGCGCCGGGCCACGGAACGCAACGACCATATGGTGCACGCCGTGGGCCTGGGCTTTACCGAAATCGATGCGGAAATGCGCGAAAGCATGGCGAAAAACGAGGCCCTGGCGGAAGCCCTGACCATGGCCGAGGAAGCCAGCAAAGCCAAAACGGCCTTCCTTTCCAACATGAGCCATGAGATCCGCACGCCCATGAACGCTATTATCGGCCTGGACAATCTGGCCCTGCACGATGAAACCCTGTCAGCCCAGACCCGGGATTATCTGGAAAAGATCGGCGGCAGCGCACGGCATCTGCTGAGCCTCATCAACGATATCCTGGATATGAGCCGCATCGAGTCCGGTCGGCTGGTGCTGCGGCGGGAGGAGTTTTCCTTCAGCGCCATGCTGGAGCAGATCAACACCATGGTCATGTCCCAGTGCGCCGACAAGGGTCTCAAGTACGAATGCCGTATGCTCGGCCCGGTGGACGATTATTACATCGGCGATGATATGAAGCTCAAGGAAGTGCTCATCAACATTCTGAGCAACGCCATCAAGTTTACAAACGCGCCCGGCAGCGTTACCCTGTCCATCGAACGGACGGCGGAATTCGAGGATCAGTCCACGCTGAAATTCCGCATCAAGGATACCGGCATCGGCATGGATAAGGAATTCATCCCCAAGATTTTCGAGGCTTTCTCCCAGGAGGCCAGCGGCACCAAGAACAAGTTTGGCAGCACAGGCCTTGGCATGGCCATCACCAAGAGCATCGTGGAAATGATGAACGGCACCATCAGCGTGGAATCGGAAAAGGGCGTGGGCACCGAATTCACCGTGGCGGTAACGCTGAAAAACTGCGAACGCCAGGGGTACGACGCTGAAAACGTGCTGGAGCCGGGCAAACTGCGGGTTCTGGTGGTGGACGATGAGGAAATCGCCGCCGAGCACGCCCGCATGGTGCTGGACGAAGCGGGCATCCGTGTGGACGTGCGCATGCCGGAAATGGACGGCCTGGAAGCCGCCGCCGCCATACGCGCCCTGGACCGGCCGGACGCCAAGCAAATCCCCATCATCGCCCTCACCGCCAACGCTTTCGACGAGGATGTGCAGCGTTCCCTCCAGGCGGGCATGAACGCCCATTTGAGCAAGCCCGTGGAACCGGACCGTCTGTATCAGACGCTGGAAGAACTGATTTCCGAAGCGGAGGAAGCGACCGCCTGACGGCACAAATCGGCCCCCCGAATCTACGCTCGGAGGGGCTTTTTTGTGTTTGATTTTGGAGATTCTTGCTAAATCTTTTCTTTGTGAGGGATTGACAATCTTTGATCGCTGTGTTAGAATATTTATGATAATTTTTGAGAATAAGAAATACGGCTTTATTGGAATTGGTGAATATTTTCATTATTTTTCTATGAGGGAGGGAACCACGCTATGACTGTAAATGCTGTGCCCGTGAAGAAGAAGCGCTCGTTCCTGCAGCGGATGCAGGGCAACTGGGATCTGCTTTTCTTCTGCCTGCCGGGGATCGTCATTACCACCATCTATCACTACATCCCCATCTACGGCGTGCAGATCGCGTTCCGCAACTATAAAGCGAAGAAGGGCATCTGGGGCAGCGACTGGGTGGGCCTGAAGAATTTCGAGCGTTTCTTCAATTCCGCCTACGCAGGCACCACCATCACCAACACGCTGCTGCTGAGCGTGTATTCGCTGGTTGCCTCCTTCCCTGTAGCGGTCATTCTGGCGCTGATGCTCAACTCCCTGCGGCACAAGCGCTACCGCAAGGTCATCCAGGCGGTCACCTACGCCCCCCACTTCATTTCCACCGTGGTCATGTGCGGTATGCTGATCCTGTTCCTCTCCCCCCGCGTGGGCGTAGTGAACACGGTCATCAAATCCCTGGGCGGCGAGGCCATCAACTTCATGGGCAAAAGCTACATGTGGCGTCACATCTATGTGTGGAGCGGCATCTGGCAGGGCATGGGCTGGAGCAGCGTGATCTACTTCGCGGCCCTGGCCGGGGTCAGCCCCGAATACCACGAAGCCGCCATTGTGGACGGCGCCACCAAGTTCCAGCGCGTGCTGCATATCGACCTGCCTTTCCTGGCTCCCACCATGACCATGCTGCTGATTCTTAACTGCGGCAGCATCCTTTCCATCGGCTTTGAAAAGGCGTTCGCCCTCCAGAACGACCTGAACATCGGCGTGTCCGAAATCATTTCCACCTACGTTTACAAGGTCGGTCTGATCAACCGGGATATTTCCTTCTCCACAGCCATCGACCTGTTCAATTCCGTGGTGAACTCCATCCTGCTGATAACGGTAAACTTCATTACGGGCAAGATGTCCGGCAACAGCCTGTGGTAAGGAAGGGGGAAGAAGCATGGAAAGCGCAAAGCACTTAAAACGCACCCGCAGCGACGTGGTTTATGACGCCGTCATTTTCGTTATCCTCACCATCATCTTTCTGCTGGTAGCCTATCCGCTGTACTTCGTCATCATTTCCTCCTTCTCCGATCCCGTAGCGGTGGCGGGCGGCAAAGTGGTGCTTTATCCCGTGGGCTTCACCCTGGACGGATACAACGAAGTATTCAAAGCCAAAACCGTCATGCGCGGCTTCTTCAACTCCCTGCTGTACACCGCCGTGGGCGTATCCATCAACCTGGCGGTGACCCTGCCCACCTCCTACGCCCTGAGCCGCAAGGATTTTCCCCTGAACAAGCCCATCACCCTGTTTTACATCGTTACCATGTTCGTGGGCGGCGGCATGATGCCCACCTACCTGGTGGTGCGGGATACCGGCCTGCTCAACACCATGTGGGCGCTGGTTCTGCCCGGAGCCCTGGGCGTGTACAACATGATCGTGGGCCGCACATTCTTTACCACCAACATTCCCAGCGAACTGATGGAGGCCGCCAAGCTGGACGGCTGCGGCAACACCAAATTCTTTTTCCACATCGTGCTGCCCCTGTCCGGCGCCATCACGGCCATCCTGTTCCTGTATTACGGCGTGGGCCACTGGAACAGCTACTTCAGCGCCCTGCTGTATGTATCCGACCGCACCAAATGGCCTTTGCAGATGGAGCTGCGCAACATCCTGCTGCAAAACTCCGTGAACATGTCCAAAACCGTGATGACGGAGGAACAGCTTGCTGAAAAGGAACGCCTGGAGGCCCTGAAGGAAATGATGAAGTACTCCCTGATCATTATTTCCTCCATCCCCGTGCTGATTATCTATCCTTTCGTGCAGAAGCACTTCGTTAAGGGCGTCATGATCGGCTCCGTCAAAGGATGAGCAGCCGATGACCGCCTGTGGCGGGAATTTCATCGGGTGCGAAATCAGCCGAAACAAGCGATCTGCCCATGAAGGACAGTCGCGCCGATTGAGGCTGCGGATGAGCAGCCGAAGACCGCCTGTGAACGTACCGTTACCCCCCCTTTCGTTCCCAAGGGCGCGGAGCGCCCTGAAAATATTCTATAAGGAGGAACCCCTTATGAAGAAACTGGCCCTCGTACTGGCCCTGCTGATGGTGTTCACCAGCGTTCCCGCGCTGGCGGAATTCAACGCCACCGGTCTGCCGATCACCAATGAAAAGACCGAATTCACCCTGATGATCGACGACAGCGGTATGCCGGAAGACAAGGTAATCTACCCCATCCTGGAAGACCAGACCAACGTGCACGTGGTGCTCGACCTGAACCCCTACCAGACCCAGCTTGAGCGTTTGGGCATCGCCCTGAACACCGAAAGCTATCCCGAAGTGATCGCGGGCTGGCTGCTGGGCACCAAAGACCTGATTGATTTGGGCATGGGCGACCAGACCTTCCTGCCTCTGGAAGACCTGATTGCCAAGTACGCTCCCAACATTCAGGAAGTGCTGGATATCCCCGGCGTCCGTGAGTCCATGACGCTGCCGGACGGCCACATCTATTCCATCCCCTACGTGGTGAGCGAGCCCATGGCCACCTTCAAGCCCTACATCAACCAGGTTTGGCTGGAGCGTCTGGGCCTGAATATGCCCACCACCCCCGCCGAACTGAAGGAAGTTCTGATCGCCTTCCGCGATAAGGATGCCAACGGCAACGGCGACCCCAACGACGAAATCCCCTTCTCCGGCGACCCCAACAACCTGTCCCTGGGTATGCTGGCTGGCTGGTGGGGCGTGGACGCCAACAGCGGCAACAGCGACTATCCCTACTTCGCCCTGGTGGACGGCAAGATCCAGTTCAACGCCAATAAGCCCGAATACAAGCAGTTCATCGAATTCTTCGCTGACCTGTATGCCGAAAAGCTGATCGACCCCGAAATCTTCACCCAGGACCTGGAAACCTGGAAGGGCAAGGGCAAGCAGGATCTGTACGGCGTATCCATCGGCTATGGCCCCGGCGACTTCTATGAGAATTATGCCAAGGGCACTCCCGAATACGAAAAGTACGGCGAGAACGCCTTCACCTGGCTGCCCGTTCTGAAGGGCTGCGAGAACCCCATCTATCACCGCAACTCCTACGGCGTCACCCTGTTCCGTACCCAGGCCGTCATCACCGACAAGTGCGATGAAGAAAAGGCCGCCATCATCATCCGCTGGTTCGACAACCTGTTCACCGCCGACAACAGCCAGCAGTCTCAGTCCGGCCCTCTGGGTATCAAGATCGAAAAGCTGGAAGAAGGCCTCTACCGCGAACTGGATACCAGCGCCTGGGATGACGCCACCAACGAAAAGTACGGCTGGGGCAACATCTTCACCCAGTCCATGCCCCGCTACTATCACAACAACAAGGTGCTGGGCTTTGGCAAGACCGAAGTGGAGCCCTCCTTCATGGACCTGGCTGACGCCGCCTACGCTCCTTACCTGAACGAACACTTCCCCGCCGTGTGGGCCACCAGTGAAGAAGACACCAACCGTGCCTCCATCCTGGCCACCGACATCAACACCTACGTCAAGTCCAAGATCGCTCAGTGGGTCTCCGGCGAAGCCGACGTGAACGCCGAATGGGACGCCTACTGCGCTCAGCTGGAAGCCTATGGTCTGAGCGAACTGACCGAAATCCATCAGCGCGCGCTGGGCGAAATCTGATCGCCTGACCAGGCTGAAAAAGTAACCTGAACTCCTGGGGGGACGGCGCAAGCCGTCCTCCTTTTTTGCTCATTTTGTGCGATTTTTTTATCACGGCTGATGTCATAATTGGCAAATCATTGAAAATAAAACGGTTATCTGTTATAATGAAATAGATTTCATTTGAACGTTTGTGATCCATTTTGCATAAATTGATGGGTCACTGTCAGGATCGGAGCGCTGCCGCATGGAACGTAAGAAAATCGCCGTATTTATATCCGCGCTGTACGAGGACATGGTTCGGGAGACCGTGGAGGGCCTGCTGAAAGCTGCCTGCGGGGAAAACCTGAAAATCCTGTTCTTTACCAGCTTCGCGGATAACCACACCAGCCGGAACTATGACCGGTATCAGGACTACGACATCGGTGAGTTCGTGGTTTATCTGCTGCCGGATCTGAAGGAATACGACGCGCTGATCACCTTTGACACCTATATGACGGGTTCCTTTATCGAGCCCATCGACCGGCTGAAAAACGAGGCGCCCTGCCGGGTGGTTACGCTGGGCACGGTCAAAGAGGGAACGCCCAGCGTGGTCAACGACCAGGCGCTGTCCTTTGCCGAGCTGATCGAGCACCTGATCAGTGTGCACGGATGCCGGGACATGGTGCATGTGGCCGGGCAGCGGGAACGTTCCTTCTGCGAGGAACGCATAGATATTTTCCAGCATGTTCTGGCGGCGCATGATCTGCCGGCAGGCGACGGCCGGATTTATTATGGCACGCTCCGGCCCGAATGCGGGCCGGAGATCGTGGACGCCATCGTGGCGGATTATGCTGCAAAGGGCGGCAAAAAACTGCCGGATGCCATCGTATGCGTGAATGACTATACCGCCATCGGCGTGATTCAGGCGCTGGAAGACAGGGGCTTCCAGGTGCCCAAAGACGTGATCGTTACGGGGTACGACGACATCCTGCGCGCGCGGTTCAACGAACCGTCCCTGACCACTTCCGCCCAGCCCTTCTTCCGCGTGGGCCAGGCCGGCATGGATACGCTGAAAAAGCTGCTGCGCGGAGAAAAAGTGAAGCCTGTCACCGCCGTTCCCGGAACGCTTTGCTGCCGCCAGTCCTGCGGCTGCGAGCCTTTCGGGGTCTATCAGCGGGATCTGATCCGGGAAAAATATATCCGAACGGTCTCCAACCTGGAAAGCTTAGCGTTTTCCAATACCAATCTGGTGCTCGGCGGCGCCGTAGACGACACCGTGGAAGATATTTTTCATGAGATCGAAGAAGGGTGCCTTCGGGAAACGGGCTTCAAGGACGCCGTGCTGTGCCTGATCCACGGCTGGGAACAGCAGAAAATGATCAAGGATCAGGAATCCCTGCGGAATGAGCGTTTCGACGTGGTCTGCGGCATCTGGCACGGGCAGCCCGTCAAACGGCAAAGCCTGCCCAAGGGCCAGCTGCTCCCCGCGGAAATGATGGACGACGACCGGCCGTACTACATTTTCCCCGTTCACCATCTGCAATACTTCCTCGGATATTTTATCGTGAATCCGGAACTCAAGGAATTGGGACAGCTTCATATCAAATCCTGGCTGGTGAGCATCAGCGCCATCCTGGTCAACTGGTTTTTGCGGAATCAGCTGAAAGATACGGTGAAGGAGCTGGAATACCTTTACCAGACGGATGTGCTGACGGGGCTTTACAACCGCCGGGGCTATTACCGCTTCTTTGAAACGTATTACGAGGAATGCCGCGCGGCGGGCACGGAGCTGGCCGTATTCCTGATCGATATGAACGATATGAAGAAGATCAACGACCGCTACGGCCACGCGGAGGGAGATTTCTGCCTCTGCACCATTGCCGGCGCCATGCGCGGCAGCGCCCGGCATGAGGAAATCTGCATCCGCACCGGCGGGGACGAATTTGTGGTGCTGGCGAAAAACTATGACCAGGCGATGGAAGAAACGTATATGCGCCACCTCCGGGAGCAGATCAGCCAGAGCCTGCGGCGCGCCGGGAAAAATTATCAGATCACGGTCAGCATCGGCTGCTATCGGAGCGTTCCCGCGGGCGCGGTCTCCATTCAAAACGAGGCGGAACTGTATTTGGGCAACGCGGATAAAGCCATGTATACGGAAAAACAGAAACATTACGATTTTGATGCCTGATCCATTGGATCAGGCAATCGTTTTGACACAATTTCAGCATTGACCGCCCGAAAGCATTGTGATATACTGTATAAGGCGGAGGTTGGGGATTTCCGGCCTCCGGTACAATTCTGTATCATTCTAATTGATAAGAAAAGGGGTTTAAGCGTATGGCGAACATCGATCTGACCAAGTACGGCATCACCGGCACCAAGGAAATCGTGTATAATCCCTCCTACGAACTGCTCTACAAGGACGAAATGGATCCGTCCCTGACCGGTTACGACGTGGGCAAGGAAAGCGAGCTGGGCGCGGTCAACGTGATGACCGGCATCTATACCGGCCGTTCCCCCAAGGACAAGTACATCGTCATGGACGAAAACAGCAAGGACACCGTGTGGTGGACCAGCGCTGAATACAAGAACGACAACCATCCCATGGATCTGAAGACCTGGGAAATCGTGAAGGATCTGGCCAAGAAGCAGCTCAGCGGCAAGAAGCTGTACGTGGTGGACGCTTTCTGCGGCGCCAATAAAGACAGCCGTATGGCCGTGCGCTTTATGATGGAAGTGGCCTGGCAGGCTCATTTCGTGCGCAACATGTTCATCAAGCCCACCGCCGAGGAAGAAGCAGCTTTCGAGCCGGACTTCATCGTGTACACCGCCTCCAAGGCCAAGTGTGAACAGTACAAGGAACTGGGCCTGAACAGCGAAACCGTGGTGGCCTTCAACGTGACCAGCCGGGAGCAGGTGATCCTGAACACCTGGTACGGCGGCGAAATGAAGAAGGGCATGTTCTCCATGATGAACTACTATCTGCCCCTGAAGGGCATGGCCTCCATGCACTGCTCCGCCAACACCGATATGAACGGTGAAAACACCGCCATCTTCTTCGGCCTCTCCGGCACCGGCAAAACCACCCTGTCCACCGATCCCAAGCGCCTGCTCATCGGCGACGACGAACACGGCTGGGACGACAACGGCGTGTTCAACTTCGAGGGCGGCTGCTATGCCAAGGTCATCAACCTGGATAAGGATTCCGAACCCGACATCTACAACGCCATCAAGCGCGACGCCCTGCTGGAAAACGTGACGTTGGACGAAAACGGCAAGATCGACTTCGCCGATAAGTCCGTCACCGAAAACACCCGCGTTTCCTATCCCATCGAGCACATCGAGAAGATCGTGAAGAACGTGCGGCCCACCAGCGCCGGCCCCGACGCCAAGAACGTGATCTTCCTGTCCGCGGACGCTTTCGGCGTGCTGCCCCCCGTCTCCGTGCTGACCCCCGAACAGACCAAGTATTACTTCCTGTCCGGCTTCACCGCCAAGCTGGCGGGCACCGAGCGCGGCATCACCGAGCCCACCCCCACCTTCTCCGCCTGCTTCGGCCAGGCCTTCCTAGAACTGCATCCCACCAAGTACGCCGAAGAACTGGTCAAGAAGATGGAAAAATGCGGCGCCAAGGCTTACCTGGTGAACACCGGCTGGAACGGCACCGGCAAGCGCATTTCCATCAAGGATACCCGCGGCATCATCGACGCCATCCTGAACGGCGATATCCTGAACGCGCCCACCAAGAAGATCCCCTACTTCAACTTTGAAGTGCCCACCGCCCTGCCCGGCGTTGATCCCGCCATCCTCGATCCTCGGGACACCTACGCCGATAAGGCCGTTTGGGAAGAAAAGGCCAAGGATCTGTCTGGCCGCTTCATCAAGAACTTCGTCAAGTACGAAGGCAACGAAGCGGGCAAGGCCCTGGTTGCCGCCGGCCCCCAGCTGTAATTCAGCAAATACATAAATGAAAAGGCCCGCTTCGGCGGGCTTTTTTCGTTGGGCAAATCCGCACCGGCGGCGTGAAACGCCGGACAGCAAAGCGTGGTTTCTTCCGGCTTTTTCCCAAATCATGGATACTTCCGGATGCGGATGCGCATTTCCAGCCAGGCGTCGCCGTCCTGGGTTTCTATGGCGGCGTCTAAGCCCGTTTCCTGCATCTGGCGCATGACGTTTTTGATGGCGTTCACATAGAGGCGGGGGTCATGCACCAGGGAAATGACCTTGCGGGCGGGGGGCGTGGGCAGGCGTTTTTGGGTTTTGCGCACCAGCGCTTCGGTTTCGCGCACGGTCAAATGAGATTCCGCCGCCTGGTGCGCCACACGGCTGCGGGCGGCGGGGTCGGAAAGAGAAAGCAGGGCCCGGGCATGGCGCTCGCTCAAGCCCTCTTCAATAAGATACTGGCGCAAAGCGCCGTCCAATTTCAGCAGCCGCAATTTGTTGGCAATGCCGGAGGCACTTTTCCCCAGCCGCCGGGCCAGGGCGTCCTGGGTAAAGCCGTTGGCAAGAAGCCCGGCGTAGGCTTCGGCTTCCTCAAAATAATGCAGGTCCTGCCGCTGTAAATTTTCGATCAGGGCCAGCAGAGCGCTTTCTTCCTCGCCTGCGGGCAGGATGAAGGCGTCAATGTGGGTAAAGCCCAGCATCAGACAAGCCCTGTACCGCCTTTCGCCCATGACGATTTCATAGCCGCCTCCCGCCGCCCGCACGGTGATGGGCTGAAGCAGGCCGTGCTGGCGGATGGAGGAGGCCAGCTCCATCATGGCATAATCGTCGAAGCGCTTCCGGGGCTGCCGGGGATTGGGCGCGATTCTTTCCAGGGGCAGCCAGCACGCCTGACGGCCCGGCCCAGCCTGTCCCTCCCGCAATACGCTCATGGGCCCATACCTCCCAAAGTTTGTAAAACCGAGCGCGGCACAGGCCGCACGGTCCTCCCCCGATGGCCGGGGCCCGCGCCGCGCTCTTGGGAGAAGGGATTCTGCAAAAAAGAAAATCCTCCTGCCGGGGTTTCGGCGGGAGGCGGGAGAACCGTTCGACGGGAAAGCGGCCTTTTTTCGCTTTTTCGGCGTCATTTTTTGCCGCTTTTCAGGGGACGCTTGGCGGGGATGCCGTTTTTTCGGGGATATTGGGGAAGGGTTTCGGTGATTTTTTTCACGGGAACGATCACATGGCGGGTATCATTGCAGGACAATTCGATCATTTCGCCCATTTCTCCGCCCAGGGCCTTTGCCGCAAAGGAGCCGTCGGGCAGTTCGTCCTCCGCCGCCGGCCCCTTCCAGCACAGGGCCATGCCGCCGGGCTGCACGAAGGGCAAAAGATATTCGCACAGCACGTTCAGCGGGGCCACGGCCCGGGCCACCGCCCGGTCGTACTGCTCCCGATGGGCCGCGTCCTGCCCCGCGATTTCCGCCCGGTTCTGGATCACCCGCACGTTGGCAAGCCCCAATTCATCGCATACGGCCTGCAAAAACTGGCACCGCTTCTGCATGGCTTCCAGCAGGGTCACCCGGCAGTCGGGCCGGGCGATGGCCAGGGCCAGGCCGGGAAAGCCCGCCCCCGTGCCCACGTCGATCAGGCTGCATTCCGCCGGGAACAGCCCTTCCTGGGTCAGGGGCAGCAGGGAATCCAGAAAGTGTTTTTCCGCCATGTCCTGGGGCGGCACGCTGGTCAGGTCCATGCGTCCGTTCCAGTCGATCAGCATTTCCAAATAACGGTTCAGTTTTTCGATGGCGTCCTCCGTCATCGGCACGCCGGAGGCGCGCAGAAGGGGCCCTGCGTCATACATACCGGTTCGCCTCCCGCATGGATAGAATTTGCAGCATCACTTTTTCCAACGTGCCCGCGTCGGACAGCTGGCCGCTTTTTACCAAATATTCGCTGTCCAGGCACAGCCGGGCCATTTCGCCCAATTGGTCCAGGGTGTAGGACCGGGCGGTGTCCAGGGTTTTTCGGGCCACAAAGGGGGGCACGCCGAGCTTTGAAGCGATTTCTCCCTGCTGGCGGCCCTCGGCGGCCATGGCCTTGGCGTAGCGGAGCTGACGGCATTGCCTGCCCAGGAGGGAAAGCAGCATGAGCCGTTCTTCTCCGTCCCGCAGCAGACCGTCCAGCATGCGCAGGGCTTTGCCGCCCTGGCCGGACAGCAGGGCGTCGGTCATATCGAATACCTTGTATTCCGTGGACTGGACGCAGATGGCCTGCACGTCCTTTTCCGTCACCTCGTCCCGATCCCCCGCATAGGCGGCCAGCTTGCCGAGTTCATTGTTCAGCAAGGTCAGGTCCCGCCCGGCGGAGAACCACAGGCGCTGACAGGCCGCCTGGCTGATCTTCTTTCCCTCTTTTTTCAGGCTGCGGGCGATCCACTGGGCCAGTTCCTTATCGTCCAGGGGATCGAAGGAAACGAGTTTGGCTTTCTTTTTCAGCGACTGATACAGCTTTTTCCGGCCGTCCGCCCTGCCGCGCACGGTGAATACGATCACCGCCGTGTCCGGCAGTTCGGAAAGGTAAGCGTCCAGGCGCTTCACCGCGCTGTCCTCGTCGTACTCCTTGGCTTTGCCGGAAAGCAGCATAGCGCTGTCCCGCACCTCTAAAAAGCGTTTTTCGCTCATGAAGGGCAGGGTTTCCGCCGCGGCGATCAGGGCGTCCGGGGCAGGGTCGACGAGTCGGGTATCGTTCATGGCGGCGAAATCCCCGCCCGCGATCTTCTCCCGCAGGGCTTTCAGGGCGGCCTGCTTGGTAAATTCCTCTTCCCCCTCGAACAGATAACACTTTTCGATCTGTCCATTCCGCAGGGCGGAAAAAAACTCGCTGTGGGTCATGGCTGCTCCTTTGGGTTCAAATAAGATGCGAGGACGGCTTCGCCTGCCCGCACCGTAACAGTCAGCGCGCCGAAGGACGCGGAATCATAGATTTGCGCTCCGCAATCTTCCAGGCGGGAGAGAGTATCGGCGTGGGGGAGAGCATGGCTGACGGGACTGTTGGTGATCAGGGCGATCCGGGGCGACACGGTTTCCAGAAAGGCGCTTCCCGTGCTGGTTTTGCTGCCGTGATGGGCCACCTTCAAAATATCCGCGTCCCGGGCGGCGTATTGCTCGTATGCGCCGGGGATGTCGGAAACGGCCAGAAGCGTCACCCCGTCCAGATCGCACAGCAGGCCCAGAGAAAAGCGGTTGGCGTCCTGGTTGGGGAGTACGGTGCCCGCCCAGGGCCAGGTAACGGTGAGCGTGGTTCGGCCGGTAGCGATTTCATCTCCGGCATGCAGCGAAAGAACAGGGATTCCTTTTTCCCGCAGGCCGCTGATCAGGCCGAGACATTGTGTGTCCACCTGCATTTCCTCCGCTCCTTCGGGAAGATACACCGCGCCGATGGAAATATCCTGCTCCAAAAGCTGCCGGAGGCCCATGCAATGGTCGCTGTGCAGGTGGCTGAGGATCACTTTGTCCGCCTGCCGTCCGGTGGAAAGCAAATAAGACGCGATATCCCCGCCGTAATCGCCCGCGTCGATGAGCACGGTTTCCCGGCCATCCAGGATCAGCGCCGCGTCGGCCTGGCCCATGGCAAGCTGGATGTACTGCACATCCCGACACAGGGTCAGCCGCCATCCGAAGAAGGAAACAGCCAGTACTCCGACGGCCAGCAGGGCCTTTCGGCGACGGGAGAACAGGCAAAACCGGGTGGAAAGCAGCACGGCGGCAGCGGCGGCGAGGACGCAGTACCAGGGCAGGGAGGGGACGCGCACCGAGGCAAGGGGCAGGCTTCCCATCCAGGAAACCGCTTTCGTCAGTCCCCGGGAGACAGGATTGATCCATCCCGCCAGCCACACGCCCGCGGGCAGATACAGGCAGCCCGCAAGGAAAACGAACGCATAGAGGGGCAAAAGGACCGCGAAGAGGGCGCACAGAAAGGGATTGACCGCCAGCCCGATCAGAGAAAACCGGTGAAAAATCTGAATCGTGGGCAGCGCCGCGCCCGCCGTGGCGGAAAAGGTGTTCACCCAGCCTTCCCGCAAAAACCGGGGCCGCACCCGCTGCAATTTCTTTTCCAGGGCAGGGCCAAGCAGCACCATGCCCAGCACCGCGCAGAAGGAAAGCTGGAACCCGGCGGAAAATAAATCCAGGGGCCGCAGGAGCAGGATGCAAAAGAAGGCGGCGCACAGGGCGGTGAGCGGGTCGGGAGCGCGCCGCAGGATGCGGCGGCCCAGCGTGATCAGCATCAGCAGGGATGCGCGGATCACCGGCGCGGGAAAGCCCAGCAAAGCGCTGTACAGCAACAGGAAAAAGCTCATGACGGCCAGCTGCCCTTTGGGGCCGAGCCACCGGCGCAGGGGAACCAGCATCAAAGCGGCAATCAATCCGACATGCAGGCCGGACACCGCCAATAAGTGGGCAACGCCCGCGTCCGCAAAGCCTTTTTGGGTTTCCTCCGGCAGATTGCTCCGGTCACCCAGCAGCAGGGCTTCCGGGAGGGCGCTGTCCGGGCCAAATATCGATCGCGTCCGGCGCAGCAATCCCAGCCGCGCCCGGTACAGCAAAGACCATAGGCCCCGGCCCGGATGATCCGGCGTTTCCGCCTGCGCCGCGCCGGACACCCCGGCGGGAATGCCCTTTTGCAGCAAATACATGCGGAAATCGAAGCCATAGGGATTCACTTGGCCGGAGGGGCGATAGAGATTGCCCGCAAAGCGCACCCGGTCGCCCTCCCTGGGCAGAAAAGGCGCGTCCGGGTCGGGGGTGTACGTCCAGTACAGGGCAGAAAGGGCGGTTTTCCCGCTTTCATTTTCCAGCCGTACATCAGTCAAATAAGCCGCGGCTGTGCCGTCCTCCCGGAGGACGGCATCGGCGGAAAGCACGCCGGTCACCTGATACCGCCCCGGCTCCGGCAGGGCGGGATGGACGGCCAGGCCGCCCTGCAGCATGCCGAAGAACAGCACCGCAGCCATGACGCCGGTTATCCGCCTGCGGCCGAAGGCGGGCAGCGCCAGCGCAGAACCGATTCCAATGGCAAGGCCCAGGCCGGACAGCGCCGGATGCCATCCCAAAGAAACGCCCGCCCATACTCCCAGCCCGTAGGCCGCCGCGGCGGCAGCCAGGGGACGCTGGTGATGAAACGGGCGGGCCGCTTTCATGGCACGATCACCATGCCGGGCGTTACGGCCTGGACGCGGGGAAACACCTGTTTTGCTTCCTGTACCAGGGTTTCCGGCGCGTGGCGTACCGGCAGATGGGTCAGGTACAGTTCTTTCGCTTCCGCCTCCAAGGCCAGCCGGGCCGCCCCCGCAGCGCTCATATGGGGCTTCTGATCCGTCCATTCCCGGGCCAAAAAGGCCGCGTCCGCCAGCAGCGCGTCGGCATGGCGGGCAAAATCGCTCAAACCGGCACAGTCGTTGGTGTCTCCGGTGAATACCAGGGTCTTTTCCCCGTCCGTCAGGCGGAGGGCCCGGCAGGGCACGGGATGGCGCACCGGCAGCGTGGTGATGGCTAAACCCATGATTTCCAATTCCGCCGGATAGGGCCGCACATCAAAGGCGGGGGCCGTCAATAGCGCTTTGAAGGGGGAAGCATCCTCCGGCGGCACGTAAACGGGCAGGGTCTTGCCCGCGATTTCCAGATAATAGCGCATCACCAGCAAATCGCTGGCGTGGTCAAAATGCAGATGGGACAAAAGCACCCCTTCCAGGGCGGCGGGGTCCCGCAGCTGCATGAGGCGGCCCATGACGCCCGCGCCGCAGTCCATGAGCAGCGTTTTGCCCGCATGTTCGATCAGATACCCGCTGGTGCAGCCTCCGGCCACGGGATAAGGCCCATGGCAGCCGATCACGTGCAGCTTCATTTCCGTTTCCTCACTCGATTTCATATTTCCGGCTCACCCGGTCCCGCCAGGCAAGGCCGATGCGGACATCCTCGCCCACGCGCACCCCTTCCCGGGAAAGCCGCTCCGTGTGGGTGGCCAGGGCCAATTCCGGGGTGTTGTTTTCCCCGCTCAAATGGCCGAGCATCACTTCCCTTACGCCGGTTTCCAGAAGCGAAAGCAGGCCTTCGGCGCTGGCAAGATTGGACAGGTGGCCGTGATTGCCCAAGATGCGCTGTTTTAAGTACAGGGAATAATGGGGATTGAGCATGAGCAGGTCGGGGTCGTGGTTGCTTTCCAGCAGAAGCACATCCGTCCCGGCCAAGGTTTTCACCACGCTTTTTTTCATAAAACCCATGTCTGTGGCCGTGGCGGCGCTGCGGCGGCCGTAAAACACCCGGTAGCCTACCGGGTCCGCCGCGTCGTGGGGGATGGAAAAGGGCAGCAGGGCCAGATCGCCGATATAAAAATCTTCTTCGTCCTCGAACATGCGCCGGTTGCCCGGAGCGATTTCGCCAACCGTCCGGGCCATGGCGTTCCAGGTGCGCTCATTGGCGTACACCGGCAAATGGTATTTCCGGCTCAGGATGCCCACGCCCTTTACGTGGTCGCTGTGCTCGTGGGTGACGGCGATGCCGTTCAGCGTTTCAGGCAATACGCCAATCTGCTGCAGAGCCCCTTCGATGGCCTTGCCCGTCATACCCGCGTCGATCAGAATTCTTGTATCTCCCGCGCCGATGAACAGCGCGTTTCCGCTGCTCCCGCTGAACAGCGGGCAAAAGGTGAACCGCATGTCCTTGTCCTCTCCAGAGCGCAAAAGTGAAAAGTGGAGAGTGAAAAGTGAAGATTTAAAATGCTCCAATCCCTTGGAAAGTACGCATCATCATTATTTTCCGCTTTTCACTTTCCGGGTCATTGTCTGATCAGATAAGTTCAGTTTTTCTGCTGTACGCCTAACTTCCTTCGCAGGGCTCGGGCCACGGGACGCTCAAACAGGTAGGTGATCAGGGTGGCCAGGATGATTGCCAGCACGAAAGAGAGCACGGTGAAGGATACTTGCCAGACCTGATCCCACGAGGACCAGGGCGTTTCGGAAGCGCTGGGGATGAATTTCATTTCCTTCAGCGTGACGGCGATCCATTGATGATACATATAGAATTGGAAGGAAATCGCCGCCAAATACCGCATGACCCTGTTTCCCAACAGGAAGCGCAGGGCGGTGCAGGAAAAGGCGGAGCACACCATCAGGCACCCCAGCACGGCGGTAAAGGAGAAGCGGCGGTCCATCTGGCCCTGACGGATCATATCGTAGCCCGAGGAACCGGCCTGCGCCCGGGCAATCTGCATCAGCAGGCACACGCATACCGCCACAACGGCAGTGAAGAAAACTTTTACCTTGCCATCCACCCGTTCACCCAACTGTTTACGCAGGGCGGCGAAGGCCGAGGCGGCCACGAAGCCGTTGGCGTACACGTCCAGAAACGCGGGCAATTGATTGAACCACATGCTGGTGTCCGTCTTGGTGGCGCCCACATAGTACCGATAACCGAATGCGGCGGCCGCCATGACGATATAGGTGATCAACGGCTTCTTCTGGAAGCAGCGGGCCACCAGGGGGAACAGCAGGTAGAACTGCACTTCCACGGCCAGCGTCCACAGCACGCCGTTGATGGGGGAGCCCAAATAGCTGAAATAGAAGAAGGTATGGGTAAAGGTCAGATGCGCGGCCAGATCCTTGATGGCGTCCAGCACCGTGGTGTACCTGCCCTCAAAGCAGGCCGCGGCGAAAAAGAACGCCACGCACAGCAGATAGCTGGGCAGGATGCGCACCAGCCTGCGCTTGTAGAAGGGCACGGCTTCGGGCAATTTACTGCCCGAACGGGTATAAGGCAGATACAGCAGGAACCCGGACAGGAGCAGCATGCCGTCCACCCACATATAGCCGCTGCGCAGCAGGAAATCCAGCGAAATGTACGTTTTCCCAATGAAAAAGGAGGGGGAAAACCAGCTCTGCTGCCAGATATGGAACCAGCCCACGATCAGGATGATCAGCACCCGGATGCCGTCCAGCGTGTCGATGTGCCTCTCGTCCGGCGTCCGCTGGAAGGAACGGAAGTATTCAGTCGCTTTTTGCATATCAGTCCTTCACCCTCGTCATTCTGTAAAGTGTCTTTTGTTTCACCTGGCGCAGCGTCATGCTGTTCTCGCTAAAGGAGACGATTTCGTAAGTATACGTCAGATCATCTGGCTGATCGCCGATATGCAGGGCGTAGACGTTTGGCGTATAGTAGTAGTAATTCCGGTTATCGATGGTGCAGGTGCCGTCCTCGCGGAATTCCATGTAGCTTCCTTTGCTGCTTTCCCAGGTGCCGATGAGCTGATACACGATTTTTTTCAACCGGGTCTCGGCCACGTCTTTGTAGTCCATGATCTGCTTATAGTAAACCAAGGCTTCAAAGGGCTTTTTCTCGTTGTAAAGCTGATTGGCGTAGTTGTAGCAGGCTTCCTGGTACATGGCGGGAATATCGGCATATTTTTCGGAGAGATAATCCCGTGAAAGAGGCTGGAGCGCTTCCACCACAGTTTGGTAATCCTTTTGCTCCATAGCGGTCACGGCGATAGCGTAGGCTTCGGCGTAATACTTGTCGGCGGTGCGCTGCGCCCGGTCGGCGGCGTCCTGATAAGTGCCCGCCATGTCATAGTACATGGCGGCGGAAGCCAGATCGCCGTGTTCCTCAGCGTCCAAGCCCAGCTGATAGGCGAAATCCTTGATTTTTTCGTTGACATCCTGATATCCGCGCAGATCGTTCAGCTGGGCAATGGCCCCGGCCAGATCCCCCTGGCCCGCGCGGCGCATGGCAATATCGTACAGGCAGGCCTGCCGCAGCTGCCGGGCGTCCTCATACACGCCCAAGGCGTCCAGGATGGTGAGAGCCTCTTCGTAATCGCCCTTATCCCGCAGCTCCAGCGCCAGCAGATACTGGGCCTGCGCCATGTACTCGGCGCTGTCCGGATAATCGCCCAGGGCGGACAGGGCCGCGATGGCGTCTTCATACCGGCCGTTTTCAATCAGAGAAACGGCGGAAGCGCGGCGGGCTTCCGCCGCCAGTTCGGCGGCGTCGCTGTATTCGCCCAGCAGGTCCAGCAATTGCACGGCGGCGCCGTAATCGCCCTGTTCCATGCTTTCCTTCGCCAGCCCGTACCGGAGCTCATTGATGTAGTTCCCCGCATCGCGATGCTCCGGAATGGTTTCCAGCATGGCCAGCGCTTCGGATGACTTTCCTTCCTCCAACAGGGCCAGGGCGGGATAATATACGCAGTCCTTTTTGCCCTCCTGGGCGTCCTGCAGGTCGGGGGCTTTGTCAAAGAAAGCGGCCGCGCCTTCGTAATCCTTTTGCTCCAGCAGCGCCAGCCCCTGATAGTAGTAGCATTGCTGCATCAGGGCCTTGGAATCCTGATAGCCCGAGATTTTTTCCAGCATGGCGGCGGCGCGGGCGTATTCCCCGTTTTCCATGGCGGCCACGGCGGGGGCGTACAGGCAGGCCGTGGCCCGGCGGTAAGCGTCGGAGTAATCCCCGGCCAGCAGGAAGTATTCGGCGGCGGTATCGTAATCCTCAGCGGCAAAAAAATGGTCGCCCGCCAAATAGTAAGCCCGCTGCAGCTCCAGGAGCGAATCCCGGTAGGAACCCAATTCCAGGTAGTATTCGATGGCTGTCAGGGGATCACCCGCCTCCATGGCCTCGGCGGCGGGCTGATAAAGGCATTCCAGCGCGTTGGTTTCCGCGTTTTGGTAGCTGCCTAAGCGCAGGAATTTTTCCCGCGCGGCGGCGTATTCCTTCTTGGCCATCAGGGCCGTGGCCCATTCATATTCGGCCTGGGTGATCCGAGCCTGCGCGTCGGAATAGTCCGGCACCTGGGAGAACATTTCGATAGCGGCTTCCCAGTTCCCGGCGGCCAGCAGCTTTTCGGCGTTTACATACCGGGCTTCCTGGGCGCGCTGCGCGCTGTCCTTGTAATCTCCCAGGGCGTCGAAGCCGCTTTGGGCCGAGCGCAGGGAGGTATAGGTGCCGCTGTTCAGGGCGGAAAGGGCGGCGCGGTAATCGCATTCCAGGGCCAGCTCGGCGCTGTCCCGGTAATCCTCCAGGGCCAGGAACTGTTCCTTGGCGCTGTCATACAGACCGTTGGTTAGGGCAAGGTTGGCCTGATAATAGCGGTAATAGGGAATGCCGTGGAAATAAACGGCGTAGGCCAGCCCGGCCACGACGGCCAGGGAAATCACGGCGGTCAAAATGATCCGGCGCTTGCGGCGGCGCCGTTTTTCCCGCGCTTCCTTTTCAGCGGCGGCGCGCCGGGCCTGCTCCCGCATGCGGCGCTGCCGTTCTTCTTTGGCGTTTTGCCGCTGGAAGATGATTTTTTCGATGGCCGCTTCGTTGAACTGGGTGAAAATCTCATGCTTGTCCCGATGGCAGCGGCGGCAGGTATCCTCGCTGGCGGCGTTGGGCCTGCCGCACACGCACACCCACACGCTGCCCTGATCGCTGGGATAGCTGGCCGCGTCCCGTCCAGCCAGTTCCTGCATCACATGCAGGCGCTGGCCCTCGAGCAGGGGAGAGGGCCGGTAGGAGGCGGGGTCAGCCGCGCCGCGCCGCCACACCATGCCGTCCGCGTACCAGACTTTTTCGATCAGCACCTCTAAATCCTGCGCCTCAATGGCCTCCTCCACCTGGAGAGATGCTTCAAAAACGTGATGGGAGGGGCCGTCCAGCCCCTGTATCCTTTCCACGTGGCGCGCGAAGCGCTGCCCTTCGCCATTGAAACACAGCACGCAAAACTGGATGCTGTTCACGGCTTTTTCGGACAGATTATAGATCTGCATCGCCAGGATGGGGTCCTCCGGAGAGGGCATCCTGCAATGCCATAATTCGATCGGACAGGTCAAATCGATCCGCATGGAGCAAACCTCCGAGCTGTGAGGGTATTACCGGACGGACGCACCGCCCGGGAGAAAAGGTCAGAGCAGCATCAGCGTCATGCTTTGCAGTTCGCCGATCACGAAGGTCAAATGCCATGCCACGGTGCGGCCGTCCCCCAGGGAGAAGGCGTAGGTCACTTCCGCGTTTTCTGGATTGTAAACCAGCACGCCGAAGGGGGCCGTCTGCCCGTCGCCGTAAAGGAGAATGGTGTCGTCGGAGTTAAAGATTTCCGCGTGGCGGAAGCGGAAAAGCACGCTGTCCAGGCTGTCGCCCGGGCGAACGCCCCGGGGGCCGTCCACGTTCACGTCGTTGATGGTCACGCTGGCCACGGCGGTAAACTGCCGCTGGGCGTCATAGCGGAGCTGAACGGAAATGCCCTCCCACTGCAAAAGGCGCAGGAAGGAACCGTCGGAATCATCGGTCCATTCTTCCACGAGGGCGGGGCCCAGTACGGCGGTCAGGTCTTCGGCGGTCAGGTCCAGGAAATCCAGGGTGTCCGAGGCGCTCAGCCGCAGGGTCAGATCCTCCCGTTCAAAGGGAGCCAGGGCTTCGCCGCTGTCCGCGCTGCTGGGATAGGCAAAATACTCGCTGATTTCCTGCATTTCAGCGATTTCCTTGATTTTTTCCAGCGCTTCCGCTTCTTCCAGGATTTCATCGTCCATGGCGATCTCGATGGAAGAGACGTAGCCGTTTTCCAGCCGGTAGGACACGGAAGAGACCGTCACCCCGCCCGTCTGCCAGGAGAACACTTCGTAAGCGATCAGGTATACCTGCTGGCCGTTCCGCAGCACGTAGCCCGCGCTCACTTCCGGCTTTTCACCGGCAATGAACAGCGCGGCGTCGTAATAGGAGCCGTTCAGCGCGGGGTTATCGTTGGGATAAGCGCCCAGCACCTCCTCCAGCGAGGAACCGATGAAAAGGCCGCGCAGGTCGGCCCTGTCTTCGCCCGGGTAGGCGCTGAGAACGGCGGTGGATTCCGTCAGCGTTTCATCGGAAATCAGCAATACGGTTTCGTCCAGGTACACCTGGGCGCCGCCCTGCTCCAAGGCGACAACTTCCACGAATTCGCCCGCTAAAGCGGCCTGGCCTAAGGCGTTCAGATAGATTTCGATTTCTTCCCGGGTCATGGCCGCGTTTTCGTCCACGGGGGCATTCTCCGCCAGGGCGGCGGAGGAAAGCAGCATCACGAGGGCCAGCAGCAGACAAAACAGCTTTTTCATCTTGGTTCTCCTTTATTCGTTCAGGTTCGTCACGCCCTGAGGCGTAATAAGGGCATAGAGCAATCTCGCCTTGGGAACAGGCGCTTTTGCAAATTCAAGGGCGCTGAGCACCCGTTCTTCCGTTTCTTTGGCGCTTTTCTCGCTGGCCGCGTGCAGGGTGCACAGCACGTCGCCGGGCCTGACCTCGTCCCCGATGCGCTTTTCCATGACGAAGCCCACGGCGGGGTCGATTTCATCCTCCTTGCGCACCCGGCCAGCGCCCATGCGCTGGGCGGCCAGCCCCAGGGCCATGCCGTTCACGTGGGCCAGGAAACCGCCCGCTGGGGCGCGGACGGGATAAAGCACCGGCGCCCTGGGCAGCAGGCCCACATCGTCGCACACCCGGCAGTCTCCGCCCTGGGCGGCGATCATCTCCTTGAGCTTCCGAAGGCCCGCCCCGCTGTCCAAAGCGCGGTTCAGTTTTTCCATCGCTTCTTCTTCCGTATGGGCCACGCCGGAAGCCAGCAGCATCTGCGCTCCCAGGAACAGGGACACCTTTTTCAGCGGCCCCTGGGCGCGGCCCGCTAAGATGTCGATGGCTTCCTTTACTTCTAAGGCGTTGCCTACGTGGGAGCCCAAGGGTTCCTCCATGCCGGAAACCACCGCCACGATGCGCCGTCCGGCGTGGTCGCCGATGGCCACCATGGCCTGCGCCAGTTCGATGGAGGCTTCCAGGGTGGGCATTAACGCGCCGGATCCGGTTTTCACGTCCAGCACGATAGCTTTGGCCCCCGCCGCGAATTTCTTGGATAAGATGCTGCTCACGATCAGGGGGATGGAATCCACCGTGGCCGTCACGTCCCGGAGGCTGTACAGCGTCTTATCCGCCGGGGCAAGCTGGGCGCTCTGGCTCACTACGGCGCACCCCACGGCGCGCACGATATCCTGAAACTCTTTTTCGGAAAGCGCGATGCGCATGCCGGGAATGCTTTCCAGTTTGTCCAGGGTGCCGCCGGTATGGCCCAGGCCCCGGCCGCTCATTTTCAGCACTTTGCCGCCGCAGGCCGCCACCAGCGGGGCAAGAACCAGGGTGGTGGTGTCGCCCACGCCGCCGGTGGAATGTTTATCCACGGGCACGCCGCCCACGTCGGGAAGCAGCATATCGCCGGAATTGGCCATGGCCATGGTGAGATCCGCCGTTTCCCGGGCATCCATCCCGTTCAGGCGGATGGCCATCAGCAGGGCCGCCAATTGATAATCCGGCAGCGTATGGTCCGCCGCGCCCCGGACAAAAAAGCCGATTTCTTCCGCCGAAAGCGCCTTGCCGCGTTTTTTGTTTTCCAGGACGGATAAAATGTCCATATAGAACCCTTCCTTATATGAGCATGATTCAAAAGCATTATAGCATAGATATGATATTCCGTAAAGCAATTGAAGGAAATAAATCGTAAAAAAACCGTAACATTTTTTTAAAAACGCTTGACCTCGTAACAAAAATGTAATACAATGCAGGAGAAAGAATGGATTTTTTCATCTTTGCGATGAATGGAGCCCGAAAGGGCCGCGAAACACAAGCGGATGGGGTGTCATTATCTATGAAGCAAAAAGGGACGCTGAACCGGATCGTTTCCATTGCGCTGCTGCTGGCGATGGCGCTGTCGCTGCTGCCCACGGGCGGGGCGGCTGAGGTCAAGCACGGTTATCTGGTGATCAACAACAACACCACGAACCGTGTGGTGAATTTCCGCGCCAAGCCCAACACCAACGACAATACCAACTTTCCCATTGCCCACCTGCCGGAGTACTGGGTGGTGGAGGTATTGAGCCATCAGACGGGCTGGTATAAGATCAACGCCAATATCAGCACCGCGGGCGGCGCGCCGGATTACCGCACCGGCTATGTGGTGGACACCTTCCTGAAGGAAATGACGGCGGCGGAAGAATATGAATGGCTGCTGAATCCCACGGCCACCTACAATCCCGCAGGCAGCGGCGCGTCCGCTACGCCCACGCCGACGCCGGGCTCCGATCTGCCTGCCGGCGTGGTGGTCGGCTACGTGCGCACCGTGCAGGACAAGGTGAACCTGCGGGAGGAGCCGGCGGGCAAGGTGCTGAACGCGTCGAACCAAATTCCTGTGAACACCCTCTTCCCCTGCTACGCGTTTGTTACGAGCGGTGCCTACGAATGGGCGGCAGTGCTGTATAACGGCAAAACGGGTTATATCCGTTCCGACTGCTATGTAAGAACCGACGCGAACGGCACCGAGATCACCGACCCCGCGTCGCAGGTCACCATGAAGCCCACCACAGGCCCCACGGTGAACCCCAAAACCAACATCGTGCCGGGGCAAACCTATGGCCGCGTGACCGCCGATAACGTGCTTTTCCGCAAAAGCGCCAGCACCAGCGGCGATTTCTGGACCCGTCTGCCCGCGGGCTGGGAACTGTGCGTGATGGATGTGACTGTTAAGAACGGCATTACGTGGTATAAAGTGAAGGGCAGCATTCCCGACAATCCTTCCCGTACCTATACAGGCTACATCCATGGTGATTACTTTACCATTACCGAAACACCCACCGCCGCGCCCAGCCCCACGCCCACCGGATCCGCCGCCAACAGCGATTATGGTTTGGTAACTCTGAACGGCGTCAATCTGCGCCAGACCCCGGGCGGAACCACCCTGAATGCCCTGTTAGCGAACACTGTGGTAAACGTGCTGTACGCGCCCGCCGGGAATACCGACAACGATTGGTTCTATGTGGAAATCAACGGCGTATACGGCTATCTGCCCGCCACCTCCATGCGGCTGCTGACTGCGGCGGAGCTGAACAATTATGTGCTGCCCGCCAAACCCTCCGGGGCTAATCCGCCCGTCATCACCGGCAGCGGCTTTGTGAAGATGGTTAAAGATAAGGTAAACATCCGTAAAACGCCCGCCGGCACCGCCCTTACCGCCAAGGATGCCGATAAGGTGCCCCTGGGCACCGTACTGGCTTATACGGAAGGGCCTGTGACTGCCAGCGGCTACGATTGGGTGAAAATCACGTACAACGGCATCACCGGATATGTGCGCAGCGACTGCTACACCTACTGCGACAACAGCGGCAATCCCGTCGCCACCGCCACAGCGAAGCCTTCGCCCACGCCTGCCAGCGGTTCTGCCAGCAATCAGGGCTATATCAAGCTGATCAAAGGCGGCGTGAATCTGCGCAACAGCGTCTGGGGCAGCGTGATTGCTCAGCTGGCACGCGGCACGGTGCTGCCATATTTCAGCATCGTCAAAACCAACAATTCCTCCAAAGAAATCTGGTATGAGGTCTATTCCAGCAAATACAACACCTTCGGCTTCATCCTGGGCTCCATGGCGGAGCTGTGCGACGCCAACGGCAAGGCCGTCGATCCCGGCGTGCTGCCTACGGACACCCCGATCACGGTGACAGGCTATGTGGCCACCACCGTTTCTTCCGTGTGGCTGCGCAAAACGCCCAGCACCGGAGCGGAGACCGCCGGTCAGGTAAAGGCCAAGGGCACCGTGCTGCCCATGATCGGCCCCGCCGTGGTGACCGATTACACCTGGTTCCCCGTTCAGACCGCCGACGGCACGCGGGGCTACCTGCGCGGCGACTGCGTGTTCGGGCTGGCGGCCTGGCAGATCGAGCTGTATAACTCCACCGGCAAGCTGGCCACCCCCACGCCCGCGCCCGCAACGCCCAAGCCCGGCTTAAGCAGCTATGTGCAGGTGGTTGGCGGATCTCTGTGGATCCGTGAAACCCCCAGCAAAAAAGCCGGCACCGTGGGCCAGCTGTCCAATGGCACCATCATCAAGTTCAATAAAAAGCAGACCGTGTCCGGCGAGGTCTGGTATCAGGTCACCAACGCCGGGAAGACGGGCTGGATCATGGGCACTTTCGCGCGGGTGCTGACCAACGCCGAGTATGAGCAGATCGTGGGCACGCCCACGCCCGTACCCACCGCAACGCCCCAGGGCACCATCAATCCCTCTGATTTCAGCGATCTGATCATGACCACCACCACCCGCGTGCGCATCCGATCCACAAGTTCCATGAACGGCAAAGAAATCGGCATGGTGTATTCCGCGGGCACGGTATTCTCCTACCTGGGCAGTTATACCATTCCCACAGCCGGCAACCCCTACTACTGGTACAAGGTAAAGTATCAGAACATTACCGGCTGGATGCGCGGCGATTGCGTGCGGGTGCTCACCAAGGCGGAAAAGGCTGCTTATCAGATAAACGGCGACCCGAATAATACAACGCCCGTCACCTACCGCACGCTGAGCCTGAATTCGACCGGCGATGACGTGACCCTGCTGCAGCGGAAGCTGGTGGAACTGGGCTACCTGGCCGCCGATCAGGTGAGCGGCAAGTACCTGTCCAGCACGCAGGCGGCCGTGGTCAAGTTCCAGCAGGATAAGGGCCTTACCGTGGACGGCATCGCGGGCACAAAAACCCAGCACGCCCTGTACGGCACCTCGGAATCCGGAACCGAATTAAACGGGGAAGGCAGCTCCGTCAGCGTGACCCTGTACCCCGTGGAAAAGATCGACTGGTATACCGGCGGCATTCAGAGCATCTGGAGCGTCGGCACCGTGGCCATCATCACCGACGTATACACCGGCATTTCCTTCCGGGCCCAGCGGCTCTACGGCGATAACCACGCCGACTGCGAGCCTCTGACCACCGCCGATACCGCGGCTTACTGCCGCATTTACGGCGTGAGCACGCCCCAGGAAATCGAGGATCGGGAACAGCAGCTGCAATCCTACCGCCGCCGTCCCCTGTGGGTCACCATCGGCGGGCGCACCTTCGCGGCTTCCATGTACGGTATCCCCCACAATTTCGATGGCGACCGGATCCCGGATAACGGCTATACCGGCCAGTTCTGCGTCCATTTCGTCAACAGCAAGACCCACACCACCGGCATCGTGGACCCGGACGCCGACTACAACAACTATTTCGGCCACCAGAGCGCCATCAAGTACGCTTACGAACATTCCATCAGCGGAACGAAATGACAGGATTACTGGGGAAACCATTCTTTGGAGCCCAAAGAATGGTTTCCCCCAGACCCCCTTACAAGAAAGGCAAAAGGGGGAAAGCTTTTTCCTAAACGCTGCTGCCAGCCAACCTACAGAAATCCCACCGAAGGAACGGGCATCAACCGCCCGAAAGCTGGAAACGGGTCTGCTATGGAACTGTAACGGCCTTTATTATGGTTTTCTCGGAAAGGGGTTTCCCCAGAAAAAATACATGAATTACGATGTGATCGTCATCGGCGGAGGCGCGGCGGGATTGACCGCCGCGCTTTCCGCATCCGGGCGCGGCGCGCGGGTGCTGCTGCTGGAAGCGGCGGGCAGGGTGGGCAGGAAAATTCTGGCCTCCGGCAACGGACGCTGCAACTTGGCCAACGCCGGTCCGGCAAGCTATCCCGGCGGCGGGGGCTTTGCCCGCGGCGTATTGGAACAATGCCCGGTGAGCCGGGTGCTGGATTTCTTCCACGGCCTGGGTCTGGTGACGGTGGAGGAGGACGGGGGCCGGATCTATCCCGGCTGCGGTCAGGCCGCCGCCGTGCTGGACGTACTGCGGGCGGCCATGGAACGCCGGGGGTTCGAAGTCCTCTGCGATCTGCCCGTTCAGCATATCCGGCCCACAAAATGGGGCCTGCGGGCGGAAGCCGGGGAAAAAACGTTTGACGCTTCCGCCGTGATCGCCGCCTGCGGCGGCATGGCCGGGGGAAAGCTGGGCCACGACGGCGGCGCGTACCGTTTGCTCACCGATTTGGGCCATACCCTCACGCCGGTAAAGCCCGCTCTTGCACCGTTGATTGCGGAAAAAAGCGCCGTCAAGGGCCTGTCCGGCCTGCGCCTGCCCGCCATCCTGACCCTGTGCGCTCAAAAGGGACAGCCCCTGGGCAATCCCGTCCAGGGGGAGGCGCTGTTCACCGATTACGGGGTCAGCGGGGTCTGCGCCATGGAGCTGGGCCGCCGTGCCGGGGAGGAAAAGGAAAAGACCGGAGCTTGGCCCGTGCTGTACATGGATTTTTCGCCCATGTTGGGCATCTGCCCCCGGTACTGCGGCGCGCTGGACGAAACCATGCGCGACCCCAACCGTCACCTGAAAACGATTCGGGCATTTTTGGAGGAACGGGCGCATATCCTGCCTAAAGACGCTTTGCTCCAGGGCATGGTCCCCCGGCTGCTGGCTGAACGGCTGAAAGGCCGATCCCTGCCCGAACTGGCCAGCGGCTTAGCCGCTTTTCCCGTGCCGCTGACCGGCGTTCGGGGGATGGAATACGCTCAGGTGACCGCGGGGGGCATCGCCTGCGGGGAATTCGATCCGGCCACGCTTCAATCCCGCCTGATTCCCGGCCTGTACGCCGCCGGGGAAATGCTGGACGTGGACGGCGCCTGCGGCGGGTTCAACCTGCAATTTGCCTTCGCCTCCGGTATCGTGGCGGGGGAGGAAGCGGCACGGGCGGCACTGAAGCTTTAAGGCCAGTATCAGTCAGAGTGGAGAGTTGAGATTGATATAGTTGGTCAAGAGAAGAACGCCATCGTTTATTCCCCCAAATTCATCTCAACACTCAACTCTTAACTCTCATGCAGTTCTAAACTGCCTATTCATCCCAAAGGAGGATTTGCCCATGAATTATCCCTTCGTTTCTTTGGCTCCCGGCACTCTCTTGGCTCCGGTGCCCGCCGTCATGGTTTCCTGTGCCCTGCCGGGACAGAAGCCCAACATCGTCACCATCGCCTGGGCGGGCACGGTGAATTCCGATCCGCCCATGTGCTCCATCTCTGTGCGGAAGGAGCGCTATTCCCACGATATGATCCGGGATTCCGGGGAATTCATCATCAACCTTTGCGGGCAGGAGCAATTGAAGGGCATGGATTTCTGCGGCGTGAAATCGGGCCGGGACGTGGATAAATTCGCCGCCTGCGGCTTTACGCCTGTTTCCGTGCCGGGCTTCGCCGCCTCCGCCGTAGGGGATTGCCCCCTGTATTTGGCCTGCCGGGTCACATCGGTGCAGGAATTGGGCAGCCACGATCTGTTTTTGGGCAAAGTGGAGCAGATGGGCGTGCGGCCTGACCTGATCGACGAAGCGGGCCGCATCGATTTCGGCAAAGCCCGTTTGGTGGCCTACAATCACGGGAATTATTACGCCATGGGCGAAGCCCTGGGCTTTTTCGGTTATTCCGTTGCCGCCCCGGACGTGCTGGAACGCCGGATGAAGCAGTTGAAAAGTGGAAAGTAAAAAAATTCAAAGGAGGAAACACGCATGAAGTTTGCCATCGCCTGCGACCCGGCTGGCGTGCCGCTGAAGGAGCCCATCAAGGAAACGCTGAAAGAATTGGGCATCGAATACGAGGATTTCGGCATCAACGAGGGCGATCCCCGGGATTATCCCATCTTCGCCGTGCGCGCCGCCAATGCCGTGGTGAAGGGGGACTGCGACCGGGGCATCATCCTGTGCGGCACCGGCGTGGGCATTTCCATCGCCGCCAACAAAGTGTCCGGCATCCGCTGCTGCTGCTGCTCCGACTGTTACAGCGCCAAAATGAGCCGCGCCCACAACGACGCCAATATGCTGGCTTTGGGCGGCCGCGTGATTGCCCCCGAATTGGCCAAGCTCATCGTGGAAATCTGGGTGAAAACCCCCTTCGAGGGCGGGCGGCATCAGCGCCGCATCGATATGTTTTCTCTCATCGAAGAAGGCAAACCGGTGGAATAAAGTTTGCCCTTGTGTTTTTTCTTGAATATTCTGGCAAGCTGTGGTAAGATAAATATATCTTATGATCAGATGGGCGCCGGGCAGTGATCGCTTTGCGTGGGATGATCCGGCGTTTTTTCCATACCGCTTCCCGGCCGGGCAAGCCGGAAAAGGAGAAATGGAATGATTCCTGCTTTGTATATCGTGATCCCCTGCTATAACGAGGAAGAAGTGCTGCCGTTGACCGCGCCCCGGTTCCTGCAAAAAATCGACGATCTGAGCCGGGCGGGAAAAATCAGCGGGGAAAGCCGGGTGCTGTTCGTGGACGACGGCTCCAAGGACAGCACCTGGGAGATCATTTCTTCTCTGGCCGCTTCCGACCGGCGCTATATGGGCATCCGCCAAAGCCGCAACCGGGGCCATCAAAACGCCGTGCTGGCGGGCCTGATGGAAGCCAGGGACAAGTGCGATATCACCATTTCCATCGACTGCGACGGCCAGGACGATATCAGCGCCATGGACGAAATGGTGGATGCTTATTTAGACGGCTGCGAAATCGTGTACGGGGTGCGCAGCAAACGGGACACCGACACCTTTTTCAAACGCTTCACCGCCGAGGGCTATTACAAGCTGCTGCGCGGCATGGGTGTGGACGTGGTGTTCAACCACGCGGATTACCGCCTGGTATCCGCCCGGGTGCTGAAGGAATTTGCCAGCTTCAAGGAAGTGAACCTGTTCCTGCGGGGCATGTTCCCCCTGGTGGGCTTCAAATCCACCTCGGTCTATTACGAGCGCCGCGAGCGGATCGCGGGCAAAAGCCATTATCCGCTGAAAAAAATGCTGGCGCTGGCCTTCGACGGCATCACCAGCATGTCGGTAAAGCCCATCCGCATGATCACTGTGTTCGGCCTGATCGTAAGCGCGTTCAGCTTTATCGCCATCCTGTGGATCATCATCGCCGCCCTCGGCGGCGGCACCGTGGATGGCTGGGCCTCCACCGCCTGCATGATGTGCTTCATCGGCGGCGTTCAGATGCTGTTCCTTGGCGTGATCGGCGAATATGTGGGAAAGATTTATCTGGAAACCAAGGCCCGCCCCCGCTATATCATCAGTGAACGCACCGAAGATAAGCAGGCGAAACCCTGACAGGCCTTGACGAAATGATTTGGAGAGATCGGCTATGTATACGAAAGGCAGCACCGCACGGAATAAGCTGTCGCCGCTGAATGCCTGGGCGTTTTCCTTCGCCTGCATGATCGGCTGGGCGGCTTTCGTCATGCCCGCCACCACGTTCCTGCCTGTGGGCGGCATCTTAGGCTCCACCCTGGCGTTCCTGGCGGCTGGGGTGGCCATGGTGATCATTGCCCTGAATTATCATTATCTGAGCAATCTGTATCCCAGCATGAGCGGCATTTACAACCTGGTGAAGGTTTCCGGCAACCGCCGTCAGGCGTTTACCGCCTCCTGGGCCATGGGCCTGGCCCATCTGTGCTGCATCCCCCTGAACGCACGGGCCTTGGGCATGCTGCTGCGCACGATGATGGAGGAATTCCTTCACATTGAATTCCGGGCGTACTTCTTCCAGTCCAATACCCTGCTGGTGGAGGCCATCGTAGTGGTAGCCGCCCTGGTGCTGTTCGGGTTCATCAACATCCGGGGCATGCGGCAAACTGCTCTGGTGCAGACCATCGGCGCCGTTGTGCTGTTGGGCGGCATCGTGCTGATCCTGATCGCGTCCGCGTTTACGGCGGACGAAAAAGCCCTTTCCCTCTCGCCTGCCTATTATCCCGGCACCGGTCCGCGCAGCGCTTTCATGACCATCTTCATCATGACACCCTGGGCTTTCGTGGGATTCGAGTCCCTGTCCAACGCCACCAATGAATTGAATTTTCCCCTGAAAAAGTTGGGGAAAATTATGATCATCTCCGTGCTTTGCGGCGTCTTTGCCTATATGGCCAATATTTTCAGCGCCCTGCTGGGCATGCCGGTCGGCTTTTCCTCCTGGCCGGAATATGTGGACAGGCTCCGGGGCATGTCCGGGGTGGCCGGGTATCCCGTAGCCCTGGCGGCGCGGAAATCCATGGGCAGGATCGGCACCGTGATTTTCTTCGCCGCCTGCATCAGCGCCACCCTCACCGGTCTGGTGGGCTTTTTCGCATCCATCAGCCGCCTGATTTCTCAGATGGCCAACGACGGCGCGCTGCCCACTTCTTTGGGCAAGACGCATCCGTTCCACGGCACGCCGGTCAACGCTGTGAAGCTGGTGGTGATCATGGCGCTGCTGCTGTCTCTGGCCCGGAGCGCTTTTGACAACATTGAGGAGCTGGCTTCCGTGGCCACAGCCGTGGGCTTTGGCTATTGTTCCCTGGCCGCGCTGCTCAACGCCGTGCAAAACGAGGACAAGCGCTATATCTTCACCGGGGCGGTGGGCATGCTGCTGTGTCTGGTGTGGATTTTTTTCCAGATCGTGCCGGTAAGGGGCCTCAGTTCCGCCATCAGCGAAGAAGCCATGATCTGCGTGATCGCGTGGATATTCGCTGGGATCGTGATGTATGTGCTGAACACCAAATCCATGGCCGCCAAGTAACCCGAACAAAAGAAAGGAGGGATCACCGTGCATACCAACCGTTCCGACAGCGCCCTGCGGCATTTGGACTTCGCGTTTTTCGATGTGCTGGTGATGCAGCTTTCCTTCATCATGATGTACGGCATCACCCGGCACGAGGGCTTTATTTACAACGATGAGAAATATTTGATACAGGCATCCATCTTCCTGGTGGTACAGATTGCCTTAGGGCTGTTTTCCAACGCCTATGACCGGATCTTTACCCGCAACATGTACGAGGAGCTGAAATCCCTGCTGCTGAACATCGTCATGATCGTGCTCCTCAGCGGCGCTTTCATCCTGATGACCCATACCCCGGTGAAAAACAAAGAACTGATGATCGTGGCTGGATTATATTTCGATATCGATTTTTTTGTTCGCCAGGCCAATAAAGCCCGCCATCTGCGCAAGGGCCTGCCCAAACGCAAGGTGGCGATCATCACATCAAGCGACAAGGTATTTTCGGTGCTCCGGCGCTTACGAGAAAATACAGTGTCCGCCGAATATGAATTGAGCTGCGTGATCCTGTTGGATGAGGCCGCGCCGGAAAAATACGACGATTTGGGCGTGCCGGTCTATTACGCTTACGGCGAGCTTGTCCTGGAAAAAATTACTCGCCTGTGGATCGACGACGCTTTTGTGCTGCTGGAAGATAATGTGCCCTACCCCAAGAGCCTGATGGCCAACTTCCTGTATATGGGCATCACGATCCACACCGGCCTTTCCGTACTGGACGATTTTTCCAATACCGAGGTGGGCGTGGAGGAATTGGGCAGCTTCAAGGTGATTACCAATTCCGTGCGCTTCGTTTCCGATTCGTCCATGTTCGCCAAGCGGGCGGTGGATATCATTGGCGGCCTGATCGGCACCATCGGCACCGGGCTGCTTACGCTGATCATCGGCCCCCTGATCTACATCAAATCCCCCGGCCCCATTTTCTTTGCCCAAAAGCGCATCGGGCTCAATGGCCGCGTGTTCAAAATGTATAAATTCCGCAGCATGTATATGGACGCGGAAAAGCGCAAGGCCGAGCTGATGGAGAAAAACAAGGTGCAGGGCGGACTGATGTTCAAGATGGACGACGACCCCCGCATCATCGGCAGCGAAAAGAAGGGCAAGGACGGCAAGCCCAAGGGCATCGGCAATCTGATCCGCAATACCAGCCTGGATGAATTCCCCCAGTTTTTCAACGTGCTCAAGGGGGATATGAGCCTGGTGGGCACCCGCCCGCCCACGCTGGACGAATGGAACCAGTACGACCCCCGCCACCGCATCCGCATGAGCGTGAAGCCCGGCATCACCGGCATGTGGCAGGTGAGCGGCCGCAGCAAGATCACCGACTTCGAGCAGGTGGTGGCTTTGGACCAGAAGTACATTGACAACTGGAGCGTGTGGCTGGACTTAAAAATCCTGGCGAAAACCGTGCAGGTGGTGCTCCAGCACGACGGCGCGGTGTAATATGCATATCGGCATACGGACGGCGGCGGAAATGCTGGCCCGTCCTTTTTTATGATTGTATTTTTCTGGCCGAAATGATATAATAAAAGTACATGCGGCGGACGGTTTCAATATACCGCAGCGGGAATGATTCAGGAAAGGCGGAAAAAAGAATGAAACGGAAGCTGATCTTTCTGGACATTGACGGCACTTTGACGCCCGCGGGCAGCAATGTGCCGCCGGAAAGCGCCATGAAGGCCATCCGGATGGCCCAGGCTAAGGGGCATCTGGTGTTCCTGTGCACGGGGCGCAATCCCGGCATGCTGGCCCCGGTGCTGGCCCTGGGCTTCGAGGGAGCCGTGGCGGGCGCGGGCGGCTATGTGTTCGCCGGGGACAAGGTGCTGTTTGACTGCCCCATGCCCCAGGAGGAATTTGAAACCGGCATGCGGCTGCTCAAGGAACAGGGCGTGTTCCGCACCATCGAGGCCCGGGACACCACCTGGGGCGACGAGGACTTGGGCGATTTCCTGGCCCAGGCGGGGGAAGGCAACAGCGAGCTGGTGCGCTGGCGCAAAGCCCTGGCGGAGCAGTTGAACATCCGCCCCATGGCGGAATACGACGGCAGCCCCATTTACAAAATCGTGTTCATGTGCAGGGAAGCTAAGCAATTGGAGCCCGCACGCCAGGCCCTGGAAAAGAATTATAATTTCGTGGTGCAGGACGTGGCCGCCCATCATTGCCTGAACGGCGAGCTGATCAACCGGAAATTCGATAAGGGCCGGGGCGTGAAGATCGTGGCGGACGCTTTCGGCATCCCCATCGAAGATACCTATGGCTTCGGCGACAGTATGAACGACCTGGAAATGATAGAAACGGTGGGCTATTCCGTGTGCATGGACAACGGCAGCCCCAAGCTCAAGGAAATCAGCGATTTGGTTTGCCCCGCCGTGGAAGCCGACGGCCTGTACTGGGCCTTTGAAAAACTGGGCCTGATTTGAGGATACTTTTTTGTATTTGTGCAAAATGTGCAAAACTTATCCATTTACACGGCGCGTTCCATCCGGTATAATAACTTTAATACCGTTGATTTTGTCAAAAAACCTTCCAGGCTTGACAAATTCTTCAAAAGAACAAAGGAGGGTATAACCAATGGCTCTCGACTACAGAAAGTGCGCCGAGGAAATCTCCGCCAATATCGGGGGCGGCGCCAACGTCATCAGCGCGGCTCACTGCGCTACCCGTCTCCGCCTGGTCATCGCGGACAACAGCAAGGTGAACAAGAAGGCGCTGGAAAACGTTGACGGCGTGAAGGGCATGTTTGAATCCAACGGCCAGCTGCAGCTCATCATCGGCACTGGCACGGTGAACAAGGTCTACGATGAGTTCCTGTCCGTCACCGGCGCTTCCGCCGCCACCAAGGACGACGTGAAAGCGGCCGCCGCTTCCAAGATGCCCTGGTGGAAGAAGATCCTCAAAACCCCCGGCGATGTGTTCGTGCCCATCCTGCCCGCCATCGTGGCCTCCGGTCTGATGATGGGTCTGGTGGAAGCCCTGGCCAAAGCCATTCCCTCCTTCGCGGAAAGCGGCTGGTTCGGCTTCCTGGATATGGTCGCCAACACCGCGTTCGCCCTGCTGCCCGTGCTGGTAGCCATTTCCTCCGCCCGCGTGTTCGGCGGCAACATCTTCCTGGGCGGCGTTATCGGTATCATGATGGTGCACCCCGCCCTCATGAACGCCTGGACCGTCACCCCCACCAACCAGCCGGCTGTATGGGATTTGGGCATCTTCTCCATCTCCCAGGTAGGCTATCAGGGCCACGTCATCCCGGTCATTCTGGCGGTACTGCTCATGTCCACTGTTGAAAAGTGGCTCCATAAGCACGTACCGGAAATGATCGATCTGTTCGTTACCCCCCTGTGCACCGTTCTTGTGACCGCTTTCGCTACCTTTGTAGTCATCGGCCCCATCTTCTCCATCCTGGAAAACTGGGTGCTCACCGGCGCTGAATGGCTGGTGACCTCCACCGGCGGCATCGGCGCGCTGGTCATGGGCGCCCTCTATCCCTGGACGGTCGTCATGGGCCTGCACCATATGTACAACGTTATCGAAGCAGGCATGCTGTCGGGGGCCCTGGGGCTTAATATCTGGATGCCCATCGCCTCCGCCGCCAACTTCGCCCAGTTCGGCGCCTGCTTGGCCGTGGCTATCAAGTGCCGCAACGCGAAGCTCAAGTCCGTGGCCCTGCCCTCCTCCCTCTCCGCCTCCCTGGGCATCACGGAGCCCGCCATCTTCGGTGTGAACTTCCGCTTTATGAAGCCCTTCATCGCGGGCGTCATCGGCGGCGCCGTGGGCGCGCTCTTTGGATCCCTCACCGGCTTGGGCGCTACCACCTACGGCGTTACCGGCATCCCCGGCCTGCTGGCCATCAACAATATCCCTGTATATGTGATTGAACTGCTGATCTCCGCGGGCATCGCCTTCGCCATCACCACCGTCATCTGGAAGGAAGAACAGCCTGAGGAAGCCCCCGCGGCAGCCGCTCCCGCTGCCCCCGCCATCGAAGTGCCCACCGTCAGCGTCATCCGCTGCGCCGCGGGCCAGGTGCTCCAGCCCGTGAAAGGCAACGTGATCGCACGGGAAGAAATCCCCGATGACACTTTCGCTTCCGGCGTGCTGGGCGACGGCGTGGGCATTCAGCCCGCCGACGACAAGGTGGTCGCGCCCTTTGACGGCACCATTTCCTCCGTGGCCGAAAGCCAGCACGCCGTGGGCATTGAAGCCAACGGCATGGAAATGCTCATCCACGTGGGCGTGGACACCGTCAACATGAAAGGCGACGGCTTCACCTGCCTCGTTAAGGAAGGCGACGCCGTGAAAGCCGGCCAGCCCCTCATCATCTTCGACCGCGCCAAGATCAAGGCCGCCGGTTATTCCGATACCGTGGCCGTCCTGCTCACCAACTCCGACGACCTGGAAGGCGTCGAGTGCGGAGCAAAGTAAAAATGTAAATACTGGGGGAAACCATTCTTTGGGGCCCAAAGAATGGTTTCCCCCAGGCCCCCTTCCAAGAAAGGCATAAGGGAAGGGCATCAAATATGAACAATTATTCCGTTATGAACGGAAAAATAAAAATGGAGGATTGAATCATGAAGTCTTTCGAGTACACCATCACCGATCCCGTTGGCATCCATGCCCGTCCTGCCGGCGTGCTGGTCAAGGAAATCAAGAAGTACGCCTCCACCGTCACCGTCATCAAGGGTGAAAAGGCCGTCAACGCCTTGAAGCTCATGGCCCTCATGGGCATGGGCATCAAGCAGGGCGACACCGTGAAGGTCACCGTCGAGGGCGCGGACGAAGACACCGCCGCCGCCGCCATCGAAGCCTTCTTCAAGGCCAACCTGTAATCCTGAAAACCTGAACGGCTGCCCTGTGCCTGGACAGCCGTTTTTACAACATCGAATTGGAGGGATCCCCATGATTTCCATTCAGGGCAAGGGCGTATCCACCGGCGTGGCCATCGGCCCTCTGTATTACTATCAGCGCGCCAAATCCACCATCCGCCGCTATGAAGTAGAGGATGTGGACGCGGAATGGGCCCGTTTCAAGGCGGCCCAGGCAAAGGCTGTCGAACAATTAGGCGGGCTGGCCGAAAAGGCCCGGGAAGAAGCGGGAGACGAAGCCGCCCTGCTTTTTGAGACCCACCAGATGATGGCCGAGGATATGGAATACGAGGAAGCCATCCAGACCGCCATTCAGGAAATGAAGCTCAACGCCGAAGCCGCCGTCACCGATACCGCCGCCCAGTTCGCCGAGATGTTCGCCGCCATGGAGGACGCTTACTTCCAGGCCCGCGCCGCCGACGTGAAGGACGTATCCGGACGCATCATCTCCGCCCTCACCGGCGTGGTGCAGGGGGGCATCGATTCTCCCGTGCCCGTGATTTTAGCCGCCGATGACCTGGCCCCCAGCGAAACCGTGCAGTTGGACAAGAGCAAGATTTTGGGCTTTGTCACCGAGGGCGGCTCCGGCTCCAGCCACACCGCCATCTTAGCCCGCACCATGGGCATTCCCGCCATCATCGGCGTGGGCGATCAGTTAAAGCCCGAATATGAAGGCAGGGAAGTGATCATCGACGGCGACACCGGCAGCGTGGTGGTGGGCGCCGACGCCGACACCAAATCCCGTCTGCTCAAAAAGATGGAGGAGCAGAAGAAGCAGCGCGAGCTGCTGGAACAGCTCAAGGGCCAGCCCAACGAAACCAAGGACGGCCAGACCATCAAGGTCTACTGCAACATCGGCTCTCCCGACGACGTGCCCGCCGTCCTCAGCAACGACGCGGGCGGCGTTGGCCTGTTCCGCAGCGAATTCCTGTACCTGAACTGCGACGATTATCCCACCGAGGATTACCAATTTGAAGCCTACAAAAAGGCCCTCTCCGATATGGGCGGCAAGGAAGTGGTCATCCGCACCCTGGACATCGGCGCGGACAAGCAGATCGCTTATTTCGATATGCCCAAGGAAGAAAACCCGGCCTTGGGCAACCGCGCCCTGCGCATCTGCCTGAACCGGCCCGAAATCTTCCATACCCAGCTCCGCGCCCTCTACCGCGCCTCCGCCTTTGGTAAACTGGGCATCATGTTTCCCATGGTCACCAGCGTGTGGGAAGTAAAGGAAGCCAAGAAGATGTGCGAACGGGTCAAGGCTGAGCTGACCGCCGAGGGCATCCCCTTCTCCGAGGACGTGGAGATCGGCATCATGATCGAGACCCCCGCCGCCGTCCTCATGAGCGACCGGCTGGCCAAGGAAGTGGACTTCTTCTCCTGCGGCACCAACGATCTGACCCAGTACACCCTGGCCTGCGACCGGCAGAACGCCGACCTGGGCCGCTTCTACAATCCCCACCATCCCGCCGTGCTCCGCGCTTTGAAGATGGTGTGCGACAACGCCCACAAAAACGGCGTCTGGGTGGGCATCTGCGGCGAGTTGGGCGCGGACTTAGAGCTGACCGAAACCTTCCTGTCCATCGGCATTGACGAGCTTTCCGTATCCCCGCGCTCCGTCCTGCCTTTGCGGCAGAAGATCCGGGAAACCACCGTGTCCGACGTGAAGGAAAAGCTGCTGGCCGATCTGATGAGCGACGAAAACACCATTTAACGAGAAGCATCATTCTATCCGCCCGGGGTCATCCCCGGGCGGAATTGCTGCATGGAGGGCATGCCGTGGAAGGAACGCAGGCGAGATGGCGGATCATTTTTTCCGGCAAGGTGCAGCACGTGGGTTTCCGCTACACGGCCTATTACCTGGCAAAGGAGCTGTACTTGACCGGCTGGGTGCGCAACCTGCCCGACGGGCGGGTCCTCCTGGAGGCCCAGGGCGGCGTCAGCCGCATCCGCAAGCTGGTGCTTCAATTAAAAAGCCAGCCTCACATCCACATCGAGCATACGCAAATCGAAGAAATCTCCCTGCTGCCTCATGATCGGGGGTTCAAGGTCATCGGCGGCATGTAAAGAAGCTGCTTTTTTTTGACTTTCCCCTCAAAAAAGAATGACAAAAACTGCGTTGAATTGTATAATAGAGGGGAATGAGGGCGTTCCGCAAAGGACACCGGAACAGAAAGAAGTGAGAAAAAATGAAAGCAGCGGAATTTGCCTCCCCGGCGGTACTGGCCGCGTATGATTGGGGCGGAGAAGTGCTGGACGTGTCCCGTTACGGCATGGGGCACATCAACGAAACCTATCGGGTGATCGCCTTACAGCCGGACGGCGCGGAAAAGGCGTACATCCTGCAAAAGGTGAATACCGGTATTTTCAAGGACCCGGAAGGGCTGATGGACAACATCGTGCGCGTTACCGAATACCTGCGGGATTACCTGAAACGCGCGGGGGGCGACGCGGAACGGGGAGCCATGACCGTGGTCAAGACCCGTGACGGCCGCTGGTGGTACAGGGGCGAGGGCCTTTCCTGCTGGCGGGTGTATATTTTCGTCGTGGATACCATCTGCTTACAGCGGGTAGAGCAGGACAGCGATTTTTATGAAAGCGCCGTTGCTTTCGGCAATTTCCAGAATCAGCTTTCGGATTATCCCGCCGGGACCCTGCATGAAACCATTCCCAATTTCCATAACACGGTGAGCCGGTATGAAGCCTTTGAAAAAGCGGTGGCGGAGGATCGGGCGGGCCGGGCCGCCTCTGTGCGGGCGGAAATCGATTTCATCCGGGCGAGGAAACAGGACTGCGCTTTCCTCATGAACCTGCTTAGGGAAGGCAAGCTGCCCCTGCGGGTGACCCATAACGACACCAAGCTGAATAACGTGCTTTTGGACAGCAAGACCCGCAAGGGCGTATGCGTGATCGATTTGGACACGGTGATGCCCGGCCTGGCTGCCTGGGATTTCGGCGACGCCATCCGCTACGGGGCCAACGACTGCCCGGAGGACGAGCCGGACGTGAACAAAGTACACCTGAACATGGCAAAGTACGAAACCTATCTGCGGGGCTATTTGGACGCCGCCGGAGCGGCCTTAACGCCCCTGGAAAAGGAAACCCTGCCCTGGGGGGCCCGGGTGATCACCCTGGAAACGGGCATCCGCTTCCTGACGGATTACCTGGAAGGAGACCACTATTTCCGCATCAGCCGCCCCAGCCAGAACCTGGACAGGACCCGCAAGATGCTCAAACTGACGGAAGAAATGGAAGCCCATTTTTCCGAAATGGGCGAGGCGGTCAGGCGGTACGGCCTGTAAACATTTTTATTCTTTCAATTCGTTCAGCGTTTTCAATATATTTTCTCATTCTTCTTGACAGAACTTCCTCAAGACTTGTATAATTGTCCGTGCGCGAAAAAGGTGTACGCCTTTACTCGCTGAAATAATAACCAGGAGGAAGAAACAGAATGAAAAAGGGATTGACCATTTTTCTGGCGCTTGTCGCCGTTGCGGCGATCATCTTCGGCGCAATCAGCTTTACCCAAAAGGGCGATCTGCAAAAGCAGGTTGATGAACTGAACGCGCAGGCGGCCAAGCTGAGCGCGGAACTTGCCGACACGCAGAAGCAGCTGGAATCTGCTAAAGACGAAGCCGCGAAAGCCGTTGAAGCCGCCAAGGCCGCTGAAGAAGCCGCGAAAGCCGCCGAAGAAGCGAAAGCTGCTGCCGAAGCCGCGAAAGCCGCCGAAGAAGCGAAAGCTGCCGCCGAAGCCGCGAAAGCCGCCGAAGAAGCGAAAGCTGCCGCCGAAGCCGCGAAGGCCGCCGAAGGAGCCAAAGCCGCCGAAGAAGCGAAAGCTGCGAACGCCCCTGCGAAGGTGGGCGTGCTGGTGCCTGTCATGACTCACGGCTGGGTCAGCGGCATCACCTACCAGGCGGAAGCCTATGCCAAGGAGCTGGCGGCTGCCGGAAAGATCGAATATAAATCCTACACCTCCAGCAACGCCGAAGAAATGACCGCCCAGATCGACGAAGCCATTCTGTGGGGCGCGCAGATCCTGGTGATCGCTCCCCAGTGGACCGGTATGGAAGCTCCTGTGCAGGACGCGATTGACAAGGGCCTGATCGTTGTGGCCTTCGATATGGACATCGACGCCAACGGCATCCTCAAGGTCACCGGCGATAACAAGTCCATGGGCGTCGCGGGCGCGAAGTTCATCGTGGACAAGGTTGGCCCCGAAGCCACTGTCATCGCCCTGCCTGTGCCCACCAGCGGCTCCGTGTCCGAGCTGCGCATGGCCGGCTTCAAAGAAACCATCGCCGAAATCGCGCCCAACCTGAAAGTGATCGAATACGCCACCAAGTTCACCCGTGAAGACGGCCTCAAGGACTTTGCTGACATTCTGCAGGCCAATCCCCACATCGACGCCGTGTACAGCCTGGACGATGAAACCTCCATCGGCGTGCTGCAGGCCATCGCCGACGCAGGCCGCACCGACATCAAAGCCATCACCGGCGGCGGCGGCTGCCAGGAATACTTCCAGCTGATCGCTGAAAACAAGGATATCGCCGTCAGCTCCTCTCTGTACAGCCCCCTGATGATCCGCGACTGCTTTGACGTGGCCCTGGCCAAGCTGGCGGGCGAAGAAGTGCAGGCCGTCACCGTGATCCCCTCCCAGATCGTGGACGCTTCCAACGTGGAGCAGTATCTGGATCCCAGCAACACCATCTATTGATTTTTCCCAACCGATAACAGGGCCGTGGCTGATCCCCACGGCCCTTCGTTCCGTCACCGGGAGGATGTGAAGCCATGAACCTTTCCATGCGGGGGATCGTAAAATCCTTCGGCGCAAACGAAGTGCTCCGCCAGGTGGATTTTTCCCTGGAGGCGGGGGAAATCTGCGCCCTGCTGGGAGAAAACGGCGCGGGCAAATCCACGCTGATGAATATTTTGGGCGGCGTGCTGCAGCCGGACGCGGGCGTGATCGAGATAGACGGCATTCCCGTTTCTTTTCATTCCCCTGCCCAATCGCTGAACAGGGGCATCGCTTTCATCCATCAGGAACTGAACCTGATCAACGATCTGCCGGTGTACGAAAACATGTTCATCGGCAGGGAAATCAAAAAACGCGGGTTCATCGACCACAGGGAAGAACTGCGGCGCACCCGCGAGCTGTTTGACCGGATGGAAATCCCCATCGATCCCACGGCGCCGGTTTCGTCCCTGGATTTAAGCTACAAGCAGATCGTGGAAATCTCCCGGGCGCTGATGATGAAGGCGTCCGTCATCATCATGGACGAGCCCACCACCTCCCTCACCGATCCGGAGATCGAGCGGGTGTTCGATATGCTGCGGATGCTCAAAAAACAGCAGGTGGGCGTCGTTTTCATTTCCCACAAGCTGCGGGAGGTCATGGAAATCTGCGACCGGTACGTGGTGCTGCGGGACGGCGCGGCGGTGTCCGGCGGACGGGTGCGGGACGCTTCCATTGCCCAAATTGCCCGGGATATGGTGGGCCACGACGTGCGCACGGAAGCGCTCCGGCAAAGCGGTCAAATTGGCCGGGAAGTGCTGCGGCTGGAGGATTTGACCCAGGAGCCCCATTACCGCCATATCGATTTGACGGTGCACGAGGGGGAGGTGCTGGGCGTCACCGGCCTGCTGGGCGACGGGCGCAGCGAATTGTTCCGCACGGTGTTCGGCGACGGGGGAAAGTACCGGGGCCGCATCTACCTGGAAGGAAAGCCCGTACAGATCACTTCCACCCGCCAGGCCCTGTCCCTGGGCGTGGGCTATCTGCCCCGGAACCGGAAGGAAAACGCCCTCATCAAGGATATGAACATCCTGGACAACGGCACCATGGTGACGCTGGAAAAGTTCGCCCGTTTCGGCCTCATCAGCCGGAAAAAGCAATTGGCGAATTTTGAACGCCAGCGCGGGGATCTGCGCATCAAAATGGAAAGCCCATTCGACGGCATCGGCAGCCTGTCCGGCGGCAATCAGCAGAAGGTGGTGCTGGCCAAATGGCTGTCCGCCGATCCCAAGCTGCTGATCCTGGATAACCCCACCCAGGGCGTGGACGTGGGCGCGAAGGAAGAAATTTACGATATCATCCTGCAATTGGCCCGGCGGGGCGTGGCCGTGGTGGTGCTGTCCAACGAGGCCCAGGAAATCATCCGCGTCTGCGGCCGCGCCCTGGTGCTGTACCACGGGGATTTGCAGGCGGAGGTCAGCGGCGAAACCATGAATGAAAGCAACATCATGCGCCTGGCTACGGGCGGAATCACGGAGGAGGAGAAGGCACAATGACGGCTAAAGCGAAACAGGAGAGCTTCTTCACGCGGTTCGTCCGGAAATGGCAAAGCAATCCGCTGTATTCCACCGGCACGGTGCTGATTTTGATGATCCTTGTGCAGACCGTCGCCCTGGGCTTCGATTATCCTGACTTTGGCACATGGTTCGCCAACTGGGGAAAGAACTGGATCAATATCCTGCGCAATAACGCCCCGGTGGGCGTGGTGGCCTTGGGCATGACCTTCGTGATCATTTCCGGCGGCATCGACCTGGCCGTGGGTTCCACCCTGGTGGCGGTGGGCGCCATCATGATGGTGCTCATCAACGGCAACGCAAACGGCGTGCTCACCGCCCTCGGCATTACCGGGACGCCCGCCTATATCATCGGCATCTTAGCCGCCCTGGCGGCTGGCTGCCTGATCGGCTCTGTAAACGGCATTCTCATCGCCCGAAGCAAAATCCCCGCATTCATCGCCACCCTGGGCATGATGAAGATTTGCCGCAGCGTGACCCAATATTTCATGCAGACGGCGGGCGTCAAGGTGCCCAAGGAGTTCCGGGCCATCACCAACACCACCGTCGGCGGAGAAATTATCCTGCCCATCATTTACTGGCTGGTGATCGCCGTGCTGCTGTATATCCTGGCCCGGCGCACGCCCTTCGGCAGGCACGTGTACGCCATCGGCTCCAACGAGCGGGCGGCCCGGCTGTCCGGCATCAATGTGGAGCGGGTCAAAGCCCTGGTGTATGTGCTTTCCGGCGCGCTGGTTTCCGTGGCGGCGGTCATCAATATTGCCCGCATCGGCAGTATGGACTACGCCAACGCGGGCAGCGGTTATGAAATGGACGCCATCGCCGCCGTGGTGGTGGGCGGCACCAGCATGAGCGGCGGCAAGGGCTCCATCGTGGGCACGGTGCTGGGCATGCTGATCATCGCCGTCATGAACAACCTGCTGAATCTGGTGGGCGTGCCCACCTTCCTGCGGGAAGCCTTTAAAGGCTTCATCGTGGTGGCGGCGGTGCTGCTGCAAAAGAAGGAAAAGGCTTCGTGAAACCAGCGTATCGACAAAGTCGATACGCTGCCATCGAAAGACAGCTAAAGCAGTCTTTCGATGGGGTGCATCAATTTCTTGCAAAATGGCATTTCCGGCCTGCAAGGCCGGAAATACTCATTTTGCGGCCAGAAATTGATAGCGGAAGCAAATTTCATTTGCTCCTCGGCGACGTACACGCCGCCGCCTGCGGAATAATAATCGAAGGGCTGCGGCCCTTCGATGCATCCCAGGGGTTTATCAACAATATGAGGGCCTCGCAAGCCCCAGGTCAGTGATTCATCCCTTCGTCCAGTATCCAGCGATCCAGCTCCCCGCCGGGGCGGTAAATCAGCTTCAAGGAGAAGCAGTCCTCCCGCGTGCGGAGCAGGGGCAGGAATACCCTGTCCCCCTCCCAGAGGGGCAGGCTGTCCACCCGATCGATGGGCACCCATTGCAGCACCCCTTCCGGACATTCCGGCAAATCGGATTCTTTCGTTTCGGCGGTATAAAGAAAGGTGAGCTCGTTGCCCCAATCGGGCAAAATGAACGTAATGATCCCCCGCAGACGCAGACCGGTCAAAGAAAGGCCGGTCTCTTCTTTTGCTTCCCGCAGCACGCATTCCTCGGGGGATTCGTTTTCCTCCAGGTGCCCGCCGATGCCGATCCATTTGCCCTGGTTTTCATCCTGGGCTTTTTTGATTCGGTGCAGCATCAGCCAGCAGCCGTCCTTCTCGATGTAGCATAAGGTGGTCAGGCGCATGTCAGACCCTCCAATCTTCGTTCTTTTGTGCTGCCTTCAAGAACACTTTAAGTTACAAAGGAGACCGGCGGGGCTTTGCCCCGCACCCCACAAGGGGGATGATCCCCCTTGACCCCGCTCCAGGCGAAGAGGCATGTATGGATTTGTCAAGCAAACGCCGCCTGCTGCTTCGTAA
>JAFSKN010000036.1 GCA_017448975.1 Clostridia bacterium
AGCAAGCTGTTCGTATACACCGACGGTGTGGCAGAGGCCACCAGCGCGGAAAAGGAACTGTTCGGCACCGGGCGGATGATCGAAGCGCTGAACGCCGATCCGGACGCCGCGCCGCAGCAAATTCTCAGGAACGTGCGCACCAGCGTGGACAGGTTCGTGAAGGAAGCGGAGCAGTTCGACGACCTGACCATGCTGTGTGTGGAATACAAAGGAACGCTGACGAAGGAAAACGGATCGACGTGAATGAGACGGTCCTGGCCGTGGCGGCAGCAATGCTATATCGTAAAACGTGGAAATGAATGATCTGTCATCACCCTGGAGAAAAGGCTCATGAACCGGGCCGAGTAAGTATGGTCACGTAACGGAGACCATGATGAAGGACAGCGCGGATAAGATGCAGAGGTTCATCGAATCGCTGTGAAAGGGAGGGAAAAAGCTGGTTTGGGTACGGTTTGGGTACAAAACAAAGAAGAAAGCCCAGGAACCTTGAAATTCCTGGACTTTCTCTGGCGGAGAAGGAGAGATTTGAACTCTCGCTACGATTCACTCGTACTACTCCCTTAGCAGGGGCAGAAAGGCCCTTGAAATTACTGGCTAATATGCGTGATGTAGTAAATGCGTTGTAAATAGGGATGTTTACTTTTTCAGGAGGTTCACGGCCTCAAGCGCGTCCTGATCGTCCGGGTGGGCGTACTTATCGAGCATCTTCGTGGTTGACCAGCGCATGACCTTCTTGATTGTTTGCGGGGCTATGCCCTCGGTGATAGCAAGGGCGGTGGCGGTGGTGTGACGGCAGGAATACGGTTCCAGGCGACGGCAGCCTGCGGCGGCAAGTACAGCGTAATAGTTTGTGTAGAAGTCCTTCTCGTTTCGCGTCCATACATAGCCCATGGCGCTTGTTGCGTGCTGCATTTCGTCGATTATCACAGGGACAATGGTATCGGGCAGATAGACGGGCGAATCCTTCCTGACTTTCGTTTTGATTCCGGCCCCGATAATTTTCTGATGGTCAACGTCGATCATGTCCACTTTCAAGGATTGGATTTCTCCGGGCATCATGCCGGTGTAGATCATGATAAGCGGGATAGCGGCGCGGCGATCCCCTGCGTCATAGAGTTTCCAAAGGGCGGCCTGTTCTTCCTCGGTGAAGGGCTGGCGCTCTTTTTCGTTGAGTTCCGGGAGGATGATAAACTCCGGCAGCTCCTTGTCCACCCAACGATCCGCCCCGGCCAGCAGAAACAGATGGGTCAGGACGGTTTTCATGTCTTTCGCCGGATAGTAGGTGCTTGCGTGATCCTTGACAACCGTGCGCAAATCCTGGACGGTGAGGGTATCGACGCTCCTGTATTGGATGGAGGCCAGTTTTTTCCACGCGGTACGGTACGCGGATTGCTTGCTCTTGGAGAGCTTTTCCATTTCATCCCCTTTGTACAATTCCCAATAGTGGGACAGGGGCGGCGCTTTCCGCCTGACCGTGCCGGTTTTCAGGATGGAGCAATAGGCCAGCGCGTCGTTTTTTGTTTTGAAGCCGCCCTTGGTCTGGCGCAGGATATGGTTCTTCCCCTGATCGTCGCGGATATAGCCTTTGGTTATTACAGCCGTCCAGGTTTTGCCGCGCTTATAGGCGGAGCCTGTACCATTGCCGCGCTGGTGGATGCGGCCCGCCGCCTTGCGCGTGATACGCCTGCCGCAATAGCAGCAGAGCATAGCATCGTCCGGGATTGTTTTTTCACATCGGGGGCAAAGCATGAATCTTCTCCTTTACAAAACACGGGAAGGATGTTATAATAATCATGCGATCCTTCGTTGATGTGGTGTTGGCGAGTTTCGCGGGCGGCCCCAGCAATGGGGCCGTGTTTTGTTTCACCATTGTCTGCAAGAATTATTCAGCATCTATGTATAATGCCTTTCTTCCATCGGTCGTAATACTTCCCCAAAGATAATAACTATATTTTCCTTCGTATACGAGAACAGGCGAATCAAACGATTTATCCATCAAAGTATTGTTTGTAAATATCTGATCCATAACATCCAGCATGATTTTATTTACAGGCGTAGTTTTTTCAAAGTATTTCAAATATAACTCGTCTACATCGCTAAACTCCAGGGATGAAATAGCGATGGAACAAGAATAAACGTGTTTCGCGTATGATTCGTAATCATCATCTGCATAGAAAAGCAAATCGCTCCAACCTACAATTTCGAGAGAATCTATACTAAACTCCACTGACCCAGCAGCACATGACGCATGAATAACTCTACTCTCTCCTGGATCAGGATATAGATATGAATATCTATTACCATAACTGAAACCAACTTCTCCGAGTTCCATATCTAATTTTTCTTTACACTCAAAAAGCCTTTCAACATACAATTCAAGAAAACTAAAAACATTGCATCCGTCAGATTTTGATTTATGAGTATTCGTAGGTATTGGAGTTGGTGAAGCAGACGGGGCCGGAGTGAAACGCACTACGGCCTGTGCAGGAACAGCGAAAACCAGCAAGACCGCGAGCAGCAAGGCGAAGAACCGATTTTTCATGATCCCATTATCCTCCTGAAATCTATAATCGTTCAGCATGGGGCTTTCATTGTATCGGGCTATATGCTACAATAAAAAGGCACAAGGGAGCTTCGTTGTAGATTGATGAAAAGAGGCATGATTTTCATGACCAGAGAAGAAGCTATGGAACTGGTAAAGGATATGACGGAGGAAGAGCTTATTCTTTTCCGCGACGCGATTTTAGATAAGCTGCGTAATTCCGCATCTCCTGGAGATCATCAGGCGGAAGATCAAGTAACAGATTGACAACATCATCCCGAAGCCCGTCACCACCGGTGGCGGGCTTTTTTTCGTCTAAGCCCATAAGATAATCAACGGTTACGCCATATATAGATGCAAGTTTGACAATGTTATCTCTGGAAGGTTTCTTTATTCCGCTTTCCCATTGGCTAACTGTGGGCGGTTTTACGCCTACCTCGAAAGCGACCTGCTTCTGGCTTAGTTTTGCTTTTTCGCGGCACTCACGCAGTTTATTCATAAGCGCAACCCCCTTTTTATTTCATTATATACCCTGCGGGTATTAAATACAACGAAAATAAAATAGCTTGTGGGTATTGACAGATACCTTGGAGCTATGTTAGTATATAGCCACTGGGTAACTATGGGGGGTGAAAGTGTGAGGACATGGCTCCGTGAATTACGCCTACAAAAAGGACTTTCAGAAGCGGCAGTAGCTAAACGGGCCGGAATTGCTCAACCCTTCTACCACAATATCGAAATGGGAAATAAGAATCCATCTGTTTATACGGCAAAAAAATTAGCGGTTGCCTTGGAATTACCGTGGACACGGTTCTATGAAGATGAACGGAAGGAGGGCAAGGGGGCATGACACCGCAAGAACTGGCGGCACTTCCGGGCAATTCCGTGGGTACGAAAGAGGCGGCGGCGATCTTAGGCGTGAGCCGGTGGGGGCTGACCCTGGCGGCGAAGCAGGGACAGCTTGGACTTCCCTTCGCGTTCAGCGGGAACCGGCTGAAAATCAGCAAGGCCGCGCTGCTGGCATACTGCGGTTATCACCCGGAGGCGCAGGATGGCGGACAAGAAAGTAACGGTTGAATATTATGGAGACCCGCTGCTGGTGAAGCTGATCGGCGCGGTGGATGTTCCCGCTGCGCGAAGGATAGAGGCCGCGCAGCGCATCGGAAAGGCTATATGCTGGGCCATTGGTCTGAAAACAATGGATGCTGTTTTCATCGGCGAAAATGGGGACAGACTTGACCAGATCGTTGTGAACCGATAGGAGGGGGCGGCTGTGGCTTTACGGTTTACGGAAGAAGAATACGCCCAATTTATCCGGCAGCGGAAGCAAGGACGGATCACGACGAGCGACCTTTCCCCCGCGGAGCCGCCACCACCACCGCCCAAGCGGAACAAATACGGCAACCGGCGCGTGGAAATTGATGGGATGAAGTTTGACAGCCAGCATGAAGCGGACGTTTACTTCGGGACGCTGCTCCCGGCATGGAAACGCGGCGCTTTCAAGCTGCTTGCCCGTCAGGTTTCCTTCGATCTTCCGGGCGGGATCAGGTATATCGCTGATTTCGTGACGGTAGGCGCAGACGGCCACGTGTGTGTGATGGACGCAAAGAGCGCGGCCACGCGGAAGATTCGGGAGTACATCAACAAAAAGAAGCAGATGAAAGCCTGCTGGGGGCTTGAAATCCAAGAAGTATAATCATATGCGGCGGCAGGTTTGCCGGTTGGTGCGATGGAAAAAGCCTGTTCCCCATTTTGTTCTTCTCCATGCGGATCAATCTTCCTTCAACTGATCGTCTGAACACCAACCGGGCCGGTTTGATTCCGGCCCGCCGCGCAAGACCTCGGGGTATGAATTAACATTGCATGGTGGGGAAACCCCGAAAACAGGCCACACCCCCATCCTGACCTGCACTTGGAATATGTAGGCGAACACCCGCGAGAAAGGCGACAGCACGGAAAGACGGCCCGCGTCACCGATGTCACTTGCCGGGGCGCGGCCATAGGGACATAGCTTAATGGCAAAGCATCCGGCTTTGAACCGGAAGTTGACGGTTCAACTCCGTCTGTCCCCGCCATGGGGAACAATCCGGCAGATTATCCACCCCATGAAAAAGGATATTCTGCCCCTCAAATGCACTCGGACGCCGGAGATAGTATGACCGGGGAAAGGCTTCACGAGACGTGCAGGCGTGCCGTTGGGAGAGTGACCAAGACAGCCGGGAAAGACCGGCGAATTATGGACAGGTAGCATAAATGGTGAGTGCGGCGGACTGAAAATCCGCAGAGGCTTGTTCGATTCAAGTCCTGTCCACCAAAGCGGGATTTGGTTTCTTGCCTTTCCTTTTGTGGCGCTTAAAATCTCTAAAGCGAAAGGAAGCGTGACCGGTGGCGTTACTTGCCGGGGCGCTTCGGGGGCGGCATACCCCGAAGCCCGTGCCGAAATAGCTCAAAGGCAGAGCAGGCTATTTGTAATGGTCAGGTTGTGGGTTCGATTCCCGCTTTCGGCTCCAAAGGCTATGCACAAGCCTATTGCCAGAAAGCGTCAAGAAAGGGGGTGAAGCATGGCCGTCCTGTACTGGTACATCGTGCGCCTGGAACGCTTGGCGGCATCCTGGCTGTTCCGGCAACAAGCGGACAAGATACCTGGGAAAGTACCTTCGACGATTTTCACCGACCAACAAAACTTCTTCAAACGCTTTCATACGGCGGCCACGGGAGGTTAGATTTTGGGCGGATGATCCGCCCGAGCGACACAATTCATGTGCAAAACGAGTTTCCCTGTGACACGCGGCGGCGTGGAATGGCCGCGCCGCCGCGATTTGCGGATGTGGCGAAATGGGTAAACGCGCAGGCGATCCATGGACAGCGCCTGATTCTGCTGGTTCAAATCCAGCCATTCGCTCCATGCACAAGATGTGCAAGAAAACATAAGGAGGCCAACACCATGAGAGAGAAGCATCCTCTGGCCGGACAGACCGTGAAACTGAAAGATGGAATCGGGATATTTTCAACTGGACAAGACGCAGGAGGGGAGGAGTTCCGCGTGGAGGACTGGGCGGATAATGTGCTGGGGCGCTCCGTCTGGATGGCAAACGGCAATCCTGCGGCGATTGAATACGCACTCCGAACGGGAACAAATGGAAACCATACGCCGACTGACAACAATGCCGTTTATGGCAAAGTTGGCATGTTCGGCCACATCGTACACGACAGCGAGATTGTCAGGGAATAAGGCTCTGTGACAGCCGGGAAAGACCGGCTATTATGCGCGGGTGCGATCAATGGCAGACGGCGGGAATGTTCACGGCCCCGAGAAGCAGGTTCGATTCCTGCCCTGCGCGTTCGTGGGCGAGGTAGTAGCGCCCATGGGTAGTAGTAGCCTGGGAAAGACGGCCCTGGCCGGTGCGACGGCACTCTGCCATTGAGAAAGAATGGCGGACAATGCGGCTGCGGCCAGGGCGAAAGGAGCGGAAAACCGTTGGAAGCCAAAGAAATTGGAATGGATCAGGTAATGATCCTGCCGCCGAAGCCGGGGACGTGTCCGATATGCGCGGTAAAGCATGACAGGAAAATGCCGCACAACAGGGACAGCCTGTATTACCAGATGCGTTTCTACCAGCAGAACGGGCGCTTTCCCACCTGGGCGGACGCGATGGCGCATTGCAGCGACATAATGAAAGCCTATTGGATGGGAGAGCTTGCCAAACGTGGGATCAAGATTTCCGATGAAACACCAGACGGCCATTGATTGGGTAAACGCTGGCGAGCGCTTACCTACCGCACAGGACGCGGACAGAGCCGGATGCGTGCTTGTATGGCACAAATACAGCGGCGTGATGGTGACGGGCTTTCATCAATTCGAGCACAACACAAACGGCTTCCTAACTCACTGGGCTCCGAAACCCAAACCACCCGATGGATTCCCTGAATGGGAGGACGAGGAAGGAGAAGACACGACATGAACGACATCGCCAACACCAACGGCAACGGCAACAGCCTATCCATCCTGGACGGGCTGGCAATGCAGGCGCGTACCTTCGCCCAGGGCGCGGCCATGAACCTGCTGCAACTTGGGCGCGTGCTGGATGAAGCAAAGCCCCTTGTGAATCATGGGGAATGGGCGGGATGGGTACGCCAAAACGCCAAAATGAGCGTGCGCACGGCTGAACAGTACATGCAGGCGTACCGCGAATTTGGGCTGAACCAGCAGATTGCGGAGCTTGGAGCCAGCCAGGTCATCAAACTTCTGCCCATGACCCCGGAGGAACGGGACAAGCTGCTTTCCGAGAACGACGTTTCCAGCATGACGACGCGGCAAATGGACGAGGCGATCCGCGCCCAAAGGAAACAGATACAGGACGAAGCACGGCGAGAAGCAGCTGCGGAAGCGCAGGAGGCCATTGCGCAGGCCCAGCAGGAGAGGGACGACGCGGAACGGCGGGCGGCTGAACTGGCCGCAAGGCCCCCGGAAATCCCTGAAGAACTGCTTGAAAAGCTGAAGCGGCAGGAAAAAGACCTTGAATATCAGGCGCAAGTGAACTGTGACCTGATGAAGGAAACCACGCGGCTGCGCCAGGATTGCGCACAGATGGAACAGGATATGCAGGATCAGCAAGCGGCGTATAACCGCGCCCAGGAAGAACTGCTGAATTTCAAGAGCGCCCAGAAGCGAGGGGACGCGGAACGGAAACCCGCCGACGACCTGACGCTGGACGCTTTTTCTGCTGCCGTCCGGGAATTTATGGGCCTATGCGCCCGTATGCCCTACATGAGCAGCACATTCAGCACCATGCCCGTGGAGGAAAAGCGGGGATATGACGAACTGCTGCGCACGGTGGAGGGCTGGGCGGCAAGCGCACGCCACGCATTGGACACCTACGCCGCCGAGGGAGGTATTGTATCATGACGGATAATGAATTTCCTGTTCAGACCGAAGAAGTGAATGGAAAAAGAAGGATTTCCGTTCCTGGCATCACGGAGCAACAAGTCATAAACCAATTCATCGCAACCACGATTCAGGCTATGATGGCCCCCGTTATGCGCAATATCGGGGAGATTTTGGAGAGAAATAACCAGGCCATGGAGCGGATCGCCGCCACCCAGCAGATGATGTCCCAGCGGATTTCCGACCTGGAAAAGCAAGTGCGCCTGAAAACACCACTTAGCCGCGCCCAGGAGAGGTATATCAACGAAACGATCAGGGCCAGAGCGCGGGAACTACTGGAAGCCAAGGGCTTTGCCGAGGATAAAAAGGCGGTGAGCAAATTAGGCGGACACATCCGCAAAAGCGTACTGGCCCGGTACGGGGTGGACAGCCTGCGGGAAGCCCCGGCATACGACTACGAAACGGCACTGGATCAGGTGAAATGCTGGTACGATCCCCTTGTGATCCGGGACGTGGTGAAGGAGGCGCGGAAACGCAATGAAAACGCCTAACTTTGAGAATATGGTCAGAGGGCTGGAACACTGCTCAAATAGAACTACCTGTGATAGCACCTGCCCATATTGGTATTTGATGAATGACCCCAATATGGGTATTGATGAATGTACATCACAATTAGCGCGTGATGCCCTGTCCCTGATAAAAGCGCAGAATGAGGTAATCCAGGACTTGCGAAAGGCTGGCTATCCTCACAACTTCCAGAGGGAAAAACCGTGGATTGTCAATTATATGTACGCCATAACAGACGTTATCAAAAAGGCGGTGAAACTGCAATGACCAATCTGCAAGAAACGATCCAAGGATTGGAAGCGTGTTCTTATCTGGATAAGCCGGACTGCTATCATTGTCCGATGGACGGCCCAGGGTTAGGCTTTGCTTGCCGTTCTCAACTTCGATTGAAAGCACTTTCCGTGATACAACAGCAGCAACAAAAGATTCTGGAATTGGAAGCGGGCTTTCATGCAAAAGTCATGTCTGTGGAGGAAGCGGCGAAAAACGCATACAGCTATTACCACATGCCGGATTCCGTGCATCCCGTTTTCGTCCAATTCCGGGATGAAACCTATGCGGACGAAGGGCTTACTCCCCCATGGCGCGGCGGCGTGAATCAAAGGGCTTTGCTCAAAGAGCCGAACAGATACGGCAAAGATTTTGTATTCTGGACGGATCGCCCCTCTCCTGAACAGATGAAATGGGTGGAATGGGATGGCTGATCTGCAAAAGACGATCAAGGGGCTTAGGTGTCACAGCGAACCAAAATTTGGCCCTGACGAATATTTCTGCGAAACATGCCCTTACGATGAAGCGACATGTGGCCTTGATGTTCCGAACGACGCTCTTTCTCTGCTGAAAGCGCAGGAACCCAGGGTAATGACGCTGGATGAAGTATTGGCGCATGATTACAAGGATGGTCCGTTATGGTTGGAAACGATTGACAATGTGATAACCTGTGGATTTGCCTATTGCTATAAGTATTATGTTCAATTTTCTATTCCTGTTATGGAGAATGAATATCTGCTAAAACGGGATACCTGGAATCGGACAGATACATATAACAAAATTTGGCGCTGCTGGACTTCCCGGCCAACGGATGAACAGCGGGAGGCTACGCCATGGGAATAAAAATGCCACGATATCCAATAGAAAAATATGATGATATGGCTATGCCAAACGATGATGTATGCGATGGTTATTTTAGCGGATTGCATAGTCATTTGGTAAAAACGCGAAAAGACACGAAATGCTGTTACTGTTGTGCACCTATACAAAAAGGGGATTACGCACTATCCGAGAGGGGCTTTCTTGATCATCGTCCGTACCTGATTCATTACTGCATGGATTGTGTGGACGATGTAATAGATGGCTGGGAAGGGAAAATTGATTATCAGGAAACAGGCTATAAAAATTGGGAAAAACGGTTCATCAAATACTGCGAGAGCACAAATTAAGCGGAAACTGGAACGGGTTGAATTGCGAAAGAGGGAGAGAGAATGCAGGGCGAAGAAAAGAGAGAGCGCGTAAGGCAAAAAGAAATAGAGCGAAACGACGAACAAATGCGCCTGATCCTTGCAGAAACAAAGGCAACAACCCAGGCGGAGAAAGACGTTATCCACCTTAAACAGATCGCCTTGTCGATACGGCCTTACTCCTGCTGGTGGCGCTGGGGCTATTTGGGTTCGCTTCGCCGGGCGATCAAGATTCTGGAAGAAAGAAGGAAAAACGATGAATGACGCTTGCTGGCTGATCCTGCTGCTTGGCAAGATCGCAAACACGCTGGGGATTGACCGTGGAACCTTAATGGACGTGGCTTACAAATGCGCCGAAGAAATGATACGGGAGGAAAAAGAAAATGCTTGTAAATGAACTGACGGAAATGATTCACCAGAACGCAAAGGAACATGGCTGGTGGGACGAAAAAAGGAGCACGAACCAGATCGTGGCCCTGATTCATAGCGAGTGGAGCGAAGCGCTGGAGGAAGCGCGGGCCGGGAGGCCGCTGGTTTACTATAACTGCACAGAGGACGGAAACGCCATTGCCCCATGCGACGTGAAGGACGAAACGGAATGTTATTACTTTGGGAAGCCTGATTGCCCCTACCGCAGCAAGAAGCCAGAAGGGATTGCCGTGGAACTGATCGACGGCGTGATCCGCATCCTGGACTTTTTCGGAGAGTGCGGCATCGAACTGGACGACCCGGAAACAGGAAATCCCGCCGAGGTTGAATCCCTTTGGGGGAAAAACAGCGCGGATGAAGACGACGTGCCGGACGACGCGGCGGAACTGATCGCGCTTCTTCACGCCCACACATCCAACATCATCATTGACGACAAACACGACCCGCTGAATCTGGTGCAGGCTATGAGCATGGTTCTGGTCTGGATCAACAGGCAGGGCATAGACCCCTTGAAGCTGATGCTGGAAAAGCACGAATACAACAAAACAAGGCCCTATAAGCACGGGAAAAACTTCTAAAAAAGGCGGGAAAAAGCCATGCCCATTGTCAACTACGTCAGGGAACATATACGGTTTATGGAGTACGCGACCGATGAACACCTTACGGGCAGCGAAAGGCTATTGTGGTACGCTCTCATGCACATCATGAACCAGCGGGCGCAAGGCAACGTATGGCCGGACGAGTTTATCCGCGTCAGCAATGACCGGCTGCTTTCCTATTGCCCCATGAAGTTTGACACGATGGCAAACGCCCGCAACAGCTTGAAACAACGGGGCCTGATCGAGTTTACCAAGGGAGAAAAGAACAAGTTATCCCCAGCGTACCGTATGATTTACTTCTACCCCCAATACGCAGCCCCCGAAACCGAGCGCGACGGGGAAAGTTATCCTAAAAATTCGGATAACATGGGGGGTAACATGGGGTATAACATGGGGTATAACATGGGGGGTAACATGGGGGACATATCTATAAACAATACGGATATAGAGACTGTTCCCCAACGGAAACCCCAGGAGATACACACACAGGATGGGAACTACGGGGAGTATAGCACATCACGGGCGCGTGCGCAAGGGTATATTGGCACGGACGGGGAAATGCACCCGAGCCGGTATGATTCCGCATGGGCCACCAGCAAAAGGGCGCGGGGCGCTGTGGCGCAACGGCTGATTGACGGCTTTCCGGGCGATCCCCTCCCCTACGACGAACACGCACGGCTTATGAAAGAGATGGAAAACGGCGTAGCGCCGGAAGCCATCGAAGACATTGCCAAAAGCTGTGAGCAGCGAAAGACCATTTTCTCCGAAATCAGGGCATACGCCATGAAATACGGCTTTACGGAAGAAGCCAGAATCATGCGGGAATGTTTGTATGCCATGAACGGAAACCAAGCCGCAGCCCAGGCGATGTATCGTATGAGGATGCACGACAAGGAGGCTGATTGAACGTGAACGCGCTTCACATTGCCGGAAACCTGACGGCGAATCCTGAAAGCAGGATCGTAAACGGGCAGAACGGGGCGAATACGGTATGTAATTTTACCGTGGCGTCAAACCGCTATGCGCGGGGCAAGAAGGTGACAGAGTATTTTCGGATCACCCTATGGGGCAATTCTGCCGAAAATGCCATGAAATACCTTGCGAAAGGGAGGCCGGTATGCGTGACCGGCCCCGTGACCGCCCGCCCCTACATTGGGAACGACGGGAAACCGCATTGCACCATGGAGATTCAGGACGTGAAGGAACTGGAATACATGGGAAACAGGCTGGACGCGGAGCCGCAGACAGGAGGGCAGGCCGCACCGGGCGGGTATCAGGATAGCGGATATACCTATGCCGGGGACGAAGAACTGCCATTCAACCAATAGCCGGAGCAAAAGGAGCCAACACCATGACACGATCAGGAAACAGGGGATTTATCCCATGCCAGGCGGTGCTATACACCAACAAAGACGAAATAAAGGACGGCTATATCAAAACCGCAAGCCGCCTGAACATGACCCGCCTGAAAGCGCGTCTATGCGACGCTGGGCCGACACGATGCCCGAAATGTATGCTATGCGAATATGGAAAAGAATACGTGAAAAGGAGCCAACACCATGAAGAAAACAAAGGACACGCCTGAAACGCTGGAAGCGGCATTGAAAGAACTGATGCAGCATGTCCGGGCGATCAACGAACTGGAAAAGAAGATTGACGAAGCCTGGGGCGTGAAGCTTGTTGTCACGCACATTCCCGGAACTTTCGGCGAATCGCAAGGTGAAATTGTCGCAAGGCGTGGTTTAGAGGAAATCGAAAACGCGCTGGGAGGAAAGGCGAAGCAGGATAACTGTATCATTCACCTGAAAGAGCTTCGTCATTACGGGGTATGCTTCCGCCAGTACGCGGACGAAAAGACGCGGGTATTCGTGAAAGCCTGGAAAGAACCGCCTAAAGTTGTGATCGTGGAGGAATGAAATTGGACAACTGGAGCACGAGCATTAACGAAATCGTTGTTGACAACTTCGCCGGGGGCGGAGGGGCCAGCACGGGAATAGAAATGGCGATCGGAAGGAGCGTTGACATCGCCATCAACCATGATCCTGCCGCTATTGCCATGCACAGGGCAAATCACCCGACCACAAAGCATTATACAGAAGACGTGTGGAAGGTTGATCCTGTGGAAGCCTGCGAAGGGCATCCCGTGGCCCTGGCTTGGTTTTCGCCGGATTGCAAGCATCACAGCAAAGCCAAAGGCGGGAAACCGGTGAGCAAAAAAATCCGGGGATTGGCCTGGGTAGCTGTGAAATGGGCGAAGCAAGTACATCCCCGCGTGATTATGCTGGAAAACGTGGAGGAATTTCAGGATTGGGGGCGGCTGGATGAAAACAACCGGCCCGATCCACGATACAAGGGAGAAACCTTCAGGCGCTTTGTAAAGAAGCTGGAATACTGGGGCTATCGCGTTGAATACAGGCTGCTTCGCGCTTGTGACTACGGCGCGCCTACCATCCGCAAGCGTTTCTTCCTGATTGCACGGTGCGACGGGCAGCCCATCATTTGGCCGGAGCCAACTCACGCAGACCCGGAAAGCCTGGAAGTGATTGCCGGACTGAAAAAGCCATGGGTGCCGGTTGCGGACGTGCTGGATTTTACTCTCCCCTGCCCTTCCATCTTCTCCACAGCAAAGGAGATATGGGAACAATACGGTATTCGAGCAGTACGCCCGCTGGCGGACGCCACTATGCGCAGGATTGCGCGGGGAATCCAGAAGTATGTGATCGAAAACCCACGCCCCTTTATCATCCAGGTCAATCATGGAGGCGACGGTTTCAGGGGTCAGATCATCGAGGAACCGCTTGATACGATCACGGCGAAGCATGGAACCGGCGTTGTGGAACCGATCATTGCTCCGGTTGAAGTGCGGAACAACGAGGGAGCAAGCGGAAACGATGTCCGCGAACCTCTGCGAACAATAACAACGGGCGGGCATCATATGCTGGTTGCGCCGAACCTGATCCAGTATCATAGCGAACAGTCGGACGATCCGCGCGGGCAATCTATCGACAAGCCTCTATTGACGGTAGACGCTTCCAACCGGTACGGAATGGTGTCAACTTTCATCAGTAAATATTACGGAGGGGACAGCGTAGCAAGCGGCGCGGATAAGCCGCTGCCGACGGTAACGGCCATTGACCACAATGCGATGTGTGCCGTAGCCGTAACGCAATTCAATAACCATTGCGACGGGCAGGAAGTAACGAAGCCGCTGAACACGATGACAGCACAGGTAAACCATTTCGGTGAAGTGTGCGCTTTCCTGGTGAAGTATTACGGAAATGGAGATAACGCGGCATCCTGCGATGAACCGTCCCCTACAATCACAGCAAAGGACAGGCTGGGGCTTGTGACTGTCCAAGGACAGGACTATCAAATCGTGGATATTGGCCTGCGGATGCTGACGCCCAGGGAACTTTTCGACGCCCAAGGATTCCCGAATGATTACATCATCGACGTGGATGCAGACGGAAAAACCTACCAGAAATCGGAGCAGGTGGCCCGATGCGGAAATGCGGTTTGCCCGCCTATTCCTGCGGCACTGGTACGGGCAAATCTTCCGGAACTTTGCAGGAGGAAAATAGCATGAGGCAGCAAAGGAAGCGGATCACACCAAAGGAACGGCAACATGTATACGCCCTTTGCGACGGGCATTGCGCATACTGCGGGAAGGAAATCACGATCAGAGAAATGCAGGTAGATCATTACCTGTCCGTAGAAACAGGCCCAGCTATTGCTGACGGGAAGGGCGATATTGATAGCATTGATAATTACCTTCCGGCCTGCCGAAGCTGTAATTACCGAAAAAGCATGATGCACGTAGATCAATTTCGGGCCAATGTTAGCCGATTGCACCAAGTATTGATGCGGGATAGCGTAACTTACCGCGACGCCGTGCGATTTGGGCAGGTAACACCGAACGAGCATGTACAAGAATTTTATTTTGAGAAGATCGGCGTAAAAATTCCGGCCATGGAATGGGATGCTGATTTTCGGTGCATGATGCAGCGGATGGCAAAAAGATCATCCGAAAGACGGGAGGACAATACATGAGTAAAGAAAAGCCTTACGAACTTTATCTCGCAACGGTACAAAATACCGGCTGGCCCATCGACGGGCACAGGCTTGTTTTCGGCAAATGGGATTATAGCCCTGAAACCTATAGCCTTATGGATTGGGGAACGGGAAAAGAAGATGAAGCCGTGATGATGACCTTCTTCCAAACAGAGGTCGAAGCGGGATTTGAGGACGCGGACGGCCTGGAAGCGTTCAAAAAGACCTGGGAAGCCGGGGAATACGAGTGGCCCGGCGCGTTCCACCTTGACGCGGATAAAGTGCGCGACGTGGAGAAAATCGAGAAGTCCCCTTTTGTTTTCAAGGACGTAATTTGAGAATCGAGGGCGCAAAAGGAATGAGAGCGATATTTCGTTATCCCGGAAGCAAATGGGGTATTGCGGACTGGATCATTCAGCATTTCCCGAATGGCTATGAGAAGATGGTATACCTGGAACCATTCGCAGGAAGCGGCGCGGTATTTTTCAATAAGCTGCCGGGAACGGTGGAAACGATCAATGACCTGGACAGCGACATCGTGAATCTGTTTCGCGTTCTGCGTGAGCAGCCGGAAAACCTTAAGCGCGTGTTGGATCTGACGCCGTACAGCCGTGAGGAATACGACAGATCCTTTGAGGACTGCGACGAACCGCTTGAAAAGGCGCGAAGGTACATGATACGAACCACGCAGGCCATCGGCGCAAAGCTGGGGAGCAAATGCGGCTGGCGGAACCATAAGCAAATGAAAATCGGAGGAACCGCCTGTAAATGGGCTGGTATCACGGAAACCATTGACGCGGCAGCGGTCAGGCTGCGGGGCGACACCACCCATTTGGTGCAGATCGAGCATATGGACGCGCTGCGGCTGATTCAGCGGTATAACAATCGGGACGTGCTGATGTATCTTGATCCTCCCTATCTGCGGATAACGCGAAAAACCGGGCGGCTGTACAAGCACGAAATGGATATTGCCGGACAGATCGCCATGCTGGAAGCGATAAGGGACACAAAGGCCAAGGTTATTCTTTCCGGCTATGATTCTGAACTATACAACCATTACCTTGCTGATTGGAAAACGGACACGATCATAACTCACACAACGTCTGCGGAAAAGGCGGAGGAAAAAATCTGGATGAATTATGAGCCGCCAGCCGAGCAAATGAGGATGGCATGAAATAGCGATATGTTTTCTTCCAAATCATAGCAATATTGGAGGGTAAAGAACAATGACTGATACGGAACAATGGCTTTCTAACGGTATGTGCGCCTTATGCAGAAGAAAGGAATATTGCAAAAAAATATGCGGCGCAAAGAAACGGGCGAAAATCAGGTTTGAAAAAAACATCCAGGATATGATGCGGAAGAATTACCAGGATATAAATAAAAATATTCTCCGCGCCCAGGCGGCGGCAGGCGCATTTGAGCGTGTATGCAAGGCGAAAGAGATACCAGACGAAGTTGTGGCCGACGTGCTTGACCGCTGCAAAAGACTGGCCCAGGTGAGCAGCAATCCGCAATTCGCCTACATTGAAGCCCATCTTGAAAACTTGCACAAGGGGACGATGGCACCGCAGGATTTCATGACAGCGCTTGAAAACGCGAACAGGGATCAGCCATACATGGGGATTGACGGGAAACCGATAGAGGGCATGATGGCGATTGAAAGACGATTGCAGGCGCTTGAAAATGCGTATGACGAGAACGCGGACGGGGAGGGCGAAACATGACGCAATACATCCTGTTCAGCCCGGCGCACGAAACGAAAATTCCGGGGTTTGAAAAGCCCAATGGGGAGGTAGTGCCGGAAAGAATTGTACATTGCAGGGCCAGGGGGCTTTACCGGCATAAGCGCCTGACAGACCGCAGGTATCGCAGGGAAATACCGGACTTTGACCCGGAATTAAAACTGCTGACTTGCAAAACGATTACGGCTGCCATTCGGGAACAGAAAGCGCTTGAAGCCTATTCCGGGGAAAGGTTTGAAATCCGGGCGTACAACAAAGGGGAAATAGGGGAACAGGCGCTATAAGGAGGACGGCATGAACCAGGACGAACGAAAAACCGCAAGGGAACCTGTGAAGATCAGAAACCGGGATATTCCTCTGCTTTCCCGCGTACTGTACATTATGCAGGGAGTGAGCGCCACGGAGCAGTTAAGGAGTTGGCAGCAGGACAGGCTATGGAACATTACCCAAAAGATAACCGGCCTGCCAGGGGGCGGCGGCGTGCCTGGGGGGTACGAAAAAAACTTCTCGGCCATCGGGGAGATAGAAGAAAAATTTGCTTCGCAATGCGAGGAATATACCCAGGAAATGCAGGAGGCGGAAGCCATTCTGAACGCGATCCAGAGCGAAACCATGCGGATTTTCGTGATAATGAAATATGTGCTGCATATGCCGGACAGACGGATCATGCGGGAATTGAACATACGGCGGTGGAAACTTGACAAAATGAGCAGGGCCATCGAAGAAGCGGAGAGCATGGACAAAGTTGTTTGGAATGAGCGCTATGCTTTGAAGTAAAAAACAGCAAGAACAGCACGCGCTATTACAAAAACACTAAATTTCCAAAAACAGCACAAACAGCACACAATCCGTGCTATACTGTATCATCGGAAGAAATGGACGAATGGAAAGCCGCTGGCGCACGCTGGCGGCTTTCTTTCGCATCGCGTTCCTCTCATGAGGGAGGAACGCTCCTTTCATTGAGCGTTTTTATTTGACAACGCGGCGCAAACCCGCAAGGGGTTTACGCCTATTGGGACAGCAGTGGGCGGCGTGGGCGTAGTGAGAAGCGCCTATGTTACGCGGGATAAAGGGGCGCGGTTTGCTCATAGGCCGCGCCCGCCTCCTACCGTTGGCGGGGGCGGAAGGAAGAAGGGCGGTGAAAGCATGGCGCGTTCGTTCTTAGGCGGCGGGTCGTATCTGGATGTGGACATGAGCGAAGTGCAGAAAACGATTGATCTTCTGCGCGGCACCATGAAACGCGAGCAGTTTGAAAGGCTGCTTCACAGAACCTTCAACGAGGTTGGCAATAGAAGCAGAACCATCATTGCCAGGGAGGTTGTACAGGATTACGCCGTAACGAGCGCGTGGGTAAGAAGCCAGGTGGGACGGTATAACCTAACCATGGGCGGCGTTTCGGGCGTGACCTGCACCATCCCGATCAGAGGGCATAAGGGAACTATTGGCGGACGATTCGGCGCAACGTGGCAGCGGTACGGCGACCTGCGGGCCAACATCGTGAGAAGCGGAACCAGCACCCTTCCCCACGTCATGAAAAACCAGGGCGGAAACCCGCCGTTCATGGCCCGAGGCGTGGCCTTTACCAGAAGGACAAAGCAAAGGCTTCCTATCGTGCGCGTGGTGGGCCTGGGCGTGCCGCAAATGCCGCTGAACCGAAGCGGGGGCAGGGTACAGGATGAAATCCTTGACCTTGCCGGGAGGCGGCTTGAACACAATTTTCTGTATATGTTCGGGAGCGGGCGATAACCATGCGGCCCGCTATGACGAAAAAGGAACTGGCAAGCGTGGCTGGGTACAGCTACCGCAGGCTGCACGACATTGACATGGACTTGCCAAGGGAACAAAAACTGTTTGTAAGAAGCGAGGAAGACGAAAAGAAATACGACCTCGCTCTTTTTGTGCAAAGATGGGTGGCCTACAACAAACAGGCCACCGAAGAAGAAAGCGCGGAATTGTCGGTAGTAAAGGCACAGCATGAGCGGGTGAAGATGGAAAAGACGGAACTGGAAGTAGCCCGCATAAAAGGCGAATCTGTGGAGATACAAGCGGTTCATCAGCTTTGGAGCAATATAGCAAGCGTAGTACGCGGGCGGCTTGTGAACCTGCCGCGAAAGCTGGCCCCCGTGCTGGTGATGATAGACAATCCTGACAGGATTGAGGAAATCATTGACCGGGACGTAAGGGACGCGCTGAACATGATCGCCAATACACCGCTGCCAGGAGAGGAGAATTACATACCGGCAACCGATGACGAGGAAGATGCGGAGTGAATTTAGCCGAACTTGGCCGGAAAACGCTGGAATTGTTTCGCCCACCCAGCGACGAAAGCGTGAGCGAATGGGCGGATCATAACCGAATCATCGTAGGGAAAAGCGCCCCGGAACCTGGCCCGTGGCATACGGACAGAGCGCCGTACCAACGGGAGATCATGGATTCGTTTTCCAGGCGCGGGATTCACGATATTGTGGTCATGAGCAGCGCACAGGTTGGCAAGACCGACATGATGCTGAACATGATCGGACGCATGATCGACCTTGACCCAGGCCCTTCATTGCTGGTTTTCCCCGCCGAGGATGATACGGACAATTTCTCCAAGGAGCGCCTGTCCCCCACCATCGAAGCGACGCCGGTACTGCGGGAAAAGGTGTTCGGCGGAAGCGGAAGCACCATCCGTCAGAAGAATTTCCCTGGCGGCTTCCTGAGCATGACGGGCGCAATCAGCCCCGGAGGGCTGAAAAGCAGGCCCATTCAAAACCTGTTCTGCGACGAAGTGGACGGCTATCCAGCCAGCGCCGGTGTGGAGGGCGACCCCCTTTCCCTGGCGAAAAAGCGCACGCAAAACTTCGCTTTCGCAAAGCGCGTGTTCACCAGCACGCCCACCGTGAAGCAGACCAGCCGCATCTACAAGGAATTTTTGCGCGGGACGCAGGAGGAATGGGAAATCCAATGCGCCCATTGCGGCGAGTACAGCCAGATTGTTTTTGACGATATACGCTTCACCAAGACGGTGACGGCGGATATTAACGGCAATAAGGAATATGAGGTTACGGACGCGGTATGGCGCTGCCCCAACTGCCAGAAAACCATGCAGGAGCATGAGGCGAAACGCGCACCCGCAAAGTGGGTGGCGTATAACCCCAAGGCGCTGCAACGGGGCGTCCGATCCTTTCACCTGAACGCTTTCGTTTCCCCCTGGAGCAGTTGGAAGGAACTGTGCAAAAAATTTCTGGACAGCAAAGACGACCCGGAAATGCTGAAAACCTTCTACAACCTGGAACTGGGGCTGCCCTTCGAGCATAAGGAAGCGACGGCGGTGCCGGATCAGCTTTACGCGAGGCGGGAGCATTACGAGGCCGAAATCCCTGACGGGGTGCTGGTGCTGACCATGGGGATTGACACCCAGGACAACCGCCTGGAATACGAGGTGCGCGGCTGGGGCCGGGAGGAAGAAAGCTGGGGCATCCAATACGGCGTGATCCCCGGAAGGGCGGACGAGGAAAGCACCTGGGAAGCGCTGGACGAAGTGCTTGACCGGGAGTGGAAACTAAAGAACGGGCGAAAGCTGAAACTGTCCGCCGCGTTTATGGACGCAGGCGGACACTTCTATGACGCGGTGACGGAGCATTGCGCCGCCCGCCGCCTGAAACGCCTATACCCCATTCGCGGCGACAACAAGGACGACGGCCCACTGATGCACAAAGCCAAGAAAACCAAGAACGGGCTGACCGCCTTTTTCCTCAATGTGTATGTGGGGAAAAGGGCGATCCTTTATAACGCTGGCGTACCCATTCCAGGGCCGCGCTATATGCACTTCCCGGACAACGAGAACGCGGGCTACGACGAATTTTATTTTCGCGGGCTGATCTCCGAAATGGTGAAGCCTGTGAAAAAGCGCGGGGTTTATGTGGAGGAATGGACAAAAATCTATGAGCGAAACGAACCGCTGGACTGCTGCAATTACGCCCGATGCGCTTTCAAGGGATTGAAAAGCATTGACCTGGACGCACGGGAAGAAAGGCTATACGGCAGCGTAAAGATCAAGCCAGCCGACACAAACGGAGGGATCAAGAAACCCAAGGGCCTGATTTCAGGCGGCATCAAAGTGTGAAGACGGAGGATAAGGAGGCGGCGAGATGGCATACAGGAACGGGAAATATTATAACGCCGCATACTCGTATGAGGAAGCGAAGCTATACCTGACCCAATACAAGGAAGCGCTGACGGCCTTGGTGGACGGACAGGCGAAGGAATATACCATCGGCAGCCGGAGCGTGACGCTGCTTGACCTGGAAGACATCGAACGGATGATTGACAAATTCGCCGCCATTGTGGAGAAATACGAAACCAATACGCGCCCTCCCCGCAATGTGTCGGTTGTGTTCCGCGATATGTAAAGGGAGGGATAGGACGTGGCGGAAAGAAAGAAATCCCGGACGATTATTCCCATGCGCTTTACGGAGCGCCTAACCAGCGTATTCCAGCCGGAAAAAGGCATGAGGATGTACCTGGACAGGGTGGAGGGCGAAAAGCGGGAGAGGAAACGGGAACTGCTGGAGGCGGCGAAGACCGCCAGGGCCAGCGGATATTATTATAACGGGGCCAGCAAAACCAAAAACAGCCTGATTGGATGGATCACAGGCGGGGGCAGCGCGGAGGATGATATTGACCTGCAAGGCTCCACTCTCCGCATCCGATCCCGCGATCTGTACACAGCCGGAGGGTTGGGACGCGGCGCGCCGGAAACGATGGTAACAAACGTGGTGGGCTGGGGAATCCGGCCCAAGCCCAAGATTGACGCTGACCTGCTGGGAATGAGCGAAGAAGCCGCGGCGGAATGGCAGCGCATTGCCCTGCGGGAATTTAATCTTTGGGCCAAAACCAGCATGTGCGACGCAAGCAGGCAAAATACGTTTTGGGAAATGCAGGAATTGGCTTTCCGCAGTATGCTCATGAGCGGGGATGTGTTCGCCCTGTTCGGGCAGAAGCCGAACCCGCGCAACCCTTACCAGCTTGTGATCCGCCTGCTGGAAGCTGACCGCATCTGCACGCCGGAAAGCACGGGCGGCAGCGAAATGAAAAACACGGACAGCGGCGGGCGCATTGTGGACGGCGTGGAACTGAACAAAGAGGGCGAAGTAATCAAATACCACATTGCCACCTACCACCCGCTGGCCGACGAAACGCCGGAGGAAATCACCTGGGAAGAAATTGAAGCCTTTGGCGCGGACACGGGTATGCCGAACATCCTGCACATTATGACCGTGGAACGCCCGGAGCAGCACAGGGGTATCCCTTTTATCTCGGCCATGATCGTGCAGATCAAGCAGCTTGACCGATACCTTGACGCGGAACTGGCCGCAAGCCTGGTGGCCGCGATGCTGACGGTGTTCATCATGAACGACGGGACGGACGATGACGGCTATGACAGCATCAACGACGGGATTCAGGATGAAGACAAGGTAACGAATGACAGCATGAAGATTGAGCTTGGGAACGGCAATATTTACGAAATGCCGCCCGGAAAGCACATTGAAAAGGTGGGAGAAAACAGAGCGCCTACCGCCTTTGACAGCTTCGTGCAGCAGGTGATTACCATGATCGGCAGCAGCAGGGGCATCCCTTATGAGGTATTGATGCACCGATACGACAGCAACTATACCGCGTCGCGCTCCGCCATGCTGGACTTCTGGAAAGAAGTGCGCCGTTACCGCCAGCACTTTACCCAACGATTTAATCAACCCATCTACGAACAATGGCTTGCCGAAGCCGTGGCCCTGGGGCGCATTGACGCTCCGGGGTTTTTTGATGATCCAGCCGTCCGGGACGCATGGTGCGGTTGCCAGTGGATCGGCACCAGCCAGGGCCATGTACAGCCGGTTCAGGAAGCGAACGCAGCAAGGATTCGGATGGAAAACGGCATTTCCACCGGCGAACAGGAAGCTATGGAATACAACGGCAGCGACTTCATGGAGAATCTGGCCCAGCGCAAACGCGAACTGAAAGCCATGGCGGAAGCGACAGCAGAAGAAAGGACGGATGAAAATGCCCAATAAGCGATTCGCGCTGAAATACAACGTGAACGCCCTGGATGAAAACCGGGGCGAAATCATGATCTATTCCGACATTTCCTCTTACAGTTGGGGCGATTATGAATCGGTAACGAGCAGGGACTTCGACAGGAAGCTTAAAGACCTGGGCGACGTGGACGAGATCACCATCCGCATCAACAGCCCAGGCGGGGCGGTGAACGAAGCCGTAGCCATCCGCACGGCGCTGATGAAGCACCAGGCGAAAAAGACCATTGACATTGAGGGCGAATGTTGCTCCGCCGCCACGATCATTGCCTGCCTGCCGGGGGCGCGTGTGCGCATGGCAAAGGGCGGGGATTACATGATTCACCGCGCTTCCTGGGTTGCCTGGGGACACGCTGACGCGATGCTTGCGGCCTACCAGAGCCTAACCAACACGGACAATGATCTGGCCGATATATACGCGGAGCGCACCGGCATGACGAAAGAAAAGTGCATGGAGCTGATGACCGCCGAAACGTGGTACAGCGCGGAAACCGCCATGGAAGCGGGCTTTGTGGATGAAATCATCGAGGCGGAAGAAACGGAGCCGATTGTGGCCTGCGCCTTTGGCCGGGAAGAAGCCGACGCGCTCATGCGGGCGTGCTACACCCACGCGCCGGAAAGCGCGATCAAGAACGCCTGCGCGAAAAAAACGGAAGCGCAGGATCATCAATCTGTCAGTAACGAGCAATCGGCAGTTGCCGCCGAGGACTCGACTGAAAATAAAAACGAGGGAGTGACTACTGTGGATGTGAAAGAAGCAACTGCCGAACAGCTTCAGACGGAAAACCCGGAACTGATGCAGACCATTACCCAGCAGGCCGTAGCCGCCGAGCGCGAGCGGATGCAGAAGATCGACAAACTGACGCCCAAGGGCGCTAAGTTTGCTGAAATGGCAAAGAAAGCCAAGGCGGACGGCACCAGTGTACAAGACTACCTGGAAATGGTGATCGAGGCACAGGAAAAAGCTGGCGCTGATTTCCTGGAAGCCAGAACCAAGGAAACCGCCAACGCGGGGAACGTAGGCGGCGGCGACGCCAAAGACAACGACGGGGACAATTCGGAAGCCAAGAGCGACAAGCTGGCAAAGGAAATCGCCGACCTTGCCAACGGCATGAAGGCAACCGACAGCAGCCTCGCCTGACATGACGGGAGGGAAACGAAATGGAAGAACTGTTCAAAACCTATGAAGCACAGGAACCCACCTATCTTCTGGCGGACAACGTGTTTGCAGACCCCATTGCGGTGTCTGTGGAACCGGGAAACGGCGTGATCCCCGCTGGCGCGGTGCTTTACCGCAAAAGCAGCAGCGACCTTTACGCCCCCGCCGCCAGCGCGAACATCATTGCGGGCAATGATCTGGTGGTGCTGGCTAAGGAAGTGGACACCACGCAGAGCGCCACCCGCGCCGAAGCCGCAAAGGTGTACACTTTCGGACACTTCATCGAAGGATATGTACTGGTGAACGACGGCAGCAACAATTACGGCCCCGTGACCCAGGCGCACGCCGCCATCCTGCGCGGGCAGAACATCGAACTGCGGCCCATGTACAACAGCATCGAGGCCATTGCCACGGAAAGCGACAATAGCGCGACTGTGAACGTGACCGTAACCAACGACGGTCACGGCACCGGCAGCGCCAGCCCCAGCAGCGGAACCTACGGAACCGAAGTAACCCTGTCCGCCACGCCTGCCAGCAGCTATGAATTTGACTACTGGGAGATCGTGACCGGCGACGCGGAACTGGCGGGCAATACGCTGACGATCCGCGATAAGGCCCCCACCGTAAAGGCGCACTTCAAGGCCAGCGCCTGACACCCTTCCGCTATGCCATGATGAAGAGAGGATGATAACAAATGCCGACCCAGAATCTGTACGATACCATGACCATGCTCAAGGCAGTGGAGCAGATGGAACGCGAATACCGTTTCCTGAGCGACACGTTCGTTGAGGACGGCACTCTTTCCGCCGACGAGCATCCCTTCTACGACTACCGCAAGGGGAGCAAGCGGGGCCTCGCGCCTTTCGTTGTCCCCGGCACGGGCGGCGTGACCCTGAACCGCGACAAGTACGAAATGCGACAGATTCGCTTCACGACCCTTGAACCGCAGTATGTGATCGAGGAAAGCGACCTGGAACACCGCCTGTTCGGTGAGAACGTGATCGGCGGGGACAGCCAGGAACAGCGCTCCAAGAAGCTGCTGGCCCAGGATTTGAAGAACCTGCGCACGGTGCTGCAAAACACCCGCGACTGGATGGCCCGTGAAGTGCTGCTGAACGGCAAGCTGGAAATCCGCCGCCATACCCGCGCCGGTGAGGAAAAAGTGCCTACCATGGTAGCCGACTTTGGCTTCACCAATTTCTATGTTCCCACGACCAAGTGGGATCAGGCGGGCGCGAAAATTCATTACGACATGGAGAAGGTTTTCGATCTGGTGTATGACCAGATGGGCGAAATCGACATCCTGGTCATGGGCGCTGGCGTGTTCGAGGCCATGACGGAGAACGGCGCCTTCATGAAGACCCTGGACATGGACAAGGTGTATATGGGCGAAATCGCCACCAAGTACGCGGGCCAGGGCGTGCGCTATCGCGGCACGAACAGCGACGGCGTGAAGATGGTGAGCTACAGCGGCCATGTACCCACCTACAACGGGGACAGGCCCGCCATCCCCAACGGCTGGATTCTGGCCGGGAGCAGCCGTAGCAAGCCCATCTCCTTCATGCACGGCCCGATCAATAAGTGGTCTGGCATGGATGAAAACGCTACGCGCAAGACCTACATCAAGAAGGAAGTCCCCTTCCGCGTAGGCGGCAGCCACAGCGAATCCATTGCCACGCAGATGATTTCCCGCCCCACCGTCGTTCCCCAGAACGTGGGTGCGTGGGCCGTGATGAAAGTGCTGACCGGGGCCTGATAACGTGGAAATGCGCGGACGTTTTCAAATGCGAAAACGTCCGCGCATTTCCTTATCCATCATCCGCCTTTTGGCGGAACATTCATGGAGGAACAGCATGAAATATAGCGCCAAATACAACACGGCAGACCCGAAAATCGGCTTCGTTTCCGTTGGCGAAGTGCTGACGGACGCGCAGGTGAAAGCGCTGGGCCAGGAAAAGATCGACGAACTGGTGAAAGGCGGCCTGCTGATCGAAATGCGGGACGCGCCCAAAGCGGAAACCGCCGCGCCTGTTCAGGAAGAAACCAGGGAGGGCGAAGCCGAAGAACGGGAGCAGGACGAAACCGAACCCGAAGAAACGGGAAGCGGTGAAGATGAAGAAGACGAGGACGCGGAAATTCCCGAGCCGGACGATATGAGCGATATTGTGCCGGAGGGCGAAGCGGACAAGCCGGAAGCGGCTGCGGACAGTAAACGCGGAAGGAGGAAGAAAGCCAATGAAGGTAAGGATTCTGGCAACGGGCAAGATTGAGGAACATAACGACCTTTACGCTGTGCGCCTGATGGAGCAGGGGAAAGCGGTGAAAGCCGAGGAAGAACCTGCCGAGGGCAAGCAGCAGAAGGGCAAGAAGCCATGAACGCCTGATGCGTTCCTATCCGGGAAGGGGAAGAAAGAATGGCCCTCAAAGATCGAATCCAAACGGACAACCACAAAATCTTCATGAACCCTGACCACTTTGCCACAGAACATACCTGGAACGGCGTACCCTTTTCCTGCGTGGAGGACGATACGGAAGCGTTGAAGCGGAAAAACAACAACGTAAACGATATTTCCTGGCAGGAAAATATGGTTGACAAGGTGATCTTCGTGCCGGAGGACAGTCTTCCGGCACGCGCCCAGCCCAATGAATTTGTGCTTTATGACGATGTGCAAATGCGCGTATCGGACGTGATTGACGCAATCGGCATGAAGGAAATTCATCTGTCGCTTTACTTTGCGAAGGGGGTGTCCATGTGAGAACGTGGGAACGCCTGCGCAAGATGAAAGCGTGGCTTGATGATGAAATCTGCGAGGGCAGGGAGTTCAAAAGCCCGAAGCCGTCCACGGGGTCAAATGCCGTTTATGGCCCGAACATCAAGGACTTTACCATGGCGAGGCCGAGGGTTTTCCTGGGATGGCAGCCAGGGAGACCCAACGAGCCGGGAAAGGTCGACCCGAAAGACCCGTTCAGCGTTTGCCCCGCATTGACCATTATGCCCTCATTGGACTATGCGCGTTACATCCAAGAACACCGTTTTGACCGATACCAGGGCATCCACAGGAGCCAGAACATGGGCCAGGGCGTGAGCGCCCAAATCCTTTTCGGCATTTACGAACCTGGCATCCGGCTTCCGGGCTTTGTGGAAAGTCTGGAACAGGGGAATCCCGACATGGGCTTGCTGCAAGACGGAACGGAAGCGGGACTGCAAACGCTGCTGGAATGGATGGACGACTGCATTGAACTGTTCCTGCGGGAGCGCACCGTACCGGGAACCGACCTGATCCTGGACGACGACAACTTCACCTACTCCCTGTTTACGGATCAGGCGTATATCGTGGACAGACGGCCCATCTATTACGGTTTCCTGAACGTGCCCTTCAAGGGCTATGCGAACTACGGGAGCGACAAGGGGTACAGGAGCAGGATTGACAAACTGCTGGACGGGGACTGAACCAAAGGATCAGGGGTTGAGAACAGGGGATCAGGTTGATTTGACGCAACCTGCGTCCCTTATTTTTTACCCCTTTTCAAGAATCATGCGACACTGAAAGGAGCGAAAAACAACATGGCTGAATACCCTGATTTCAAGCATGGCACGTATGGCGAGGTCATTGCTGACGGCCTCGGCATTTCCGGCAACGGAAAAACCAAACAGGCCATCGTGTACATCGGCACAGCGCCGGTAAACCAGGTGGAGGGCGGCGCGAAGAACGTGAACAAGCCGATCCTGTTGAAGAATATCGCCGACGCGAAGAAGTACCTGGGCTACAGCGACGATTGGGCCAAGTATACCCTGTGCGAAGCGATGCACGTGCATTTTGAACTGAACGGCGTGGGGCCGCTGGTGTTCATCAACGTGCTTGACCCCGCCGTACACATTGCGGCCACGGGCGGGAGCGCGACCCTGACCCCCGTGAATGGCCGCGTGACCGTCGCCAACGCGGAGGACGCGATCCTGGACAGCCTGGCTATCACCGGCAAGACCAAGGGGACGCACTACACCGCCGTGTATGATTACACCAAAAAGGCCATCATCATTTCCGAAAAGACCAGCGGCGCCCTGGGTACTTCCGCCCTCTCCATCACGTGGAGCAAGGTTGACCCCGCCGCCGTGACCGAAGCGGACCTGATCGGCACCACGGACGATTACGGCCTGAACACCGGCATTTTCGCCGTGCGCAACGTGTACAACGCCACGGGCTATATCCCCTCCTTCCTGCTGGCCCCCGGATTCAGCAACATCCCCAATGTTCACAACGCCCTGTATGTGAACAGCCAGAAGATCGGCGGGCATTGGAACGCCTGGATGTTCGTGGATATGCCGATCCTGGACACTTCCGGCAACGCCATCACCCTTGCCAACGCCCCCACCTGGAAGGTGAGCAACGGCTACAACAAGGACAACGAAAGCGTGTTCTTCCCGCTGGCGAAGGGTACGGACGGCAAGACCTACCACCTTTCCGTGCTGAACGCCGCCAATTTCCAGGCGCTGCTGAACCAGAACAACGGCGTGCCTTACATGACCGGCAGCAATACGACCTGCGCCATCATCCAGGATTTGTACTTCTCCGAGAATGTGACGGGCCGGGTGTACACCGACGACATCATCAACCGCTGCCTGAACGCCAACGGCATCAACAGCGCGGCCTACGTGGGCGGGCGCTGGGTGATCTGGGGCATGTTCGCGGGCAGCTACAACCAGGACGACGCGACCACGATCAACGTGAACGACACCTGCCTGATGATGCTGTATTACCTGACCAACGATTTCCAGCACCGCCGCAACGTGGACATCGACAAGCCCATGCCCATCAACGACCTGAAAACGATGGTGGCCGAGGAACAAAGCCGCGTGGACGCGCTGCTGGGCATCGGCGCTCTGACCTATGGCAAGGTGCAGCTTGACGCTTCCAAGGAAGCGCGGGCCGACGTGTACAGCGGCGACTTCCGCATCCTGTTCAACGTGACGAACACCCCGCTTGCCAAGAGCCTGACCGCTATCGCCAACTGGACTGCCGATGGCTACGAAGTCTATTTCGCGGCCATGGACGCGGCTTAATCAAGGAGGGAATGGACTATGCCTAAGAACGTACTCTGCAACGTGGAAGACCACCGGCTGTTTGACAACGGACAGAAGGTGGAGGACATTACCACTATCGGCCTGCCCACGCTGGAACACCCCACGACCGACGTGAAAAGCGCCGGCATGGTGATGGATGTTCAGGTTCCCAATATCTATCACTACAACGCCATGGAGCTTGAGGTGAGCCACAACAACGGCAACAACTGCTCAAAGCTCTCCGACCCCGGTATGCACAGCATCGAGGCCCGCATTGCCCGCCAGAATTACAATGTGACGCTGGGGAAGGTTGATCTTCAGGTGGTGAAGGTGCGCGTGGTTGGCATCCACAAAAGCACTGAAAAGGGCGACATCGAAACCGATAACCCTTACGGCAGCACGGAGAAGTATTCCATCCTGCGCTATGAGGAAGAAATCGACGGCGAAGTGACGACGCTGATTGATTCCATGGCCGGGATCATCCGCGTCAATGGCAGGGAATACGGCAGCGAACTTGCCAGCCTGCTTGACTGATCCACCGCAACACCATCAAACCGCAGCAGGCCCCCGCATCACGCGGGGGCCTGCCTGTTTCATACACCATAGGAGGAACGTATGAGCGAAAAGGACGTTAAGCCCCAGGAACAGGCGGAGACGGCAGACAAGAAGCCGATCACCGACCCCTTAGAGCAATTAAAGAAACTCAGCAGGGGAACGGTCAAGCTGATGTTCCCCTTCCGGGCGCACAGCCAGGACGTGGAAAAGCTGGATTACGATTTCTGCAAGCTGACCGGCTACGATATGGCCGAAGCGCTGGACACGGCGCCGGTGAACAACATCTGGGCCATTACCAATATGCAGGCGCTCGCGCTGTTTGCCGCAGCAGCGGAAAGATGCGCTCCCTATATCGAGGAAAACGGGCATAGTATCCGGCTGTATGACGCGAAGGACATCATGAAGAACCTGCAAAGCGTGGACTTCGTGGAACCCATGAAGATCAGCAAGGCTTTTTACAACGCATCCAGCCGGGTGGGAAGCGGCAATACCTCGAACGGATAGTGGATGCGAGCATACACAGCAACACCCCGATACCGGCATACATGGAAATGCCGGTTGTGCTGTTTTACGAGTTTTGGCGTGCAATCTGCGCGGTTTATGAACGGAGAAACAAAAACGCCGGAAGAAGGACAAGCGGCCCGCCCAAGCCGCAAAAAGCGAAAAGACGCAGGAGGCGGTGAAGCGTGGCGCTCGCGCAGGCTGATATGACCCTGATCTACAAGGGAACGGACATCACGAAACAGGTTGATATTATCGAGTGCGTATGCCGGGATGTGAGCGGCAGCGAAAGCGACTGCCTGAATTTGAAGGTTGACCACGCGGATCAGTGGTTCAGATGGGGGCCGCAGAAAAACGACACCATCCAGGTAAAGCGAAACGGCTACGACAGCAAAACGCTTTACCTGAATACGGTGATCCCGGAGGACGGCGCATACAGAATCCTTGCCACGGGCGCGAAAAGCGTACCCTTTTCCGCCCGATGGCAGGCGTTTGAAAAGAAAACGCTGACCGCCATCATGGGCGTATGCGCCGGAGAGCTTGGCATGGGAGCAAAGCAATTCGGCGTGAACGGCGGAATCACCTATGAATATCTGATGCGCAACAATATGAGCGCCCCGCAATTCCTGGAAATGCTGTGCAACCGGGAGGGGGCCGTGCTGAAAACCCTGGACGGAAGCTATACAGCGATTGGCGTACAGTACGCCCAGGGCCTTTCCCCCATGCACGAAATGGAACTGGACGACGGCCAAATGGACAGCGTGTATATTGACCGCAGGGATTTAAGCTGGGCCAGCGTTCAGATCAAAACCCCCTTCGGGAATGGGACGGCCCGCGACAGCAACGCCCAGGGCCAAAGCAGGGTTATCACGGACATAACGGTTGACAATGACGGACATGCCTACCGCTGGGCCAAGGGTATGCTTATCATGCACAACCGCAAAAGCGAAATGCTGAAAATCGAAATGGACTTCAACCCAGGCTACACGGCGATGGTTCGCATCGACGTTAAGAGCAAGACGGACGCCAAGGGACAATGGATCATCGAGGAAGCGGAGCAAGACCTTGTGAACGGACGAACAAGAGCGAAGCTGTACCGCTGCATTACGAGCGTGAGTTGATGCTATATGGATAAAATGGAAATGACCCCATGCGTGGGAATCGAGCGCGGGAAGATATGCGATAAAAAAGCAGGCCCCTGCTATAAGGTGGAGAGCTACACGCGGGACGGGGTAAAATCCCGATGGATGGAAAGCGTAAACAAATACGTGAACGAATATCAGTGCGATAGCATTTACGATATTGCGCACGAAAAGAAATATGAATACGAGATCGGCGACGAGGTTTATTTTTTTATGTTTGACGACGGGCGCGGCATGATCCTGGGCAAGATGCAGCGCGACCTATAAGGCGGTGAAAGCATGGCACAAAAAACGCTGAACGCATTTGTAGTCATTGGCGGGCGCGTGGACAATACCTTCGGGCAGATCGGTTCTGAACTGATTGCCCTTGGAAGCACGGTGGACGAGATCAGCAGCAAACTCCTTCGCCTCGGCCAGGAATCCATTGAGGTATACAGCGACTACGAATACAACATGAAGCAGGTGGAAGGTATCTGGGGCAGCAACGGCACATTCGCCAAAGGCTCCCAGGAACTTGCGGACGCAATGAACGAAGCGGAAATGGCCGCTGCGGAATGGGCAGCCAACAGCATCTTCCACACCAACGACATCAGCAACGCCATGGTAGAAGCCGCTCACGCCGGGTGGAACCTGGAAGAAATGCTGGGCGGCATCCCCTACGCTATGAAGCTGGCACAGGCGGGCGATATGGATTTAAGCACCAGCCTGAATTATGTGCTGAAATCCATGGAAGCGCTGGGCATGGAATACGATGAACTGCCCCGATGGGTGGACGAATGGGTATACGCGGCGAACCGCAGCGCCGGAACGGCGCAGGAATTTGGCGACACCATGCTCAAGATGGGAAGCACCATGCGCTTCGCGGAAGACCCGGAAGAACTGCTGGCCCTGACGAAGATCATGCACGACATGGGCGCAACGGGCAGCGAAGCGGGTACGCTGGTGCGCAACAGTATGCTGAAAATCCTGGCTCCGTCCGGCGTGGCAAGCAAAATCCTCGCCCAGCTCGGAGCGACCCAGGATGAAATCGACAGCGTGATGCAGGACGCCGGGAAGCTGAAAGCCCTGAACGAACTGGAATCCGTTGGGTTCAGCGCATTTGACGATAAAGGGCAGGCAAAATCCATCCTGGAAATCTACGCATCCCTGGGCGCATCCCTGGCTGAAATGGCTGGCGGATGGGACAATATCTCCAAGAACCAAAAGACCCTGGGCATATTGAGCAACGTCTTCGGCGTAAGAGCACAGACCGGCGCATTGAACCTGATCGCCGGACTGAAAGAAGCGAATGAGCTTTACGGCGAATTGAAAGGCGGGGCAGCAGAAGGGGCCGCGCAATACATGAGCGATACCATGATGGATTCGCTCTACGGGAAAACGGAACTGCTGAAAAGCAAGTGGGAAGAAATGGAGCGGGTGATCGGCCAGCAGGTGGCCCCCCAGGTGGAAAGCATCGAAGGGAACCTGGGCAAGATCATCGACAAGTTTATATCGGCTGGACAAAAGGACAACGGGGTAAGCTCCGGCCTGGACTTCCTGGAACGCATTTCCGGATGGGCTGCCGATTTGACGGAAAGCTTTGACGATATTGACCCGGCGACTTTTGACGGCATCACCGCTGGCCTTGGGACAATCGCCACATTAGGCCCCGGCATGATCGCCGTTGGGAGCGGCATACGGCTGGCGAGCTGGGCGCTTGGCACTCCGGCAGGGCGGATCATGCTGGCGGCAGCTGCCATTACAACGCTCGTCGAAGCGACAAACGCCATGAAGGAGGCGGACTTCAAGGGCGCTTTCGGCAACCTGAGCCTGAACGAACAGGAACTAAAGCCCATCACCGATGCGATCCACGCTGATTTTATGAACGCCTATTCGGGCATCAACCAATACAGGCAGGCGATTACGGAAGCCGGAAACGCCTATACGGAGGCCAGCCAGAAGCTATCCAGCACAATGCTTACAGATATGCTGACGGGAAAGGAACTGACGGACGACGACCTGAAAGCCTATTACGGGTACGGAAACCAGATGTTCGAGGCCGTGCTGAAAGGGCTGAAAGAATCCAATGACCTTTCGGCGGAATACTGGAAGATGCTGGCGAGCGACAACGGCGAAATCGACATGAGTGAATTTGCCGACCCGCAGTATCAAAGCCTGATCGCCACCCTTGACGCGGCTTATGAAAGTTCCGTGGGCGAGGTCATAGAGATCGGGAAAAAATTAAGAGGGGCGATCACGCAGGCTTTCTCGGACGGGAAGCTGTCGCAGGAGGAATGCGAAAATATCCTCTCCTACTTCAACGACCTGAACGAAAAGATGGTAGAGGCCCAGGCCCAGGCCAAGAACCGCGAGGCGGCTATCCAGCGCGAAATGACGCTGCATAAGGCACAGACGCTCAGCTACGATTCGATGGACAATTACATCGAAAATGATATTGTGGCCCAGCGCCAAGCGGAACTTGACATTTCCAACGAAGAATACGAATACCAACGGGCAAAGGCCGCCGTCGCGTGGGACGAGCGCATAGCGTCCGCCCACGGGCATAAAGCGAAAGAGGCTTTGACGGCGAAGAAGGAAGAAAACCTTCAATGGATGGACGCGCAGCACGCAGAGGAAACGGCAACGATCTATTCCTGGTATGACGAAATGATCCTTTCACTTCAAGAGACGGCGCTCCATCAAAGCGAGTACGGAGAAGCGGACGCATATTGGGAAGACCTGGTTGAGCGCATCGGGGCCGGTGAAATCACGGGGGCGGAAGCCCTAAAGGAAGCAAGGAGCACCCCGTACTGGCAGAACGAATGGTATGAAAAGATCGCCGGTTTCTTTCATGGGAATGTCAACGAGGGTTCCGACCTGGATCAAACCAAGAACTCTTACAGCGAACTGATAAAACAACTTGGCGGGCAGGATGAAGTAGAACGGCGCATTGCCATGTACCGGGAAACCGGGCAAACGGCAATGGCGGACAGGCTTCAAATCCTGATCGATAAGAGCAAGACGCTCGACAGATTGATATATTATAACGAATTTCCCATGCCTGGGCAAACGCTGAACACTTATCTTGGAGGCGAAACACCGGCAAGGGAAATCTACGAGCCAAACGCAAACGAAAGCGAAGCGGAGCAAGAACCGAAAGAAACCAGCCAACCGATTTACGGCCAGACAGGACGGCGCAGGCTGGAAAACCAAGCGGCGGAATACGCAGAGCCATTGGAAGAAAGCGTGATACTCACTGGCGCGGAAGAAAACGCGGCGGCAGCGCATGAAGCCATGGAAGCCCAATTCACCCCCATTGAGCAAACGGTATATGTGAATACCTATGATGGTGCGGGCGAAACGGAAACGATCACGGAAGAAGACCCGCTATCCACCCTTCGGACAATGCGAACCGGCCCAGCCAAGGGGTACTTTGACGCGCTGGAAAACGGCGATCTGACCGCCGCATGGGGAAGCTACATCCGCATGACAGGGGCGCAAAGGGAGCAGTTGATGCAGGCCCTGGACTGGCTTTCGGACAGCTACCAGGTGGACGCGCTGCTGGCAAACGACCAAAATCCGGCAGCGGCAGACAGCCGATACAGAACAGCCTACGCCGCCGCGCTGCTGGACGCTGAACAGCTTTTCACCAGCTATCCGGCTTCTCCCCTGCTGGACATGGAGGAACGCCGCGACAACAGCCCAGCCGTGCAGCTGCTTGAATTATCAACAGAACAGGAAAGCGCCGTCCAGCAAAGCGAATACGCCGCAGAACTGGCGCGACTGGAAAACCAGCGGGGACAGCTGCAAGACCGGCTTGCCCAGTTGCAGGCGGAGATTGACCGCAACGTAGCCATTGGGAAAGATGTGAACGCAAGCGCGGCGGAAAAGAACGCGGCGAGCATGGCCCTGATGGACAATTATTACACGGGGCCAGGGCTGTTCAGCCAGAAGAAAGAAGTGCAGGCCCAAATCGAAACCACGGAGGCAGCTATCCTGACCCTGAAAGAACAGGAAGCGGCCACCATTCCGGCCAACGTGGAAATCGACATGGAGCAGGTGGACGCGCAGCTTTCCGAAGGGGAACACGTTCTTCCGGTTGATGCAGCTGTGGCGTTTCCTGACGCGCAGAGTAACGCGGCAACGGCGCACAGCTTGGTTGCGGCACAGTTTACGCCCATCTATCAGACGGTATACATCCGCACCATTGGAACGGGCGGAGGCGGCGGAGGAATGACCTATACAGCACTTGGCGCGGACGGGAAATCCGAAATGCTCAAGCCCCGCGCCGAGGGCGGACGCGGAACGGAGCCGTCGATCTTCGCCGAGGCTGGCGTGCCTGAATGGTTCATCCCGGAGCGCCACGACGACAACACCCTGCGCCTGATCTTAGGCGCTGCGGAAATGAGCGGCTTTTCTCTGATCGACCTTGCCGCATACGCCGGGGCGGATATGTACGCAGAGGGCGGCAGCACGGAAGACAGGAGGATTCCCTTTGTGCGCGGGTCTGGCGGACGCGGGGAGAAACCGAGCATCTTCGCGGAAGCGGGTGTGCCTGAATGGTTCATCCCGGAGCGCCACGACGACAACACCCTGCGCCTGATCTTAGGCGCTGCGGAAATGAGCGGCTTTTCTCTGATCGACCTTGCCGCATACGCCGGGGCGGATATGTACGCCGAGGGCGGAACGACGGGCGGCGCTGTGAATTGGGGCAGCCTAAGCGATTCCTCCGGGAGCAGCGGCGGCAGCGCTGGCGGCGACACGATCAAGGTGCAGTACAGCCCCGTGATCCACGCGGACAACGCGGACGGCGTAAACCAGGTATTGCGGGACGACAAGAAGCGCATGAAAAAAATGCTGCGGGAACTGCTGGAAGAAAAGGAACTGTATGAAAGCGTGGTGGCTTACCGATGATCCTGTACAGCGGATTGCAAGTGAACTGCGCCGCCAACGACAGCTTTGACAGCCTTGCGCTGGCAATATACGGCGATGAAAAATACGCCGCAGACCTGATGAACGCGAACCCCGCGCTATGCGGCATGACGGTATTCAACGGCGGGGAAAAGGTGCTTCTGCCGGTTCTGGACGTGCCGGGAAACAGCGAGGAAGCGATGCTGGCGAATACCATAGCGCCGTGGAAATAGGCAAATGCGCGAACATCCGCGCATTTGAAAGGACGGTGATTGCGTGGCACAGATGGCAAACTGGAACGGGCATACCTTCACAGTAAGCCCGAACCTGATCCGGGGTTTCACAGACCTGAGCATCAAGGGCGGCTGCGAAACGACGGACAAGAACAGCGAGAAGCAGAAATACGTCGAAAGAAAGTACGGGGAAATCCCCGAAATCGGAATGACGGTGGGACTGAACGCGCTGACAGGCGTAACGGACGTGTTTTCGGAGGCCATGGCCTTTGTGAAGGAAGCCATGGAAGGGGCCTGCGCGTACTTCTACCTGGGGACGAGCAAGCTGCTTCCCGCCAAAATGATGCTGATTCAGGCCGAAGTGGTTGAGGTTGTAAACCTCCCGGGGAAAGGTGACAAATGGATCAGCTGCAACGTAAAGCTGAAATTCAAGCAGGGCAGCAAGAACGACGGCGGCGGCTCGTCATCAAATTCAGGCAATAACAAACCGCCCGCTGAAAAAAAGAAAGAAAGCGTCGTCACCGTTGGGAAGAACGACGCGCTTACCGTTGGCAAAAACAAAGCAAAGGATTACGTTAAATCCATGATGAACACCCTGCTCAACGATCCCGTGGTGGTAGCGCAGACGGCCAAGGCCGCCAGCAAGGACAGCAAGACCACCACGACGAGCATGATGATCCGGTCGAAAGAGGAAGTTGAACAGGCCATCAAGCAGACCAAGACGACCACCAATTCCGCAACGAAGGTATCTCCCACAACCGGGCGCATTACGCCTGTTGGCGGCTTGAAGGGCGGAGGAATCCAAAAGGGCGTTACCATGATCGCCCTGGATAGATAAGGGGGACGTATGGCAAGATACATCATCGACAACCAGCCCCAGGAAATCAACTTCGAGATCGGCGGCGAGATCATCCCACGCACCGTACAGAACGCCAAAAACCTGCTGATGATCCAAATGGGGGAAGTACCCTATGACCGCTTTCGCGGGTTCGATCCCGCCGTTTACCACCTACCCATTGATAAGCTGCGGATGGCCCTGCTGCCGGAGCTTGACCGGGTGATGCTGTGGGAACCGGACGCGGAGGTAGTGGAGGCGACGGCGGAAGTGAACAAGGACGGCGAAATCGTGATTACAGCGACGCTGGATATTGGCATTGAGGAATAAGGGGGTGCGAGCAGATGGACAGCAGCGAAACGCATTATGTAACCTATGACCCGGATATAGTGTGGGACGAAATGCACCGCGCCTATATCGAGGCGGGCGGCGATATTCTTTATCCTGGGGACGAGAAGGAAATCCTTCTTCGGGCCGTGCTTGCCATTGCCGTTTCGATCATGGCGAAGGTGGACAGCGCCTTGCGCATGGACACGCTGACCTACGCGACGGGCGATTACCTGAAGCTGTACGGGGAGAAGCGCAACTGCATCTACAAGGACGCGGTGGCGGCGGAAGCCCCGATCACGATCACCTTCCAGGCGACGGGCATTTCCCAAACCGTGGAAGCGGGGACGGAACTGACGGCGGACGGCACGCTTTTGTGGGAGCTGACGGAGGACATCGCGCAGACCGGGACAGCGCAGACCATTTCAACCACCATCCGATGCAAAACGCCTGGAACAGCGGGAAACGGGCTGTATTCCGGCGCGGAAATGCAATTCATCCAGCCGGTGGACGGGGCGGTTTCGGCTATCGTGTCCGCTGACGCAAGCGGCGGCGTGGACGCGGAGGACGAGGAAGTATACCGCGAACGCATCCGGCAATACGGGCTGGCGACGGTGACGACGGGGCCGAAACAGATGTATGAAAGCCTTGCCCTGGAAGCCAGCACGGATATTGTGGACGCGAAAGCGATCAACGACGGGGACGGAGAGGTGGGCATTTACCTGATCCTCGCCTCCGGCGCTTCCCAAACCGCCGTATTCAACAGCGTAGAGCAGGCGCTATCCGACATTACATCCCGCCCGCTGACGGATCACGTGGAGGTACACGAGGCGACGGCGGTGAGCTACACGCTGAACATGAAAGTCTGGTACAGCTCCTATGCCGGGATCGGGGACGACGTGGTTCAGGCGAAGAACGATTACCAGACATGGCAGGACAACAAGATCGGGCGGGCTTTCAACCCGGACAAGCTGGTTGCCATGCTCTACCAGGCGGGATGCGACAGGGTGCAATTCCTTCCCGGCAGCGGCATGGGAACAGAGCCGGAAAGCGCGGAGTATACCGAGATCGACCCGGACGAGCATTGCAGCGGGACAATAACGCTTACGGTGGTGAATAGCTGAAATGGACATCAATTTCCAGATTGAGCGCCTTGTGCCGCGCTTCCTGCTGCGGGACAAAAACGGCTATGCCCTGGCAAAAGCGATTGAACGCTGCTTCCAGATGGCGGCGGAGAGTGCGCAGCACGGAATCGACATCATCCAAGACCCGGAGAAAATGCCGGAGTGGAGGCTTGACGAACTGGCCGGAGAACTGGGGTGCCTGTACGATTACAACGCCAGCATCGAGAAGAAACGGTACTGGATCACCAACGCGACCTACCTGTACACCGTATACGGCACACCGCAGGCCATCTACAATTTCCTTGAGGGCTATTTCCAGGTTGTGACCGTGGAAGAAAACTGGGAGTACAACGGCGATCCGTTTCATTTCCGGGTGGTGGTATCAAACCCCACCTATGACGCGGACAAAATCACCTGGGCGCAAAAGGCCGTGAGCGAAGTAAAGAACGTGCGGAGCGTGCTGGACAACGTAACGATTGACAGCAGCGCGGAAATCGTGGTGAGCGCCGACACAGATTACTTCTACGTGCAGAACGAATACCCAGCCGACGACACATACACGGGCGCGAACGACATAGCCGATTGGGAAACGCCGGTTGATCCCGCCCTGACGGATGTGGCGAAGACGGACGAAGGAGTGACGGGTTAATGGCAGCGACGACTATCACAAACACCATGAAGAACGGCCTGCGGCAGAAGATCATCGACATGATTTCCTACGGGCAGTACAAGATCGGCAGCACATGGTACAGGGCCGAGATCGACAGCAAGGAAATCAAGAGCAATGGGGCCGTACACGCGACCTTTTACATCCAGGTTCCAGCGTCCAGGGCCACGCCCGCCAGCCAATTCAGGCTGTGCAATTCCAGCGGGACGGTGCTTGCGGAGCGCACGGAGAACGTCCCCTTTGTGGATAACCTGGACGAAATCCTTTATCGCTTCAAATTCGGCATCAGCGTCGCATAAGGGGGATCAAAAGCATGGCGCAAAGAATCACATACACCGCCGTCAACTGGAAAAACAGGGTGGTGCAGCGTCCACGCACCTACACGGAAACCACGAACCAGGACGGCAGCCGGACGGACACGCCCGCCCCTGGGACGGTGGTGCAGGCGGGAACGCCCATCAATCAGGCAAACCTTGGCAAAATGGAGAAGGGAATTGCTGACTGCGTGGAGGCGATCAACGAACTGGACAGCCAGAACACGACAGACGCCAACACCATGCGGGATTTCAATACTCGCATCCAGAACAACGAGCGGGCCATCCGGGATATTCAGGACGTGAACGAGGAACAAAGCGCGGCCATTCATGAGCTTAAAGAATGGGAAGGGCTGGATTACTTTGAAACCATTGAGAACGCTTTCCACGGCATCGCCGTTCCACCGGACGCGGCAGGCACTTTCATTGGCAACGGGAACGCCACCATTACCGTAAACGGATATACCCGGCAGGGCCAATACATCGACGTGGGTTTTTCCCCTTCCAAGGTGGCGATTTTCGTTATCACCGGCGACGTGGCCGCAGGCATGAGCGAAAGCGGGCTGCTCTCCCTGGAAGCCGGGGCGCTGCTGAAACAAATTAAATGCGCCCTGATCGCCCCTGGGAAGAACTATTACCACAGCGGGTGCGGATCGACCTACCTGACATCCACTCCCCAAGACCTGCTGAACCGTGGACACGGCGGGGCCGCCGTATACAACACGGGCTTTGTGGTGCAGTATTATTCCGGCATGGGCGTGAACGAACGCAGCGTGCGCTATCTGTATCACGCATGGCGATGACGCGGAAGGAGGGATGAAGCATGGCGGCAACCTATACGCCCCATACCTGGACAACGCATGAAACCATCGCAACAGAGCGGATGAACGCCATAGAGCAGGGCATCAAAACGGCGCAGGACACGGCAAACAAGGCCGTGGACGCGATGGAACTCCGGGCCGCGTTTGACATACTGGCTAACCAGGTACGGGCCGAACTGCGCGACCTGAAAAAGCGCGTGACCATAATCGAAAACGGATAAAGGAGTGATTGGCAATGGCAATCCATGTAGTCGGCTCAACCAGCGGCGTACCAGTACCCGCGAATATGCTGTTCCTGCTGCTGGACAGCGAGGACGACGCGCCTAACCTGCTGACGGACTTTGCTTCCGCAGCCATCGGAAGCAGGGCGTTCACGGCAAACTTGGGCTATCAATCCATCAAGGGCGGGGACGGTATCTGGCACGAAAGGGCCGTGGTGGAGGCCGCAGAAGCAGCCAACGAAGCCGCCGAGCTTGCGACCACCAAGGCGGGCCTTGCGGACGAAGCGGCGACCCTTGCGAACCAGAAAGCGGGGGCGGCGAACACGGCAGCGGAAGCCGCAAACACGGCGGCAGCCAGCGCGAACACGGCGGCGGCAGGCGCGTCGGGTTACGCAGAGGATTACCGCTGCGTGGACGCTGACCTTCGGCTGCTGTTTACCATGCTGCAACAGCATAACCGCGCCCTGGAAAAACGGGTTGCGCTCCTGGAAGCCCAGGTAGCGGCCATGGCCGGATAACAACAGGCGTTAGAAGCCGGAGCTTCCTCCGGCTTTTAATAATTTTATCGCTTTGCAAAGCGAGAGAAAGGAAGTGAGCGACAGCATGAGCATGAGAGTGAAAATGCTGGACTCTGGAAACGTGGTTGAGTACGAAGACAGCTACGCCATGCGGCTGATCGAACAGGGCGACGCTATCCTGGTGAGCGGCGACACCCCGGTAACTCCCACCCCTGAACCCCTCGACCCCAGCCAATACGGGACTGCAATCGAAGCCCTGCAAACCACCACCACGGCAATGCAGGCGGAAATCGACGCCCTGAAAATGGGCGCGACAGAAGATCAGGTATTCGCCAATATGTTCCAGAGCGTTTCCCAGGCCCAGGAAAGGAAGCTGGAATATGACGAATCTGTGCTTCAGGACGAAATCGACGCGATGGCGGGCGAGTGATGAAGCGCGTAATTCCCCATGACGCAATGAAAGGAGTGAAACACCATGGGTAAAAAGAGCGCACCCAAGGAAGAAGCGCCTGATATGGAGCTGATGGAAGAACCCACCCCGGAGCAGCTTGCCGCCTGGGAGCAGGAGGAAGAAGACAAGCGAGAGGAACAGCTTGCCCCCTACCGCGCCGTGGCCCGGCAGCAGAACGAACAGGATGAACTGATCGCCGAATTGATGTTCAAGGAAGCGATGCGGGAACTGGAAGCGTAACGCGCTACGCGCTACGCGAATAAAGAAAGGAGAATTGGAATGGTATACACTCTGATGAAGCGCCTCATCAACGCCGCGATCAAGGACGGCACCATCGAGGACAAGCGGGCGGGCTACGTGGAAAAGCTGAACGCTTTCTACATGAACGACCAGCTTACCACGGATCAGTACAACGAACTGATGGCCCTGCTGACCCCCCAGGACGGCGGCGAACAGGGCTGAGCCGGGGGCGGCGGGGCTTTCCTGCGCATAGCATAAGCCCCGCCACGCCTTACGACAAAACATCTGAAAGGAGTTTCCATCATGGCGAAATCCGCTCTTGAATACTACGCCGACAGTATGGGCAATGTCGTTCTCAAGGACAGCAACGGCACGCCCAGCATTTTCGTGCGCCACCCCAAACAGAACTCCAAGGAGTTTGACGACAATCTGCCGGATCACGTGCATCCCGCGTTTATCGTGAACAACACGACTGACCCGGCGCTGCTGATCGGCAAGTATATGTCCTCCGAACTCACCAGCGGCGGCACGCAGTACAGCCTTCCCAATATGCCGCCCAAGGTGAGCATGACCTACGACAACTTCCTGACCAAAATGAAAGCCTTTGGCGGGAACGTGACCGGCCTGACCATTGCGGATCACGGCCTGCTGGTGCTGATCGCCCACAAGAAGGGCTTTGTTTCCCATGGCAACAACAACTACTGCGCGGATTACAGGGCAGGCACCAAGTATACCATCGGTGAATCCGTGGCCGTGGACGCGAAACGCATCTTCCGGGGATGGGAATATACCTGCAAGAAAGCGCACATCACCGCCGCGACCCTTCTACCCACCGACGCGCCCGCCTATTGGGAAAAAGGCAAGCAGGTGGGCGGTACGCCCGTGACAAGCCAGTTTTCCAGCGACAACAATTACAGTGGGTACAATACCCTGACCGGCAGCGGCCCCATCGACTGGAACTTCCTGGACGATCCCTGCATGGAAGCTGACATTCAGGGCAATGCGTTTGAACAGGTGTATGGCGTGCGCCTGGTGAACTGTGAAATCCAAATCCTGGCGGACAACAACGCCGCCGATCCTGACGCCGACCTTTCCGCTTCTTCCTCCGCATGGCGTGCCATCAAGCCCCACGCCAATGATAACGGATTCGACCTGGTGGCCCCCGGCACGAGCGGCACGGTGCATTACACCTGGGCCAACAGCAAGATCACCCTGGACACGGTCGCCCCCACCTTTGACAATCAGAACAGAGGGACAAATTTCAAGGACATTGCCGTTAATACAACCAACCTGCCCTACGTGCCGTACATCCTGCAAGAACTGGGCCTCGCTCCCCTGCCGGGGACTACTGTGGACGGTTATTTCTACATTACCTTCACGGCGGAAGAGCGCGTCGCCCGGCGCGGCGGCGTCTACTCCAACACGTCCAGCGCTGGCGTGGCGTGCTTGGCCTTCAGCTACGCCCGCTCCAGCTCCTACGTCACCTACGGCGCTCGGCCCCGCTCCCGTCAGACCGCCTGATCCCTGAATACTGAAAAGCTGGGGGCTGCGCGGTAGCGCACGCCCTCGGCAACCCCGATCAACCATACCCGCACGAATACCATCCATCCCATAAAGCAAGGAGGAAATCACCCATGGCAGATCAAGTACCCTGCGCGGCTGCGGATCAAATCGAAAAGGAATTGGACGGGCAATACTGCCTCAAGAAAGTTGAGGAAATGATCGCCCTGGCCTATGACATTATTCCGCACTGGCCGCCTGTGTTCCGGTACAGCCGGGGAGAAAGGATTTTCAACCTGCTTTTTGAAATGCAGGAGTTATGTGTAGCGGGCCACCTGAAATACTTCAAGAAGACAACGCTGCAAGACCTGGATATTAAGAACCATCAGCTGCGGCTTGCGGTACGCGGAGCGCGGCGCAAGGCGTACACCGATAAAGGGAACAACAGAAAGCACCTGCTGACACCCGGCGCGTATGAGCAATGGGCGAAGCTATCTCTGGAAACGGGCTGCCTGATCGGCGGATGGATGGAAAGCGTGAAGGACAAGAAAAAGGCGGAACAGGAATAACCTTCCCACCAAGGAACAAGCCCTTCCGGGCTTGTGACGCGCTATCACGCGAGAAATTGCGGTGGCGATAGCGTGCCTCCCCGTTGAGAGGCACGCGGGGAACCTGGGAATGTGCCAAGAATTGGCTGAGAGTGTTTATGGGCGGCGGCCTGTGGGAGCGCGTCGCCCGGCGCGGCGGCAACTACAACAACACGTCCAACGCTGGCGTGGCGTACTTGAACTTCAACAACGCCCGCTCCAACTCCAACGTCAACAACGGCGCTCGGCCCCGCTCCCGGACACAGCGAAAGTCCAGCACGTTACGGGCGGCTGGCGGCATCCGAACGGGAGGGGCACATTTCCGTCAATCGGCTACGATTGAGAATAATATGCTGGGACGTACCAGAAGGGCGGCCCGGTATCGCCGTGAAGCATCCGGGAGGATGTAATGGAAAGGCCGTCCATGCAGCGCGTTATTACGCGCACAGGCGCGTAACGCGAGGGCTGATTACAGATGGGAAACCTCACGCACGGCACGACGCAACGTATACCAGGGGCAGGGTGAACCTTTGGAAAAGCTGCACAATCTAAAGGAGCGCATCTGCTCCTATGACAACCTCTTTGAAGCGTACATTTCCGCCGCCAAGGGAAAGGGCGACAGGGCGGAAGTGGTACGCTTTTCCTTTGACCTGGAAGAAAACCTTTCCCAGATTCAAAAGGAACTGATGGACGGTACCTACAAGGTGGGGCCGTACCGGGAATTTTATGTGCGCTACCCAAAACCGCGTCTGGTGATGGCGCTGGGCTTTCGGGACAGGGTGGTGCAATGGGCGATCTACCGGCAGATTGACCCCTATGTGGATAAGCGCTTCATTACGCACAGCTACGGTTGCCGGAAGGAAAAAGGAACGCTGGCGGCTGCACAGCAGTTGATGGAATGGCTGCGCATCATCAGCCGGAAACCAGACGCGAAGGATTACTGGATCATCAAGGGCGACATCAGCAAGTATTTCTATCGCGTGGATCATGAAATCGTGATGGACTGTTACCGGGAAATCTGCGACGAAGACTGGTTCCTGTGGCTGATGGACACCATCATCAACAACCCGGACGTGCCGTTCGGCTTGCCGGAGGGAATGGGGATAGATGATTGCCCGAGGGATAAACGCTTGTACAGTGTGGGGCAACCCATAGGCAACCTTACAAGCCAGGAAACCGCGAACATTTATCTTGACCGATTCGACCAATGGTGCAAGCATACGCTCCGCCTGAACAAATACGCCCGGTACATGGATGATTTTCAGGCGATTGTGAAAGGCAGGGAGAACGCGGAGAGGATCATGCGGGAAATGACGAATTTCCTGCGGGACAAACTCAAGCTGAACATGAGCGCGAAAGCGCGTATTGTGCGGGCAGACAGGCCGGTTGAGTTTGTGGGCTTCATCGTATCTCCCCACGGGCTGCGGCTGCGGAAGAAGACTGTATACCATGTGAAGCGGAGCCTGAAACACCTGAAAAACCTGTACGCGGATTGGATCATCAGCTTTGACCGGGTAAAGGAATCCATTATCTGCTATTACGGGATGTGTAAGCGCTGTAATGCCCGCTATCTGGAAACATGGATTGAAGAAAACATCATCTTGCAGCGAAAGGAAAAGCCGGATGAAGACGATTGAAGCGCTGTGCGGCCTGCTGGAAGAAGCCATCGGCATTATCCGGCAGCAGGCGGAATTACTGGAAATGCACGGGATTGCGACCCGTGACGGGAACATGGAAAAAGCACGGGAGGATTTGCTTTCCCGCGCTGAACGGGAGGGGTGGACGGCATGAACAGGCTGACCATCTACCGGCGTTATTTTTATAACGCCAGTTGCTATCAATCCGCGACCCCCATCAAGCCGAGCGGCGTACAGGTACACAGCACGGGGGCCAATAACCCCTGGCTGAAACGGTACGTTCAGCCGGACGACGGGCGATTAGGCACGAACACCAACGGAAACCACAACAACCGGGCCGGGAACGTATGCGCCCATGCCTACATCGGCAAACAGGCGGACGGGACGGTGGCCGTGTACCAGACCTTGCCCTGGGAACAGCGGTGTTGGCTGTCCGGCAGCGGGCCGAAGGGAAACGCCAATAAGCTGGGGTATATCGGCTTCGAGATTTGCGAGGACGCGAAAACCGATTACAACTATTTCATTGACGCTATGATCGCCGCTTCCAAGCTGACCGCCTACCTGTGCCAAACTTACGGCATTGACCCGGAAACGGGCGTAAAGGATCACAAAGAACTGCACGACATGGGCCTTGCGTCCAACCACGGCGACATCGGCCATTGGACAAAGCTGCACGGGGAATCCATGGACACCTTCCGGGGTATGGTCATGGGCTGGATGGTTGGCGGCCTGGAAGTGGAATACATCGACTGCGACGGGGAGGCGACGGAATTGTACCAGGCGAAAGCAACCTGCGACGGAACCTATCTCAATCTGCGGGCTGGGAAAGGCACGTCCTACGCATCCCTGGCCCGGATCACAAAGGGCGATACCGTGGGCGTGGTGAATGATTCGGACACGGAATGGTGGTACGTGCAATACCAGGGCTTGACCGGCTATGCCATGCGCAAATACCTGACCCCGATTGAACAGCCCAAGGAAGCCCCGGAGGAAAGGACGGACGAGCCGGAAGAACCGGACGCGCCCCAGGAACAGCCGGAGAAAACGGAGGACACCGTGCCGGTAAGCATCCTGAAACTGAAAGAAATCGAAGCGTGCCTTGCGGACGCATTGAGCGTAGTGCGGGCGGCGCTGGGAAGGACATGACCTGATGGAGAAAGTGAAACAGGCAGGATGGCGGGCCGCGCTGCTGGCCGCTCTCCTGCTACTGATTTACATTGTGACCCTGCCTGTTCCTGCGGACACGGAGGACTGGACGGAAGACGAGTGGCCGGAAGGGCGCTATACGCTGATTACCCTGCCGGAGATCGAGGAAAGCGAGTGGCCCGCCGAACTGTTTGTAGCCCACATCATGCGGGTGGAACTGGATTGGGAGGCGGTGACAGAAGACAATTTCCTGCGGGTGTATCTCAATCTTCCGTATTCGGGCAATCAGGTGTACGACGTGCTGCTGACGGACGGGCAGATATGGGTACACGCGAACATCGTACAGCTTGGGTACTGCACCCTGCGCCTGACCTTCGACGCTGAATTGCTGCGACAGATGGAAGAAGGTACATGGAAGTATCTGGCCGTCGTCGCTATCATATAGGGAGGGGGAGAACAACATGCAGCCGATTGAAGGTATCACGCCGCAATCTTTGTGGACGTTCCTGGGCGTACTCGTTGGCCTGGGGGCGTTGATCGTGTTGGCAGATAAGGTCATGGACGTATGGCGCAAGCATAAGGCGAGGAAGAAAATCGAAAGCGGCCCGGAGAGCCAGCTTGCAGAGGAAATCAGCAAGAAGGTACTGGAAAAATTGGAACCGAGATTCCAGGAAATAGACCGCAAGCTGAACAATGATAAGGTGCGCCTGGACGATCAAGCGCAAAAGCTTACGAGGCTGGGAGCCAGGAACGACACATTGGAGGCTGGACAGAAAGCCATGTGCCGGGGCGTGCTGGCCCTGCTCTCCCACGAAATCAACGGCAACAGCACGGACAAGCTGCGGGACGCGCAGACCGACATCAACAACTTCCTGATCGAAAAATAAGGGAGGCCGCTATGGCAGAGGAACATTGCGCGATCTGCTGGGCCGTGATCCCGGAAGGGCGCTGGGTATGCCCTGATTGCGAACGCCGCGTATTGCGGAGCCAGCCCACAGACAAAGGCGAACAAGGCGCGAAAAAGCGCGGGCTGTTCGCAAGAATCAAGATGCGTTTCAAAGGTAGGAGCAAACTCCCTGCGGGTTTGCGACGCGGAAGGAACAACGAAACGTGAGCGTTGAGAGCCTGCCTCCCCGAAAGAGGCAGGCGGTGAAACTCGAAAGGAGAAGAACCATGAAGATTGATCTGACCCCCATCATTCAGGCCGTGATCGCGCTGCTGGCGGCGTTGATTACCTGGAAGGTGATCCCCTGGATCAACGCCCGCACCACCAAGGAACAGAAAGCCAATATGCGGGCCATGCTCCGCGTGCTGGTGTGCGCTGCGGAACAGCTTTACGGGGCCAACAAAGGCGCGGAAAAGCTGGACTACGTTGTGGCGCGGCTGGAAGAAATGGGCTACAAGGTGGACAGAAGCGAGATCGAGGCCGCTGTATATCAGGCTTTCAACAGCCTGCCCCTGCTCGGAGCTGCGTATGACGTATACGATACCAATATTGAAAACTGGACGCTGGAACAGTTGAAATCCTTCTGCGAATTGAATGATATTCCGGCTGACGGGTGCGTGACGCGGGAGGACTACATGAACGCCATCGAACGCGGCGGACGCACGAGCGACCAACCGCCTGATGAAGCAGCGGAGAGCCGCGAGGAATAAATGCGCGCGCGAGAAAAATGCGCGGACGTTTTCGTATTTACTTTCTTTGACTATTGCACAGGATGGGCGCGGAAACGCGCCTGTCCCTTTTTTTCGGCGCGTAACCTATACGTTTTGGGGAGGTTTGCAATGTGAAGTACACACGAAGCAACAGCGGGGGGCTGGCCGCCAGCATCCAGCAGGAACAGGCGGAGCAGCAGAAGGAGGAAAGCCGGAAGCGGCGGGCCGCCAGGTCAACGGGGGCGCACACATCCATGCCCATTGAGGATATGCGCATGGTGGATAAGTGGCTGACCATTGCCAGGGAACACGACGAACACAGGAATCGGGGCGGGATCAGTTGGTATCTTCTCCTGCTGCTGGGTTTCAATACGGCACTGCGGATCGGTGATATATGCCAGCTAAGGGTTCGGGACGTGCGGGATCAGGAGCGGGTGCGCGTGATCGCGGACAAGACGGATAAGCTGACCAATATTCCTTTGCAGGAAACGGCGCGGAAAGCCATCGGCGGGCTGCTCCGGGGCCTGGACGCGGAAGATTATGTGCTGACCAGCCGCCAGAAAGGGCGCAAGGACGGGCGCGTGAAGCCTGTTTCCCGGCAACGATGTTATGCTATCGTGCAGGAAATCGCAAAGCGGGCAGGCTTCACCGAACAGGTGGGATGCCATACCATGCGCAAGACCTTCGCCCTGAACTTCTACCGGGCCAGCGGCGGCGATCTGGCAAAGCTCCAAAAGGTACTGAACCATTCCAGCCAGGAAGCGACGCTGCATTACCTGGGGCTGGATCAGAAAGCGATAGACAACGTGGTACACAATATGCACAGCATGGTATAGGCCATGACGGAGGATAACACAGATGCTATACAAAACGATATACGCAGACCCGCCCTGGATGGAGTACGGCGGCGGGAAAATAAAGCGCGGCGCGGACAGGCATTACCCGCTGATGGACACGGAAGAAATCAAGGCCCTGCCGGTTCAAAATCTGGCAGACCCGGAAGGATGTCATCTGTATTTGTGGACGACAAACAACTTTCTCCCGGACGCGCTGGAGGTTGTGAAAGCCTGGGGCTTCGAGTATGTGACGATCATCACCTGGACGAAGGACAGGAAGGGCCTGGGCCAGTATTACCGGGGATTGACCGAGCATTGTATCTTTGCCAGGACGAAAAAGATACTGCCCTATAAGCTGCTGGACGGAAAGCGACAGCAGGGCGTGACGGGTTTCTATGCGCCCAAGGGAGAACACAGCCAGAAACCGGAGGAAATGCGGGAAATGATCGAGAGAGTGAGCTACGGCCCGCGCATTGAGCTATTCGCCCGCGAGCATCACCCCGGCTGGGCCGCCTGGGGAAACGAGATCACAGACGCCGTTCCCTTTGCGGGGGGGGGGGGGGGTAATGCTTGAAGTCTTTTTCTTTGAGGCGGCTTAGTTTGACGTTATTTGCATTTGTCCGCTAACACCCAAATGACGCGCCATGATCACGTATATTAAGTGGAAGCAATTTTTCAGGAATTACATTTACAATCTCTCCAAACGTAAAACTAAGGGAGGCAATACGCATGAACGAACAATGCACCATCACCGTATCAGAGGATGATTTGATGGTCTTGGCAAGCATGATATACAACGACGGGGAAACCATGGCGGATCTGAATATGCAAATGCTGGAAGATGGGATGGCGCAAAAGGAGGACGGGGAGGGATTTGAAGCGCTGATGGAATATTATAGGCGGTACATCAACCTGTTTATGGACGAAGCGGCAAAGCACCAGAGCGCGGCACAGGCTAAAGTCACGCGGAAGTGGCGGGCAGACCGCAACGCGGCCCTGGATTTCTATATCGCGCAGTACAAGCGGGAGGTAAAAAAGCGGGGCCGGTAAGCGGCGGCATGAAAAAGGGGCAACTACTCGAAAATCTCGAATAGTTGCCCCTGCGGGATGATCCCGTGGCGTTATGCCCTATGCACGCTGGCGAAAAACAACGAGGTATCTTTCTTCCTTTGCGTCCCATGATATGCTGACGATGCTTTCCGCATTTTCCAGTGCGGCCCATTTCTCTTGAAGATCATCATACACGCCGGGAAAATCATGGCCGCCGCTCAGATAACGCCCTATCTCGTCGATGTTTTGACACCAGTTTCGGCGGATCGTCATGCCCCTTTTGTATATAGAGCTATTTTCCTGCTCCTGCTCCGGGCTTTCTTCATGCGCGTCTGTTTCGCTCCTGCTGACATAGATTACCTGATCCCCGTTTTCGAGCCAGCATACAATCGCGTTTGGTATTTGATCGTTTTCGTTCATTCCCTCAATGAACATACCAGAAGCGGGGCGATAATCGCAGATGCCTGAAATTGATTGCTTGGCAATGCGATAGATTTCTCCGTATGTCATTGCGTCGTCTCCTTTCTCTTTATGACGTTATTATACCAAACGGGGCATTGCACGTCAATCACTGGCAATCAGGCCTGCGAATTTATCAGGCTCCATGGTGACAGGTTCATCACGCACGAAGGAAAGGGAGTCCTGACACAAGGACAGGCTGCCGTCAATCATCTGCACCATGTACGGGAAGGAACGGAGGAACAGCTTGCCGAAGCACTTCACCTTGTCCGGCTGCCAATTCCAGATCGTTTCATTCAGGTCGGCCTTTTCATCCACCAGATACACAGAGTAACCGGCAGAGCGGGACGCCATCGCGTCATGATTGAGCATGATCCAAAGGATCACGTTCTCCTTGCTTTCCTCCATGATGGAGCGCGTTTCCCCCAGGGGATTCTTTGACGTACACCAAGTAATGCGATACATATTATCATCCTCCTTTTTGTGCGATACCATTTTTGTAAAATCCTGCGCGGTAATTGGGGCAATGCTTTTCAGTGGGTAACGCTTGAAACACTTATGGTAACTGTCTTTGTAGGCGATCATGTCATGCGCTATCAGCGTGCGATTGAATAAAGTAAAATCCTTTTGAGTGCGAATCAGGACGATGCACAGCAATTTCGCCAATTCTGGTACGCGCTTCTCCGGCGTATTCTCCACGACGTACCACGTAGTATTATCCATGCTCATAATGCGTCTCCTTTGCAGCGTAGCTGGAATCAAGCTCTTTATCAATCTCGTCCATCCTGCACGAAAGATTATGCGTTAGCCACGGATCAGAAGGGACGAAGCCAGAAGCAGAATCGCTCTCGACGATCTTATAGAATCCATCACTCACGGCACGGATGAATCCATAAGCCGCTTTGCTCTCGCGCCATGCGTCTATCAGGCGTACCTTGTGACGCTGCAACTGCTCAAGCGTCATTCCATCAATAGGCATGCATAGCAAATCTCTCGCAGATTTGATGTTCATATCCGAATCTCACGCCCTTCCTTGACGACGATGTACTTATTATCACCGATCCAAACCACGGACGAAACGGGAACGCCGTACTCCTTTGCCAATGATTCCCGGTCTTTGCTTGCTTTTTCAATCGGGTGCATGGTTCCTCCTTGCCCGCGCATGATGCCCACGGGCGGGCGTGATGCCTTAGAATTTAATGGCTACAAGGGACATAAGCATATGCGCTGCCGTCAACAGGCTATCAGCGGTGACGTTCACCACATAGAGCAAGGCGCGGGGGTCAACGTCGGCAGGGCAGGGCGTTTCCCACACGAAGAAATATTCTTCCCCGGTACGCAGAGAAAACCGCTTGCGCTCCCACTCCGAAAAGGATGATATGCTCTCGTCGGTGGGGCGGTCATAGGTAATAGCGATGTCGCTGCGCCGTCCGTACAGGTGTATCATGTCCTCGATCCGCTGCGCAATATCCCGCATTTCATCATCACGTGCCATGCTCGGCTCCTTCCTGCCCGCGTATGATGCCCACGGGCGGGCGTAATGATTCAGGCGCGTTGTTCCTGACTGCTTTCTTTGAACAGCTTCCAGGCGGTGATGTTATTGGCGACATAGGCCAGTTCACCGCCCAGCGCACCCATGTCCTGCCATGCGCAGCGGCCCTCGTCCAGGGTCTTGATCGTTCCGACGCGGTTGCGGATATACTCGCGCTTTGCCTTGTCGAAGTGGACGAGCGCCACCCTGATCCAGCACCCTTCATTCCCGTCCTCTGTTACGCACTCAATGTAATCATCGTCGATATCAAACGTCATGGAATCACGGTCGAAATGCGCGTAATCAATAACAGACGAACCGGTTTTCTCCCCTGAATAGTAGCCCTTTTCGTTAGGTTCAATACCGAAGATTTCAGCATAGGCGGCGGACAAAATCTGCATCGTGGTCATAGCGTGCTCCTTTCTGCCCGCGTACCATGCCCACGGGCGGGCAAATGATCGTGCGGCGTTACCTGTCCGCGTAGAACACAAGGCCATCAAATTGCCTGCGAATCGCGGCGCGGTAGGTTTTCTGGCTTTCCACGTGGGGCATAATGTTTGTTCTGTAAAATGCAGCGCGTCCCTGTTCTTCCATGCGCGACATCTCTTTGCACAGGTAGGAAATGCTGTCACGCTCCTGCTTATCATGCGCGTCGTTTTGGATGAACCGCATATAGGACACATCAGCCAGGGAAAAGGCGCAGGAGCCTGTCTCTTGCACGGCGCGGCGCACGTCCGCTTCCGTCCAGTTTGCCCCAGCGTTTGCAAGGGCTTCAATCAGGCCGTGCGTTTTGATAATGCGGTGCAGTTCGTCAAACTGCTGGCTTGTGATTTCGCTCATTACCGTATGCCTCCCGTCACATCACATCCGCAAGGGTTAATTGCTCATGATTCCCGGCTTGTCCAGGCAGGGATTTGGTGGGCTTAAATGTTCTCCCGTCGTTATATCCCTGGCGCACGTATTGAGCATCCGGGCTTTCAAAGCGGAATTTGATCTTGTTTTTCTTTAGCGTTCCCAAATAGTCCTCAACCTCCTTGGGAATGACCAGGGAAAGGGCAAGGCTTTCTTCTCCGTCCTGCCCCTTGAATTGCGCTTTGTATTGGTCACGCAGGCCACGGGCAAACGCGGGCGGGTAGCTGGATGCCCATACGCGCATCGTATCATTGCGCATACGCTGGTCTGAAAGGCAGCGGTTGATCGCTTCGCGCTGGCGTTCTTCCTCGCGCTTGATGTGGCGCACGGCATACCTGAAAATATCCTGGACGATATACGGATCATCGTCCAATCCGGCAAAGCCCACAGTGCATACGGTGCTTCCTTCCCTGTGCCGCGAAATGGCGACACAGCAATGGTTCTCCGCAATAATGCGGGACAGATCGGCTTTCCAGTTATCCTTCACGCCGGAAAAGCATTGATCCGTAAAGACTTGATGCAATTCACGGGGCGCGTCCTTTTGCTGCACGTCCTTTTCGGACAGCTTATAGCGGGCCATCAGGTCACGCGCTTTCATGAGCGCGGCCTTTGCCTCGTGATCCTCCGCGTCGGCGGCCAGGGCCAGCAGCTTTTGAATCTTCTCAACAATGGATTCGTTCATGGTGCCTCCTTGCCCGCGTACCATGCCCACGGGCGGGCGGCTGTGCGTTATCCAAAGTAGCAGAGGATCAGGAGCGGGCCGAAGAACAGGCCCAGGGCGGCGCCGCACAGGGACAGGGCGAAGCCGTTCATTTCCTCGTCCATGGCGCGGTCAATGCGTCGAAGAATGGCGCTGGCGCGTTCCTTCATGGACGGCTGCAAGGCGGCGTGACGCGGGGCGTAGGGCCTGACAGCGTGACGCGGGGTGTAGGGGTACAGGATGCCGGTGGTGTTGGCGAGTTTCTGGATCATGTGCGATCCTCCCTTCTGCCCGCGTACCATGCCCACGGGCGGGCTATGCGCATCAATCCATCTGGTAATACATGATGGATGTGAAGCCTTCTTGGTTCAGGCTTTCGGAAAACGTCTCGGCCATTTTGCTGTGACGGTTTCCTTGCCCACTCTGAAAGCCGGAGATCACAAGGTAAGTGGGATTGCGGATCAGCTTATGGTCAGGCCCGTAATGATCCTTGAATGGTTTCCAGTCATAGCAGAGCAGGCCAGCGTCGTGGATTGCCTGTTCCGCGTCGGCCTTTTTCAATCCGCAGGCAGCGAAGTCCAGCGCGGGGGAATCGAAATTGCAGGTGCCGCCGTCCTCGTGGTCGATGTACTGGGCGGAAGCGACGGCGGCGCGTTTCAGCGCCCACGTTAAGCGCTTCGCGGCGTCCTGCCCATCCTGGGGATCGGCGTACAGGGCGGCGAAATTCTCGGCGCTCATGTCAACGCAGGGCTTGCCCGTCCCGTCTTCGCCGTGAAGTACGGTCACGCCGTCCGCAATGGTGAATGGCCTGCGGGGAATTGATTCCGCCGCGTCGTCATTCGGCCTGGGGGCCGGGTCGTTCCCGCGCCGCACATGGTCATAATCAAAGGCGATCATGTAATCAGGCCACAGCGCTTTAATATCGTCAATGAAACGTTCGTCGAAACAAGCGTACTTGCTTTGCATGAGATGGCCGGAGCCGTCGCTGCTGATGGTGTTGAACGTGGCGGATTTATCCAGCTCGCGCCACCCCTCATAAATCATGAAGGATTTATTGTAGAGGTATTGGCGGCGCTTGTGACGCTTCTTGAAGGGCGTATAGTCAACCGCCACAGCGTCCCCATACTGCGCGTAGCCGGTCAATTCCGCGCCGTGATAGGTGATGCGCTCTGCCAGGGGGAAACCAAACTCGCCCAGGGAAACGAGCGTGTAGCGTTCACCAGGGATCAGCTTGGCGCGGCAGAAAGCGGCTTGCAGGCGGCCCGCGTGAAGCTGGATCATTGCGTAAAACTCCCGTTCCGCGTCCTCGATGGTGGACGAGCGGGCAACGCTCAATTCATCGCCTGTCACGGCGTTCAGGACCATGGTTTCATACTGGCCGGGCGCGATCTCCGACGTGTCAATGATGATGTGCGGGCCGTTAGCTTTCGTCTCCTGGCGGAAAATGTGCTTGGTCATGGTGTTGGCTCCTTTCTGCCCTCGTGACCTCCGGGGCGGGAAATGATCTCGCGGCGTTATTCTGCGGGGTTTTCGTCGGCACGTTTGCGAATGATGCCGTCGCTCCAATCCGTGATACGCAGGCACCATTCTTCATGACTGCTCCACGCAACCTTCGTCGGCTTGCGGATGATGGGCTTTTCGTCGCCGGTCTGAAGGGTCACACTCTTATCCGTGGCCTTGATGATACGGAACGTGAGCTTATCGGTATTACCCTTCGCGCTGTTCCAGCGGTGGCAGGTATATTCATCGCCCACCCGGAACGGGTGCTTTTCGTCCCTCGCTTCCACGGCCTTGACGATGGCGCTGATCTCCGCGTAAGGCACAACGGGCGTGAAGACCGTTCCGCCAACCACTTCCCGGATCACACAATTCTTGGGGCCTACGGAAACAACCTCGCCCTCGTTGCCCCTGTACCGCACGATATAACCGGGCTTGATATTGTCCGGCGAATACTGGACGCCGCCCAGCTTGTCCAGGCAATCCTGATAGAAGCCCAGCTCGTCCAGCTTCACTTCCATGCGCTCAAGATAATGCTCAAGCCACTCCTGCGCACGCTCGGCGGTGATGGTGACGGGCGAACCGTATTGATCCTTCGGCGTTTCGCCCTTTTCAAACGTGGCGACGTACCCTTCATAGAGCGTGACCAGCTTTTGCAGCTTGCGCAGGTCGCTTTCCCGCTCTCTGATGCGGCGCATCACGAAGCCCTTGCTCTGCAATTCCTTCTGATCGGCGGTAGCGCGGGCGCTGGCGGCGCGGCCCTTCCAATAGGCGGACTTGTTGAACTCCTTGAAACCTTGCTCGAAGCTGGCCCACATCCTTTCACGCTGGCGGGTGAAAGCGCGTCCCGCGCTGGTGTTGATATTGGGCTGGGTGAAGAAGGAAATGTCGCCGTGATGGTCGTTGATGGGCTTCTGCAAATGCTCGGCCCGCGTCGCGGCAGCGTCGGCGCGTCCCTCGTAACGATCCGCCCGCCGCTCTGCGCGTTCCGCCTTGCGCTCCATCTGCTCGGCGAAGGAAAGACGCTCGCCTTCCGATCCGGCGTCATAGAGGCCCAGGGATTCGGCGCACTTCCGGGCGAAGTACAAATTCGGCTCCTTGCACCGGCTGATCCAGCAGCCGGAATGACGGCCCCACAGGAAATTGGCTTTCACGTCCTTGCGCTGCGCGTCTGTCAGCGCGTCATAGGTGGATTTCTGGAAATGCAGTTCCAGCTTGCCGGTTTCCTTGTTGACGATGAAATAATCATCGGGCGTTTCGTCGGCAGGCACGGCGGGCGCGTCCTGCGCGGGTGCGTACTTGGCGGCGAACTCGTCAGGGGTCATGGTTTCCAATGCTTGCGTAATGTTCATGTGCGATCCTCCTATCACGCCGCGAAAGCCGCGGCAAATTCATCGGGTGTCAGGGTCAAGGGCTGATTCACGAGCGTCCAGAACCGTTGTGCGTCGATGATCTTCACGCCACGTTCCCGCGCCTTTTCGCGCTTGTAAGTGCCTGGATGCTCACCCAGCACAAGCAGCGTGGTACAGGCTGGCATATCCTCAAATGCCCTGCCGCCGTTGGCGGCCACGGCCTGAATGGCTTCGGCGCGTGTCATGTCCGGCAGCTTGCCAGAGAACGCCACACATTCACCGGCGAAAGCGTTATTACCCACGAATGAGCGCGGCGCGGGAGCGGGGCGGGGCGCTGGCTGCTGAACTGGCGCGGGGGCTGGGCTTTCCGCCTGCTGGGGCGGCGCTGGCTCCATGGGAGCGGGAACCTTGCGCGGCCTGCCGCGCTTGCGCTTGGGCGTTTCGGGAATGGACGGGACGGGCGGAACGATTTCTGCGGCGTTGCTGGCCGCGCCTTGCTCCTGGGCGTTCCCTTCCGCGTTCCTGCGAAGCGCGGAGATTATCAGAACCGCAACAATAATCAGCGACAGGCCCATCAATGCGGGGATGATGTTGAAATTGCCCATGCGGCGCACCTCCTTGCCCGCGTACCATGCCCACGGGCGGGCGAATGGTCACGCGGCGTGATCCTCGATGTGCTCCACCATGTCCGCGAATTGCCACGGATTCAAGGCGTATTCTGGATTCTGCTCAACATTCGCGGAATAACCCTTGAGCAACTCGTGCAGAACGTGGGCGTGATAATTCCTGCGGCGTTCCGCGTTGCGGGCGGCTTCTTCCTCGGCTTCGCGCTGGGCGTTCTGCTGATTCTGCTGCTCCTTCTTTTCGGCGATCCGCATAGGCAGCAGGAGCGCGTCACCGCGTTCGGACGTAAACCACACGGTTGCCAGCGCGTTCATTTTTCCGGTCAGCGTGTCGGCAAATGCTTTCGCGTCGTTGCCCATGACGGCCAGCATGTCGAGCAAAAACCCGGCGTTCACGGCGGGCTTTCCTTCGCCGAAATCCCAAATGGGCGTGAAGTTCTTGCGTTCCGCACGGGAAAGGGTGGCGCGGGCGTTCGCGGTTTCCACGGCGATATGCGCCTTGAGTTCGGCAACGGTGGGCAGTTCCAGCGCCAATGCCGGATCGTTGACCGGCGCGTGGAATACCTTGTCCAAGTCAACCGGTTCCCCCGCGTCGTCGGGGCGTGCTTCCAGGGGCAGCGCGTCTTTCAGGCGATAGGCACGGAACCCGTCGCAGGCGCATTGACGGCCCTGGTCATCCGTCCAGGCGTAGGCCAGCGCGGGCCGATTGCTTTTCTTCACGTCGTTCAGCATCCGCGTGATGGTTTTCACGGCGTCCAGGCTGCCGCGCTGGGACGCGGTTTCCAGGCGGATTTTTGCTTCCAGGTCGTCGGCGAGCTTGTGAAGCTCGATCTTCGCGCACACGCTATGATCCGGGTCGAGCAGGGAAATGGCGGTGCGCACACGGGCGAGAATGTCCTGGGTGTTCATGTGGTGTTGGCCTCCTTCAAAATGGTTTCGCGGCATAATGGCTTTCCGCGACGCGCTCCACACTTGCGCATGAGGCGCGTTTCGGCTGGGAGCCGTCCAGCCAGTCGTCAGGCGGAACAATACGCGGGCCAGCGCCCGCCTGAACGCCCTCATGCGAGGGCGTTCAGGGTGGCGGCCAGCTCCTGCGCGGCGCGGTACGCCTTGCACGTGAGCTTCTTGTTCCAGGAATGGAGCTGGGCGCTCCAGTAGAAACCGGCCTGCTCAATGGCTTCGCGCTGCGCCTGGGTGGGCTCGGCCTGGAACAATACGCGGGTGCGCTGGGTGGCCTCGTCAAAGGCGATGTTCCAGCCCTTGCCGCAAATGGTGGTGCCGATCCAGGGCTTGTCCGCGGGGGCCTGCACAGCCACGGGAGCGGGGGCGTGAGCGGGAGCGGCCACGGGAGCGGGGGCGGGAGCGGGCTTGCTGGCCTTGCGGGCCTTGCTGGGCTTGTCCTGGGCGGCTTCCTGCGCATGGGCCTGCACAGCCACGGGAGCGGGGGCAGGAGCGGGAGCGGCCACGGGAGCGGGGGCGGGAGCGGGGGCGGGAGCGGGGGCGGGAGCGGGCTTGCTGGCCTTGCGGGCCTTGCTGGGCTTGTCCTGGGCGGCTTCCTGCGCGGGGGCCTGCACGGCCACGGGAGCGGGAGCGGGAACGGGAACGGGGGCGGGAGCGGCCTTGCCCTGGGCGAAATGATTCGCGGCTTTTGCAGCGGCGAGGCAGTTCGCGTACATGGGCATATCCGCACCCACATGGATGCGCACCGGCACGTCGCATACCTGGGCGAACACGTACACGTCGCCAGAGCGGGCAAGGCTGTACTGGGCATCGAACCGCCGACCGTTGACGGTCACGGTTTCGGGAGCGAAGCTCCACACGGGGGCGCTCACGGGAGCGGGTACGGGAGCGGGAGCCTGGACGGGAGCGGGGGCCTGGGTGTTGGCGGTTTTCGCGGTTTTCATGGGGGTGCCTCTCTTTCTGGCCTGTTGGCCTGTTTGTGCTGGCCGGTTTCCCTGGCCGCACTGAAAGCATAGCACACTTTCGGCCCCTGTGCCGGAAGCACCCCCTTTTTCGGCCCGCCTAACTTCCCTTCGGGAAGTTAAAAAAATTTTTTGAGGGGCCAACGGGCGCACGCGCGACAGTTGTTCCCGCGCGCGAGAGCTTCCGGCTGCTGGCCCCCAGCGCCAGCCCCCCAGGGGAGCAGCGCCAGATCCCCCAGGGGAGCGCCAGCCGCCACCCCAGCGCCAGATCCCCCAGGGGAGCAGCGCCAGCCCCCAGGGGAGCGCCAGCCCCCCCCAGGGGAGCAGCGCCAGCCCCCAGGGGAGCGCCAGCCCCCCCAGGGGAGCAGCGCCAGCCCCCCCAGGGGAGCGCCAGCCGCCACCCCAGCGCCAGCCCCCAGGGGAGCGCCACCCGATCCCGCCAGCGTACAGCGCCAGCAGGCCCAGCGCTGCCCGCGCTGCGCTGCCCGCAACCCTGCCCGCGTTTCTCGCAACCGTGCGGCCTGCGCTGCCTGGGCAATGCCCGCGTTTCGCGCAACCGTGCAACCCGCGCCACCCTGCGCGTTGCCCGCTGCGCTATGTGCGCTACCCGCTGCGCGTTGGGCGCATTGTGTGGGTGCGCTGGGCTGTGCGCGTAGGTACTGTGCACATAGAAAAATTTCAATGCGGCCGGCGAAGACCCAAGATCAGCCAAAATATTATATTTTTTTTATTTATTTCATTCACCTGACCACCCAGGGCGGCATCCTCGCGCGCGCACGTGCGCGAATATTATAGAAATAAAAAACAGCGGCAAAATGGCTTCTGCCTCTTGCTGCTGTGATGCAAGGTGAAATCGCCTGCATTGAAAAATTTCACCCCATGAGTGCGGTCAATATGTTGTAAATAGTGTAGTAAATAGAGAAGTATAAACACAAATAAACAAATTTGCCCTCTGGATCACGACAAAAAAGAAATCCCGCAAGCCCTTGATACATAAGGGTTTGCGGGATTCTGGCGGAGAAGGAGAGATTTGAACTCTCGCTACGATTCACTCGTACTACTCCCTTAGCAGGGGAGCCCCTTCGGCCACTTGGGTACTTCTCCATATGGCACGGTATAGGCACAAAATGGCGGAGAGAGAGGGATTCGAACCCCCGGTGCCTTTCAGCATCACTGGTTTTCAAGACCAGCGCCATCAACCACTCGGCCATCCCTCCGCGTGCTGCGGCCGACAGCCTCACCGAAGTGCTTATCAACTATATCACCATTAGAACTGATTGTCAATCCCCTTTTTAAAATATTGCCGAACGGCAGCATGAAAGTTAATTCCAGTAAATTCCAGCAGTATGAAAGCCAGGGCCGGTCCGGGGTTTCTCTCCACCCAAAACTGAATTTCTTGTGCAAAAATTGTTTTTATGTTATTATTTTCATGTGCTGTAAAAGCGCCATACCGCGGAGAAATGGGCAGTTTTCCCTTTGCTCAGGACCCCGCGCAGATTTTTTATTCGGTGATGAAAATGGAAGACAAAAACATTCTGATGGCCCGCAGGATCGCCGCCGAGGTTCACAATGCGGGCGGCCACACGTATTACGTGGGCGGCTTTGTTCGCGATCTGATCCTGGGGCTGGAAAACAAGGACATCGATATCGAAGTTCACGGGATTCCCGTGGCGGCGCTGGAAGCCATTCTGGACGGTTTGGGCGAACGCCTTACCATGGGCGCCAGCTTCGGCGTAATGGGGCTGCGCCATTATGAGCTGGATATTGCCATGCCGCGTTCGGAGGTGGCTACCGGCCGGGGACACAAAGATTTCGCGGTCTTCGTCGATCCCTTTTTGGGAGCGGAAAAAGCGGCCCGCCGCCGGGATTTTACCATGAACGCCCTGATGCAGGACGTATTGACCGGGGAAGTGCTGGACTTTTTCGGCGGCCGGGAGGACATGGCCCGCGGGCGCATCCGGCACGTGGACGATCAAACCTTCGCGGAAGACCCGCTGCGGGTGTTCCGGGCGGCGCAGTTTGCCGCCCGTTTCGGTTTCACCGTGGCAGAGGAAACAACGGCGTTTTCCGCCGGGATGGACGTGGCCGCGCTGGCGGGCGAGCGCGTCATGGGCGAACTGGAAAAGGCGCTGCTGAAAGCGCAGAAGCCCTCCGTGTTTTTTGAAGAACTGCGAAAAATGAACCAGCTTGGCTGCTGGTTTCCGGAACTGGAAGCGCTTTCGGGCATCCCCCAAAGCCCCGTTCATCACCCGGAAGGCGACGTATGGAACCATACCATGCAGGTGCTGGACGAAGCGGCGGCGCTGCGAAGCTCGGCTTCGGAACCTCTGTGGTTCATGCTGGCGGCCCTGTGCCACGATTTCGGAAAAGCTTCCGCCACGGAGGAAAAAAACGGCGCGCTGCACGCTTATGGCCATGAAGTATCCGGGCTCCCGCTGGCCGAACGGTTTTTAGGGCGGATCACCAGCGAAGTGAAGCTGACCAAATACGTGCTGAATATGACAGAGCTGCACATGCAGCCAAACAAAAAAGCCCGGGAAGCCTCCCACGTGAAGTCCTTTATGGCGATGTTCGACCGCTCCGTCTGCCCGGAAGACCTGCTCCTGCTGGCAAAGGCCGATCATATGGGCCGCCTGGGCCCCGGGATGCGGCGGGAAGCGACGGCTGAAGAATACGCGGAAATGGGAGGCAGGCTGCGGGAAATGCTGACGCTGTATAAAGAAAGAATGAACCAGCCGTATGTGATGGGCCGGGATCTGATCGAGGCCGGGGTGAAACCGAGCCCGCTTTTCGCCGACGCGCTGGCCTATGCCCACAAGCTCCGCCTGGCGGGGATCCCCAAAGAGGAACAGCTTTTGCAGACCCTGGGGTATCTGCGCAAAGCACAGCAAAAAAGCGGCGATAAAGAATGAGGTGACGCATCCATGATCGATATTACCCTGCTTGGCACATCGGCGCTCGTTCCGCTGCCCGATCGGGCGCTGACCGCGGTCGCGTTGACCTGCGCCGGGCATTCCATCCTGTTTGACTGCGGCGAGGGCACCCAGGCCGCGGCGAGAAAAGCGGGCGTCAGCCTGATGAAAGCGGACCTGATCGCCCTGACGCACTACCACGGCGACCATATTTTCGGCATGCCGGGCCTGCTGCAGACCATGTGCTGCCTGGGCCGCACGGAAACGCTGTACATCACCGGCCCCGCTGGACTGAAGGAAGAGCTTTCGCCCATTTTGAAGCTGGCGGGCTGGACATCCTACGAAATCGTGCTGCTTCCGTTCCCGGTGGATGGCCTGCGGCTGGAAACGCTGGCAAAGGGCTGGCCGCCGGAAGCCAAGCTCACCGCCTTTTCGACGGAACACCGGGTGCCCAGCCAGGGGTACTGCTTCACGCTGGATCGGGCGGGGAAATTCATGCCGGAGAAAGCAAAGGCGCTGGGCGTGCCCACGAACCAATGGGGACTGCTCCAGAAGGGCCAGAGCGTGCAGGTGGGCGAAGCCGTCATTCGTCCGGACCAGGTATTGGGAGAACCGCGCAAAGGCCTCAAATTCGTGTTTACCGGCGACACAGCGGCGTGCCCCGCATTGACATGCGCGGCGGCGGATGCCGATCTGCTGATCAGCGAAGCGACCTACGGCGAAAACGAGCAGGGAGCGCTGGCCGTCGATCACGGGCATATGAACTTTGCCCAGGCGGCGGAGACGGCGGCAAAGGCCAATGTTAAGGAGCTTTGGCTCGCCCATTATTCTCAGATGATCGAAGACCCGCAGGAATATTTGCCCAACGCCACGGCAATCTTTTCAAATGCGATATGCGGTCAGGATGGCATGGGGACGACCCTGCAGTTTGAAAAAGACCGGTGAAACGCCGTCGGGAAGCGGGGCAGCGGGATAAAACCTGAAAAGCGCATCGAAAATGAGGAATATCACATTATAACGCAAAGGAGAATAAGGCCATGAGCGAAACGCAAACCAATCGTAATCTATCGGCCATCCGCGGCAGCCTGGTGGGCGGCGCCGTGGGCGACGCGCTGGGCTATCCTGTGGAATTCATGGACTGGGCAAGAATACAGAAGGCGCACGGCCCGCAGGGGATTCAAAAATACGAATTGGATTTTGAAGAAGGATCGGCCGTTATTTCCGATGATACCCAAATGACCCTGTTCACAGCCAACGGGCTGCTGACGGGCGATACCTGCAACGCGCTGCAGGGCGTGAATTATTCCCCGGTCAGTTCAATTTATGACGCGTACCGGGATTGGTATTTCTGCCAGCAGAGCATGCATCTGCCGCCCAAGAACCGCTCCTGGCTTTCGGTCATTCCGGAAATGCACAAGCGGCGCGCGCCCGGAAATACCTGCCTGTCCGCCCTGCGCATGGGCCGGCCGGGAGATTTGGATGAACCCGTCAATTTCAACAAGGGCTGCGGCGGGATCATGCGGGTAGCCCCCATCGCCCTCTGGGATCAGGGGAAACGCCCCATTGAAGAAATCGATTTGCTGGGCGCGAAAGCCGCCGCCCTGACCCACGGCCATCCCCTGGGCTACATGCCCGCCGCCGCGCTGGTGCATTTGGTTTCCCGGGCCGCCTTTAGCGACCGCGGCGGCACGGACGGCCTGTATGCCGTTGCGACGGATTGCCGGGAAACCATGGGGCGGCTGTTTTCGGATAACGGCTTTCTGCCCGAATTGCTTCGCATCATGGATCAGGCTGTGGCGTTTTCCCGCAACGATAGGCCGGACGTGGAAAATATCCATGCCATCGGCGGCGGCTGGACGGGGGAGGAAGCCTTGGGCATCGCCCTTTATTGCAGCCTGAAATACCAGAACGATTTTTCCGGGGCCATGGCCGCCTCCGTCAATCACAGCGGCGACAGCGATTCCACCGGCGCCGTTACCGGCAATATCTTAGGCGCGTGGCTGGGCTATGAGGCGATTGAGGAAAAATGGCTGAAGGATCTGGAGCTCAGGCGCGTCCTGCTGGAAATGGCGGACGATCTGTATACCGGGTGCCCCAAAACCGCCGAAGCGATCAACAGGAATGAAACGTGGTTCAATCGGTACGGCGCATCCTGCAAAAAATAAGCTGCTTTGCCGGTTTTCCTCCAAAACCGCGCTTCACAATTTAAAGCCTGCCCGCAAACGAACGGGCGGGTTTTTCGTATGCCGCATAAAACCCGGTTGCTTTCCGCATACTGTGAAAAAACGCGGAAAGGAAAAACGGGGATGGAAGAAAACGCCTGGGAACCTCTGAAGGACGGCGTGATGACGGATCACTACGCGCGGAATGTGCAATTGATCCGGCAGGCCGCCCACGCGGAGGAAAGCGAGGACGTGATTCTGCGTCCCTTTGAGGCCCTGGGACAAAAGGCGGCGCTTCTGTATGTGGACGGGCTGACCGACGGTGAAACCCTCCAGCGTTTCCTGATGGACCCGCTGCTGAAAGCCGTCCCGCCCACGGACGGCACGCCCCTGGATACGTATTTGACCCGGCACGTTCTTCCGCTTGCGTCCGTAGCGCCCACGGCCCAGCTGTCCACGGTGCTCAACCGGGTGTTCAGCGGGGACGCCGCCCTGATCGTGGATACCATGCCCGGGGCGCTCATCGCCGACGCCAAAGGCTTTGTGAAGCGCGGCGTCAGCGAACCGGTGAACGAATCGGTGGTGGCGGGACCCCACGAGGGATTCACGGAATCGCTGCGGGACAATACGGTGCTGCTGCGAAGGCTGCTGCGCACCCCCGCCCTGATCAGCGAGCAAATGACCGTGGGAAACAAGGTGCCCGTGCGGCTGTGCATGCTGTATTTAGACGGTATTGCCCGCCGGGAAAACATAGAAGAAGCGCGCCGGCGGATCGCGGGCTGCAACGTGGATTACGTGGCCAGCCTGGGCATGCTGGAGCAATTGATCGAAGACAGCCCCTTCGCCCTGCTGCCCCAGGCTGTGGCGACGGAACGGCCCGACCGGGCGGTGAGCTTCCTCAACGAAGGGCAGATCGTGCTGCTGATGGAAAACGCGCCCCAGGCCCTGGCCCTGCCCGCCGGTTTCCTGCATTTTTTCCACGCGCCGGACGATTCCGCCCTGCGCTGGCAGTACGGCGCTTTCCTGCGGCTGCTGCGGCTGATCGGCATGGGCATTTCCGTTTTGCTGCCCGCCATTTTCATCGCGCTTACGGTATATCATCCGGAGGGCATGAGCCTGTCCCTGCTGACCTCGGTGATCGAAAGCCAGGCCAAGGTGCCCCTATCTCTGTTTTCCTCTTTGCTGATCATGCTGCTGGTATTCAGCCTGATCAACGAAGCGGGCATCCGGGTGCCGGGAGCCATGGGGGCCAGCCTGTCCATTGTTGGCGGTCTGATTTTAGGGCAGGCGGTGGTGGAGGCGGAACTGATCAGCCCCCTGGTGCTGATCGTGGTGGCTTTAAGCGGCTTAGGCAGCTATGCCGCGCCCTCCTTTTCCCTGACGCTGTCCATCCGTATCATACAGCTCGCCCTGGCCGTCGGCGCGGGCGCAGGAGGTTATTTGGGCATGACGCTGGTGCTGTTCTGTTTGCTTTTGCGCGCTTTCCGCCTGACCAGTTTGGGCCAGCCTTATTTTGCGCCCTTCGCACCCAAGCGTCCCGCCAATCCGGACGGCGCTGTGCGCATGCCCGTTTGGCGGCAGCGGCTGCGGGGAGCCATGGCCGATCCTTTTCATATGAATAAAGTTTCCGGCCCCATGCGCGCCTGGGATCAACCCAAGGAGAACGGCCATGGGACGAACTGAAACCGGCGTTCACAGCCCGGAGCAGATGATTTGTCAGCGGCGGACAGCGGCCCTTCGGGATAAAAGCAGCCTCAATGCCATGAGCGTGTACGCCCAGCTTTGCATCGGGTTTTCCCTGTACCTGTACGGGCAGGTGAGCACGCCGGGGTATCTTTCCGCCCTGCTGATGATGCCGGTCTTATTGCTGCTTTTCCTGCCGTCTTGGTTCCTTGCCCGACGGAAGCGGCCGGGACTGTCGGTGACGGCATCGGCGGCGGGGGAAAGGGGCGCAAAGCTTTTTTTCCTCTGCTTTTTCCTTGTGCATCTGCTGGACGCCCAACTGGCCTTTTTTACCCTGTGCGCCGTGGTGCGGGACGTGATGCCCGATTTCGAGCGGGCGGCTGCGGCCCTGGCTGCCGCGCTTTTCTGCGCCTTGGGCGGCGGCGAGGACGAGGGCCTGAACCGCCTTTCCCGTCCCCTCAAACGGGTGGTGGGCGCGCTGCTTTTGTACTGTGCCGTCATCGCTGTGCCTCATGGCAGCGCGGCCCATTTCTTCCCGCTGCTGGGCTTCGGCCCCGCCTCTGTCCTGCGGGGAACGCTGTGGATGAGCGGCGGGTTGGCGTCCGTTGTGTGGCCCCTGCTGAATCGGGAAGATACCGAACCGCCCCAGCGTTTTTTCTTCACGCTTCGGGCGCCTCTGCTGGCTTTAGGCTTGGGCGTTATCACCTATGCGGCGAGCGTATGGCTCATGCCGGTATACGTGATGCAAAGGCCGGAAAGCTTGGGCTGGCGCATGCTGCTTCTGGTGCATATGACCCCTTCGGTGCCCGCCTGGAGCATGGAAGTGATCGGTCTTATGCTTTTGCTGCTGGCCGCGTCCACGTACAGCACCACCCAGGCCGCAAGGGCGCTTTCCCAATTCGGCGGAAAACAAAAAACGCCGCGATTCCTCACCGCCGTGCTGCTGTTTCTGCTGGTGCCCGCCTGTGTGATTGACCCGGATAACGTGCAGAAAATGCTTACCGCCGCCGCGCCCTTGCGGGCCGCCGGTTCTTTCATTTTGCTGGGATTGCTGTGCCTGTGCAGCCTGATCCGCAAGAAAAAGAAAGCGGACAGGGGGGATTTAGTATGAAGCGCTTGATGAGTTTTCTTCTGATTTTCTGCTGTTTCTTTTCCGGCTGCGCCGGGCGGAACGTGGAGGAAGAATTGCTGGTGATCGTGCTGGCCATTGACCGCTTGGAACAGGGAAACGTGACGGTTGCCGTAAAGGTGCCCGCCAATGCGTCCGCCCCCGGGAACGGCGCGGGCGACAGTCAAAATCAGGCGGGATATATTCAGCTGGAAGCCACCGGCCACAGCTTTACCGACGCCGTTTCCATGCTGAACGCCACCACGCCCCGGCGGCTGAATTTCTCCCAGGTGCGGGAGGTGGTCATCGGGGACGAGGCGGCCCGGCAGCGGGATTTCACCCAACTGCTCACTCAGATCGACGCGCTGCCCCGGTTCCGCTGCTCCGCAGCCGTGATCATCTGCCGGGGAAGCGCCCTGCAATTCGCGGAGAATCAAAAGCCCATCGTGGGCATGCGCCTGAGCCGTTACGCGGAAAACACCCTGGCGAACTACGCCGGAAAGGGCTTTACCCCGGATACCGACCTGTGCGCCGGGCGGCGGGATCTGGACGGCGGTTTCCGGGACCCCCTGTTCATCTTAGGCGGTATAAATGATTTTTCCAGCGCGGATGAACCAAATGCGGGTAATTCCCTTGCTTCCGAAGCGGGGAACTTGCCCCGGAAAAGCATCGAGGCCGTGGAAATGTTCGGGGCCGCCGCCACAGACGGCATTTCCGTGTGCGGTTATCTGACCGGCTACGAAATGGCGCTGATGCATTTGATCGAGGGCCACGTGGAAGCGCTCGCCGTGCGCGTGGACGGCGTGCCCCTGCACGTCACCGCCTCGGGACCCGCCACCCTTTCAGTGGATGTATCGGCCTCCCCCGCTATTCTCCGCGTCGGTCTTCACTGCGAAGCCAAATATCCCCAAGGCAGCCGGGCGGACAAAACAGCCGTGCAGACGCTGCTGGAACGGGATATCCTTGCCCTCGTCGCCCGTTTGCAGGCACTGCGGTGCGACGGCGTCGGTTTCGGGCAAATCGCCGTCCGGCGTTTTCTCACGGTGCAGGCATGGGAAGCCTTCGGCTGGCGGGATGTTTACGCCGCCGCACAGGCACAGGTATGCGTCACTGTACAGTTGAGGGGCAGTTAAGCCGTTTTGGGCAGAGTTGAGAGTTGAGAGTTGAAATGATACTGAACCTGCTGCGGATGTCAACGATAAACTGGTCAGCTCTATCAATCTCAACTCTCCGCTCTCAACTCTTCACTCTTTTCTCACAGCCTCGCGATCATCCACAAAGCTGCGTACCCCGGCAATCCCAAGGCACTGGCGGCAATCAGGTTGATGCCGTTCAGCCCGATGCCGCCCATGCTGCCGCTGATCCAAAGAAAAGCCGCCGTCCAGAACACCCTTTGTCCCCAGCGGTATCCCCGGATTTTCGGCGAATAAAAAACGGAAATCAGCCATAAGGCGGTCAGCAGCGCCGCCGTCAGCCCCACCATGATCCAATGTGCCGCATCCATGCATATCCCTCCCGTGAACGCTATGCGCGATGATTGACAATTATGCGCGGGAGGTGTAAAATATCCGGGTATTCTTTCCATGATTTGGAGGTAAGAATGATGGGCATCATCCCTTCCCGTAATTTGGAAGATCAGCGCCGTGAGGAAAACGGCATCGTATATTTTGACCGGGGCACCGTCACCGGCAAGAACGGCCGGAAATACGACCGCTTCGCCATTCAGACCCATTTCGTCCAGCGGGGCGAAAGCCAGAAGGAACTGGTGGAAAAATACGTGCGGCCCCTGTATAAAGAGGGCGACGTGCTTTCCTTCGGCGCCAAGGTCATGTGCATGTGCGTGGAAAGCGTAAAGACCCGGGACGAGGTGAAACCCGGCTTCTGGGCCAACCTGCTGTGGCGCTTCGCGGGCATTAACCATACCGGCGTTGGCATGCACGAACCCTACAAGCTGCAATTGGTCATCGATATCTGCGGCCTGCCCCGTGTGCTGCTTGCCACTTTCCTTTCCGCCGTTACCAAGCCCTTTGGCGTGCACGGCGTATTTTACAAGGTGTGCGGCAAGGGTGTAGGCGGCATCGACGGCTTCTATTTCCGTTCCAGCTTCGACGTATACAAGGAAATGGCCCTCATCAACCCCAGCAACCCCGTGGAGCTCTGCGACCAGCTTTATAAGGAAACGGGCATCCCCGTGGTGCTCATGGACGCCAACGACATCCAGCGGGATCAGCTGGGTAAGTGCAAGGGCTTCCCCCTGACCGACGAGGAGATTCAGGACGCCATGCAGGACAACCCCTCCGGCCAGGGCGACGAACTGACGCCCCTGATCCTGATTAGGCCCCTGTAATGGAAAATTACTGGGGGAAACCGCTCTTTGGAGGCCAAAGAGCGGTTTCCCCCAGACCCCCTTCCGAGAAAGCCAAAAAAGCATCTTTTTCCATTCGCAAGGCTGTTTTTTTGTGTATCTGCTCTCCGGCGATTGCGCCGGAGGGATTTTTTTGGTATAATCCCAAGTGGTTTACCGATTTCTCATGTTTCAGGAGGACAGCGCCTTATGCCGCAGGACAATACTGGTTATCTATCCCCCTTCTCCACCCGCTACGCCAGCAAGGAAATGCAATACCTGTTTTCCGCCCAGAACAAGTTTTCCCTGTGGCGGAAGCTGTGGATCATCTTAGCCGAAGCAGAGCAGGAATTGGGCCTGCCCATTACCGACGAGCAGATCAACGAAATGCGCGCCCACGTGGACGACATCGATTTTGACCGCGCGGCGGAGTATGAAAAAAAGCTGCGCCACGACGTGATGGCCCACATTCACGCCTGGGGCGAACAGTGTCCCGCCGCCCGGCCCATCATTCATTTGGGGGCCACCAGCTGTTATGTGGGCGATAACGCCGACGTGCTGATCCTGCGGGACGCGCTGCAATTGATCCGCAAGCGGCTGATTGCCGTGATCCGGGCGCTTTCCGGGTTCGCGGAAACCTATGCCGGTCTCCCCTGCTTAGCTTTCACCCACTTCCAATCCGCCCAGCCCACCACCGTGGGCAAACGGGCCACATTATGGCTCAACGATTTGACATTGGATTTGGAAGAAATCGATTTCTGTCTGTCCACCCTGAAACCCTTAGGCTGTAAGGGCACCACGGGCACCCAGGCCAGCTTCGTGGAGCTGTTCCACGGGGATGATGAAAAGATTCGGGCCATTGATCCCCTCATCGCAAAGAAAATGGGCTTTGAAAAAGCGGTGCCCGTTTCCGGCCAAACCTATTCCCGGAAAACGGACAGCCGCATCCTGAACGCCCTTTCCCAAATCGGCCAGAGCGCCCACAAATTCGCCAACGACATCCGCCTGCTGGCCCATAAAAAGGAAATTGAAGAGCCCTTTGAAAAGAACCAGATCGGCTCCTCCGCAATGGCCTACAAGCGCAACCCCATGCGCTCCGAGCGCATGACCGCCCTCTCCCGTTTTCTGATCGCCAATGCCCAGAACGGAGCCATGACCGCCGCCGAGCAGTGGTTCGAGCGCACCTTGGACGACAGCGCCAACCGCCGCCTGTCCCTGGCCGAAGGCTTCCTGTGCTGCGACGCGGTGCTGTCCCTGTACCTGAACATCGCTTCCGGTCTGGTGGTGTATGAAAAGGTGATCGAAAAGCACCTGCGGGAAGAACTGCCCTTCATGGCCACCGAAAACATCATGATGGACGCGGTGGAACGGGGCGGCGACCGGCAGGAACTGCATGAACGCATCCGCGTTCATTCCATCGCCGCCGCCAACGCGGTAAAAATGGAGGGCAAGCCCTGCGACCTGCTTTCCCGCATCGCCGCCGACCCGGCTTTCCAGACGGACGAGGAAACGCTTACCGCCTCCCTCTCCCCCGAAAACTTCATCGGCTGCGCGGAAAAACAGACCCAACAGTATTTAGCCGAAGTGATTCGGCCCATTTTGGCGGATAACGAAGGCCAGACCGTGCAGGCGCAGGAGATCAACGTATAAAAAGCGATCATCAAGCCGCCAAAGGTGAATCTCAGTATACTGCTAATGAAAGCGCACTTATCTCCGTCTGACAGGCGGTGAATCAGTGCGCTTTTCTGCATCTACTGTCTTTACAGCCCAAAAGCTGCTTCTACCAATGCCAAAGTTTGCCCGATCGTTCTGTTTTCATCGCGAAAAACAACCGGAAACCCCGAATGCAGCAGTTCGTCATAGGATTCCTGGGAGCAAATCAGTTCGAGGCCCTTCCTGTAATTCTCCATCGCTTTTTCAGGATCAGGTTCTTCCATGATCAGTCTGTACAGGAATTGCTTTTCAGGATCAGGCCGATCGAAGAACCTGTGAATCGCGATCTGCGGATCGGCAAGCATCACGACCACATGATGCTTCGGCGCGATCGAACGCAAAGTTTCAATCCCGATATTGGTGTCAACAAACACTTGTTTGCCCTGATTGCAGATATCCGGCAGCATCCTGAGCTCCAGAATCTCGCATTCTTTTTTTGCGCCGTCGATCCAGGCTTTATATTCCTGGGGTGATCTTCTGATAAAATCATGCCAGTCCTTTAGATCCCTGGTATAGGTCAGGCAGGGAAATTCCTTCGCTTCATGCTCCCCCGGATAATTATCGTGATAGTTTTCTTCGCAGGCCACTCCTCCATGCTTTTTCGCCAGTTCCTTCACCATGGTGGATTTTCCAGCATACGAAGTGCCAATAATAAAATACGCGTTTTCAAAAAACAAACGGTCTTTCATGCATACGCCTCCTTGAAACGTAAAGATCAAAGCGTGATTCCGTTACTGCAGATAAACGATTGCCGCACCACCCGGCAGGAAGAAATATTGTAATACTGAAAGCACCTTACGGCGGCTTCGTCCACTTCTTCCCCGCAGGCGATAATGGGGATGCAGGGCGGACAGCTCACCTGGGCGTCGGCCAGCACGCGGCCCACCGCCTGCTCCACCGGGATTTCTTCTGTCGGGGCCAGCATCGCTTCCCGGATGGAAAGCACCCGCCGGGGATGGGGTAAAGCAGGCGGATTTTCGTCGATCTTCGGCTTTCGGGGAATGGACAGCAGGGCCTTTTCCGCCCACTGTACATCCGTTTCCGCCAGGGCGGGCGTCAGCATCATGGTCAGGAAATCCGGATCAGAAAATTCGCATTCGATTCCCCGCTGCCGAAGGGAATCGTGCAATTGGTCTCCCGTGTACCCCCATCCCTTGGCCGCTATGGTGATTTTGAAGGGTTCTTCGCCAATCAAAGTATATCCGTAAGCCGTGAGCTTGCCATTCAATTCATCCAGTCGTTCCGCAAATTCGGCCAAGCGGCCCGCGTCCTCCGCAAGCAAGGCGTTGCACCGATCAAGGGATTGCAAAATCAGATAGGACGGGCTGGAGGAAGCAAACAATTCCATGGCGCGGTTGGCCTGTTCCCGAAGCATCGCCGGAGCGTTTTGGGAAATATGCAGGTACGCGCCGCCCGTGAGCACCGGCAGGGTCTTGTGGGCGGAATCGCAGCACAAGTCGGCCCCAAGGGGCATGGGATGGCGGTCGGGCCGCAGGAATTTCAGGTACGCCCCGTGGGCGTTATCCACCAGCAGCAGCACGTTATGACGGCGGCACACCGCGCTTAATTCCGCGATATTCAATACATGGCCCAAATAATCCGGGCTGGTTACGTAAACCGCAATCGGTTTTTCCGGCAAAGCCGTCAACTGCTTTTCCAGCCCCGGCCCGGTGATTTCGCAGGCAATCAAATTCTGTTCCCGCTCCGGGTACAGCCAGCGCACGTCCGCGTCCAGCAGGGCCGCGGCGGAAAGAAATGCCTTGTGGGCGTTGCGGCCCGCCAAGATCACAGGCTTCCGGCCCATACTTTTTCCCCACACCAGCGCCAAATAAATCATGGCCCGGATGCAGAGGGAAGATCCCTCCGTGGAATATACCGTTTTGCCCGCGCCAAAAAGCGAGGAAGCGTTTTCCTCGCTTTTCAAAATGACGCCATGGGGATGAAAAAGCTCGTCCGCTCCGCTGACTTCGGTAATATCCAAGCTCTCCATGCCAAGGATGGTCTGCCCCTTGTGTCCCGGCATATGCAGGCGGAGCGTCCTTTTTTCCTGATATGATTGCACAAAGTCAAAAATGGGTGTGTCCATGATATGAAATGCTCCTATTATGACTTTCTCGGAAGGTTTTGAAGCTGCAGGCGCAGCCGGTGTATTCTTTTCGGTTCAGGATGCGGCCCTTTTCCCTCCAGTACCAAATGGAAGATTCGTTTCACCACAGGCGCGGCTTCCTCATCTACGATCCAATGCCCTTTCTGCGCCGGGTCATCCTGGCAGCCATAGGACGGACGGCTGACGTACTTGACGATGATGATGCCGGCCCTGCCTTCGCTTGCCAGGGAAAGCGGCGCCTGTATGGCGGGACGGTTGAAGCTGGTTCCAGTGTAACCGTCATCTATGTAGTAGCTGGTTTTGATACAAAGAATAATTAAATCATAGGCCGTGAAGCCGTTGAAATATAAGGATTCCCGCGTAGGGGGTATGCAAAAATCGCCGTTTTTTGCTCTGTGAAGCGGGTTTTCGCCCTTTTTTATTCGCCGCCATATTTGAGTACCCCTGCCTGTTTTGGGGGGAGAAAAATTAAATTTTGTAGGAGAATCGTTAAATTGTATAAAACGGGTAATATGGTATGGGAAAGTGGGACAGAATCCTGATAGATTTTGATTTCGAAGGAAAGAACGTGATAGTTATAAGTGCCTAAATAGGCTATTAGTACCCAGAATTCTGAATCAGAAAATGGATCACGTTCATACATCATGACTGTACTGCGGAAAGGAGATCACACAGAAGCCTAAGACAAAGCAAAAGCTTTATTACTATACATGCAAAAGCCATCGTTTTATTGTTCTTCGAGGTCATGTCCATATACTTCCCATGCACGGAGGGAAGGGAAAGCGGAGGGGTCATTGCTTTTGCACATTCTTTCCAGCCGAAGCCAGCGCACGTTTTGACCGCCCAGATGAATCCATTGACGTTCTTTTGTCTTCTCCAGATCAAACATGATTTCTTTTCCGCTGGAAGACACCACGCAGGCGGAGACCCAATAAGCGTCATGGGGAAAATCCGCCCGCAGGGTCAGCGCCATACTATCCACAAAAACCTCTCTGCCAAAGTCCAGCAGACACCAGGCGTCCTCACGCGCTCCGATCCCCCAGCTTTCAAAAGGCCATTCCCCGTGGGACGTGTTGAAGCGAAGTCCGTCGATCACATTCCGGGCGGCAAACACGGACTCATTCCTGGTTTCCACATTGGCGGTGCAATGAGGATAGAAGTTGGTATCCCCGCGCAGATCGAGCGGATTGCGGGCCAGGTCGCGGCGCAGCGCTGTTTCATCTTTTCCCATGACGCGGGCAGAGATGATATGCCGTTTTCCGTCAAATAATCCTGGAGCATAAGCAATGCGGTGTTCTCCATACGGAACGGGCCAGGTCATTTCTCCCGTCGGAAGGCAGACCTCTCCCTGGAGCATGGAAGCGTCCACCGTGATATGTAAATGGGAGCATGCCGGAGCATTGAACAGGACGCAATCTCCTTCCTGCCACACATGATCGAGACATAATCCCGCTTCCGATGGATGCTCGGTCTCTCCGAGAACCACGTTATCCCTGTCCACAATCCTGATCTGTACCATGATACGTTTCCTTTCTTCCGCCGATTCGGTTTTATGAAATGCTGGTTTATTGATCACGTAAAACGCTGATATCAATTTCACTTGCCCGTGTTGAACGGTTGACATCCCAAATATTCGTGTTGGATAAAGAATCATCAGCTACTACGGGACCTGGGCTGGAGGTCTCCTGATACAGCGTCTGCATCATACTGTTCCCGGAAACACTGCGATGATCATCGCTGGGAGAATGACCCAGCGTTTTTTTGTAAGCCCGGTAGAAACCCGCGTAATCACCGAATCCTGCGGCGCTTCCCGCCTGAGCAGCCGGAATGCCATTCAGCAATAATTGCTGTGCGTAGCTGATGCGCCTTTTCGTGACATAATCCATTGTCGACATTTCCATCTGTTGATGGAATAATTGGTTCAGCTTCCCTTTTGAGAGATGAAAGCGAACGCTCAGATCATCCAGTGTCAGTTTTTGCGTCAGGTTTTGATGAATATAGCTCAGGATTGGCGCCAGTTCATTTTTCCCTTTGTGATAAGGCTGAACGCCGACGATCCTTCTTCCTTCATATACATGAAGCAAATACCGGGCCAGAATCGTTTCCGTGACTGCCCCTGCCATAGCGTCCCGCAAAGGTTCAGGGAACTGTATCAACTTTTCATATTCCTGCATCAAAGGCAGGATATCCAGTTTTTCAGCATCCTGAAGAATATAGGGATGGGTTTCCGCTCCGCTGCGGATTGTTTCCTCTGTGGGCAAATTTCCCATCAACACGTCCCGGCGTTTGGGAGCGATCAGTTCCTCTGTAAAATGGGCCGTATACCGTTCATAAGGATTGCTGTTTGCTACGCGAAGGCCGTGAAAAACATCGGGGACAAAAATGATGAACGTATGCGGGAGCAGGGCATATTCAGTTCCGTCATACAGGATATGAACGTCTCCGCCCACAAAATAATAAAGCTCATAAAACGCATGGCTGTGTATGAGATAGTTTTCGGAAGCAACATGGCTGATGTTGTGCGCCATATGATAGGCGGGACCGATGATTTCACGATACACAAGTCATACCCCCTTTCGGTTAGTTATTGTAATTGTATCACATTCAGCTATTTATGGCAACTGTATATTGCAAATAATTTTCCACATACTAATAGTAATGGACAAATACAAGAAAAACGCTCCTGATAATCACATTTAAAAAAATAAATCATGAATTATTCGCAATGATTTATAACAGATTAACAATGGACGAAATGATTTTCCAGTGATATGATGCCTTTGAAAGCTGATAGACCTCATGTCAATACGGAGTGGGGAGGCAGAAAAATGGCATCCGATCAGATCACATGTTTTCAGGATCAAGTCTGGCTAAAGGATGTCTCCGAGAAGCTGGACCAAAAGATGCGGTTCATCATACGGAAGGCTCAGGGCGTGAATTATATTCCTTATTCTACTGTGAACGGTGAATTCAAGCCTACGGACATCAACTGGTGGACGAACGGTTTTTGGCCCGCCGCCATGTGGCAGATGTACCTGATGACGAAGGGTGATGCCTACCGTGAAGAAGCGGTTCGCACGGAAGCGATGCTGGATCAGGCGCTGCGCAATTTTAAGAAGCTCGATCACGATATGGGATTTCTGTGGCTGATTCATTCCGGTGTGCGGTATCGCCTGGAGGGAAATGCGGACAGCTTTGACCGGCTTCTGTTTACCGCCAATATGCTGGCGGGACGGTATAACCCCCATGGTTTCATTCGCGCCTGGAATAACTGGGATCAAACAGCGCGGCGTGAGGGATGGGCCATCATTGACTGCATGATGAACCTGCCGCTGCTGTACTGGGCCAGCCGCGCAACGGGCGATCCGCGCTTTAAACTGATTGCCATGTCCCACGCCGATACCACCACGAAGTATTTCGTGCGGGAGGACGGCAGCTGCAACCACATCGTGATCTTTGACCCGGAAACGGGCGAATATCTGGATAATCCCGGCGGGCAAGGGTATGCCAGCGGTTCCAGCTGGAGCCGGGGCCAGGCCTGGGCGCTGTACGGGTTTACGCTGAGCTATATGCAATCCGGGAAAGCCGCTTATTTGGAAACAGCCAGGCGTGTGGCCCGCTATTTTATCAGCCAGGTTGAGGGTGACTGGCTGCCCCGGTGCGATTTACGCCAGCCCGCCGAACCCATTCTCTATGACGATGCTGCGGGAAACATCGCTGCCTGCGGTTTGATGGAATTGGCAAAGCTCGTTTCCGGCATCGAGGCGGAAAACTGTTTCCGGGCGGCGTTCAATCTGCTGAAAGCCATGGAACAGCGGCATGCGGACTGGTCGGAAAACGTTCCCGCCATCTTCACAAAATGTACCTCCGCTTATCACGATCTGCCAGGCCGCCACATCACGATGGATTACGCGGACTATTTCTTTATCGAAGCGGTAAACAAGCTTCGCGGAGAGAAACTGCTGTTTTGGTATCCTGATCAAAAAGACTGAAAGAGGCTGATTTACATGACGACCCGTCAGGAATGGCTGAATGCGCTGCTGAAAATCGTTTCACCCGTGCTGAACGCCCTTGCAGATGGAAAGCTGAAAGCTGCGCTGCCGCAGGAATTTCATCCTGATCGCGCTTCATTTGCCCCGCTGGAAGCCTTTGGCCGCAGTATGCTGGGCCTTGCTCCCTGGCTGGAGGCAGATGAAAACGCCTTGGACGCGGAAGAACGCGCCCTGCAAAAAGCATGGCGGGAAAAAGCCCTCGTTTGCTTAGACAGGGCCACCGATCCCACTTCTCAGGACTTCATGCTGTTTGACCGGGGCGGCCAGCCTTTGGTGGACACAGCGTTTCTCGCCCATGCCGTTGTTCGCGCGCCGAAAGCGCTGGCGGCCCGCCTGGACAGCCGGGTGAAAAAGCAGCTGGCCAACGCTTTCCGCGCTTCCCGCGCTATCGCAGCCTATGACAGCAACTGGCTGTTCTTTACTTCCATGGTGGAAGCCGGACTGTATGTGCTGGGCGAGGAATACGATTCCATGCGATTGCTTTCTGCCCTGCGCCGCTTCCAATCCTGGTACCTGGGCGATGGGGTGTACGGCGACGGCCCTGAATTCCATTGGGATTACTACAACAGCTTCGTGATCCAGCCCATGTATGTTGATCTTGTGAATTTGATGCGCGGCGAATACCCGGAGATCGAAGCCATGCGGGAGACGGTGAACCACCGCGCCGCCCGATATGCCTCTGAATTGGAACGGATGATCGGGCCGGAGGGGAGCTATCCCATCATCGGCCGCTCCATCTGCTACCGTTTCGGCGCGTTCCAGATGCTTTCCCAGGCCGCGCTGGAGCGTATGCTGGAACCTCATTTGATTCCCGCCGGGGTGCGATGCGGATTGACAGCGGTGATCCGCAGGGTGATGGAAACGACACCCATGTTTGACGATAACGGTTTTCTGCTGCCTGGCGTGGTCGGCTGCCAGCCTGAACTGGCCGAACCCTACATCAACATTGGTTCCCTGTACTTATGCAGCGCCGTGTTCCTGCCCCTGGGCCTTGCGCCGGACGATCCTTTCTGGTCGGGTCCGGATGAAGCCTGGACAGGCAAAAAAGTCTGGAGAGGCGATCATATCACCATTGATCACGCTTTGACCTGAATCCATTTGGATGCTTTCCGGCAGTGTTCCGGAAATCAGATAGAGCCGGGAAACCGGCAGAATAAAAAAGGAGCTGAACGGCAGCGGAATTTTCTGAGGGGAGGAAGAAAGATGCAGAGATTCAAGGATTACAGCAAGGGGGATAAAGCATTTGTTATCTTCGTCGGCATTATTCTGACGCTGTTTTTTATCGCCGTTCTCTACCCGTGCGTTTTCGTGATCAGCGCCTCCTTTTCCTCCGGCACGGCAGTGCAATCAGGCCGTGTGGTGCTGTTCCCGGTGGATTTCAGCCTGGATGGATACAAGACCGTGTTTAACACGCCCACCATTTGGACGGGCTACCGGAACTCTATCCTGTATACTGTGGCAGGCACCCTGATCAACTTGTTCATGACCCTGATCGCAGCCTATTGTATGTCCCGCCACGACCTGCCGGGCAGGAATGCGATCATGCTGCTCTTTACATTCACCATGTTTTTTAATGGCGGCCTGATTCCTATGTATATGCAGGTACAGAGCCTTCATTTGCTCAACAGTCCGCTTGCGCTGATGCTGCCAGGTGCGATTAGCGTATATAATATGATTGTGGCTCGAACGTTCTTTATCAACACCATACCGCATGAACTGCTGGAAGCGTCGCAGATCGACGGCTGCTCCGATATAAAGTACTTCATCAGTATCGTGCTGCCGTTGTCCAAAGCTATCATTGCCGTGCTCACGCTGTTTTACGCGGTAGGTCATTGGAACGCTTACTTCAACGCCATGATTTATCTGCATGACAAGAACCTTTATCCATTGACCCTGTTCCTGCGGGAAATCCTAATGTCCAGCCAGATCGACCCTTCCACCGTTTCCGATCCCGAATTGCAGGCGCGGCTGGCTGATATCGCCGCTGTTATCAAATATGCGCTGATCATGGTCAGCGTGGTTCCGGTGCTGCTGATTTATCCCTTTGTTCAAAAGTATTTTGTTACTGGCGTCATGATCGGTTCTGTTAAAGGCTGATTACAGATTATTTCTTGCGGCAGACAAAGCGCGCTGAAGTCAGGCTGGGTATGAGAACGTGGACTATGTTTCCCTCCATCGCTACTATGGCAATCCCACCGACGACACACCGGGTTTCCTTGCGCGCAGCATGGATTTAGACGACTTTATCAAGGAAGTAACCGCCATCTGCGACGCCGTGGGCGGCAGAAAGCACGCAAAGAAAAAGCTGAACCTGTCCTTTGATGAATGGAACATCTGGTATCATTCCAGCGAGCAGGACAAGGAAGTGCTCAAGGCCGACAAATGGGGACGGGCGCTGCCGTTGCTGGAAGATATTTATAACTTCGAGGATGCTTTACTGGCCGGAGCGATGCTGATCACTTTCCTGAAAAACGCGGATCGGGTGAAGGTGGCTTGCCTGGCCCAGCTGGTCAACGTGATCGCTCCAATCATGACCAGGAACGGCGGCGGATGCTGGGCGCAGACGATCTTCTATCCCTTCATGCACGCTTCCCGCTATGGCCGGGGCGCTGCCTTGCGGCCTGTGATCTCTTCTCCTGTGTATGACTGCAAGGATTATGAAAAAGTCCCCTGTGTGGATGCTGCCGCCTCTGTCTCAGAAGATGGGGATGTCACCATCTTTGCCGTCAATCGGGATATGACGGATGATATCTTGTTGGACTGCGATTTGCGGGCCTTCGGGAATCTCCGGGTAAAAGAGCATATTCTGCTTCACCACGATGACGTGAAAGCGGTGAATACAGAAAACAATCCAAACGAAGTTGCTCCTGTACAGGGAAACGGCGCGGCCTGTGAAAACGGAGAAATCACAGTTAAGCTGCCAAGATTGAGTTGGAATGTAATTCGATTGGGAGAATACTCCCCTCTGTAAATCTGTAGAAGAATACTTTGATCCATAACAAAATGCGCCTCCTTTCGGCAGACACAGTTTACCGTCAGGAAGCGCATATTGGAAGCGGGTGCGGAGAGAATTATCAAAAAATTATCAGATTTTTAGATGGCGAAATAAGGTTGAGCAGAAAAGCCTTGTATCCTTTTTGCTTCCTACGAGATGAGGAAGGGAAAAAGGTACAAGGCGTTCTTTGCGTGTTCTGATTCTTTTAGGTTTCTTTAAGCCTCATATGGCACAATGTGTTTGTCTCAAGAGGAAAGCTATCATGAACGCCTGCAAGGCCCAAGCGGAAGAAATCATCTTCCAGGAAATCATCTTCGCATAAAGGATAGCACAAATACAGAACCTCGGCAAGCCGTCAGGAAGAATTTGAAGCAATGATTTATCTCTTATCCTCCACATCCATCCAGTCCCGTGCCTTCATACGGTCATACTCTTCCTCAGTGATGGGAAGAATGGTTCCGTGTTTGAAGCGGTATGGAAAGGAAAACTGACTGTCACTGAGGATAAAGCGGCCACTCGCCAGCGAATCTGCTACAAACGGAATATAGCCCTGTCCTGCTCCCCTCACGCCATAATAATCCACGAATAGACACCATCGTCCATCTTCCAGTTGTACGGCTGTCGGTGCTTCGTGTTTCCCCGCCTCCAGGACGGATAGGGAAGTATCAAAGGCAGGAATCGGAACAAATGGCCCGGTGATGGTGTCCGACACCAGCTCAATCACCTGCTTTGGATAGAGGGACTTCTTTACAAAGAGATAGTATTTCCCATTCTCCCTGTACATGGCAGAATCGATCACGTCGATACCCGGCACGCTGTATAGCACAGAAGGTTTCGAGAAATGGATAAAATCCTTCGTGCGGCTGTACCAGATGGCTTTCACACGGTAATCGTCGGAGACGTGAGAGGACGACCAGTGAAGAAGGTAATCACCGTTCTCTTCGTCGTAGATAATATCGGGAGCCCAAACACAGCCGAAATCATCCCCCATGGGCAGCAATTCCTCTTCCGTCCAGTTCACCAGATCATCGGACTGCCAATGGGCAAGGGACTTGCTTCCATACCGTGTGATGTTGTCCCAGGAGTGAGCGTACTTGCCGCGCATACCATAGGAGAGGGAAAGGTCGGTAGCAAAGATGTGGAATCGGCCGGTTCTCCTGTCTCGGATGATTGTCATATCCCGCACGCCCCGATCTCCATAATACGCCCAGAGGACGGGCCGACCGCTGTTGAGAGCCTCCCAGTGAAAGCCGTTCCGGCTCAGGGCAAAGTACACCTGTTCGCCGTCGGGCGTAGTTGTTTCCCGGAAATGGATAAATAGATAATATTTCATGCTTGCCTTTCTTTCTTTCATTCCATCGCCTGAAGAAGCGGCGTTCGTGGTCTAATTTTCATTTCAGGTAAAAAGTGGATTCCTTTTCCATAGCTTCCGTTCTGGCCTTTCCCATAAAACCGTGGCCCTGGCCAGGCATAACGACCAATTCTGCATTGGGGAATATTTGGGCTGCCCGTTCCGAATAGCGAAGGGGAACAATCGCATCCTTGTCACCGTGAAGAATCAGCACAGGGCCGGTATAAGCTCCAATCATATCATACAAGTCAAAGGATACAGCGTCCTCATTGTATTTCCGGCTGATTGTCATGCCCATAACGCGGCTTGTTTCAGGGAATGTCCCATCATCATTCGCCCGCGCTTTTGCGTCGTCTTGCAGGACGATGGCCGGAAATTCCAATACAACCTTTGCAATATCATCCGGGCGCTGGGAGGCAACCAGCGCGGAAACGAATCCGCCTTGGCTTGCACCCCAGAGATAGATAGCGCTGAATCTGGCGTCCGCTTTGTAATAATCAACGATGGCGCTCAAGTCTTCCGCTTCCGTCAGGACGGACATATCAAGCATGGTGCCGTCGCTTCTTGAGCCAAAGCCGCCGCCGCAGAAATCGAAATTATATGTGGCGAATCCCTGGGAGAAGAAATAGGATGCGTAATCTTTGTCTCCCAAGAGGTTGCCGCCGAAACCATGGGAAAGAATGATGAGAGGGATGGGCGTATCAGGGGAAGGAACATTCAACTCTCCATAGATTTTTCCATTGCTGCTTGTAATCATTGGAATCTCCTCCGCATTCGTTAGCACTGCTGACAGCAGCATGATAAGCATGACAAGAAATGGTATTGCTTTCCTCATATAATTAGCCCTCGCCTTTTCATAGATCATTGTTTTGTGCTTCCCGTGCTCTTATACCAGAATTTTGATATTGGTGCAACGGTCAGGGCCTTGTCCACTCTGCTTTTTTCCAGGATAAAGAAGCGTTTCTTCACCAGGAAAAACTGAATGGAAATAAAAACGCAAGCTCATTTTCTTTCTGCCAAAGAGAATTCCAGAACCGTCAGGCTCCAGGGCGGAAGCTTCGTTTCTGCCTTTGAATCGGTGCAGACGATTTCCACTTCCTGCGGCGCCGCATTATCCGGCTTGGCGAAAGAATTGACGTGGTTTTTTTCTCCCGCGAGCATCTGCCCGTGAGCTGTCTGGTCGGGGATCCCTGAAAGCAGGAGCGTCAACGGCTTCGTTTTTTCCGAAAGATTGACGATTTTTATTTGGAGCGCGTTTCCCGTTCGGGTGGCCACTTGAAATAAGTCCCCGTCTGTTTCGCTTGCCACCAATTCCGTTCCGCAAGCCAGGGAAAACATCTGCTGCACGTAATAGCTGGGCGTGGCGTACACCTCATCGTCGTTGAACCAGATCAGGTCGGGCGTCCAGTCCACTTCCCCTTCCCGGCACAAAAGCGGCGCGTAGCAGCTCATCACCACCACGTCGCTGTTCCGCTCGACGCCGGTCAGGTAGGCCGCTTCACACAGGGCGGCGTATACGTTATTGGGCCGACGGGTTCCCTGCACCGGTTCATGGGCGGCATATTCGCCCAGGAACACCTTTGTGGCGCGGGGATATTTATCGTAGCGGCTTATATGGGAGGGGAACCAGGCGCTGTTCATATAATAATGCTCATCCACCAGATCGCCTGCAAACATGCGGCGGATATTGCTCCAGCTGTCGTTAAACAGGCCGCCCTCCGCCACCGGTCCGGCAGCCACGATGCATGTGATGTCCGGGTAACGGTCCTTCACCGTCTTCGACAGAATCTCATAGCGGCTGAAGTAAACTGTGCCCCAGTTTTCGTTGCCGATGGCGATGTACTGCAGGTCAAAAGGCTCCGCATGTCCCATCTGAACCCGCAGCGCACCCCACGTCGTATCGGCGTCCCCGGTGGCGAACTCGATCAGATCCAGAATATCCTGGGCGTAAACGGCCGTTTCCTCCAGGGTCAGGGGCGGGTCTTTCACGTCCCGCGCCTGGCACAGCACCCCGGCATGCACCACGGGCACCGGCAGCGCGCCTAGCTCTTCGCAGAGGCAGAAATATTCATAGAAGCCCACGCCCATGGTCTGCATCCCGCCCCAGGTATTGGGGATTTCCCGACGGGTTTCCACATTGCCCACGGTGACTTTCCAGTCATAGGCGTTTTCCCGCACATACGTGCCTTCCACCACGCATCCGCCGGGGAAGCGCAGGAATCGGGGCTTCAATTCCCGTAGCATATCCACGATGTCCGTCCGCATCCCGCCGCCTGGCCAATCCGCACCTGTTCGGCTCTGCGGCATCAGGGAAAACATATCCAGGTCGATCGTCCCCTGGCCGGAAACGGTCACGGACAGTACGGCCCCGCCTGTTGCTTCCGCTGTAAACGCTGTGCCGATCTTAACCCATTGATTCTCTTCCTCCTGCCGCGCCAGCGAAATATCCAGCGGCGCGCCGCAGAGGGAATTGCCCGCCGCGTCCGTCAGCGAAATCACGATCCTTCCTCCGGCGACCGCGGTTTCGTCCGCCCGCATCCAAAAGGAGAAATCATAGCTTTCCCCCGCGACGATGGGGACGCCGCCCCGGAAGCTATTGCCGCCGAAGCCCTGGTTCACCACCCGGATCAGTCCCCCTGCCTCCATGGAGACGCGCAGATAGGTGGGATTGTTTTCGTGGAGCGGCGCGTCGTTTTCCAGCACAGCCTGGGCCTTTTCCCGCTTTTTCAAGCTCCAAGCTTCCCAATGATCCGCATGCTGGGGATTCCAGAGCCCCTCGTTTTCAAAGGAACGGTTTTTCAGCAGCTCCGCGTACAGGCCGCCGTCCACGGCGCAGTTGATATCCTCAATGAAAATGCCGTACAGGGTGGGGCTGACGGCGTGAACCGGCTGATCCTGGTTTACGGTCAGCGTGTCGGCAAAAGCCGGGGCGCAACAGCAGACCATGAACACCGTAAAGGCCAAAGCCATCGCAAATCTATTTCTCATGCTTTTTCTTCCTCAATCGGCGCGTAGTGCATCCGCATCCGAATGTCCTGGGGATAGTTGCCGAACCCCTTACCGAACAGGGTGGCTCCGCCTACGTGCTGGGAGTTTTCCGGCACTTCGATCCGAAAGGCGATGGCCCGTCCGGGGCGAATATTGATGTCGTAGATCGTGGCATCGCTGATACGGCCCCCGTCCATGAAGGTGCCCTGACCATTGATGGACAGAAGTTTGAACAGGCCGTGCTGGTTCCAGTTGGGAAACCACCAGGAAGGATTGTAAATGCCGCGGATGCGGCCGAAATCCCCAGGGCTGGTCCAATAGCCTAAGTTCACGCCATTCATACGGAAATAAATGTCGCTGGGCCAGTTTTCCTGCACGCCAGGGGCTTCGGAGGAGATTTCCATGGAAATCTGCAATTCCAGGGGCTGCTGGCCTTCCTTCAGGAAGCAGGGCAGCATGTAATCCACATAGCCGCTGGAAAACCACAGGATATGCGCGTCCATCCGCTCAGCGTCGGCGAAGCAGGCAGGCACGTCTACCTTGCCGATGATGTGCTCCGGGGTGCAGATGCCGCAGGTGGGACGCACTTCATAATTGGTGTACTGCCCCACGCCGATTTCGGTTTCGTACATGTTTTCCGTTACGGAGACCACCGGCGTGGAAATGAGCAGGCTGCTTTCCACCGCCGTACAGATTTTCAGAATGCCATGCTTTCCTTCCCGCATCGTCACATCAATGAGGCCGCTGTCCTGAAGAATGCGGATATGCGGGGTCAGCGACCCGGCAGTGAGGCCCGTCCGTTCACAAAGGGCAGTGATGCTTTTGGGGCCTTCCTGCAGAAGCAGTTCCATGATGGACAACCGTGTTTCGGAGGCCAGGGCTTTAAAAACGGGCAAACCAGCCCGAAGGGAGGGAATTCTCAGCATACGGTTTCCTTCTTTGCGGATATTTGCGAAAGACAGAACCGGGCGAAGCGCCCGAAGGCACTCCGCCCGGCGTTGGTTCGTCAGGTTTTTTGTAAATGTGCGTTATTCGCCGTACACGCTGTAGAACACCTTCATGGCGTCCTCATAGTACTGACGGCCCGCTTCGCCCAGCGCGTCGGTATAGTCGTAGGGATCGATGGCGCCGGCGTTGATGGCGGCTTCAATGCCCACATAGCCGTTGTAGTCAGAGCCGTGATAGTAGTCGGCAATGAAGGTGTTGAAGCCGGGAATGGTGCGCCCGCCGAAGGTGACGGGGTTCTGGATGTTGGCCAGATATTCGGACCAATCGTTCCAGTAGCCCAGATCGGGGAACAGGGGACTCAGAGCGGCAACCACTTCATCATCTTCGATCATAGGCAGGGAGCCGGGCAGACGGTAGATCTTATCGCCCGCTTCATTGGTGAGCACGCCGTACTGATTGGTGCGTTCCAGCCAGCCTTCCTTGCCCCAGGTGAGGAACTTGGCCACTTCGTAAGCTTCGCGGGGATGTTCGGTGGTAGCGGAAATGGATACCATGTCGATCCAGCCAAACTGGCCGCCCTCTTCCACATCTTCACCAATGGGGCTGTTGTAGGGCACCATCTGCAAGCCGCGTTCCAAAGCGGCGGGCTGGGTGTAGATGTTGTTCATGGTCCAGTAGGCATCCATCTGGATGGCCACGTGGCCGGATTCGCCGGGCCACATATCATCGGGCACCACTGCCAGGTAGGCGTCGCTGCCCTGGATGGCCTGATAGCCCAGACGGGCGTATTCGCTCTGCTTTTCAACCATTTCCACCCAGCCGGTGTCGAAGTGGTAGTTTTCGCCGTCCCAGCCGAATTCACCCAGCACGTTGTCCGTCAGGGCGATGGGGCCCAGGGTGACGGGGCCCATATAGAAGTTGTAGGCCCAAATGCCCTGGGCGGGGTCGGTCATGGTTTCGATCATATCCAGCATTTCTTCCCAGGTCCAATCCTGGGCGGGCAGTTCCTTGTTCAGCTTATCGAACACGGCCTTATCCAGGTAGATGACGGCGGGCAGGAATTCGCCGGGCATGAAGTAGCTGCGCTGTCCATCCACATAGCCCACACGGCGGAGGGAGGGATACAGCTTGGTCTGGGCTTCTTCATCGGCCTCCAGGTAGGGGGCGATGTTCAGGCACATGGGGTTGGCCATGAGGGGATCCAGATCCAGCCAGAAGAACACGTCGGGCAGGTTGTTGTCCGCCGCCAGGTTGGTCAGGGTGGCGGTGCAGTCGGCCGTGGTGGTCTGGATGATTTCCACGGTGATGTTGGGATGCAGCTCATGGAACTTGTCGGCCAGCGCCTGGGTCAGCTCAAAGTCGTCCCAGGTCAGGAAGGAGATGGTGATTTCGTCGGTAGTGTTCAGTTCGGGCACGGTGTTTTCCGCGGCGGCAAAGCTGCACAGGGAAAGCGCCATCGCCAGAACCAGCAGCAAGGATACCAGTTTCTTCATGTTTGTTTCCTCCTTTTTTGTTTATCAATAGCCCCTGGGGGGCTTTGATTCAGAGTTTGGAGTTCAGAGCACAGCGTTCAGATGATATGGCAGAACAATGGGGCCCCCCAAATTCATTCGTCTTTTCATCTGTACGCCGCACGCCGCACGCTGTTCACCGGGCCTTACTCGCCCGTGATACCCGCCCGATCCACCGATTCCACAAACTGCTTTTGCAGCACGAAGTACAAAATCAGCAGCGGGGCAATAGCCAGCATGGTGCCCGCCATACGGATGGCGTCGTTGATCTTGTTGGTGGAGGTTACAGAGCTTGCCCGGGCGTCGAAAGTGGTGTTGTAGGAATCCTCGAACTTTTGCAATTCGATCATCAGGGTGGTCAGGCCTTTGGCGCGGGTGTGGCCGTAGCCCAGGTACTCTCTCACCAGGGTGGTTTCATTCCAATACCATACAAAGCTGAACAGGGTGACCACCACGATAGCGGCGGTGCACAGCGGCACAGCGATGCGCCAGTAGGCCTTGAAGTGCCCCGCGCCGTCAATTTCCGCAGCTTCCACCAGGGACTGGGGCGTCTGCCGGTGGAAATTATAGAAGATCAGCACGCACAGCACGCTCTTGAATCCCTGACCCAGAATGGCGGTAATCACGAAGGGCTTCACCGTGCCATCCGCCAGCTTGAGGCGGGAGAAGGTAAGGTAATTGGGCAGGGACGTGACTTGGGTAGGCAAAAGGAATGCCAGAAGCAGCACAGCCATCCAGAAGCCCTTCAGCGGGAATTTATACCGGGCGAAGCCGTAGCCCACCATGGAGCAGATGAACACCTGGCAGATGGTGGGAAGCAGCGCCAGCACCAGGTTCTTCCACAGGCTGTTCCAGTAATCCAGAGTAAGGACGGCGTCTTGGTAGTTTTTCCCGGTAACTTGGGAGGGAAGCCATTTGGCGGAAGCATCCAGCAGGTCGCTGCGGGTCATGAGGGAACGGGAGAACATGTACAGCACGGGATAGAGATAAATGAACGCGATGGTGATGAGCAGCACATAGACCACGACGGTCATGAGCAAGCCCCGCTTATCGGCGCTGCCCAGCATGCGCTTTTTGAATTTTTCTTTCCGGATAGACTTTTTTCTTTCCTTCAACTCCATAGCCGTTATGCTCATGCCGCTTTCCCCCTTTCCAGCATCTTCTGCACCTTTTTGCTCTGCATGCCGCGCCTTGCGCTTTCCACATCCCGCCGCCAGATATCGTTGCTCTTCTTTTCCTTCTTTTCTTTGACGACCAGGAAAGTGATCAAAAGCAGGATCGCCACGATGACGGTGTACATCCAGGTCATTGCCGCGGCGTAGGAGTAGCCCTTCGTGACGGCGTAGGTGGCGTTGTAAATCAGGTCAATGATGGGGTTGGTACTGCCGGTGGCCAGGGTGACCACGGTGTAGATGGAGTTAAGCAGGATCATGGAGCGCAGGGTGGGCAGGGTGATCTTCCAGAAGGTTTCCCAGCCGGAAGCGCCGTCGATTTTGGCCGCTTCATACATGGCCGTGGGCACCTTCTGCAAGCCCGCCAGGAAAATCAGGATTTGGATGCCCGAATTCCACAGGATCAGGATCAATTGGGAAAACAGATCGCTGATGGGGGTGGCGATGAATTCCGGCATGCCCGCAAGCACGGAAGTGATCACATTCTGGCTCACCATGGGCACGCTGGACACGCCCTGGGCGGTCAGTTGATTCATGACAGGGCCGGTGGCGATGATGACCGGCAGGAAAAAGATGGTGCGGAAGATGCCGCGGCCCTTGATCCTCCCGTTGAGCATCAAAGCGATGATCAAAGAGAACGCGATGATGACGGGCAATTGCAAAATCAGGCTGACGGCGAAATTCGCCAGGGTGACGGGATAGTTCAGTTCTTTGTTGAATACGGAAATGTAATTGGCCAGGGGGGTATATACCGTAGTTCCCAGCGCGTCCTCCCCGGTCAGGGGGATCAATTGCAGGCCGTTATCCAGCTTCAGGTTATAGAAGGAATACAGCAGGGAATTGGCAACGCCGCTGAGGAAGAAAATGCAGATACCCACCATCCAGGGGAAGATGAAGAAATAGCCCCAAAGGGATTCCCGGACCCCGCGCTGCACGGGCTTTTTCTGCGCCGTGCGCACGATCGCGTAAATAAATGCGGCAACCAGCGCTATGCATACGCCGATCAGCAAGGCGTAAGGAACATATTCCAGCAGGGGCAAAACCTTTTCATACAGCCAGTTTCCCATGCTCAGTTCACCGCCTTCCAGCTCATGGGTTCCAGTACGACGCCGTCCAGCTCGCCTTCGGCTTCACCATAGTTCAAATAGACCTTCACGCCGTTGGACCAGGTGACCCGGGTGATGTCGCCCAGAATATCGTGGGCGATGATGGACGCGCCGCCGATGCTTTCATGCAGTTCCTTCAGCTGAGCATACCACATGGCCAGCGTGACCCGGTACAGATCCCAGCGGGCGGAATAAATATCGGAGGAATTGGTGTTCTGCAGTTCGATGGGGTCTTCCATGGTCAGGAGGAAGCAGGGGCGCGTGCCCTGTTCCGCCAGCCGCAGGAAGAATTTGTGCGCGTTGGCCTGGAAGTTCACATATTCCAGATACGCCGGCATTTTCCCGGACAGGGCGATAGCCAGCAGCGGCACATCCTGGCTGACGTAAGCGTAATCGGAGCCGGTAACGGGCAGATCGTTCAGGGCGCTTGCGCAGGGCCACAGATACGCGTTGGCGGATTTCAGCGTGGTACGGAAATTATTCGCCGCGGAAAGGGCGATTTCCTTGTAGATTTCCGCCAGTTTTCCGGATTCCTGATAATGGTTCTGGTAGTAGTAATCCGCCATCAGCTGGGTGATGCCCGTCAGCTCAACGCCGGGCACCTTGGCGGAACGCATGGCGTTCAGGGCATCCTGAGCCACAGCCTGGGAACGGTCCGGGGCCAGGTAGTACAGGGTATCGTACACCGGGCCGAAGGTGGGACGGCTCCAGGTTTGGCTGGTAATTTTCTTGAATGCGGAATAGGTCAGGGTGGGATGGGTTTCGGTATTCAGCGAAAGGAAATCCGCTTCCAGAGAGAAATCCACGCCCAGGCCGTCGCATTTCCGAATCAGTGCTTCCAGGCCTCCGCTGCCGCCCAGGGAGCCTGCCGGACTGTAGGCCGTGGGCACGCCGCCGGTGAGGCCGTTGGCCTGCCAGCCTCGATAGATCACCGAAACCTGGTCCACGCCGTCGGTTTTCATGGATTCCAGGATCTCGCCCGCCTGCTGGAAGGTGGTCATGACCACGTCCGTTTTGCCCAGCACGTCGTTTTCACGCTCAACGCCCAGGAAATCCACTTCCACGTCGAAGGGGCGTTCCGCGTCCGCGTGGGCGAAGAAGCCTTTTTCTTCCATGTACTCCCGCCAGGCGATGGCCAGACCGGCATAGGTGGCTTCTTCCCCGTCGGCCAGCAGGAAATGCTGAACGATATCAAAGACGCGGGGCGCTTCGGTGAGCATATCCACAGCGCCGGAGGAGGGGCCGGTGGGCTGCTTGTACACCATCCGGTAGGTGTATTTGGCGCTGATCCAGTCAAAGCTTAAATTGTTGGCCCCGTTGGGATAGGCGCGGATGCGGGCAGCGCTGTCGCCCTGCTCGATCACGCCCAGGAAGCCGATTTGATCGGCGGTATGCACCATGCCGAATACCGGCATGATCACTGGCTCAGTACCTACGCTCCAGCGGGAATTGACCGTGTCCTCAATGCCAATGTTGGTGCCGTACACAGGCCGGTCAAAGGGAGAGGAGAAGCGCTTTTCGTTATCCTTCAATTCGATCAGCGCGCCCTGTCCGTCCGGAATGATCATATAGCCTTCATCCTGCCCCAGCACGCTGTGGCCCAGGAAAGGGTACACGGTAAAGGTGGATACGGTGTAGCGGTGTTCTTCCGTTTCCCCGTTGATGATTTTGTCCTGGGGAATCGTGACCGTAAGGCCCCGTTCATCCAGCGTCACCACGGCGGTATAGCCCACGCCGTATGCGGGGAAGATCACGTCAGCGGAAAAGCCGTTGTCCAGGTAAGTCATCTGGATCTGGGCTTCCATGTTGATGAAATCCGCCTGGGTATTGGTGCTTTTCACATCCTCGATAAATTCCATCACGATGCCGCTTTGATAAAAGCCCTTCCAAGCGGCCTGATCCTTGAAATCATCGGGATTCTGCACGGTGGAGTAGAGCAGGCTGCCGTTCAGCTTGCTTTCCAGGATGATGGCCAGGGTGTCTTCCCGCACGTACAGATTGAAGCGGGAGGACTGGGCCGCTAACTTGTATTCCGGCGGAACGGCGGATGTGCTTTCTTCCGCCAGGCCCATGCCGCACAGCCCCAGCAGCAGCGCCGCCGCCAGGCACAGTGCCGCTATCAGCTTAAACCTTCCTGACAAAGCGATACACCACCTCTCCATAGATCGAGGAAACGAAATCGATCAGCTGGCCGATCAGCACGTACACCACAAACAGCAGCGCCACGGTGACCAGCACGGTAAACAGAGTAATCACGATGATGGCAAGGGTCTTTTTGAAGGAGTAATCGTTCAGATACATGATGGCCAGCACGATCAGCACGCCGGTAAAGCCGTAGGCCACCACGTCCAGCAGGGTCAGGAAGAATTCCTCGTTGAAGGTGACCACGTTGCTCAGGATCAGCCGGATGGGCAGGGCGATCAGCATGGGGGTCAGGGCCGCCGCGCCGCCGATCACGATATCCTTGAACCGGGCTTCGCCGTCCTTGATGGTGCACACCAGGTAGCAGCAGACCGTCAGCAGCAGGAAAGCGCCGAAGGTCAGCGCGCCGTCCCGCAGCAGCTCATATTCGCCCTCCCGCACGGTTTTGAACAGGAAACCGGAAGCGTATTTATTAGCCACCTGAAGAATAAAGAACAGCACCACGATGATGGCCGCGGCCCACAGGGAGGAGCGCTTTTCTTTCTTGATGCCGTAGCTGCAGTCGAAGGGATTGCGCATCATGGTAAAGCACCAGCCAACCTGCCGCAGAATCGGAATGTTCTTGATTTTGTCCGTTGCGGCGCGCACAGGAACCATAAAGTGGAACTTTTGATCCAGCATGCTCAGGATCTTGAGCACCACCGCGGCCGCCACGATGACGATCAGGATGCCGCCCAGGTTCTTATGCAGCCAATCGGAACGCATTTCCCAGAAGGCGTCGGAGTAGCCCTTTCGATTGCCGCCGTTGCGGAAGGCGGCGAGGGCTTCGTCAAAATTGCCTTCCCGGTACAGCGCTTCGCCAAGGCCCGTGGAAGCGTAGGTGAACAGACTGTTCATGCGCAGCACTTCGGTCCAGGGCACCTTGGATTCGGCGTACTTGCCATCCTGGAACAGGGTGAACGCCTGATGCACCAGATCGGTAAATTCCGTGGCCCGCATCACCTGCACGCTGTTCAGTATTTCGTCCAGCACAAAGATGTTGTAGTCGTCGGTCACCACCAGCCCGGTCACGGATTTGAAGGTGCCCACCCGCTGATCGCCGGTGTCGGTAGCCCCGAAGTAGAACAGGGTGCTGCCTTCGGAGGTGTACTCCATGATGTAGCCGTCTTTATTGGCGGTAAAGATGGAACCGAAGCTGTTCACGGCCACGGCCGTGGTGCGTTCCGTGTTGTAGTCGGTGGTCAAAGTATTGCTGCCCGCCACGTTCAGGCGGCGCAGGGCAGCGTTTTCCGCTTCCGATACCGTATACACCATGCCCTTTTCGTCAATGGCCAGGTTTTTGACGGAGGTGGGCACGATATCCGCCTGCATCTTCAGCTGCTCTTCGCTCATGATCTTTTGGCGGATGGCGGTGATCCAGGTCACGCGGCTCTGGTTCGCGCCGTAGTAGCCCAGGAATTCGCCGCCGCCCACGGGGCTCAGCTGCACGATGCCGTTGGTGTTGCCCGTGGAGGCGATATACAGGTTGCCGCGCTTGTCCAGCACGATCTTGTTGGGCTTGAATGCGGCGTTTTCACCGAACAGGGGCGTATCGGTGGGCTTGGTATAGGTGCGGATCTCGTTTCCGTCCTTATCAAACACCACCACGGCCCGGGCCTTTTCGTCGGCCACGAACACGTTCAGATCGCCGTCCACAAATACGCCCTGGGCGGATTTGAGGCTCTTCTTATTGCCGATTTCCTTTACGTATTCGCCGTTCTGGGTAATGACCAGGATGCGGTTATTGCCGTCGTCGGCGATATACAGGTTTCCGTCGGGACCCATCCGCATGTCCGCCGGGTTTTTCAGGGTGGTTTCCCCAAAACGGGTCATGGTGCGGATGGGTTCGTAGGCGGCCTGGGTCTGCACCAGGTTGCCGTCCATCCCCAGGGTGAACGTCCGGTACGGCACCGAGGCCAGGGCGCTTCCGGCCTGCATGATCAGCAGAGCTGAGAGCAGGAGAAGCGCAATCCCTTTCTTTCGCATTGCTTCTCCTCCTTACTTGATGCCGGAATAGGCCATGGTGTTCATCACGCTGGACTGCATGACGATAAACAAAAGCAGATTGGGAACGAACATGATCAGCGCCGCCGCCGCCGCCATGCCCTGGCCCTGCACGGAGCCCACGGAGGTGAGCGTGTTCATGTAGAAGGGCAGGGTGCGAATACCTTCGGCGGAGGTGAACAAATTGGAGGTTTCCACGTTCGTCCACACGCTCTGGAACGCCAGGATGGCGCCGGTGGCGATGGCGGGCTTGGTCAAAGGAATGATGATCTTGCGGTAGATGGTGAAGGAGCCCGCGCCCTCCAGCTGCGCCGCTTCGATCAGGGAATTGGGTACGCCGTCGATGAACTGCTTGATCAAAAACAGGCACACCGGCATGGCGATCAGGGGCAGAATGTGAGCCCAATAGGTGTCCAGGATGCCCAGGGTGTTGATGGTCAGATAGCGCGGAATGGTCACCGCCGTGGCCACGAACATGAGGGCGATGTTGTTCACCTCAAAAATGGGGCCCTTGAGCTTGAAATCCATCTTGGAGAGGGCGAAGCCCGCCATGGTGGAAATCAGGATGGACAGGAACACCACCGCCAGCGTTACGATGAAGGAGTTGAAAATGTAACGGCTGATGGGAATGGAGGAGCCTGCCGTGGTTTGGAAGAGATTGCGGAAATTCACCAGGGAAGGATGGGAAACAAAGAATCGGGGCGGGAACGCAAACAGCTCATCCATGGGCTTGAACGCGTGATTGATGATGTAAATGATGGGCGCGCCCATAAAAATCGCAATGGGCACCAGGTACAGATACAGCGGAATCTGGTTTTTATGAAACTTTTGGGGATTCACCTTCGTGCCGCCGATCGCCATAATTCAACACCTCCTATGCGGAAAAGACGATTTTACGAGGAAATGGGCCCTTTGGCCTTTGCTTGGTCGATTGCGCCAGCAAATCATTCGTCTTTGGGAGCAAACAGCTTGCGCGCCACGAAGGAAAACGCGTAAATCAATGCCAGCAGCGCCACGGAAACAGCGGCGGCGTAGCCCATTTCATAGCGGGTGAAGCCGTAGTCGTCGATGTGGTTCACCATCAGCTGAGCGGCGTAGCCGGGGGTGGGATTGGAGCCGGTGAGCATCACGCCGATGTTGCCCGCCTGGAACGCGCCCACGATGCTCATGACCGCGCCGAACAGCATCTGCGGCTTCATGGAAGGAATGGTGATATAGAACACTTCCTGAATCCGGTTCTTGATGCCGTCGATGGCTCCGGCTTCATACAGCTCCGCGTTGATGTTCAGCAAGCCCGCCAGCATGGCCAGAAAGCCCACGCCCATGCTGCTCCACAGCGCCACGATGATCACGATGGGCAGGATATACTGGGTATTCAGCATCCACACGATGGGCTCGGTGATGACGCCCAATTGGGTGAGCACATAGTTGGCGATGCCGCTCTGATCCCCCAGGAACACCACCCGCCACATGACCGTCATGGCAACGCCCATGGTCATGGAGGGGGAATAGATGATCAGCGCCAGGATGGTGCGGGGCAGCCGGGTCAATTGGCTCAGGGACCAGGCCAGAAAGAAGGCCAGCAGATACCCCACCGGGCCCACGATCACGGCAAAGAGGATCGTGTTGGGCAGCACGTATTGCAGGAAAATAGTATCCTGCGTAAGAAGGTTGATGTAGTTGGTCAGGCCTACAAACTGGGGAGCCTGCACGGCGTTATAGTTGGTGAAGGACAGGCCGACGGCCATGACCGTGGGAATGATAATGAAAATCAGGAACAGAACCAGATAAGGCGCCAGGAACAGATACGGCGTGCTTTTTTTCGTTCTCATTTCTGTCCCTCCTCTCCGGCCGGATGGGCCGCGTTCCAGCTGTCGATGTATTTCCGTACAACGTCAACCGTAGGCGTGGGGAAGTCCTTCAGCATTTCCCCATCTTTGTAATAACCGAATTCCTCCAGCTTGCGGTAGGTTTCGCGGTTGATGCGCTTTACCGCCGTATCCAGGGCGCGGCGGGCGTCCATGCCGTCCACCACCACGGAGATGAAAGCGTTGGACAGCTCGCGCTCCAGCATGTACGTGCCAAGCACCCAGGGGGCTTCGGTCATCCATTCCATCTGATCCATGATGACCTTTTTGTGGGCGCTCTTTAAGGGCAGGGTGGCGAACGCGTTGGTGTTCGCGGTGGGCCAGATATATTCGGAGCCGTAGGTGCTTTGCAGGAGCGAGCCAAATTCGGCCTGCACTTCATCGCTGCTCCACCATTTCAGGAACGCCCAGGCCTCGTCCGGCATATCGGTCTGGGACATGATGGCCATGGTTTCCGCGCCGCCGGTGGTCCAGCGTGCCACGGAGCCGTCCTCCTGCTCAAGACCCGGGAACAGGGCGATATCCCACAGGGAATCCAGTTCCGGCGCGGCGTTGAGCAGCAGGTTGTAGGTACCGAGATCGGCAATGCCGATGGGCAGCGTGCCGTCCCGGAACTGCTGGTAGAAGCCCGGAGAGGGCACATCGGTGGGCATGTTGTACACAGTGAACAGTTCGGTCATTTCCCGGAAGCCCTTCAGGGACTCATCGCTGTCCAGGGTGGTATCGCTCACCGTATCGGCGTAAATGGAGCCGCCGGACTGCAGGATCAGGGGCAGCGTTCCGGGGAATACCTTCATGCCGCTCATGCCCGCGGTGGGGAAGTAGAAGTTCATGTTCCGCCGCTGCAATTCGGGCAGGATCAGCTTCACTTCCTCCATGCTGTCCGGCACCTGGATGGACAGAGCGTCCAAAATGTCCTTGCGGTAGAACATCACCCAGAAATTCACCGTTTCCGGCATGGCGTACACGCCATCCCCCAGGGTGTAGGGAATAAACAGACCGGAAGAGAACCGCTGGGCCACTTCGCCGAAATCCTCAAACTGGGTCAGGTCATACAGCGCGCCGCGGATATTCAGATAGCTGGGCACCACGTACTGCAATGAAAGCACCACGTCCGGGGCCGTGCCCGCCGCGTTGGCCAGCACCAGCTTGTTGGCGTCCGGCATCAGGGAAATATCCACCCGAATGCCGGTTTGAGGCGTGAACTGCATATCGATCAGGTTCTGCACCAGCTCCACGTACTGGCGGCTGCGGCCCATCCACACCTGCAGATGACCATTTTCGCCGGTACCGGCGGCGTAATCCTGACTGGAGAAGGAGGTAACGAAGCGCTCCACGCTCTTGCCGGCGGATTCCATGAAGCCGGCGCGGGAGGGAAGCTGGGCCTCCTCCTGATAGAAAATGATCTGGTCGATGGCTACGTCGTTATTCGCCATATCCTGCAATTGCTGAGCCAGCATGCGGGAGGCGGAATTGGAGCCGGTGGACAATTCCGACAGCCGCCGTGGCAGATCCTCCGGCTTTTCCGCCAAGCGGCGAAGCTGGTCCGCGCACAGGGTCAGGCTGGAAAAGGCGCTGCCCGAGCCGTTGGAGGAAAACTGCTTGATGTAATCCACCGCCGCGGCGCAATCCCGGCTCCAGCCGTTCAGCCGGTCTTCAATATCCGGAATGTATTCCCGCACATTGTAGTTGCGGTACTGGTCGGCCTTTCCGCCGGAAAGGCGGGTGATTTCGAGGCTCAGGGTGTTGATTTCGCTCAGCACCCGGTCGATCATTTCATACACCGGCGTCAGCGGCGCGGCATTGATGCGAAGCGACAGGGTGTGTTCCCCTTCCGAAAGATAGAACGTCTGGGGCGCGCTGCCGCTCATGACGGTCATATCAGTGAAAGAAGTGGAATAATCCATATGGATCTGCTTGGCTGCTTCCGAGGGCATGGCGCCGTCGATCAAGAGATCAAAGAACACGGGGAAATCAGCCTTTACGCTCTGGCGGTAATGGAAGTCCAGGTTATACCAGCCGGCTTTTTCCGCCTTGAAAGCATAGGTCACAGTGTCTCCCGCCGTATCGAAGGAAGCGCCATCCAGGTGATTGAGCACCCGATGATCGATGCTGTACGGCGTCAGCACGGCGTTGAATTCTCCCGCGCCGCGGATGGAGGATTTACTGCGGCTGTAAATGTCCTCGCCCTCGATCACGATCATGCCGCTGCCCTGGGCTTTTTCCCCGGCGTAAGCAGGCAGAGCGTCCGGCCCTTTCAGGGTGACGGCGCTGATATGCGTTCCGCTGTCCTGGCATTCCAGGGCCAGGGTGTGGCTTCCCGCTTTTAATTCAAACAGGAAGGGCGTATCGATCCGGGCTGTGGAATCGGTGACGCCCACAGACTGTCCCACTTGGGCAGACACCGGCGTAGGCGCGATTTCATTGCCGTAACGGTCCACGGGGATCTCGTCCGAATCTACCACCCAAAGGGAATTGAGCTTTACACGCCGCAGCTCGTAAAAGGGCAATTCCCCGTCCACCCGCAGGATCAATTCCGTGGGCAGCGTGGATTGGGTTGTGTTTTGGTAGGTCAGCCAGATTTCATACTGACCGTCCTCCGGAACGCTGAAATCTACCTGCGCGCTGTCGCCGACGGCCAGGGTCAGGTCGGTTTCAAAGCCGACCGCTTCTTTCCCGTACACAGGCAGGGTATATCCTGCTTGTGCCTGGGAATAAAGCGGTTCCGTCCGGCCCATTTGGACGTTATCCTCCGCCAGGGCCTCCCATGCGATACAGCTTACCAGCAGCACCAGAGCCGCCAGCAAAGCCAATCCTCTGCGCATCAAACGCACCTCCCGTTTTCTTTGCTTTTTCATATAATAAATATACTTTTCCGAATTTGATTAGCGATAAACACGAAAGAAGACTTTATGTTAGGAACGAAAGGAGTTGAGAGTTAAGAGTTGAGAGTTGAAATTTATTTTGTTGACGCATGTTATCTGCCGGATTTACAGTAAGAAAGAGCGTGCGACCATATAACTCTCAACTCTCAACTCTTAACTCTCTTATCGACTGATTTCAGCCCATTATTCCGCAATTCCGTCCGTTCGGATGCCCCAGACGGCTTCTCCTTTTTCGTTCAGCGCCGTGAAGCAGGAGACCCACGCCGTCTGCGCCCCGTCGTAGCAGCGGGCGAACACGCCGGTATAGGCTTCCCCGTTCAGGGACAGGCGTACCTTTCCATCCTCCGTGCTTTCCCAGGTTCCCTCGCAGGCGCCGTCCACCTTACCGTCAGCAAGCAGCGCGGCGGTTTGGGACACGTGCTCCACCGCGTTGATGTCATGCTCATGGAACAGGATCTTATATGCCCCGGGGCGGTTCTCCTTTGGAGGCGCTTCCTTGCCTTCCCCGGTATAGCGCAGGGGCGCGACCACCGGCCATCCGTCCTCGTTCATGAACATCTGATGCACCCGCACGGAAAAGCTTTCGCCGCTGCCCGCGAAGCGGGTGTGGAAAATCAGGAAATAGCGGCCCGTTTCTTCCTCATAATAGGCGCTGTTGTGGCCGGGCGAACGGAACGCCTGCGCCATTTTGTTGGTATCGCTGTCCGCGGGGGCGAACTTGTAGCCGCCCATCAGCTTGACCCCGTAGGGCTCATAGTCCACGTCGTGGAAGAAGGTGCCATTGGCCCCGCCGCACTTGATCATTTCCTGGCCCAGGCTGTCTTCATAGGGCCCGTCCGGATTTATGGAGCGGCAAACCCGGATGTTGTACCCGCCGTTGCTGTCCAGCCCGCCAAAGGAAAGGAACAAATAGTAATAATCCGTTTCCGGGCTGTACAGGATATAAGGCCCTTCAATGCGGGCGTGGTTCTTGCCCAGCAGCTTTGTGCCATAGCCCTGCCCTTCCAGCGGGAAACCCGTTTCCGTATCCATTTCCAGAATGAAGATACCGCCGGAATAACTGCCGTACACCATCCACAGGCGGCCTTCCTTGTCAAAGAAAGCACAGGGATCCACCACATTGGGATAATAAGTGGCGTTATAGCCCGCCATGCCGCTTTTCAGGAACACGCCCTGATCCACGTAAGGCCCTTCCGGCGCGTCCGAAATGGCCAGACCCAGCGCCGACAGGGGGCTGGAGCCCTCGCAGGTGCAGTAATACATGGCGTAGCGTCCATCGGGCAGCTGCTGCACGTCCGGGGCCCAGAAGGTGGTCGTTTTAGCCCAGGAAAGGGCTTCCTTCATCTGCGCCTGCACGTTTTCCACCAGGGTGCAGCCCGCCTGGGCGTCCTTGCTGATGAGGGTCCAGTTGATCAGATCCTCCGATTTGGCCGCGGCCATGTGGCTGCCGAAAATATAAAACGTACCGTCCTCTGCCCGGATGACGGAGGGATCGTGCACCGATACGCTCTTGTATTTGGGGGCCTTCATCACTTCCTCCGCCGCCGTGCTTTCCGCTGTTCCGCAGACGCAGGCCGCCCACAGAATGCCCAATCCCATCACCATCGCCAGAAGCCTTCTTTTCATGGGGTTCGTCCTTTCCTGGTGAGTTTGATTTGGATAAAGTCAAAACAAAAAGCATTTTTCCTTATCACAATCATAATGGATCGAATGGAAAATGTCAATACATAATCGACAAAAAAAGTGAAAAAATATGGAAAAAGCGGCCTGAAAGCCGCCTAAACCCATTGATTATTCTTTTTCCTCTTGAAAGATCTGGTTTCGGTAATCGAACACCGGCAGGCCCTCCGAAAAATACAGCTTCATCACAAACGTGTGGCGGTTGGGATCATAGAGCGGATCGCCGGTGATTTCATCATAGGTCCGGGCGTGATAGGCCATATACGCCTGCCCTGCTTCATCCCGGAAAAAGCTGTTGTGTCCCGGCCCGAATAAGCCCTTTTCCGCGTCCGTGGTGCAGACGGGACGGCTGGATTTGTGCCAGGCGGAAATATCCATGGGGTCGCCGTCCCTGTCCATCCACAGCAAGCCCATGCAGTAGGCGGGGCCGGTATCGCTGGCGGAATAGGCCAGAACCAGCTTGCTTTCCGTTTCCAGCGCGGCGGGGCCTTCGTTGACCCAGAAGCCATGCCTTTCCCAGCCGTAGGCGGGCGAGGTGAGCAGCATTTGCGGTGTTTTCAGGGCCAGGGCGTTTTTCATCTCTGCAATATACAGATTTGAAATCTTTTTTCCTGTGCCTACCTTTTCAGCCCATACGCAGTACCGTTTTCCATGGTGCGCAAAGGTGGTCATATCCAAAGAAAAATCGGTGAAGCTGAATTCGTCGCCCTCGGCGCGTTCCAAATTGCCGCATTCCACCCAGGGCCCCTCCATCGGATCTTTCCCCTGACAATGCAGGGCCCAAGGACGGATTTCCCATGGATTCTCTTTTTCGCCCGCGGCAAAATACAGATACCATACACCATCGATCTTGTGCAGCTCCGGTGCCCAGATATGCTTGCTCATCACACCGGAAGCGTGCGCCGACCAGACTGTTTTTTCCACCGCCGTCCGCAGATCTTCCAGACTGTTCGCACATCTCAATACGATCCGGTCATATGTGGGCACCGAGGCGGTAAAATACCATCGCCCATCCATCCGTGTAATAAACGGATCAGCCCGCTGGGCAATAAAAGGCGTATTCCAGGGGGTGTGCCGCGCATTATTCTGGTTCATGCCTGTCCTTCTCCTTCGTTCCGCTTCCTGTTCCACTCCAGAAGAGAAAGGGAAACCGCATTCTCCTTCACTTCAAGCCATTCAATCTTCTCATAGTTTTTTTCCACTGTCAAGTCCCTTTCCAGTTTTTGATGCGGCACCCTTGTAGGACTACAATACATCTTGGACAGCGGGTTCCCAAAAAGAAAGTGCAGGAGGATGCGAAATCGGTTATAGTTGAGTTGCAGCAACAACGAAGCCGAAAGGAGCATCTCCTGCATGAAGAGTATAACACAGAACATGAGGTATCTGCAATCCCTAATGAACTACGCACAGCGGTATGGGGTGAAGGCATCCAGCCGAATGCCCGCTACCATCTCAGCTATTCGGTGCATTTTCCACGCCTCCTCCCGTGGAGAGGATTTCCATCATCAGCCTCACGCCGAACCTCACACCTTCCGCGAAAGCCGCCTCCCCCTCATCCATCACCAGTTCCATATAGGCGTCCTGTGAAGCGTCGATCAGGCTCCGCTTCTCTTCGGGTAGGGCTGCGAGTAGGGCTTCCTGTGCCTTATCCAGCCGATCACGGGCTTTACCGTTTTTCGTCGTGATTGTGGAGTAGGGGCTGATTTTTCCCCGGTATAGGTCTTGCATGAGCATCCAAAAAACCTCCTCTTTTTCCCCGACATCCGGCTACGCCTTCTTTCGAGGTGTGTGCGCTCACGTCGTGGCTTGGGTGGACGCGAAAAAAGCGCCACCCTCGTAGTAGTGGCATACTACCGTCAGGAGGCGCACATTGCAAGAAGCGGTGAAGCGAATTATCAGAAAGTTAAAGATTGATTATCCCTGTATGTTCTGTACTCTTATGCAAGTGATAGATATGTCTGTCCCTTTTCCGCGCAGATTATCTGTCTTAATTCATTATCAGAATTGAAGAGGATCATTTGATATCCAATAGGCCGAATCAGGGTAACCTCATAGATCAGATTACTGCTCCGCGGTGATTGCGCTGACCGGGCAGCCGTTGATGGCTTCTGTCACAGCTTCACGATTTTCATCATTAGTATCACCATAGGCTTCAGCCTTTCCCGCTTCGTTCATCCGGAACACCTCCGGACAGGTTCCCTCGCACAGGCCGCACCCGATGCACATTTCCTGATCTACATATGTTTTCATTGCCTGCTCATCCTCAAAAGCATCTTTCTTTTCGTTCTTTTTTGCAATGTTCGATGTTTCCGCAATGATAGCACAGTTCGTTGTCACAGATGCCGTCTTTTTCAAAATAGGACTGGATGTTACCTACTGTGGTTTCCGCGATGTTATTCAAGGCTTCCTCCGTCAGAAACGCCTGATGGGAGGTCACGATCACATTTGGCATGGAGATCAGGCGGGAAAGGAGGTCGTCGTTCAGGATGTGCCCTGACCGGTCCTCGAAGAAAATGTCCGCTTCTTCCTCATACACATCCAGGCAGGCAGCTCCGATTTTTCTGGCCTTAATGCCCTCCAGCAGCGCTTCGGCGTCGATCAGGCCGCCGCGGGAGGTGTTGACGATCACTACACCCTTTTTCATTTTGCTGATGGCATCCGTGCCGATCATGTGCCGGGTTTCGTCAGTCAGCGGGCAATGCAGGGAGATGATGTCGCTGCGCTTAAATAGATCGTCAAGCGACACATACTCGATGCCGCTGTCCTTCGCCGGGAATCGGTCGTAGGCAATCACTTTCATGCCGAACCCCCGGCAAATGTCGATGAAGATTCTGCCAATCTTGCCGGTGCCGATAACGCCCATGGTCTTGCCGTGGAAATCGAAGCCGGTCAGCCCGTTCAGGGAAAAATTGAATTCCCGTGTGCGGTTGTACGCCTTATGGATGCGGCGCACGGAGGTGAGCAGCAGCGCAATGGCGTGCTCCGCTACGGCGTAGGGAGAATAGGCCGGGACGTGAACGACGTGAATCTTTCCGAAGGCAGAGCGCACATCCACATTGTTGTACCCAGCGGAACGGAGGGCGATGAGCTTCACGCCCAATTCGTACAGCTTATCAATGACCTTGGCATTCACCGTATCGTTGACAAAGACGCATACCACGTCGCAACCACGAGCCAGCTCCACGGTGTCCTCGTTCAGCTTCGTTTCCAGAAAACGGAACTGCATTTTCTCCATTGCGCCGTAACGCTCAAAAGAGAGTTTATCGTATTCCTTGGTGTCATAAAAAGCTACCTTGATCATGTGATCGCCTCCCCGTTTTTTAGTTTGCGAAAAATGCTCAATCCAGTATCCGTCCGTCACGGGAGATAGTCACCACTTGCCAGGGGATAAACTTACCGCTGGCCTGCAAGGCGTTCTGCGCCGCACGCTGTAATCCGCCGCAGCAAGGAACCTCCATCCGCACGATGGTAACACTCTTAATATCGTTTGTTTTGATGATCTCCGTCAGCTTCTCCGTATAATCCACGGCGTCCAACTTGGGACAGCCGATGATGGTGACCTTGCACCTCATGAATTCCTCATGTAGATTGGCGTAGGCGTAAGCTGTGCAGTCCGCCGCGATCAGCAGCTTCGCGCCATCGAAAAACGGAGCCTGCGTCGGTACAAGTTTGATCTGGCAGGGCCATTGGGCAAGGCGGGATACGGGGTTTCCAACCGCAGCCAGGGCGGGCGTTTCTTCGCTATGGGTGAACTGCATCATCCTGGAACCGGGGCAGCCGCCTTCATGGTGAGGATGCGCTTCCTTCGATGCCTTCACAGCGGCTTCGTCATATGCTGGCGCCTCCCGTTCTTCAAAGGTGATTGCTCCCGTTGGACAACCGGGCAGACAGTCTCCGAAGCCATCGCAGAAGTTTTCCCTAACGAGTTTTGCTTTCCCGTTGACCATTTCAATGGCTCCCTCATGGCAGGCGCTGGCGCACAGGCCGCAGCCGTTACACTTATCTTCATCAATGTGGATGATCTTCCGGATCATGGTAATTACCTCCTTTTCTTGGTACGGCCTTATTGTACAGAAATAATCCCAAAAAATCTGTATCCGGAGATACACAACGAAAAGATTTTTCGTGTATAATAGAGGCTGATAATGGGAAAGGAGAAGGATCATGGATTATTCTGTGCTTGAAAGGAGCCCCCTATTTACGGGTATTCCTGCCAAGGAACTGCGGGATGACCTGGAAGCTGTTCCGCATCATATCCAATGCTATGAAAAGGGAGAAACCATCCTACTGCTGATGGAAGAAGCAAACCGCATCGGCATCATCTTGGAAGGCCGCGCCCAAGCTCAGAAGCTCTTTCCCAACGGGAGTCAGGTGAATGTTTCAGTGCGCATTCCCGGCGATATGATCGGCCCTGCGGCAGTTTTTTCCAAGAGCCGCCGCTATCCCTGCGATGTGGTGGCTATAGAGCCCTGCACCATCATGATGTTCCGGAGGGACGATATTTTGCTCCTCATGCAAAGGGATATCCGCATCCTGGAGAACTTCACCACCGAAATCGCCTCCGCTACCTATATGTTACAGCAACGGCTGGAACTGTTTTCATACAGCGGAATCGCGCAGAAGGCGGCGTTTTACCTGCTGATCCAGGCCAGGCAAACAGGAAAAATGCAGGTTCAAATTCCTGAATCGTTCTCCAACTGGGCCATGACGATGAATGTGTCCAGACCCTCCCTGCACAGAGAACTGAAAAAGCTTGAATCGCAGAAAATAATCTCTTATAACCCGCCCACTATCGATATTTTGGATGCCGCCGCCCTTCAAAATGTGTTAAGCCAATAGCTCACGCCCTAAACTCCTTCACCAAGGCAAGATAGGCGCGTCCATCCGTCGCGCCGAATGCCTTACGGAGTTCATTATAGGCGATGCGGAGGCTTGCACTGCTGCTCACGATGGAGGCGATCTGTGCTGCGGCTTCAACATCACGATCAACGAGGAACCGCTCCAACGTGGCTTCCGCCTGCGGCTCTTCCGCATGTGGCTGTTCTTGCTCGTCTTGCGTCTGCTGCTCCGTTTCTTCCTCCGTGGAGGGCGTGGTCACCTCTGTCTGGACTGCTGACGGGGTCTCAAACCGTTCCTTTATCATCCTATAATATTGGCTCCCCTGTTTCCGCCCGAAGGCTTTTGCAAGCCCATTATAGGCGGATAAGAGGTTCTTGCTCTCGGAGAGAATGGCGGCGACCAGGTCTGCGTGTCGGGGTGGAATCCCCGCTTCGATAAGAGCAACCCGTGGTTCGTCAACAGCCTGTGGTTCCTTTTCATCGACGGCGGGCTGTCCTTCGCCGGGCTGTTCATCTGCCGTTTCTTTTTCGGCGGCGGAGAGATGTTCATCAATGATGGCAGGCTGTTTATCGGCGACAGGCTGTTGTTCCGTATGACTACCGGCAACGGATCGAAGAGATATCCAAACGGAGCCATTTTCGCCGGGCTCCAACACAAACCACGCTGAGTATTGTGTTTCCAGATACATGCCTTGGGCCACATGGGGTTAATGCGGCCGGGTTCACCCATGCCGATAACATCTATACCGGCGGCACGGAGGTGAAAGGCGAGGGGAGAAAAGTCCGAATCAGAGGACGCAATTATCACGGCGTCCACCTTTTTATCTTCCGAGGTCTGTGAGATGCGGAGCAATTCCATCGCGCCAATTGTCAGAGCGATGTCGGAGCTGTTTTTATACTTGTTTGGCCGGAGAGTGAAATTGGTGTGGATGGTGTTTTCCAAGATCGGGTCGGCCCATTCGTTCAACGCAATTCCCGCTCCATAAATCTCACGGATGGTTACCTCACCCAGGGAACGGGCATACGAAAAGATTTGATTGGCAAAGGACGGGTCTACGTTTTCTGCGTCGACGAGAATAGCGATATTTGCAGGCATATGAAGTTTTTCCTTTCGAGTAAATCCGAAGCGGCGGTTTGTTTTGACCACGCCACCCATTATACCAGAGACGGAATGGATAGTCCAGCCAAAAGACAATTAACAGATTTGTAATATTTTCTGTAAGGCTTGGAGACATGCGGCTTGGGGGGGTGTCAATTCCCTGGCTGGAAAAATTTCTTCCATTGTGTCCCCAGTGCTGTCGTGTACAATATGTGGCGATCCGGCCATGAGCCAGGAGAACAGAACGGGGGTAAAAGGCATGTCACAGTTTATTCGCGGGATGAAGGTTACCACAGTTTTCGGAGAAGGAACCGTTGTCAACCTCCCTGTTTCCAACCGGATTGCTGTGCAGTACGAAACTGGTGAAATTCGTTATTTCTGGCCCGAGGACGTGGTTACGGGGCGGATCAGGCCGGCGGCGTGAAAAGCAACTCCCCATCTTTGCTAATGGTTTTATAAATCTCTATCAGCGCTTTGCTCACATTGTACGGGATCTTCTCTACATCCTCTGTTATGGTCGTTTTGCCGTTCCCGTCATCAAAATATACACACGACCAACGATCCGGCTGGAGGATGTAATACCAATGGTAGTAGCGATCCTCATAAGCAGCGTCATAGCTGTCAAAGATGGGGTAACGTTCGCGGACGGCTAAGATTGTGTGGCCGTGGATGTCTTGGTAAAGCCCTCGATTCTTATCCACGGTTTTTACTGTCAGGTCGATGATACGGGAGTAGGATAAACCATTTACGGTGAAGCCAATTGCAGACCATTTCACCTCTTTTCCTGATGGCTTGCGAATCTTATCCCCATCCGTCCAGGAAATGTGAAGCGTGCCGTTGTCGTTTCTGAGGTTTAGTTTCATTCTGTTCTGCCTCCTCCGAAAGAAGCGGTCAAGTTGAAAACGCATCTTCTCTCTCCTTGTCAACGGTGCTGTTTATCAGTCTTCAAAAATCCTATCAATTTTTCCAAGCCGTTGCAGCAACTCTTCCTCTTCCGAAGGCACATCTTTCCCCGATTCAATTTGTCTCCGGATATCCTGCATTTCTTCATCCAATTCAGCGATACGATCAGCGCAGGATTTGAGCCGGGCGGCTATTGTATCCTGATCCTTGATTTCCTGTTTATATTTCATGGAATGCTCCAGGCTGGCCCAGAAGTCCATGGCAATCGTGCGAATCTGCACCTCAACAGGGACATCCCGCTTCTGTTCTGCAAAATATACGGGGACACTGACAATCAGATGGAGGCTGCGATAGCCGTTGGATTTGGGATTGGCAATGTAATCCTTCCGTTTGAGCAGCGTCACGTTCTCCTGCCGGAGCAGAGCGTCCGCCAAGTGGTAAATATCGTCCTCATAGGAGCAGATGATGCGAATGCCCGCGATGTCCTGTATTTCTTTTTCCATGTTTTCGATAGTTAAGGGAATGCCCCGGCGGATCATTTTTCCGATTATACTCTGATTGCTTTTCACGCGGGAGCTGATGAAGTTGATGGGGTTGCGCTGATTCCGCACCTCGAATTCACTATCCAGCACCTCAAACTTGGTACGGACGATTTTCAGCGCGCAGCCATATACCATGCGCAAGTCGGAATAATCCACCATAACATCCATCATTTTCCTTGCTTGGTTCATAACCGCCTGCATTTCAGCCGGGGAAAGATGGAGACCGTTCCTGTCGAACGCGAAATTGCCCTTGTCAAACGGGATAAGCTGGTTGTCGTTCATTGTTTCACCACTTTACTATTTTTTCAAGGATACAAAGATCAGGGTATGTTGACTGTCATGGCTTTTCCAGATAACGTCTTTTTCGTACTGTGGGATTGTGTTCGTTTATGGCATGATAACAGGGGCAGTCCTTCCCGTGGTCATTGATGATTCCGCAAGCCTGCAAGTGGGAATAGACTGTCACTGTGCCCAGGTATTTGAATCCGCAGTCCCTCAGTTCTCTGGCAATCTCGTCCGACAAACCGTTGCTGACAGGAATGCGTCCTTTTTCGTGACCCATGTACAGAATGGTTTTGCCTCCGGAATGCGCCCACAGCCAATCGCAGAAGCTTCCGTGCTCCTGCCGGATTTTCTGAAAGCATTTTGCGTTATTGATTACTGCCTCAATCTTGCGCCGGGAACGGATCATGCCTTCGGTATTCATGATGCGTTCCACATCCGTTTCCGTGTAAGCAGCGATCTTATCATAATCGAAGCCGTCAAAGCAGGCGCGGAAAATCTCCCGCTTTTTCAGCATGAGGCTCCAGGACAGCCCGCACTGCATGGCTTCCATCATCAGGTGCTCAAACATCAGCCGATCGTCATGCGCCGGTACGCCCCATTCGGTATCGTGATAGGTTCGCATCGCTTCAAAAGTAAAACCCCAATCACAACTGCTCATCGTTCACCTCAGAAAGAAATAATAACCAGCCGCCAGGAGAATGATTTGCAAGATCATGAAGACCGGGAAGAACACCTTGAAATACCAATGTGAGGCTTCACTAGAAGATGTGGGTAAATTGTCGAAGACTAACTGATGATTTGCATGGGTTTACATGGAGCAGACATATGTGATAGCCTGTCTGGCGAGCCAGCCATCAATTCCCGCCTATACGGATGGCGGGAAAAATGC
>JAFSKN010000037.1 GCA_017448975.1 Clostridia bacterium
GATGGGTCCAGGGCCAAGCGGCCCTGGTTCAGGGGTTTCGGGGGACGAACCGCCGATGACCGCCTGTGGCGGGAATTTCATCGGCGGTGAGATCAGCCGAAACAAGCAATCTCCGAAGGAGTTGCGCAGATTGAGGCTGCGCATGGAAGAAGCCCCCTGCCTCGTTTCATTGCTGACTTAAAGTGTTCTTTCAATCCCGGCCTATCCCGCGTTCAAAAGCTGCTGCCGGAACGCTTCGCCGTATTTGGAAAAGCTGTTTTTGTAAATCTGCCCCGCGTCCAAAATGTGGGTGAGCCACAGGGGCATGGCCTCCTGCACCTTTACCTCCAAGATGGTGTGGCCCGGCGGGCGAAGGGGAAGGCCCTCCATGGAATACGTCAGGTCCAGGTGATCCGTCCGGTAGCGCGGATGGTAATCGATGGTCAGGCGCAGGTCGCCGCCCGGCTCGAAGTACGCTTCCCGGTCGTAGATGATCAGGCAGGCGGGCACCAGCGTCTGGTAATAATCCCGAAAATAGGTGATTTCCCGGTTGATCTGCCCGGGGGCGCAGATGTCGCCGCTGCCCGCGAAAAACTTTTCCACCAGGGGGATGGTGCTCTGCACCCGGCGTTTGTACACGATGCCGTAGGCTTTGCGCTTCAGCTCCAGGAACACGGGGGATTCCCGGGTGGCCAGGCCGTAGGAGCGCAGCCGGATCTTTTCCTTAAAGGGCGGCTTTTCCACCGAGGCGCGGATCAATTGATAATTGGGCGTGTCGTAATACAGGGAAGCGATGGAGGTGCGGCCGTACTGATCCAGCTTCATATGCCCCTCTAAGCTTTTGACCAGATATTCGGTCTGTTCGCCGCTGAGCAGGTATTTTCGCTCATAGCGCTTCATCACGACGATGGGTTCCGCCATAACGCCGCCTCCCGTTTACAGGCTCACGCGGAGGATGAATGCTCCGTCCGCCGCCTTGGCGCTGACGCGCCCGTTGTGGGCTTTCGCGATTTCCTTCACATGGCTCAGGCCCAGGCCCGAGCCGGGAACGCCCTCGGCGTTGGAAAGCCTTGTGAACCGGTCGAACGCCTGATCGAAATTGCCGTTTGCCAGGGTCGTATCGTTCCGCGCCTCGATCACGCAGTGGCCGTCCTCCTGGCTGACTTTGAGCTCCGCCCAGCGGTCGCCGAATTTAAGCGCGTTGGTCAGCAGCTCGGTGAGCAGGTCGGTCATGGCCTCGCTGTCGGCGGAGACAGGCGCGGGGTTTTCGGCCCGGATGGTCAGCTTGCAGCCCTTTTCCGCAAACGACGCTTTCATGGCGTCGCCCACCGCCTGGGCCAGGGCGTTTAGATCGCAGGGGAGCGCGGCGAGCTCTTTTTCGTCGAACACGCCCACGTTGGACAGGTTCTTGACCAGGCCGATCATCTTTTTCACCTGGCGGTTGATGGACTGGGTCTGCTCCGTTTCGCCCAATTGCCGCTCGATGATCTCCGTGTTGGCGTTGATGATGGTCAGCGGCACCTTGAATTCCGTTTCCGCTTCGGCGATGAAGCGCTTTTGCTTCCGGTCCGCTTCCTCCAGGGGCTGAAAGAGCCGTTTGCCGATGTACATGAGGGCGGCACAGCTGGCCAGCACGCCCACCAGCAGCCCCACGCCGGAAATGATCAGGATGCGGAAGCAGGGCAGCAGCTCCCGGCTCTGGTCGATCACGGTCACGTAGGTGATATGGTTGGTTTTATACACCCGGTAGCGGTAAGCGCCCCGGGTCCAGCCTGTTTTGTTTTCGCCCCGCAGGGAACGGGCCCATGCAAGGGCCTCCGCTTCCGTCACCGCGCTGATCCGCAGGGCCACGCACTCCTCGTTCCCCTCTTTATCGAAGGCGAACGTAAAGTACCGCAGGGAGGATTTCATTTCCGGGGAATCGGGCCCCATGGAGCTCAAAAGGCCGGGCAGGAAGCCCTCGGGCTGATCCGGGGCCTCGGTTTCCGGGCCGTTTTCAAACGCGCCGTGCTGCTTTTTCAGCGCCTTGGTCAGATGATCGGCGTCCTGACTGGCCATGGTGAAGTTCACGCCGTTGATGATGCCCAGCAGCACGAACAGCAGCACGAACACGCAGAGCGTGGCAAAAATGACGAATCGCTTCCTCGTTTTACTCATTTCCGTTCACCAGCCTGTACCCTTTCTCCAATTCGTAAATGATCCGCGTCTGTTTTCCGGCGTTTTTCAGCTTTTCGTTCAGCGCCTGGATCATGACGCGGGTGCGTTTTCCCGCCGCCCGCCGGGGTGCGGACAATTCCCGCAGCAAATTGATTTCCCCGTTGGTCAGGCGCGCGCCGGTGCCCGCGATGCAGAAGCCGCTTACGTCCACCTCCACGCCGCCCCGGCGCAGCGTTTCCGCCGAGCGCCTTTTTTCCGTCACTTCCCGGATCACGCGCCGTAAATCCTCCGGGAGAAAGGGAAAGGAAAGATAGGCGTTGGGCAGCGCGCTTTCCAGCAGCGTTTTCACCGTGACGGGCCCCTCCGCCAGCACGATCACCGGGATCCCGTCCCGGTTCAGGGCTTGCAGCAGGCGATCCGGCGCCATTCGGGGCAGCCGCTGTTCTAAAATTGCGATATCATACTTCCCGGGTTCCAGCAGGGCGGCCGCCTGGGCGCCGTCAAACGCCGTGGTGACGGTGTGGCCGTCCAGGGTCAGCAGCTTTTGGTAGCTTTGCAGCAAATCCCGGTTGGAATCTGCCAATAAAATGTTCATGCCGCGCTCCGCCTCCTTTTCTGATGGCGCAGGGTCGTTTCCGCTACGGCTTTTATGATACACGGCCGGCTTAAAAAAACCTTAAACGATGGATGGTTTTCGCCTTTAGAGAGGATTTTTCATGATGCAAAAATATTCTACCACAAAACAGCGCCGCTTTCCATGGTTTTTCAGCTTAAACCCAAAAGTGTGGGTACCATTCAGCTATCGCTGAATGGTACCGCGCGGGCGGGGATTTCATCCCCCCCGCGTATCCGCAGCCTCAATCTTCGCAAGTCCGCTTCATGCGGACATTGCTCGTTTCGGCTGATCTCACCACGGGCGAAACTCCCGCCACAGGCGGTCGCCCGTGGTTCGTCCCCCGCCCGGTTTTTCCTCTCGGCCCTTCGGTCCTCCCGGGCGGAAAAACCGCAAGGAATGTTTTCCTAACGGAAAACCCCGCACGCGCGGCAGAGCCCCGCGATACGATTACAGTCGGGGGAGTGCCCCCGACGCCCCCCTCCGCTGATATGCCGCTTGACTGTTATCAAGATACGTGAATGGTTACAAAGTGTGCCCGAAAAATTTTGAAAAAGCCTGTTTTTTCTCTTGCTTTTTTTCGTTTTGTCCTGTATAATTCTCAATTGGCACATCCTTGCGTCCTACAAGGATAGGACGCCATACGTCCATGAGGAGGTGAATGGAAATGAACAAGTATGAAGTGGTGTACATCATCGATCCTGCTGTGGAGGACGAAGCCCGCAAGGCCCTGATCGCCAAGTTCAACGATCTGATCACCGGCAACGGCGGCAGCGTTGACAAGGTGGAAGAATGGGGCAAGCGCCGCCTGGCCTATGCCATCGACTATAAGACCGAGGGCTATTACGTTCTGGTGAACTTCCAGGCCGAAGCTGATCTTCCCAAGGAACTGGAGCGCAACCTTCAGATTTCCGACAGCGTAATTCGCTACCAGGTCATCAAGCTGATCGAACGGAAAGTGGGCATCAAGCCCCGCGCCGTCCGGCCCGCGCCTGCCGCCGCCGCTCCCGCTGCCGAAGCGCCCGCCGCTGAAGCCGAAGCGCCTGTGGAGACCCCCGCCGCTGAATAAACGGAGGAGCGAACATGAACAAGGTCATTCTGATCGGTAATTTAACCCGTGATCCCGAGCTGCGCACAACCCCCGCGGGCGATTCTGTGTGTTCCTTCACCGTGGCTGTCAACCGCCGCCGCGGCAGCAATGCCGAAGCGGGCCAGCCTGAAGCGGATTTCTTCCGCGTCAGCGTATGGCGGCAGCAGGGGGAGAATTGCGCCAAGTATCTGTCCAAGGGACGGAAGGTGTATGTCAGCGGCCCCGTTACCTGCCGCACCTATGTGGGCAATGACGGGCAGACCCGCGCCAGCTTGGAAGTAACGGCGAACGAGGTGGAATTCCTCTCTTCCCGGAACGACCAGGGCGAAGCCCCGGCAGCTTACGCGCCTGCGGCTCCCGCGCCCCGTCCGGCCAATAACGCGGCCTACGGCAGCGCCCCCCAGGGCGGCGGCTTCGTGCAGGTAGACGAGGAAGAATTGCCTTTCTGACCGCCTTGAAAACGGAAATCGAAAGAAGGAGGAAACGATTATGTCTGAAGATCGTGGCGAAAAGCGTCCGCGTCCCCGTGGAAAGCGCCCCCGCCGTAAGGTGTGCGATTTCTGCGTGAATAAGATTGAATACATCGATTATAAGGATGTCAACCGGCTGCGCCGTTCCATCAACGAACGCGGCAAGATCCTGCCCCGCCGTATGACCGGCAACTGCGCCAAGCATCAGCGCCAGCTGAGCGAGGCCATCAAGCGCGCCCGTGCCATCGCGCTGCTGCCCTACACGGTGGACTAAGATCACCCAAATAAGCGTCGGAGTTTTCCGGCGCTTTTTTGCTGTTAAGGTATTTAAATTTTCCTTGTGTCTTTCTCGGAAGGGGGGCTGGGAGAAACCTCTCTTTGGCCTCCAAAGAGAGGTTTCCCCCGGAAAATTAATACACTTTTCCGCACAATACCACAGCCGCGATCAGCAGGGCCACGCATCCGCAGGCGATGTAATCCAGCTTCCCGCATTTCAGCACCCGCAGGCGGGTGCGGCCCTCGCCGCCGTGGTAGCAGCGGGCTTCCATGGCCATGGCCAGATCCCCCGCCCGGCGGAAGGAACTGACGAACAGCGGAACGAGCAATGGCACCATGGCCTTGGCCCGGGCGATCAGGTTGCCGGATTCAAAATCCGCGCCCCGGGCGGTCTGGGCCTTCATGATCTTGTCGGTTTCTTCCAGCAGGGTGGGTATGAAGCGCAGGGCGATGGACATCATCATGGCCATTTCATGGGCCGGGAAATGGATCGCCCGCAGGGGAGAGAGCAGGCGTTCCAGCCCGTCGGTCAGGGTGATGGGCGGGGTGGTAAGGGTGAGCAGGCTGGAAGCCAGCACCAGCAGCACCAGGCGCAGGGAATAGTGAACGGCCGTGATCAGCGCTTCTTTCGTGATGACCGCGAAGCCCAGGTTCAGCAGCGGCGTTTCCCCTTGCAGGAAAAACAGGTTCAGCAGGAAGGTGAGGATCAGGATGAAGCGCAGGGGCTTTAAGCCCTTGAGCATCATCTTTACCGGCACCTTGGAAAGGGAAGATACCAGCCCCAAAAACAGGATCACCGGCACATAGGCCAGCAGGTTCCCCGCCAGGAAAATCGCCACGATCAGGGCAATCAACAGCAGGATCTTTACCCGGGGGTCCAGGCGGTGCACCGCGCTGTCGCCGGGGTAGTACTGGCCTAAGGTAATGTCATTCAGCGCCATGGGCCGCGCCTCCTTTCCACAGGGCCAGCAGGGCGCGCTCGGCCTGCTCCTCCCGGAAAATGTCGGGGGGGCAATCGACGCCCATGGCCCGCAGCTTCAGGCCCAGCCTGCATACCGAGGGCACGTCCAGGCCCATTTGTTCCAGCCTTTCGGCGTGGCGGAAAATCTCCTCCGGCGCGCCTTCCATGGCGATGGTTCCATGCTCCATCACCACCGCGCGGGTGGCGAAGCGGGCCACGTCGTCCATGGAATGGGAAATCATGACGACGGTGGTTCCCTGCCGGTGCAGCCCGGCGATCAATTGCAGCATATCTTCCCGGCTCTGGGGGTCCAGCCCGGCGGCGGGTTCGTCCAATACCAATATTTCAGGCCGCATGGCCAGCACCCCGGCCATAGCCGCCCGGCGCATCTGGCCCCCGGACAGCTCGAAGGGGGATTTCTGGGCGATGCCGGGCTGGCCGAGGCCCACCCGGGCCAGGGCTTCTTCCACACGTTCCGCGATTTCCTTTTCGCTGAGCCCCAAGTTTTTGGGCCCGAAAGCCACGTCCTTGGCTACGGTTTCTTCAAATAATTGATGCTCCGGGTATTGGAATACCAGGCCCACCTTCTGCCGCAGGGCCTTTTTGTCAAAGCCTTTCTCATGAATATCCTGCCCGTCCAGCAGCACCTTGCCTGCCGTGGGTTTCAGCAGCCCGTTGATGTGCTGGGCCAGGGTGGATTTGCCGGAGCCCGTGTGACCGATGAGGGCCAGGAATTCCCCGGGGCGGATTTCCATGTTCACGTCCCGGATGGCGGTGGACTGGAAGGGACTGTTCGGCTGATAGGTATGGGTCACGTGTTCTAAGGTCACCTGCACAGCCGCGCCACCTCCTCCGCCATTTCATCCACAGTCAGCACGCCCTGCCGGATGGGCATGCCCTGACTGCGCAAACGCTGGGCCAGCCGCGCCATGGGCGGAGCGTCCAGCCGGTAGGGTTTCAGTTTCGCCGCGTCGGCAAAAATTTCCTTGGGTGTGCCGGACATGACGATCTGCCCTTCGTGCATGAGATGTACCTGGTCACATTCCACCGCTTCCTCCATAAAATGGGTGATCCACAGCACGGTGATGCCCTGCTCCCTGTTCAGCCGCCGCACGGCGGCCATCACCTCCCGCCGGCCCTGGGGGTCCAGCATGGCGGTGGATTCGTCAAAAATAATGGCTTCCGGCTGCATGGCAAGCACGCCGGCGATGGCTACCCGCTGCTTCTGCCCGCCGGACAGGGTGTGGGGGGCGCGGCCAGCAAATTCCAGCATGCCCACGTCCCGCAGGGCCTTTTCGATGCGGCCCGGCATTTCTTCCGTGGGCACGCCGATGTTTTCCAGGCCGAAAGCCACGTCCTCGTTCACCACGGTGGCTACCAGCTGATTGTCCGGGTTCTGGAACACCATGCCCGCCCGGCGGCGGATTTCCCAGGTGTTTTTTTCGTCCTGGGTATCCATGCCGCATACGGTCACTTTGCCCGCGCCGGGGGTATACAGGCCGTTGATGAGCTTCGCCAAAGTGGATTTGCCCGAGCCGTTCTGGCCCAAAATGGCATGAAAAGAACCCCGCTGCACGGTCAGGCTCACGTCCCGCACCGCCTGGGGCCCCTCGTCGTCATAAGAAAAGGATACATGATCCGCCACAATGATGGGTTCCGCCATGGAGCTTCCTCGATCCGTTCAATTTCCGCGCCCTCAGGCGCACCGTTAGTATATCACATATATTTCCACGCCGCAACCTGGGCCGCCGTGAAATACGCCGCACATTCTTTTGTAAAAAAGATGCGCGAAAAACCGCGGAACACTTGCCAAAATCGCATTGCAAGCGTATACTCAAATTGCCAACACTTGACATAGGAGGGAATTGAAAATGAAACGCCGGATAACGGCAGCCCTGTGCTGCGTTCTGCTCCTGGCCGTGTGCGGAGTCGCTTTGGCGGATCAGGATTTTACCTTCGCCGCGAAGGAGTATTCCATCTTTGAGGGCGAGACCCTGGAACTGGAGCTTCTCCGTCAGGGCGACGCCCTGGGGGGCGACGTCACGTGGAAGAGCGCTTCCCAGAAGACCGCCACCGTCAGCCCCGACGGCCTCGTTACAGGCCAGGGCAAGGGCGACACGGTCATTACCGCGGCCAGCAAGGTGAACGGCAAGAGTTACACCGCCAAAGCTATCATCCATGTGCTGCGCGCCGTGACCCAGGTGACGGTGGACGAAAAGGCCCTGACCGTCCTCGCGCCCGACGATCCGCTGCTGGCCGGACGGCTGGCCTACGAATTTGAGGACCCCCAGGAGGGGGAAACCATGCCGGTGCTCCTGCTCTATGTGAACCAGGAGACCGAAATCAAAACCTCCGCCCTGCCCAAGGACGCCAGCAACAGGCGCTGCATCCTGACCGCGGCAGACGAGAGCCTGGTGCAGGCGCGCGCCAACGTCCTCACCGCCAAAGCTGTGGGCGAAACGATCCTGACCGTCGCCAGCCAGTCCAATCCCGAAGTGGCGGTGCGGTATCACGTCTACTGCGTAAAGCGGACGCGCTCCATTGCCATCAGTTTTGATAAGAAGGCTGTGGGCGTGGGCGGAACGGCCCTGGCGGCCGCCGTCTTTACCCCCGATGACACCACCATTCAGGATGTGGTCTGGTCTACCACCACCCCCAGGATCATTTCCATCAGCGAAACGGGCGTGATCACCGGGCTGGCCAAGGGCGTGGGCCAGGTAAGGGCCAAGGCCGCGGACGGCAGCGGCAAGTTTGCCGAGGCCACGATCAACGTGCAGCAGATGCCGGAAAGCATTGCCCTGACCAGCAAGAATTCCTCGCTCTTTGTGGGGGGCAGCATCCTCGTCACGGCCAAGGTCCAGCCCGGCACCGCCAACAACAAAAAGGTGGTGTGGACTTCTTCCGATCCCGCCGTCGCCACGGTCAACAGTGAAGGCCGCGTCACCGGCAAAGGCCGGGGTACGGTTGTCATCACCTGTACCGCCGATGCCGATCCTGCCGTCACAGCGGAAATGGTGCTGACGGTGGGTCAGCAGGTCACCGCCATCAAGGCGGACCCGAAGAACGTGACCGTGCCCGTGGGAAGACAGCTCCTGCTGAACTGGACGGTGCAGCCCGCGAATGCCAATAACCAGAACGTGACGTTCACCTCCTCCGCCCCCCGCATCGCCGCCGTGGACGCATACGGCATCGTGGAGGGCCTGGCGCGGGGCGAGGCGACCATCACCATCAAGGCCACCGACGGTTCCAACCGCACCGCCACTGTGCGGGTGACGGTCACCCAGCTGCCGGAATCCGTCTCCATCAAGCAGAGCAGCGTGGCGGTTTACACGGGCCGGAGCATCCAGCTCACCAGCACGGTGCTGCCCGCCAATACCAACAACAAGCGGGTGACTTGGAGCGTGGCGGACCCGTCCATCGCCACCGTCAATAAAGAGGGCCGCGTTACCGGCGTCAAGGCGGGCACCACCACGGTGATCTGCGCTTCGGAAGAGGAACCGTCGCTGACCGCCGCCTGCCAGGTGATTGTCAATCAGCATGTGACCGGCATCACCGTCAGCCCCGCCCAGCTGAACCTCCGGGTGGGGGAAAGCGCCCGCATTTCCTGGCTCGTATCCCCCGAGGACGCCACGGACAAGACTGTAAGCTTTACCAGCGGCAACACCCGGATCGCCACAGTGGATCCCGACGGCACCATTCACGCCCTCAAGCGCGGCGACGCCAACATCACCGTGAAGGCCAACGACGGCTCGGGCAAGACCGCCCGCGTCAAGGTCAGCGTGATCCAGCCCGTGACCGGCGTGCATATGGGCAGGCAGGAATACGTGCTGGATCCCGACGAATCCCTGACCATCACGGCGGTGCTTGAACCCAGCGACGCCAGCAACACCAACATGAGCTGGGTATCCACCGACGAGCGCATCGCCACGGTGAAGGGCAAAACCAACAAGCCGCGGGTGTACGGCCATGCCTGGGGCGAGACCTACATGATCGGCACCACCGAGGACGGCGGCTTTGTCACCAGCTGCCGCGTGCGCGTGGGCACTTACCGCAAGGCCCTGACCATCACCGATTTCTATCTGGACGGCAACGCGCCCAAGATCTCCATCCGGAACAACAGCAACATGAACATGGCCCGGATCTATTTCATGATCGAGCTCTACGACGATTATGACAATCCGATCATCTGCACCACGGAAAACAGCCACATCTTCACCGGCTACTACATCGACACCCTGGGCGAAGGGCGCACCACGCGCCACGGACGCTTCCACTTCGATAACTATGTGCAGCCCGGCACCAAGATCGGCTACATGGTGTTTACCCTGACCGGTTACCGCACCGATGAGGGCTTCAGGTACACCTATCAGGGGGATGATATCCTGCGCATGACCTATATGGCGGACAGCTACATCGGCCCCTATACGGAGGACGATTATCACGACGATGATGAACAGCCCGATGAACAGCCCGATGAACAGGTTGAACCCAGCATTTGATAACAAACGAATCTCACAAAATAAAAAAAGATGGAAAAAAGCCCTTGCGTTTTGTGCTTCTTTGTGGTAGAATAACCGATGCTGATTATCAGCGAAGTACTCTTTAGGAGGTGAAGGAAGTTGCCGAACATTAAGTCCGCCATGAAGCGCGTGAAGGTGAGCAAGAAAAAGAACCTGCGGAATCGTATGGTGAAATCCGGCGTGAAGACCGCCGTGAAGAAGTATCAGGCCGTTCTGGCCGAGGGTGTCGCCCCCGCCGGCGCGCAGCTGAGCGCCACCACCTCCGCTATCGATAAAGCGGTTTCCAAGGGCGTTATGCACAAGAACACCGCGAACCGCAAAAAGGCCCGTCTGGCCAAGGCGCTTGCGAAAGCCAAGGCTAACGCTTAATTGCCTGCCCCACGTAACCCGCTTTTTGGCGGGTTTTTTCTTTGCGAAGGAGAAAGAAATGAACCGCATCATCGCCTTCGACGTGGAAACGCCCAACAGCTATAATGACCGCATGAGCGCCATCGGCATCGCGGTGATCCAGGACGGCCAGATTTTCCGCACCTGGAGCACCCTGGTGAACCCGGAGACCCATTTCGACGCCTTCAATATTCAATTGACCGGCATTTCTCCCGAGATGGTGGCGACCGCGCCCACCTTTCCCCAGCTGTGGGACAGGATCGGCCGGTTCATGCAAAGCGGCTTGCTGCTGGCCCATAACGCGCCCTTCGATATGCGGGTGCTGGCCTGCTGTCTCCAGGATTACGGCATTCCCGCCCCCGCGTTCCTGCCCTATGCCTGCACCGTGCAGATGGGGCGGCGGTGCTATCCCTATTTGCCCAATCACAAGCTGAATACCCTGTGCGACGCCCTGGGCATCCCCCTGGATCACCACAAGGCGGACAGCGACAGCCGCGCCTGCGCGGAGCTGCTGCTCAATTATCTGGATCACGGCCTCAACCTGAACCAATACCGCCGGATGTTCGATATGCGGGCCATGTGCACGGTAAAAAAGTGAAAAGTGGAATTTCATTGTGTGAACGATTTTGCGGCCATCTGGCAGCTCACCGTCCATTCAAATCTCCACTTTTCACTTTTTCATTTCCACTTTCGGAACTCATGCTTTCCGCTCCGCCGTAAACCGGAATACGTTCCAGGAGGCTTTTTCCAGCTTAGCGGAGAGAATGCCGCCGTCGCAGCGGGTGTCGGTCACGGTGAGGGGAATCAGGGCGTCCGAACGCTCAAAGGTGTTGGCGGCGTCGGGGCTGCCGGCGTGCATTTCGATGTGTTCCAGGAAGGTATAGCCTTCAAAGCCCCGGGCGTCCATGGTGAGCTGCTGGGCTTCCTCCAGATCGGCGTTGATGACGAAAACCGTCAGTTCTCCGGCTTCTTCGTTCAGGGCGGCGGCGGCCTGAACGGTGTCCGCGCCGGTAAAGCCGCCGTACTGGTTCATATCGTCGATGGCATAGCCCTGCACGTCGTATTGATCGCAGACCACGGGGCACAGCAGCGCTTCGCCCTTGGCCCACTGGATCATCTGGGTGAAGGGATAATAGGCCGCGCCCTTCCAGACGTGCTCCCGGTCCGTGCGGCACAGGCAGCTCAGGCCCCCGGTGGCGCAGCCGATCTTGATGCGGTCAGCGTGGCGCAGCAGCACAAGCAGGGTGCTGGCCGTGCCTAAGGCGGACAGCATTTCGTTGCCCATGGGAGGATGGCGGCGGGTGGACCAGTCGTCCGGGTCGTGACGCACATAGGTCCTGTTGGGGTCGAACAAGCCGAACATGTCCGCGTTCTGCCGTCCGGCCAGGCCCAAATGCGCTTCGCCCCGGGGCCGGAACATGCTGCCGTATTCGTCAAAGGCCAGCAGCATGGTTTTTTTGGTGCGCAGCTTGGTTTTCAGGTAATCGCACAGGGCGATTTCGGTGCGGATGTAGTCTTCAAAGGCCAGATATCCCGCCAGCAGGGCATGGGGCAAATCCGGCGGCGCGCTGTGGTAATGGTGGAGGGAAATGTAGTCCACGGCACTGTAACATTCCTCCAGTACCTGCATATCCCAGTCGGGATAATGGTTCAGGAAGGGGGAGGAGGAAACGCAGGCCACGGTTTCGATCTTGGGATCGATCCATTTCATGGCCTTGCTGGCCTCGTGGGCCAGGACGCCGTAGCCCCGGGGGTCCTTTTCCCGGGAGCCGATCTGCCAGGGGCCGTCCATTTCGTTGCCCAAGCACCAGGTTTTCACGTTGTAGGGCTGGGCGTGGCCGTTCTTTTTCCGCAGGTCGCTCCACCAGGAGCCGCCGGAAAAATTGGTGTACTCCACGCAGTCCATGGCGTCCTGAATGCTGCCGGTGGCCAGATTCACGGTATATACCGGCTCCGTGCCCGCCTTTTCCGCCCATTGCAGGTATTCGTCGTGGCCCACGTCGTTGGGGATGTACTGGAACCAGGCGGGGTCCAAGTGGACTTTGCGCTGCTCGCGTGGACCGATGGAATCCTTCCACTGCCAGCCGGACACGAAATTGCCGCCGGGCAGGCGCACGCAGGGCAGGCCCGTTTCTTTCAGCGCCTCATAATAATCCCGCCGCAGGCCCTGTTCGTCGGCCTGGGGATGCTTGGGGTTGTACATGCTGCCGTTCACCATGGAGCCGATGGGCTCCAGAAACGCGCCGAACAGCCGGGGAGAAATGCTTCCGATTTTGTAATCGGGGTGCAGGGTCAGTTTGGCCTTTTTCATGAAATTCATCCTTTCAAACGTAACGCCCGCCGCTTTTCCATTCGGAAGCGGCGGGACGGCCAACCGCGCTGAACGCTTCTCTGCGCCTTCGGCCGCGCGCCGGTTGCCTTGCTATCATCATTATACCAGACCGAGCTTGTGATTTCAACAAAGCGCTTTTCAAAAGCCGCCCTGTTTGTTACTACTCAGCCTTCGGCTTCGTAGTAACACGCGGGCGGGGATTCCATCCCCCCCCCGCGAATCCGCAGCCTCAATGGTCGCAACTCCCCTTCATGGGGAGATTGCTCCCTTTCGGCTGATCTCACCGCCGATGAAATTCCCGCCGCAGGCGGCCATCGGCGGTTCGTCCCCCCCGCACGGTTTTTCCTCTCGCACCTTCGGTGCTCCCGGGCGGAAAAACCGCAAGGAAGGAAAATTTCATCTGGTCGTCTGCGCTCCCGCCTGAAATTTTCTGGTCGGGGCCTTCCGGCCCGGCCTCCGCTGAAAATATGCCAAAGGGCAAATGGTGATAAAGACCCCTTCTGAAAACTACAACAATAAGCCGATTGACCGTAGTGCTAAACCTAAGAAAATCATCTTCGCATAAAGGAAATACAAAAATCAAGTCACGGCAAGCCGTCAGGAAGATTTTCAAGCCTGACGGCTTCCTTTATTTCAATAATCTATATTGATTTTATTCGCTTCAGCGCTTATAATGATTGTAAACTATTAAAGCACTTTTTCAAAGAGAGAGGATTCTTATGGCGTTATTATCCGTATCACAGACCGCGGAACGGTGGGGCATTTCTCCGTGAAGGATTCAGGTGCTGTGCGGGGAAGGAAGAATTCCCTCCGCTGTACGCGTGGGTCACGCCTGGGTGATCCCGGACAGCGCTGAAAAACCAGACGATGCGAGGATCAAAAGCGGCAGGTATGTCAAGACGCTGAAAACAGATGAAAAATGAATGACCTGCAAAATACAAACGGATGAACAGGGGCTGCACTTATGGCAATCAAGAAAAACGAGCTGTACAGTTCTTTATGGGCCAGCTGCGACAAACTGCGCGGCGGCATGGACGCATCGCAGTACAAGGATTATATTCTGACATTGCTGTTCGTGAAATACGTTACGGACAAGTTCAAGGGCGTCAAGTACGCGGACATCACCGTGCCTGAGGGCGGCAGTTTTGACGATATCGCTGCGCTGAAAGGCACCAAGAACATCGGTGAGGGCATTGACAAAATCATCGCCAAGCTGGCGGAAGCCAACGAGCTGCGCGGCGTGATCGACAACGCCCATTTCAACGACGAAGCCAAGCTGGGCAAGGGCCAGGAAATGGTGGACAAGCTTACCGGCCTGATCGCCATTTTCCAGCGGGACGAGTTCAATTTCAAGAACAACAAAGCGGGTGGCGACGATATTTTGGGCGACGCCTATGAATACCTGATGCGCAATTTTGCCACGGAAAGCGGAAAGAGCAAGGGACAATTCTATACGCCCGCCGAAGTATCCCGCATTCTTGCCAAAGTGGTGGGCATCGACCGGATCACCGAGCGCACGGAGAATTATTCGGTGTATGATCCCGCCTGCGGTTCCGGTTCGCTGCTGATCCGCGCTGCGGACGAAGCGCCTTTTGAAATCGCCATCTACGGCCAGGAAAAGGAAACCACCACCGCCGGTCTCGCCAAAATGAACCTGGTGCTGCACAACAAGGCGGCGGGCGATATAAAGGCCGCCAACACCTTTTCCGATCCCCAGTACTTTGAGGAAGGCTCCAACGACGAAGTGCTCAAGCGCTTCGACTTCGCGGTGGTCAATCCTCCTTTCTCCCTGAAAAACTGGACGGACGGCCTGAAGGATTACGGACGGTTTGACGGCTACGGCGACAGGCCGCCGGAAAAGAACGGCGACTTTGCGTGGCTTCTGCACATTCTGAAATCCCTGAAATCCACCGGCAAAGCGGCGGTGATCCTGCCCCATGGGGTGCTGTTCCGGGGCAACGCCGAAGCGACCATCCGCAAGGTCATCATTGATAAAGGGTACATCAAAGGCATCATCGGCCTGCCCGCCAATCTGTTTTACGGCACGGGCATTCCCGCCTGCATCCTGGTGATCGACAAATCCGACGCGGACGAGCGCCAGGGCATTTTCATGATCGACGCCAGCCACGATTATATCAAGGACGGCAACAAGAACCGCCTGCGGGAGCGGGACATTTACAAGATCGTGACCACCTTCAACCAGCGCATCACCGACGATCCCAAGTATGCCCGGTTCGTGCCCAACGACGAAATCAAAATTAAAAACGAATACAATCTGAACATTCCCCGCTATATCGACAGCAGCACGCCGGAGGACGAGCAGGACATCAACGCCCATCTGCACGGCGGCATTCCGGCGGCGGACGTGGATTCCATGGCCAAGTATTGGGCGCTGTTCCCGGGTCTCAAGGACAAGCTGTTTTCCGTGCTGCGTCCTGGCTACTATCAATTGAATATCCCCAAGGATGACGTGCGGAACACGGTGTATAACGATGCCGAATTTTCCCGCTACGCTGACCGCATCGACGCCGCTTTCTCCGCCTGGCAGCAGGAAGTAGACGGCGATCTGCGTCATATTGGCGGCGATGTGGACGTGAAGCGGTTCATTGTGGCGCTGGCGGAAAAGCTGATTGCCCGATACGCGGACATCGAACTGGTGGACAAGTACGACGTATACGAAGTGCTGCTTTCCTATTGGCAGACCACCATGGCGGACGACGTGTTCTTGCTGAAATATGACGGCTACGCTGCCGGGCGGGAAATAGAATACGATGTGGAGATCACCGAAACCAAGAAAGGCGAAAAGAAGGAGAAAATCAAGGGCTGGGACGGCAAGCTGATTCCCAAGGCCATCATTGAAAAGGTGTATTTCTCCGCAGAACGGGCGAAGATCGACGAGGCCCAGCGCATTGCGGATGAAACCCAGGCCCGCCTGGACGAAATGACGGAGGAGCAAACTGGGGAGGACGGCGTGCTGACGGACTGCCTGAACGATAACGACGCGCTGGACGCGAAAAAAGTGACGGCCAAGCTGAAAGAACTGAAAAAGACCGATCCCCAGGGGGAGGAAACCCGCGTCCTGGAAGAATACATTACCCTGACGAAAAAGGCCAAGGAGCAGGCCAAGCTGGTGCGGGATTTGTACGCCGCCCTGGAAAAGCTGGAAATGGAAAAATACCCCGCCCTGACGATAGAAGAAATCAAGGAATTGCTGGTCAACCGCAAATGGTACTATACCATCTTCGACGGCATCAAAGCCCTGTATGCCGCCACCTCCCACAGCATGGCGGGCCGCATCCTGGAATTGGCGGAGCGCTATGAACGCCCCCTGCCGGAGCTGGAAAAGGATGTGTCCGATTACGAGGCCAAAGTGAAGGCCCATTTGGAGAGGATGGGATTCACATGGTAAAGGAATGGGAGAAAGTACAAATTGGCGAGTGTTTTGATTTTAAGAATGGACTGAACAAAGGAAAAGATTATTTTGGAACTGGAACGCCTATTATCAATTACATGGACGTGTATAAAAAGAGAGGGATGCATAAAGAAGATATAAAGGGGAGAGTAACACTTTCATCGGAAGAAATTAGTAGATTCAAAGTTGAAAAAAATGACGTGTTCTTTACACGCACATCTGAAACCCCCGAGGAAGTGGGCTTTGCAAGTGTGCTTTTGGATGATATAGAAAACTGTGTTTTTAGCGGCTTTGTACTCCGAGCTCGTCCGAAGAATCAGAAATTATATCCAGCATTTTGTCAGTATTGTTTTATGACAAATGATATAAGGCAAGCAATAGAAAAATCATGTACATATACGACACGCGCTTTAACAAACGGAAAGGTTCTTTCTATGATCGAAATTGCCTTGCCACCATATGACGAGCAGTTAAAAATATCGGAAGCAATATCAGATATAGATGAATTGATTTCTTCATTGGAAAAACTGATTGCCAAGAAAAAAGCCATCAAGCAAGGCACCATGCAGCAGCTTCTCACCGGCAAAACAAGATTGCCAGGATTTACTTCTCCTTGGGAAAAGAAAAAAATAGACGATTTAGGGAGGTTTGTCAGCGGTAATGGTTTCCCATTAGAGTACCAAGGACAACAGCAAGGAAAATACCCATTTTATAAGGTGTCGGACTTCAATAGTCCAGGCAATGAACGTTTTTTACATCGAGCAAATAATTATATTTCTGATGAAATTGTGAATACGTTAAACTGCAATATCATTCCTGAAAAATCTATTGTTTTTGCCAAAATTGGTGCTGCTATTTTCCTTGAACGAAAAAAATTTACAACAGCTAAATGCTGTATAGATAATAACACAATGTCATTTCAACCCGATAATAGTTATTCTGCTTTATATATATGGTATTTATTTCAGACTATATGCCTTGGTGATCTTGTAGAAGCAACCGCATTACCGAGCCTTAGTGGCAGAACAATTGGTTCAGTTCAGAGGGATATTCCCTCGACAAAAAACGAACAGGACTATATAGCAAATGTTTTGCTGGAAATAGATATTGACATTGAATCTATAGAAAAAAAGTTGGCAAAAACTCGTCAACTAAAACAAGGTATGATGCAACAGTTACTAACAGGAAAAACACGTATTGGAGGAGATAAGCGATGAGTGAACATAATCAGATAGTGAATATTAGTATAAAAGATAACGAAATCATCATTGAAAATTTAAATCATCCCAAGTGTGTATCAGACTTTATACGAGGAATACAAAGCTGTATTCGGAGGGGATGGACAGATATAATTTTAAGATGCAACGCAGAGGTAATATTCCCTAATGCGTGTGTTCCTATTGCTGGAATAATTCAGTACTACAAGCAACAAAATATACAATTCACATTTGAATTTGACAAAGAATCGTATCTGAATAAGTGTTCATTTAAAGATCCTTTTGTATATTCAGATGAAGATGATCTTGAAAGTGTATATGCTTTACCACTTGACAAAATCTATTGCTTTAATTCAGGTTTACAAGTTGCAAAATTATCGCAATCATTTGTAAATATATTGAGTACCCTTTGCGAATGCGAAAAAGGTGTACTGGATAGCATTAATTGGTGCATAACCGAAGTTATGGATAATGTTCTCACTCATAGTGGTCGCCAAGAAGGTTATGTGATGGCACAGTATCATCCCAAAACCAACCATATTGCTTTTTGCGTGTATGATTATGGGATGGGAATATTTAATTCTTTAAAAGATTCAAAGCATTATCCACGTTATGAAATTGATGCTCTTACTCTTGCCATCCAAGAAGGGGTTGGTGATGGAAAGGGGCAAGGAAATGGGTTATATGGTTTGTATGAGGCCATTCAAAAAAACAAAGGTATTTTGTCAATAACTTCTGGCGGCTCATCAATAATGCTTACAAGTGCAGGAGAACTTAAAAAATATGAGAAAGTACCAAAACTTTCTGATATTTCAAAACAGACAATAGTCGATTTTCAAATAAACCTTGATAAAGAAATTGATTTTAAGTCTATTTTTGCATCTATTAGCAGCTCATATGAAGCATTTGATATCCGCATTGATGAAATGTTAAGTGAAGAAGACGAGTTTATTCATTATGATGTATATGCGAATAGTCAAGGAACTGGAACACGAGAAGCAGGAAGCCGTTTGAGAAATGATGTAATAAATACATTAAGGCGGGAAAATAGAATCATTATTCTCGATTTTAAACAAGTTCATACTGTCAGTTCTTCATTTATAGATGAATTCATTGGAAAACTCGTAATAAAGATGGGCTTTATAAAATTCAATAGAATCGTGAAAATTGAAAATATGAACGAATCTGTTGCATTTTTGTGTGAAAGATCATTATATATGCGCATTAGTGAAGAATGGGAAAACAGAAAAATTCAAAACGATAAAGAGATTGAATAAATGAGGTGGAACTATGTCCAACATCGGCGACAGCGAACGCAAAACCCAAAACCGGGTCATTCGGTTTTTCGTGGACAAGCTGCGTTATACCTATTTGGGCAACCTGCACGATCAGGAAAACAGCAACATCATACAGGATCGTTTGCGCGCGTATCTGCGGAGCCGTGGGTATTCGGACAGGCTGGCCGCCGGGGCAGTGGAGGCGCTGGTGAAAGCCTCCGCCAATTTGCAGCAAGGGCTGTATGCCGCCAACCGGGAAGTGTATTCCCTGCTGAAATACGGGGCCAAGGTGCGGGAAAACGTGGGCGAGCCGGAAAAGACTGTGTATTTCATCGACTTTGAGGACGTGGGGAAAAACGATTTTGCCGTGGCCGAGGAAGTCACCGTGGTGGGCGACCATACCAAGCGCCCGGACGTGGTGATCTATGTGAACGGCATCGCCCTGGCGGTGATCGAGCTGAAAAAAAGCACCATTTCCGTGTCCGACGGCATCCGCCAGAACCTGACCAACCAGAAGGCCCACTTTATCGAGCAGTTTTTCACTACCATGCAGTTCTGCATGGCGGGCAATACCAGCGAGGGCCTGCGCTACGGCACATTGCTCACGCCGGAAAAGCATTATCTGCAATGGCGGCAGGACAACTTTCAGGAATTCCCCGAGGAACGGAGCGAAACTGACGTTCTGATCGAGGAAACGTGCCAAAGTATCCCGGAAAAGCTGTTTCAGGATTTGTTCAGCCTGTTCTATAAAAAGCGGTTCCTGGACTTGATCCATAACTTTGTGATCTTTGATAAGGGCATCAAAAAGGTCTGCCGCTATAATCAGTATTACGCCATCAAGCGGGCGCAGCGTCGGCTGACGGAAAAGCGTCGGGGCGGCATCGTGTGGCATACCCAGGGCAGCGGCAAAAGCCTGACCATGGTGTGGCTGTCCAAATGGATTCTTTCCAATAATCCCAACGCCCGGGTGCTGATCGTCACCGACCGGGAGGAACTGGACGAGCAAATCGAAAAGAATTACAAGGGCGTGGATGAAGTGATCGTCCGCACCCGGAGCGGGCGGGATTTAGTGGAGCGCCTGAACCGGTACGACGACCGGCTCATGTGCTCCCTGGTGCATAAATTCGGCCGGAAAACTAAGGATATATCCGAAGAAGATTATGATAAATACATTGAAGAAATAAAAGCCTCCCTGCCTAAGAACTTTTCCGCCAAGGGCGATATGGTGGTGTTCGTGGATGAATGTCACCGCACCCAGAGCGGTAAACTGCATAAGGCCATGGAAGCCATTCTGCCCCAAGCCGTCTTTATCGGCTTTACCGGCACGCCGCTGCTGAAAAAGAACAAGAAAACCAGCCTGGAAATATTCGGCGGGTACATCCACACCTATAAATTCAATGACGGCGTGCGGGACGGCGTGATCCTGGATCTGCGGTACGAGGCCCGGGATATTCCTCAGGATATTACTTCCCAGGACAAAATCGATACCTGGTTTGAAGTAAAAACCCGGGGTTTGGCCCCAAGGGCCAAGGCGAAGCTGAAAGCCTATTGGGGAAACATGCAGAAGGTGTTTTCCTCCCATGCCCGGCTGGAGCGCATCGCCAACGACATCATTTTCGATTTCAAAATCAAGGACCGGCTGGCGGACGGCAAGGGGAACGCTATTTTGGTTGCGTACAATGTGCACAACGCTTGTGAATTCTATAAGATTTTCCAAAATAAGGGCTTTCATAAGTGCGCCATCATTTCCTCCTATAAGCCCAACGCGGGAGATTTGCGCACGGATACCGTCAGCGACGAGGAAGACACCCAGACCTTTATCAAGTACACCACGTATCTCAATATGATCGGCGTTCAGCCCGGCGAGGATGAACGGCATATCGCCGCCCGGGTGGAGGCTTTTGAAACGGAAGCCAAGCGAAAATTTATCGAAGAGCCAGCCAATATGAACCTGCTGATCGTGGTGGACAAGCTGCTGACCGGCTTTGACGCGCCGCCCTGTACCTATCTGTATATCGACCGGCCCCTGCGGGATCATGGATTGTTTCAGGCCATCTGCCGCGTGAACCGGCTGGACGACGAAACCAAGGATTTCGGCTATATTGTGGATTACCGGCAGTTGTTCGGCAGGCTGACCGAGGCCATCAACAAATATACCTCCGGAGCTTTTGAAGATTTCGACGCGGCGGACGTGGAAGGGCTGCTGAAAGACCGCACGGAGGAAGCCAACCGGTTTTTCCTGGATACCCTGGACGAATTGGAATCGCTGTGCGAGGGGGTGGAGTTGCCCCGGTCCGAGCTGGAATATCAGCATTATTTCTGCGGCGAAAGCGGGGAAAACGAAGAAGCGGACGAAGCCTTTGCCCGCCTGCGGGAAAAGCTGTACCGGCTGGTGAGCCGCCTTGCGAGGGCGTTCGCCGAAATGAAGCCGCGCTTTGACGATGTGGGCTATACCGAAGAACAGCAGAGAAAGTTTGAAGAAAAAGTGACCTTCTATCTGAATCTGCGCGACGCCATGGGCCGGGCCAGCGGCGATTTTATTGATATGAAGGTTTATGAACCGGGGATGCGCTTCCTGATCGACAATTATATTTCGGCGGACGAAGCGCAGAAAATCGGCGCGTTTGAGGACTTCACGCTGCTGAACTTCATCCTGGCCCAGGAAGAAAAGCTGAATAACGGGCAAAATCCCAAGGAGCAGGAAAGCGCCGCCGAAACCATCGAAAACAACATCCGAAAGAAAGTGGTGGAACGGCTGATCATCAATCCGGCTTACTACGCCAAAATGTCGGCCGTATTGGAGCAGCTGATCCTGGATCGGCGGAAAGGCGTGCTTGCCTATAAAGAACTGATTCAGAAATATATGGAATTGGCCAGCCACGTCACCAAGCCGGAAGAAAACAGCCGATACCCCGAATCCATCAGGGCCAGCGGTGCGGCCCGGGCGTTCTATGATAACTGCGGCGAAAATGAAGAACTGGCGCTGAAACTGCATCAGGCCGTCCTTCACGCCAAGCAGGACGGGTTCCGCAATCATCCGGTGAAGGAAAAGAAAATCAAGCGCGCACTGTATCAGATTCTGAACGACGATGCCGAAGTGGAAAGAATTTACAGGATCGTCGTGGAGCAAGAGGAATATTGATGAAAACGTATATTGGGGATTTACCGGTCGAGATCGTGAAAAAGAAGATCAAGAATCTTCATTTGGCGGTGCTGCCGCCGGACGGAAGGGTCAGGGTGTCCGCGCCGGAAGGACTTTCCGACGATGCCATCATCCTGTTCACGAAAACAAAAATCGGCTGGATACGCAAACAGCAGGAAAAATTTCAAAATCAGCCGCGTCAGACGGAACGGCAGTATGTATCCGGGGAAACGCTGTATGTATGGGGAAAACAGTACTTTTTGCAGGTGGATTACAGTTATAAGGGCAACTCTTTGGCTTTGAGCGGGGACAAGGCGGTTTTGACCGTTCGGAAAGAAAGCACCCCGAAACAGCGGGAGGCTTTCGTGAATGAATGGTATCGCGGGCTGCTGAAAGAACAGATCGAAAAGTACCTGCCCATATGGGAGCAAAGAACGGGATTGCATTGCAGCGCGTGGCAGACGAAATACATGACCACCCGCTGGGGAACCTGCAATACAAAAACCGGGAAGATTTGGCTCAATTTGCAGCTTGCAAAAAAGCCGCCGGAATGCCTGGAATATGTGATTCTTCACGAATTGACCCATTTGAAAATCAGAAACCACGGGGAGGATTTTGTGGCGTTTATGGACGAGCATATGCCGTATTGGCGTGAGATCAGGAAAAAATTGAATGACAGTACATTGGATTATATGGAATAAGGTTGATTTAGAGGTGGTTTATTCTCGAAGAGTGTTGACGAGCAGCAATTCAGTGTGTATTATTGATTCAGAGGGGCTAAAAGGGGTGGTGGAGCATGAATGATTTGGCGTCATTATTCTATGAACGGACTGGAAAGAAATACTTGAGAAATATCAATCATATAGGTAACATCCCTTCAATCATGCGAAACGGACTGTTATCTTATGAACGGGTTCAAATGATAAATCATCAATCCATCGCAATGGAAAACGTTCAAGATTTGCGCCATCAGAAAAGGGTACCCAATGGATTGAGGCTCCATCAATACGCGAGTCTATATTTCTCCGCCCGGAATCCCATGATGTTTTACCGCAAGTGCCACCCCGAAAAAGTCAGAATGGAAGAACTTTGCGTTTTACTGATCTTACCAAATGTCCTGGAAATGGAAGGTGTGGTTGTTTCAGACGGAAATGCGGCAAGTAACATTACAAGATTCTATACGGCAGAAGAAGGGTTACTGTCTTTAGATTTTCAAAAGGTTTTTGCCGAATGGTGGAACGCGGACGACTATTTTGAAAAAGAAGAGAAAAAACGAGTCAAGTGTGCGGAAGTATTGGTGCCGTATTGTATACCTTATAAAATGATTTCAGGCGCTGTTGTGCCATATGAAAGAACAAAGAATGCGATGCAATCCTTTGGATTCGATAAGCGGATATGGGTGCATCCAGATACATTCTTCCTTAAGGACGGTGTGTAGAATGAAGATTCTGATTGGGAATATATTTGATACTTCTATGAAAACGCTTGTCAATACGGTCAACTGCGTGGGTGTAATGGGAAAAGGAATCGCCTTGGAGTTTAAGAAACGTTTCCCTGACATATATAAAGAATACGTGAAGCTATGCGATCAAAAACTTGTCCGTCCTGGCAAACCGTTCTTTTACCAGGATTTATTGGGCACATCCGTTTTGATGTTCCCCACAAAAGACCACTGGCGTTCTCCATCAAAGCTTGAATATATTTTTGATGGTTTGAACTGGTTTGTAGAGAACTATCAAAAATTCGGCATCACCTCTATTGCATTTCCGCCTTTGGGCTGCGGAAATGGGGGATTGACATGGGATGTTGTCGGCCCAATTATGTATAACAAACTGAGCTGTTTGCCAATAGACATTGAAATCTATGCACCATTCGGAACAAAATCTGAACAGTTGACAGTGGACTACTTATCTACTGCGAAAGTACAAGATGATGCAGCGATTACTGGAAATCTGCCAAGTGGTTTTAATGATCGCTGGTTAATGATTCTTGAAGTGATTCGTAAAGTAAATGAAGGAACGTATACTTTGCATGTGGGCCGGGTCATATTGCAAAAAATTTGCTATATTCTGACACGCTGCGGCATCCAGACTGGGTTTACCTTTGTGAAGAGCTGGTATGGGCCGTATGCAGAACAGGTGCATACTGCTATATCTGCGCTGTCAAATGCGAATCTGATTTTAGAAAAGCAAGCTCCGCATGGCAAGATGATAGAAGTGCATGTCTCACCCTCGTTCGTTCTTCAGCGTAATAACTATAGCGCGGCTGAAATAGAATCTTTGGATTCCTGTATAGATTTATTCTGCCGTATCAAAAATACTGATCAGGCGGAAATGATCGCTACGATTATTTATGAGTACGATGAATTGAAAAAAAGCAGCGAGAACGTTTCTGAACAAGATGTGCTTGATGGGGTTATGACTTGGAAAAAACGGTGGATTGGGCAAAAAGAAAACGAAGTCAAAGCAGCAATCAAAGATCTTGCCATGCTTGGATGGATTAAGCCTATCCCAAGCTATGCCGTGGATGAATACTCATTCTAATCAGAAGGTCACTGCTTAGACAAAATCAGAAACGCATGTGATGCGCTGTATCCATCGACTCCTGAAAATGAGTTTTTAGCAGTGGGATCATGGCAGAATGAGGATGATGGTATGTACGAGGGAACAATACAAGAACGATATCATATCATGTCTGAACGCTGCCGCGCGCTGGAAGAAGAAAACAAGCGCCTTCGGGAATTGCTTACAGCGCATCAGATTTCTATAGAACCTGTCACAATCAATAACGTCGAAGAAAATGAAAAGCCGGAAGCTTCCTCCATACAGATTTCAATCGGCCCGGCAAATCGTGTAAGTATAAGCAAAAGCAGTCCGCTGGAGGAAAGAATTCAACTATTCATGTCCCTGTTTCATGGGCGTGATGACGTTTATGCGCTTTATTGGGAGAGTAAACGAAACGGAAAGAAAGGGTACAGCCCGGCTTGCAGAAACGCATGGATTCCCGGTGTATGTCCTCTTCCGAATAAGAAATGTCATCAATGTACGAATCCGGATTATTTTCCTTATACGCCCGAAGCCATAGAAAGACATCTTTCAAAGCAGCACAGGGACATCATGGGAATCTATGCGCTTCAGCCCGATGACTCCTGCTGGTTCCTGGCGATTGATCTGGATGAAGAAAACTGGCGTGACGATGTTCAGGGTGTCCGTGATGTTTGTCAAACATATCAAATCCCTTGCGCTGTTGAAAAATCCAGGAGCGGAAACGGAGCGCATGTCTGGTTTTTCTTCAGTGAGCCGATCCCCGCGTCCACAGCCAGAAGAATGGGCTCCTCCATCGTTACTTCCGCCATGAAATCCCACGCACGGCTTTCATTCGCGTCGTATGACAGAATGTTTCCCAATCAGGATACTTTGCCGAAGGGCGGCTTTGGCAATCTGATTGCTCTCCCACTCCAGCCGGAAGCGGCACATTCCCGCGGCGGCAGTCTGTTCATTGATGAACAAGGAAATGCATATCCGGATCAATGGGCATATTTGTCTACTGTTTGCAGAATGCATTTGACGGATGTTGAATCTGCCATCTCAAAAATGTGCGTCTATCCTTTGGGCGATCTTGTATCCGAAGATGAAGAAGAAAAGCCCTGGAATCGTCAAAGAACGGACAAGCTTTTACCAACTGATACGACCAGAAACCTGAAGTGTGTTATCGCGGACCGCATATACATTTCTACCGTGGGCGTTTCAAGTGCGGCGCAGAACAGATTGAAGCGGCTCGCGGCATTTCGGAACCCGGAATTTTACCAAAAGCAGGCCCTGCGAATGCCCATCTGGGATACGCCGCGGGTCATTTGCTGCGCTGAATATGACGGAAACTACCTTTGTCTTCCAAGAGGATGCAAGGAGGCAATTGATCATTGGGCCGCGGAAAATAGCATTCCCGTGGAATGGCAGGATGAGCAGTGTAAGGGGAGAATAATACAGGTTTCTTTCAAAGGTTCCCTGTATATGGAGCAGCAGATTGCCTTTGAGATACTGAAAAGCTATGATAAGGGCGTCCTTTCCGCAACAACCGCCTTTGGAAAAACCGTGCTTGCGGCCGCGTTGATCGCGGACAAGAAAACAAACACGTTGATTCTTGTCCATCGGAAACAGCTTCTTGACCAATGGAAAGAGCGCTTGGAAGAATTCCTTGATATTCAAGAAGAATTGCCCAATCTCCCCAAGCGCAGAGGAAGAAAGCGGGAGCGTTCAATTATTGGACAATACGGAGCGGGGAAGGATTTACGCAGCGGTATCATCGATATCGCAATGATGCAGTCCATTGAAAAAAAGGATGAAATACCCGAATGGATCGGTGAATATGGCCTTGTCATAGTGGATGAATGCCATCATGTTCCTGCTGTCAGTTTTGAGGCTGTTTTGAAAAAGATTCGCGCCAAATATTCATACGGACTTACTGCGACGCCGAAAAGAAAAGACGGCCATCATCCGATCATTCCCATGTATCTTGGCCCGATTCGTTACCGTGTTGACGCCCGAGAACAGGCGGCGCAGTGTCCTTTCAGCCATATCATGATCCCCCGCTTTACCGGAACGGTATTCTCTCCAGTCGGAGACAATGAAATAGCAGGGATCGCGGCATACTACAGTCAAATTGCTGAAGACGAAATGCGCAATCATCTGATCGTTGACGATGTGCTCTCCTGTGTGAACGAGGGAAGGAATTGTCTGGTGCTGAGCGAGAGAGTCGCGCACGTTCAGACCCTGGCCAAGTTGATTAAAGAAGCATTCACACAGGTTTTTGTTCTTGTCGGCGGTCAGACGAGTGCCGAAAGCGCCAGCCTGCTCCAAAGGATACGAACAGCGCCAATAGATAAACCGATTGTCATCTGCGCTACGGGCAAATATATCGGAGAAGGGTTTGATGAATCCCGCCTTGATACGCTGTTTCTTGCAATGCCTGTCTCCTGGGAGGGAATTCTCGCGCAGTATGCCGGACGTTTGCATCGTCTGTTCAGCGGAAAAACAGAAGTCAGAGTATACGATTACATTGACGACCAGGCCATCATGCTGGAACGCATGTACAACAAGAGGCTGAGGACCTATGCTTCGCTTGGTTATCAGGTTTGTTCTGAACGCAGCGATACCAATATCAGCAATGACATCATTTATGATCAGAAATCTTTTGTCGAGCCATTCCTTCATGATGTCCGGAGCGCCAGAAAAAGCGTCTTCATTGTCAGTCCATTCGTAAAAGAAGGACGTGTGGATTGGTTATTCCGTGCAATAAGTGAGAATCCTCACCCAATTCAAGTATCTGTTGTCACAAGGCCGTCCGATGCTTTCCAGGGAAAGTCGTCAGCTGATGCTTTCCGGGCTATACAGCATCTTCGCGGGTGCGGCGCGACTGTTTCCTGCAAAAAAGCAATCCATCAGAAATTCGCTGTCATTGATGAAAAGATCGTTTGGTACGGCAGTATCAATTTGCTGTCCTTTGGGGCTTCTCAAGAGAGCATCATAAGAATTGTAACAGGAAGCGTAGCCCGGACATTGTTCAAATCGGTTGGGGTTCTGGAAAAACAGTCGTAAATATAGCCAGCAACCAGCTATTTAAAGACAACAAAGCAAATTTTTTCTTGACAAGAAAAAGAAAACGGGATAGAATGTTCTCGTATCATGATCGGTTCAAGCAACGAAAACTGCTTATGTGCTTGAGTGAGCATCATGGTCATTTACAATCGCCGCGGCTCCTTGCTTATATGCATTGAAAAATCCGAGTGCAGCCCCGGATGGCCGAATTAAAAGTCATGATTGACTGATGCGATAAGATGCGCAATCCATTTTTGGAGTGCGCCGCAGAAGTCGGTCATGACTTTTTTTATGTGATTAATCCAGATGTACAACATGACTGTAGGAACAAACTGTTCCAAACGACCAAACATCAAAGGAGGGAAAAAACGATGCCCCACAAACCTACCCTTCCCGAATTGTACGCGAAACGGGACAAGAACCAGAAGTATTTTGCAAAGCTCGCCCAGCGCCAACATGCCTTGGGAGATAAGATCAAAGCGGACGAAAAGCTGATGGACAGCTACACGCGACGGGAGAGAACCCACCGCCTATGCACACGCGCCGGGATGCTGGAGAGTTTTCTCCGAGACCCGGAAGCACTTTCCAACGATCAAGTCATGACCCTGCTGAAAACTGCGTTTCAACAAGAACCCGTCCAACAAGCATCGAAAAAGATGCTGCAAGAAGCCTATTCGGGGCAGTCTCCAGGAACGACCGAAGCATGAGGCGCAATTATACACCGTTCCGGTGCAATTGCGCTCTCCGAGGGTATTTGCGGTTCAGCTTCGCTGCTGAACGCGCAAATAGATGAAGCCTGTTCCTGGCCTGAACAGCCGGAACAGACTTCATCAACAAGGGGCCTCCCGGCATAGCCGTCCGGGGCCTTCCGGCCCGCTCTCCGCTGAAATCCAGCCCAAGGGCAGGATTTCCGGGCGCTCCGAGCCCCTTGCGCCGCTTCGCGGCTATCCCTTTTGAGAGAGGAACGACGGGTGCAGAGCACCGCGCAGGGTCAGGGCGTATGGGGAGGTGAGGAAATGCCCTGCCCCCATTTTCAAGTTTCGCTGGTGAAGCGCTCAGCCAAGAAATCTGCCGTGGCCGGAGCGGCTTACCAAAGCGGAACCAACATCTATTCCGATTACGAACAAAAATGGAAGAAGTACCACACGAAACCGGGCGTGATTCACACGGAAATCCTGCTGCCGAAAAATGCGCCGGAAGCATACCGGGATCGCGGCACATTATGGAACGCCGCCGAGAAAGCGGAAACACAGTGGAACGCGCAGCTTGCGAGGCGTATCATTATGGCGCTGCCCGTTGAAGTACCTGCCGATCAATACCCGGAAATGGTGCGGACGTATTGCCAGAAATATTTTGTGGATGAAGGCATGTGCTGTGACTTCGCCATTCACGACGAAGGAAAGGAACCGCGCAATCCGCACGCGCATATTCTCCTGACGCTCCGTTCCCTGGACGAACAGGGAAAGTGGATGCCCAAATGCCGGAAGGTTTACGACCTGGACGGCAGTGGAAACCGGATGCAGCTTGCCAGCGGCGAATGGGCCAGCCATCGGGAGAACGTGAACGATTGGAACAATCCCCGGAACTGCGAAATCTGGCGTCACGGCTGGGAGACGATTCAGAACGAATATCTGGAACGGAACCATCAACCGGAGCGGGTGGATCTCCGTTCTTATAAACGGCAGGAGATTGATCAGATTCCCACCGTCCACATGGGCCGCGCCGCCTGCGCCATGGAAGCGCGGGGAGAGAAAAGCTATTTGGGCGATTTGAACCGTGACATCAAAGAAACCAACAAGCTGCTGGCGTATTTGAGAAGGAACTTCAAGAAGCTCCAGGAGTGGGTGAAAGAAAAAACCGAAGCCGCCAAAGAGCATCGGGAAGAAAAGAAACTGGAAAAGAATCCGCCGATCAACGGTTATCTCTATTCATGGCTTCTGATTCGGAACGAAGAACGAGCCCATTGGAAAAACCGCACGGTAGTTTTGAAGCGGATGGCACAGGATATGATGCACATTTCACAGGCCACCACGTTTCTGAGAGAGCAGAAAATCTTCACCGTGGAGGACATGAAAGCCAAGCTGGAAGCGCTGCAAACCGAAACGGGAGATATTGACGCCGAACTGAAAAAGGCAAACAAGCGGCTGAAAAACATTTCCACGATAACGGAGACTGGAAAAACGCTGCAACAGCTTCAGCCCCTTCACGACCAGTACAGCCGTATTTTTTTCAAAGGAAAGAAGGAAGCCTTTTACGCCCAGCACCAGGACGAATTGAAGCAGTACGGAAAAGCCTACCACTATCTCATGAAAGTGAACGGCAGTATCCAAGTGAATACCGCCGCCCTGAAAGCGGAAAGCGAAAGGCTGACAGCCCATCTTGCAAAGCTGCAAAATAAGCTGGAAGATATAAAGCCGATCCTGGATCAGCTTCGGAACGTCCAGCATTGCGTGGACGTCGCCATTCAGGACGAAGAACCGGAATATCCGTCCATTCTGGAACAGCTTGAACGGGCGAATCAGGAACGTCTTGCCCGGCAGCAGGCCGAACAAGCAGAGAGACAAGCCCAGACACAGTATAATAGAAACTAAAAATATGAACCTTATAAGAATGAAAGAGGCGAAACCATGAACCACAATGATGACTATGAATCCGGCAACTCCTATGATTATATTGATTATGCGATGGAAGATATAAAAAACCGTAAATCGCTTTCTCCATGCGTTGATGAATACGATCCATTTTCCGACCCTACAAAAAAAGAGATCGGCAATACAATTTACAAAATTACTGTGTGCTGTCAGGGCAAAGAACCGTTTCTTGATAAGCTCAAGCGGATTCTTTTTGATGATCTATTATCCGCCCAAACGCAGAAAGAGGTAAATACGTAATGACTTTTCCAGCCAATCGTGATATAATACCTACAAGCACTACGGTACAGTCGGCTGATCCAACAAAGGAGGATAACGAAATGGATCAGCAACTGATCACCGCGCTCTACTGCCGCCTTTCCAACGAGGATGACCAGGAAGGCGAGAGCAACTCCATCTCCAACCAGCGGACCATCCTTGGGAAATACGCCCAGGATCATGGTTTTCCCAACACTCGGTTCTTCGTCGATGACGGTTATACCGGCACCAATTTTGACCGTCCCGCCATGCAGGAAATTCTTGCTCTGGTAGAATGCGGTCAGGTAGGAACGATCATCGTCAAAGACCTGAGCCGATTTGGACGGGACTATCTGCAAGTGGGAAGGTACCTTGAAATTAAGTTTCCCATGCAGAACGTCCGCTTCATCGCTATCAACGATGGCGTAGATTCTGCCAAGGGAGAGGACGATTTCACGCCGGTCCGCAGCCTGTTCAACGATTTCTATGCGCGTGATACCAGCCGGAAAGTGCGGGCTGTGATGCAGGCCAAGGGAAAAAGCGGTCAGCATCTCAACCGCCCCATGTATGGGTATCGGGATTCGCCGGACGCGAAAGGCGCGTGGATCATTGACGAAGAATATGCGCCTGTCGTCAAGCGGATGTTCGCTCTGGCAATGGACGGAAAAGGGACAAGGCAGATCGCGGAGCTGCTGGAAGCGGAAAAAGTGTTCAACCCGTCGGCGGTAAACGACCTTCGCCATGGCAGGATGCCCAAGAAAGAGCCGTACCGGTGGAACAACAATTCAGTTCGGAAGATTCTGCGGAGCAAAGAGTACACGGGCTGCACGATCAACTTTAAGACTTATTCCAAGTCTTATAAGCTGAAAAAGCGCCTGATGAACGCGCCGGAAAATACCCTTGAAATCCCGAATACGCAAGAAGCAATTATTCCGCTTGCGCAATGGGAACGGGTGCAGGAACTGCTGGACGAGAAGCGCCGCCCAACGAAGGAACCGAATCGGCAAGGCATGTTTTCCGGGCTGCTGTTCTGTGCCGATTGTGGAACGAGGCTGTATTACCGGGCCGATTCCAGGGGAAAGACTAACAGGGACAGCTATTACTGTGGAAAATACGCCTTGGGACGCGGGGATTGCAGCGCACACTACATCCGGGAAGTGGTTTTGAAAACCATCGTTCTGGAACAGATCGTGTACATGACTTCATATGTGGCGGCGGAAGCGGTGGATTTTGCCGGTGAATGGATGCAGAGCCAACGCAAACGGCAGGAGAAAGAACTCCGTCAGGCACAGAAGCAGATGGAGCAGGCAAAGAAACGGAGCAATGAGATCGACGATCTTCTGACGCGCACCTATGAGGATTACGCCAAGGGCATCCTCACCCTGGAACGCTACCAGAAAATGTCCGCGAAGTACGAGCAGGAGCAGAAGGAATTGACCGATGAAATCTCCACGCTGGACAAAATTGTCCGACGTCAGGAGGAAACCAACGATCATTTCACTCAGTTCATGAATCTTCTGCGCAAGTATGTTGGTGCGGGCATTGCGGAACTGACGCCCACCATTGTGAACGAATTTGTGAAAAAGATCGTCGTCCATGAGGCGGATAACACTTCCGGCAAGCGTGTCCAGAAGATCGAGATCATCTTCAACTTCATCGGCGAACTTGACTTCCCCGCGATCAACCAACCGATTACCGTGGTTAAAGGCTTGAACGAAAAAACTGCGTGACCACACCGATCACGCAATCTTTCAGAAAAAGGTTCTTTATCAACAATTGCCCAAGGGCATATTTTCCGGGCGCTTCGGCCCCTCCCGGCGTACACGCCGCCGGTGCGGATTTCAGTCAAGGGGAGATCCCCTTGACAATCCCCCCTTGACGCCGGTTCTCGGTGGTTCTTCCAGGGGGGGGCTGAGTAGTAACCTCTGTTTCAAGATTCACCTTCCAAACCCCTCAGTCGGCTTCGCCGACAGCTCCCCTGATAGGGGAGCCTCAATTGCCTCCCCTGTCAGAGGAGGTGGCGCGAAGCGCCGGAGGGGTTTTCCTTGCAAAGAATTTCGTTCAAGCGTATAATATTGAAAAAAACTGAAACGACGGAGGAAAACGAAATGGAAGCGTCCCTGGGTGAAAACACCAAAAAGCTGGCCGTGATCCTGCCCGGCATCGGCTATACCTGCGACCGGCCCCTGCTGTATTACAGCGGCAAGCTGGCCCAGGGGCTGGGCTGGGAAGTGGTGCGCGTACCCTATGGCGGCTTTCCGGAAAAGGTTCGGGGCGATGCGGAAAAGATGCGTCAAAGCGCGGAGATAGCCCTGGCCCAGACGGAAGAAATGCTGCGGGGCATCGACTGGAAGCAGTACGGGCAGATCGTTTTCATTTCAAAAAGCGTGGGCACGGTGGCGGCCGTGGCCTATGCTCACGCCCACAGGCTTTCCTGCCGCCATCTTCTGTTCACGCCGGTGGAGGCCACTTTTGCCGTTCCGGTAGGAAACGCCATTGCTTTCCACGGCACCGCCGACCCCTGGGTGGCAACGGAAACGCTGACCCGCCTGTGCAGGGAGGCGGACATCCCCCTGTTTATCACGGAAAACGCCAACCATTCCCTGGAAACGGGGGACTTGGGAAAGGATATTGAAAATCTGAAAACCGTCATGACGCGGGCGGAATCGTTCCTGCGCGCCGGGGAGGAATGAAACGATGAAAATCGGCATTCTTTCGGACACCCATGATCTCCTGCGGCCCGAAGTCATCACGGCCCTGCAAGGCTGTGAAAGCATCCTCCACGCCGGAGATATCAGCAGCCCCGGCATCCTGGACAGGCTTTCCCAAATTGCCCCGGTGAAAGCGGTGCGGGGGAACAACGAAAAAGGCGGGACGGAAAGCCTGCCCCTGTTCCTGGATTTTGAGCTGGCCGGGCTGCGCGTTTTCATGACCCACAAAAAGAAGGATTTGCCCAAGGATTGCAGCGCTTACGGCCTCATGATCTGCGGCCATTCCCACCAGTACGCGGAAGCTTGGGCCGGGCATACCCTGCTTTTGAACCCCGGAAGCTGCGGCCCCCGGCGCTTTCATCAGCCCATTACCTTAGCCATTTTGGAAACGGACGGCCAGGACCTCTGCGTGACGCGCGTCGATATTCCCCACACCCCCAAGGAAACCGCGCCGAAAATCGAGTCCGGCAATATCAAAGCCCAAATCGAGCTGGTGATGAAGGAAACGCAAAAAGGCCGCGGGCCGAAAGAAATCGCCCAGCGCTCCGGCCTGGATCCCGCCCTGACGGAGCAGATCGCCCGCCTGTACGTCACCCACCCCGGCGTCACGGCGGACGGCATCATGACGAAAATGGGGCTGTGAGGCGGGAAAGGACAAGCAATTGGTTTTGTTATCGCGTTGCTCCAAAGCATAAAAATCAGTCCCAAAAGGGGCAGGACAGACGCCTGCCAACTCTACCAACAGGCGAGAGAACTTGAAATCTGCGTTATTGAATTCAGCTGTTTGGTTCCGTATAATGAGCTTGCAGAAAAAACAAATGGGGGAGGTTTTGAAAATGGAACTTGGAAAGAAAATCAAACAGCTGCGCTATAAAGCCGGATTGACGCAGGAACAGCTTGCGGAGAAGCTGAATATCGGTCCGCAGTCTGTGTCCAAATGGGAAAACGCGGTGGCGATGCCGGACATCGGCACGCTTCCTCTGCTGGCGGAAATCTTTGGAATTACAATCGACGATCTGTTCGATATTACTACCGAACAGCGCTTTAACCGCATCGAGAACAGGATGGACGCTGAAGAAGAGCTTCCACAGGATGTGTTCTGGGAATACGAAGAATTTCTGAAAGGCCAGCTTGCGTCGGAGCAGTACGCGAAGCGAGCCACGGAACTGATTGCTTATCTTTACTGGCACCGCATGAATGCGGAAGCGCAAAAAGCGGCGCGCTATGCCAAGGAAGCAATCGCCCGTGCGCCGGGAGAAAAGGGCTGCCAGTGGATATTGTGCAAAACAGCAAATCATGCTGTCTGGGATTGGAATATGGGCAACCACACCAAAGCAATCAATTTTTATCAAGCCCTGGCAGAGGCGAATCCCGACACGGCTTTGCCCTATATGTATCTTTTAGATAATCTTATCGCCGATCACCGGGCAGACGAGGCGGAACGTTGGCTGAACCGTTACTGCGGATTGGAAAAAGCGAATCCCGTTATGAAACAAGTATACCGCGCTTCCATCGCGCTTGCCCGTTTTAACGAACCCGCGGCGGACAAAATCATTGAGGGGCTGTTACTGGAACAGCCGGAAAACGACGAAGTATTATTTGAGGCGGCACAATACTATGCCGGCAAATGCAACTATGAAAAGGCCATAGACTGTTATGAGCGCGCTTTCGCGGCAGATGAAAAGCGCCCAAGATTCCAGGACGCGCTCATGGGGATCGCGGATATTTACGAGATCATGGGTGATTATGTCAACGCCGCGAAAACTTATGGCCGCATCATCGACCTGCTGGAAAACGAATGGGGTCTTTCGGAAGAAACAGATTCTTCGGTGACCGTGGCGAAAAAGGAAAGAGATCGTTTGCTTGCGAAAGCATAATCTTACAATAAATCTTCACAGCGGCGGCCTGTTTCATCAGGGGCTGATCCTGACGGTCATTGCTTTCGGGCCGGGTCAGGCAACCGGTTCGTGATTTTTCGGGTTCGTTTTTTCCCGCCTCCGCATATACTTTTTCGGAGGTGAAAACATGCTGACCTTTTTGTATTGGCTGCTCAAGGACGCGCTGTTTTTCTTCGGCATTGTGTCGGGCCGGGGCAGCTTTCCCCGGCCCCTGTCCCGGCAGGAGGAACAGGAGGCCATCGCCGCTATGCGGGCGGGGGACGAGGACGCCCGCCGGAGGCTGATCGAACACAACCTGCGCCTGGTGAGCCACATCGCCCGCAAATACACCGTGCCCGGCTATACCTTGGAAGACCTGGTTTCCGTGGGTTCCCTGGGCCTGATCAAAGCCGTGAACACCTTTAAGCCCGACGCCGGCCCCCAGCTTTCCTCTTACGCCGCCCGTTGCATTGAAAATGCTATGCCATCGCCGATGCGTTTTGCGCGGGCGAAAGTGAGGATTCTTCCAGTAAATGGCATGCGATAGCCCGAATATCGGGTAAAATGCATATCATGTGCCGCACAGAGGGAAGTCATGTGCGGTACGCTCCCTTGTATATCCTTTCCTTCCGCGTGACCGTCACCAAGAAGATATCCGAAGCGTTTTCCCTGAACCAACGTTATAGGCGCTATGAAGATATTGCTTCCATCCCCGACCGCCTCCGCTGGCGCAGGCATGAACTGGGCCTGCTTCAAAAAGAAGTCGCCGCAAAAATCGGCGTCGCCCGCGCCGTTTATTCCAGCCTGGAAACTGATGAAATGGATGCTTATGATCCGCTAATCATGGACAAGCTTGCCACGCTGTATCATATCCCCATAAACGACCTGCTGAACGATTACACCCGCTTCCTGCAAGCCGGTCAGGGACAGGCGATCTTGAATCTGCGCCAATCCTTGAACATGACCCGAGCCGAATTTGCCCAATACCTTCATACAGACATCGATAACATCACCATTTGGGAAACGGAGAAGAAACGAATCAGTAAAGAAATGTGGGAAAAATACTTCAAGTGCTTTATGGGAGATTCAACAGGCTGATCGTTACACTTCACTATCGTGCAATATGGTCATAAAATTGTACAGACGGAGGCTGAATCAAGTCTCCGTCTGTTTGCTATGCCATATTTTAATCAGGAATTACGACGATTTGTTCTTTCAAATACGTTTCCACTGCCTCCATAAATATTCCGGCGCGACGGATTTGTTCCTGCACTTCATCTTTTGAGATGATATAAGAAACGTCGTAATCCGCTTCATTACGCACTTCAAAAGCGTCTGTAATGATTCGTGAAAGGCTTTTATCAAGGATACCGGTTTTCAGGTATCGCTGCTGAAATAACGCGATCACGCCGGAATGTTTGGAGCGCTCCGGAACATCTTCCAGGATCAACACTGCCCGCATGGAATGAAAGATCGCATAATACGAACGATTGGCGGCGGCTTTATAATCGCCGATTTCTACGTTGCTGTTCGCGGTTTTCAGGCACCTGTGCGCGTTTTCCAAAAGAACAGCGGAATAATTCAGCCTGTCTTCCTGCGTCATACGGCTGGCCTCCTGTATTTGATCCCGTCCCGGACAATGTTTTCATAATACGGATGGTGTTCCGGCTGAAACGCGGCCTGCGGACGAACGCACACAGACACCACCACGTCGTGCTCCAAGGATAAATCGCTGGCGACGCCGGAAATATCCCACCGCTTCTTTTCAATTTCCGGCATGGTCAGCGGCGTGGTCAGAAAAATATCCACATCCGATTCTTCGTCATGATCCCCGCGGGCATAGGAACCGTATAAGTAGGCATCGGAAACAGGGATGATTTCAGAACAGCCCTTCACCACTTTTTCCAATATTGCCAGGGCTTCTGACTGATTACACATACGGCCATGCCTCCTTCCATTCGGTTATTTGTATTATACCGCTTTTCATCACGCATAGCAAGTCCCGTGTCCGCACCACTTTTTATATCTGCTCTGGCGTGATAATAGCCATCATCATCGCCGCCCGCTGTTATTTCACCCAAAACCGAACGAAAAGTCCATATTTCGTATAAGTATACTTATATGAAATCCCATGTTTTCGTACAAGTATACTTGTATGAAATTTCTATTTCAACCCTGATTCTTCCTGATATGGATTCAAATTTTTACATTGTGTTTTCCCGTGCGCTCTGGTATGATAAGGCCATATGGGCTGGCGAAATACGGTGATTTGCGGTTCTGTGATTCTGTACAAAGCGGAGGGTATTATGCTGAATTGGAAAGCGTGGTTTGATTCCAAAATCCTGGAAAGAGGGAAGGATTATTTTCGGGGCGGGGCGGTGCAGGATTTAGAGATCGACGAGGATGAAATCTCTGCCGTGGTGGAGGGAACGGACGAATACCAAGTAACCATTTCATTATCTGACGGTGAAATCGATGCAATGGACTGCTCCTGTCCCTATGCAGAGGAACACGAGTGCTGTAAACACATGGCCGCCGTTCTGTACGCCTATGAAGACACCTTGAAAAACAAAAAAGGCAAGGACCAGTCGGACAAAACTGAAAAGCTGACCAGGGAGAAGCTATGCGCTTTGGTGGAGAAAACGGATGTTCAGACCGTCCGGCAGTTCTTAACGGACGTGCTTTGGAATGAAGAAAAATACCGCGTGCGGTTTCAGTCCATGGTGAGCCCCGATTTCGCCAAGCAGGCTCTGGACTACGCCAAAAAGCGCCTTTCCAAGATCGAACGGAAATATGCCAGCAGCTCGGGTTATATCAATTACCGGGAGGCGCGGGCATTCACAAAGGAAGTGGAGCAGTGGATCGATGAGGAAATCGACCTGCGGATGGATCGTCACGAATACGCCGCGGCCTTTGAACTGTCCAATTTGGCGCTTTTTACTATGGCCGATGTGGACATGGATGACGGCGAATTTGGGCTGGATGTGATTGCGGAATACTGCCAGGGTGTGTGGAAGACCATGCTGGACGCCGGAGACCCGGAAATCGAAAAGGCCCTGTTTTCCTGGTTCACTTCACACATCAATGACAGCGTTCATTCTCTCATCGTGGACGCTTATGAAACCGTGCTGATGGAATACTTTGTCACGCCGGAATACCTGAAACAGAAGCTGGCCTTGTACCAAGGCAAATTGGATAAGCTGGACAAGGACGACAGTACGTATACTCGCAACAGGGCGCAGGAATACTTGCAGCGCTGCTTTTCTCTCATGCGGCAAATACGCCGCCCGGAGGAAGAAATCCAAGCCTTGCAGCAAAAATACTGGGCGCTGCCCTGCGTCCGGCAGCAATATATGGAGCAATGTGAGAAGGAACATCGGTGGGATGATTTGATCGCCGCGCTGAAAGAATCCATCGAGATAGAGAAAAGACATAAGGAAGGATACGCCGCCGGTGAATATGAATTACGCTTGAAGGAAGCCTACCGGAAAGCTGGGAAAGCGGTGGAATACAAGGCGCAGCTATGGCGGCTCATGACAGAGATCAGGCCGGGAGATCGGGATTTTTTCAAGGAATACAAAGGCATCATCCCGGAAACAGAATGGCCGGAAGAACGAGAAAAGGTCTTTTCCGCTCTGAAATCAAAAAGCTATCTGCTGCCATCCCTGTACCATGAAGAAAAGCTGTATGACCGCTTAATGCAGTATCTTCAGGAAAAGCACAATTTTGAAATGCTGCTCCGCTATGAAAAGGAATTGCTGCCGCTCTATCCCGAAGTGTATTTGGATGCGTATGTCGATAGACTGACCAGCGCCGCCCGGCATACCGCCGACCGGAAAACCTACCAGGAATGGGTGAATACCCTGCGGCATATGCGAATCATCCCCGGCGGCAAAGAAGCGGCAGAACAGATCGTGAACGAATGGAAAACGATCTACGGAAACCGTCGGGCTATGATGGAAGAACTGAAAAAGCTGGGAAAATAAGCGATGCTCAGACGACAAGCATCATGATAAAAAGCAGTGCTGTCATTTTGCGCTGCTTTTTATGAACCACTATAAGTTTTCCCATTTATGAAGGGGACTTTGCTTTCTCTATCCTTTTCTGAATATCCTGAAAGGCCAATTCATAAAATGCCTGATAATCTGCGTCGGTTTTCGGCTTGTCCTTCGTAAGGCATGGAATAAACGCCCCGTGAGCCAGCAAAAGCTTTTGCTTTACGCTGGTTTTGTCTGGTGCTTCGTAAAAATACACCCGGCTGTCGCTGAACCGTTCCCGCTGCTTCCGGCGCAGGAGCCACCAGAGATCGGTTTCGCAGGTCTCGAACCCAAAGCCAATGATGTACAAATCACCGAACAGGAACAGTTCCGGCCAGGAGATGAAGGGTTGGGGTTCCGTCACCGGTTCATTGCCGTCGTAGGACAGGGTGGCGCAGGTTTGTTCAATCTTGCTCAGCATGCGACCGTACCTGTCCGCGCCTAAAACCACCCCGCGGGGTACAGAGGCTTCCCCGTGGATATGCCAGAGCCCCACGGGGCTTCCATCGGCGTTCCGGGCCTGATATCCGCTGTGAATGCGGTAATTCACTTCTCTGGGCTGCTTGTTATTCTCTTTCCGTTCCGGGTTTAAATTAAAACGGCGTGTGGAACGAACGTTTGATTTGCTGAAATCCTGACGAGGCAGGAATGCTTTTTCCAGGCAGTAAGAATAATTGGTGGTGAAAATGTGATCCGCCCCCAGGGATGGAAGCCTGTCCAGCAGGCGATTGCTTGCGTTTTTCAGTTCCTTCAAGCCCTCAGCAAGTCGCCTTTCCTGGTCGTCTATATCCTCCCGCCGCAAATGGGCCGGAGCGGGCTGTGGGGAGGATAGCAGCTCGTAGAGCAGGGGAAACGGGATTTTCTCCATCATCCCCTCGATTTCCTTCATGAACGCTTTTTTCTGCTCGTCGGTCATGGAACCGCTATCCTGCACGGCGATTTTCTCCAGCAGTTTGTCCCACCCAATCTGTCCGCTGCTTCTCTCCAAACCGTTCCCCACCAGCACGATCTGCGGACGGCCAGAACCATAGGGGATGTGACGAAATTGAATATTCTTGGGCATAAGCAATCCTTCCTTATCCTATGCGGAGGTCAGTCGTTCCGGTGCGCTTCCTCCGCCAGAGCCAGCAGCCGTTGGGTGTCCACAGGCAGGACTTCCAACTTTTCGCGGATGCGTCTCCGGCAGGAGAAAATCAGATCCCTCGGCAGATTCGTTTGCGTTTCCGGCAGGGAAAGCAGGGCCTGATACAGCAGCATGCCGCCCGTGAGGCTGAGGCAGGCGGTTGCTCTCATCCAAAAATGATTCAATCGTTCTTCCCGGAGAAAGCCACGAAGCTCCTCCCAAATATCGTTTTTTACTTCTTCCGATACGGTGCCGGTGAGAATATGCAGAATGCAGCCCAGCAGCGCCAGGCGGTTTCCGGTGGCCCGAATCCCCGTCAGAAGGATTCTGGCGCGCTCGTCGGACAGTTCGCCCAATGCCGTGTGCTCAATATCACCCGCCATAAACGGAACCAGCGAATACACCTGCAGATAAGTGCCGCTGATATTGACTAATTGGCTGATTTTTTCAAACGCGGAGGATTCGTTTATCCCTCTGCGAGGGTATAGCACGATCCTCTCCGGCAGCTCGGATGGAAATTCGATGTCCGCACGGAGAAGTGCATCCAACGGCGTATTGGCAAATGAATGAATCGCTATGCCCTGGCCGGCATAGTCCTGAAACATCGACGGAAAAATACGCAGGCAAAAGGATTGAAAATCTCCGTCTGTCTTCATGCGGTAGGAAACGCCATACACTAAATGATTACAAAACGCTTCTTTTCCTAACGCCAGCAGGACGCGCGGAACGTTCCCCCTCAGGTCAATATGAATGCCCATACCCATGGATTTCCATAACTTTTCCTTCGTGATTTCGTCATAGTTTTCCGCCTCCAGGAGGGCTTTGGCATATTCTTCTCGCTTCCTGCACGCCTCAAAACGGGCTTCATCGTAATACGACATCACCGCTTCCGCCGATCCCGTATTCAGCCGACGGCTGATATCGGCGAGCAGCCAATGACAGGGCATGACCGTGCGCCTGAAAAACGCCTGATCTTCATCTGATAAAGCTCCATAAACCCGCAGCAACTCATCAAGGGTATGCGGGGAAGGCGCCAGGAGAAAACCGATAAACGCGGTCAGCTCCGGCAGTCCGGCGGCGGCAAATTTTTCCGGCAGGTCTTTTATTGAGGACAGTTTGGACGCGGAAGCGAAAGCCGGCCTAAATCGAATCATATGGCTTTCAAAAGCGACGCCGGCCACAAGCGCATCGTATATCGTTTCGCATGCTTCAGCAAGCGCCGCGAGAGAATGTTCCGCATGCGCAGAATCTTCCGTCGCTTTGTCGAAACGATCTCCTTCCAGGATTTTATACAGGATGACCCGATAGAAGTCGGGGCAGGAGGAAGCTTCCTTTGCTTCTGGAAAACGCGTTAAATACTCGGCGGTAAACTCTTCAATCGCTCCAATGAAATAATATTCACATGTTTTCAGCCAACGCAATAAGGTATTCATCGTCCGGTTCCCTAAGCTGCCATAATTCCAGGAACGAATGAAAAAGTAATCCGCATCCCTGGGTGGGATTACCCGGTCAGCCAGCTCCTCCAGTTGCTCCGCCGCGTATGCGTTTCCCTCCGCGGCCAGGATCCATAAAGAATGGAAAGGGGACGAATCGGCGCTCAAGCTCGCATGAACAGCGGGGATAATATATCTTTCCATCAGACTCTGTAACAGTTTTTTCGGCAAAAGGGAAATCTGCCGCATATAAGGTCTCCATTCGGAAAGCGTTTTTGTCGCTTCAATCAGGTATTTTTCCTGCTCATAGGGTCTGCGGAACAGGTTATCCACCAGCATATCCATCGCTAAATAAGAACCGGACTGGGCCGCACGATAAATTTCCGGAGAGACACTCTCGCACTCAAAGCTTTCCTCGCCGTTATTGCATTTGCAAATTCGGAAAAGTTCATGATTGATCAGCGTCCGGCTTGGGTTTTTGGCGAAATACCCCGCAACAAACAGGTACACGTTCCGCCAGTAAGCGCTGGTGGAGAGCCTTTCCAGCGTTTCCCGAAGCGCCTCCGTTTTATCGTCGTGGAAGCTGATGATCCATTCCGCGGCGAAGTATTCCTGAATGGAGCGAAGCGGGAAACGAACGACGCTTTCCTTCTCCCTTGGCACTTCTTCAAGGAACGGAAGCCGATTGATGACGGCCTGATAGAGCGCCTGTGCCTGCGAAGGCGCGTCTTCCCCGCTGTATTCTTCGTTTTCAAGGTATTTTGTGATGATTTCCCTGTAGCGGTTGACCGTCAGTTCTGCCGCCGCGTTTTCTTTTGTTTCAGATTCCGCCTGCAGCAGGAAGCCGATTTGCGAAAGCAGCGGCACGATCCAGTCATACGTCCCTTCCACCTGCGGCAGCGTGCGTTTTTCCTGTTCCCGTTTGCAGATGATTTCGCAGTAGTCGTGAAACAGGTCGTACCGCTTGGTGGGAGGCGTGCCGCCATGCTTTACCATCACCACGATGATGGAGGTGTACAAGGGGGTGGTCATGAGCTTGGCGGTCATCGGTGTTTCCAGGGCGTGGAACAGGATGCTCCGGTACTGTTCCCGCATATCGCCGTTTTTTTCGATATGCTCCAGCAGCTTTTCGATGTACGCTTTACAGCGGTCAGGGGATAAATCCTTCAGCAGGTAATGACTGAAATATTTGGGAGAGAAAGCGTCGTTATAGCCTTGGGGCCGGGAGGTGCAGACGATCAGACAATCGCATTGGGCGTCCGACAGATCCTGACTCAAAAAATGCTCAATACGGGAAAGCACCTCGTCTCGGTTGGAGGAAGCGGGCACCTCGTCCAGTCCGTCAAAGAAAAACGCCCAGGAATAAACGGACAGGAGCTCCCGCAGTTCAAATTGGCGCAGTTGCCCGTTGGTTTTCTCATTGATGCGGTTACAGATATAAGAGAGCACCGACAAATCTTCCTGCCGGTTGAGCCTTGCCGCGTAGTCTTTCAGGTTGATCATAACGGGAAAGCGTTCGCAGTCAGGCGGCGCGACCGCTTCGCCTGCTTTTCCGGTAAAATACTGATCCGCCGCCCGCACCCCTCTATTGAACCTTTTGAGAAGCGCTGCCCGGTAAATCTGGCAGATATACTGGCAGAGGGTGGACTTCCCCTGGCCCGCGTTGCCGATCAGCACGAAATGAAAGCGGGTTGCGGGACGCGGCACATCGTTCCAGCGTCCAAGCCCCATGGAGGCTTCTTCCCTGCGTTTCGTCCGGTTACCGCAGGACAGGATATAATGGGCGATGCGGTCGATTTTTTCTTCGCCGCTGTCCAGCGCTTTGGCTTCCAAATCGGTATACACATTCCGGATATTGATCTCTCTGTCCGATACGCTTCCGGCCTGCTCCAAACGCACGGCATGGTTTTCGCTGAACGTGGACTGGGCATATTCGATAAGATGAAGGAAGGGCAGGAGGCTGAGCTTCTCCAAATAGTTCATAGCTTCCTGCAGCACGAGCCCTGGCGTGATAAAGGCGGCGTAGCTGCGGGCAACGTTGGGGTTGTTATCCAGCATGGCGCGGATTTCGTCCAGACCCAGAATTAAAATATTGGGAATAATATCGGTGTACTGGCTGACATACTTCTCAGCTTTATCCCTCGTTCCGCTGTCGAGCTTGGGGGTCAGAATGATATTGGTAAAGAAAAGATACGTTTCCGGCACAAGCTCTGGCTGCGTTTCCTTTCTTTCCTGAAAGCTGTCCAGTTCCTTTTTCAGGTTATTTCGCAGCCAGGTCCAATCACCTTCTTTTCCGTCTGGGCTTTTGAATTTCATCTGCGCTACGGTATAACCTTTCGCCCGAACATCCTTCACGATTTCATGATTGGCATTCTGAATAACGGCGTCCCGTCCGCCGTCCGGGCCGTCGCCATATATAATCGTTCGCGGCCCCGCAATACCCATAAGCAGGCTTTGAATCAGTTTTTCAAAATTATCCGGGCCCAGTCGGTCCAGTTCGTATTTCATGCCGCACGCTCCTTTGTGACGAACGAAAGTGACGGTTTTCCATTTCTGCCCTGTCAGCTTCATTATACGGGAAAGAATGCCAAATTGCAACCGCGATCTGCGCAAACAATTCAGAACAGCCTTACAAGATAAGCCCGGCAATGGAACGTCTTTCATCGCCGGGTCTTATATTTCAGGCTATTATGGGCCTGATTCTTCATTCTTTGCGGTGTTCAGCACAGCATTCAATAATTCCGTTTTCTGATCGGAAGGACAATTCAATCTTTTTATTCTGTCTATTACGCTGTCAGCGTGAACCTGTGCCATGCGCTGGGCCAGCAGTTTTTTTCCTTCCTCGGATTTCGGATAATAAATGATCATGTTGATAGGAGCAGACTTGGCAATAGAGGACACCTCCCTTCCTGGTGCAATATATGCGCTCGATTCTGTTCCATATGAAGTAAAATGAGGACTTATGATCTTGTAGGGTCGTTCTTGTTTTGCTGCTGTGTTTGCTGATCCCGCAGGGCGGAATCGATCTGTGCCTGGATACGGAACAGTTCTTTCGATTTTTCCCGCTGCTTTTTCAGTTCTTCATAATCGGCGGCGTATTCAGCCGATAACCGTTCTGCTTCTTCCTTCCATGAACGGACATGCATGGTTTTATCGGAATTATCTTTCAACAGCCGATCTAATGTCCTCTTGGCTGCGAAATGAATATTGAAATCCATTTCATGGTCTTTCCTGTATTGTTCACGGCGCTTGTTGAAATGAATCTCTTTCAGTTGATCCACAACGGCTTTCGTTCGCTGATAGTTCTCAGCCGCCGCAATCAGCTCTTTCAATTCCTTTTGCCGCTTCTCATTGGCCTTCATTTTCCGGTTGAGCCCGTTGAGCTTTTCCCGGAATTGATCGGTTATAGTCTGCAAGTCATCCAGGGTGTAAAGGTCATGTTCCTCCAGATAAACAATATCCTGGGATATTTTTTTCAAGTTATTTGCCTTGGCTTTATCGGAATAGGCTCCGGCGTTTCGTTTCCTCAGATAATCCAGGAGCAGCAGAGTCAGGTTTGGGGATTTCGGTTCATTCTGTGCTGCTTTTACTGCCTTGATCCATGCCGTCAGTTCCTGAAAACGGGTAATCAGCTTTTTCAGGATGGCGTTGGCGGATTGAATCATGCGATTCAGGTTTCCTTTTTCTGTGCGGATGCCCTTCTTCTCCATGGCGCGAACTGTCGGGCCTTCATGGATCGTCGGCAGTTGATGGACTCCCTGTTCCTTATAGGATCGGTGATCAACTTTCATTGGAGCGTTTTTCTTCTCCAATTCTATGTTCACATATCGTGCCCATTCCTCCCGCCAATGTAGCAGTGTTTCCTTATGCCCCCAATCGGTAGTAGGTACAGATTTCCAGACATAGTTGCCGTTTTCATCTCTGATACGCTGGCCGTTTTTATCCAATACATAGTCACGCTTCTGCTTATTGCCCCACGTTCCGTCCGGATTCATGGGACGAATGGGACACAGCACATGAAAATGCGGGTTTGGTATGCCTCCTTTTGGGTCAGGCATATGCACCGCAAAATCGCAGATTATGCCCCTGCTGACGAATTGTTCCAGCAAGAACCGTTTCGCCAGGCCGATGTTTTCTTCCAGGGTCAGTTCGTTTTGTAAAGCAATATCATAGCTGTAAGCCAATTGTGCTTTCGGATGTTCCTCTGTTTTCTCCACAGCGTTCCAAAGCGTTTCCCGATCAGCGTACTGCCGGGGAACATGGGAAGGCAGCAGGATTTCCTTATGCACTACGCCTTTTTTCTTTGTATAGTCCGCTTCTTCGTGATAAAAATCGCTGAACAGGCATTCTCCCGTCCGGTAAGCGGCGGCAGCTAAAACGGATTGCCCGGCGGAACGTTTGATGATCCCGGCATGAAAATGATACAGGGCAATCAGCTATCGCCTCCTTCCACTTGAACGGGATGTTCCGCCTGATACGCTTCCCAAATTGCTTTTGCGCTATTGGAAGACAAAATCTTCTGCATCAACTGGTAGAAGTCAGCATCCTCTATCTCCTTTGATCCCGGCCAGATGCTTTCAATGGCCGCGCCTTTGGTAATCAGGCGGTGGGCGCGCTTGGCCCGTTCACCGCGTTTGTAGTATTCATCCAGGTTTTCCAACCGCTGAATGCGCCGGGCCAGGATGATCTTTTCCCGCTCCGCCTTGGCAATGAGCGCCTGGTTTCGTCTGTATTCCGCTATATTCTTGGGTAAATCGGTAATGTATTCGTGTGCCATCCTTACCTCCAATTTGTTATTTGTATGGTCGTATAGAAAAATCATATGGCTTTCTTGGAAGGGGGTCTGGGGATAGCCGCGAAGCGGCGCAAGGGCAAAGCCCTTGTTCATCGCGGAGCGATGCTGGAGGGCGCGGCATTCGGATGCCGACGTCCTTCGCCTCGCAGAGCGCACATACGGGGCAGCAGGGCTGAACCCGTATATAAGTGCGCCATTCGGTTCTTTTTTGTGTCTCCGATCCATTCCTTTCTTTTACTCCGTCAGGGCTGTACCTTCCCCGACCTCATATTTCTCGTTTTGCCATCGACAGCGTAAAAAGAATACCACAAAAAAGCCTGATACCCGGCAAAACAGGCACACTTGCAAATTTGAAGGATATTGCTTTTTCTAAATTGCAAAAGTGCAATGCCCATGGTATACTGTCTTTCGATTGGAACGATCATTTCATCTTTGGAGGAAACAATATGGCACGGAAAACGTCTCCCCGTGAACGAATTGCTGAATTGCTGGATCAAAAAGATATGCGCCAAAAGGAATTGGCAAAACGAACGGGTGTTTCAGAATCCCAGCTAAGCCGCATCATAAGCGGCGAAACGTCCACGATCAACAGCGATACGCTCATCGCCCTATCGAAAGAATTTAATGTTTCCACCGATTATCTGCTGTGCCTCACCGACATGAGCGCACGAAAAAACAGCGACATTTCCGAATTGGGGTTATCGGAGGCCGCTGTCAGAAAGCTGTTGGATGGTTCCATCAATACGGACATTCTGAACCGATTGATGGAGCATAAGGATTTTCCGTACCTGCTGAAGCTGATTCAGATTTATTTCTGTGATTCCGTAGCCCTGGGGATTGCTGACCGGAATGAATCTATCAATCTGATCATCGAAGTACTGACTGATTTCAGCACGGAAAATCCGGAATACAAAGAGGAAGTTCGGCAAGATCAGGACGTGCTGAAAGCGCAGAAGATGAAGCCCCATGAGGCGGAAAATGAAAAGATCAAGGAAGTTCTGTTCCGTATACTGCGGGACATCAAGCAGGGGATTGAAAACAAAGTCCCCACCAGTCCCATCATGATGGCCGGAACTATGAAGGAAATGTTAGCCGTTTTGCCGCGAGATAAGCGCCGGGTCGCGAAACACGATATTGTCAATTATGTTGCCAGGCAGATGGAAAAGCAGTGCAAAGATCTGGATCGGGAGGCGCTGGAACTGGTGCATGATATTTCGGAAAGAATGCTGGCTATGTCAAATAGACAGTAATACTGGCAGGAACAAGCATTTTAGGAACACCCTTCCCGAATCTGGAGATTCGTGGTATAATAAGAAAGAAGTCATTCGTTTAGTGGATGGCACGTGACGGAATCGCTTATCATTTGCTATTGTGGCATGATAACTGAACACTATCTTGAAGGCCGGGAGGATATACATAATGCCGACGCTGAACTGGATCGGGAAAGAGAAGGTGGTGAATCACCATCTGGAGGTTCCCTTCCGCACGCTGGAAAAGAAATACACTTTTGCCGCGGACGGTCAGGACGACGGCGGCAACATGATTATTCACGGGGACAATCTGGATGCGCTGAAAGCCCTTTTGCCGATGTATGAAGGGAAAGTGAAGTGCATTTATATTGATCCTCCGTATAATACAGCAAAGAGTTCAGAGAAGAACAAAGCATGGATATATTCAGATAATGTAGATGACCCTCATATCCAAAAATGGTTAAATGATGCAGTTGGAGATGAAGGTGAAGATTTATCGCGTCATGATAAGTGGCTATGTATGATGTATCCTAGATTGAAGATGCTTCAAAAGCTGTTATCTGATGACGGGATAATTTTTATCAGTATTGATGATAATGAAAATGCTATTTTGCGAATGATTTGTGACGAGGTATTCGGAAGAAAAAACTTCATTGCTCAACTAATTTGGCGTTCTGATGGTAATTTTGATAATCAGGCTAAAATCAAAATCTGCCATGAATACATTCTTTGTTATTCTAAAACGCCGAACCTGCTTGGTTTACCTCATGGTATAGATCCAAGCGTTACAGAAAAAAGTAAGGTATATAATGATGCTATTAGAAATACAATAGTTAAAAATGGATATAAAAACCCGAAGTCAGTTATTACGCTTCCAAAAGGGTTTCCGTGCTCAGAGAAAGACTTAGTTATAAATGAAAGGTATGATTCATTTCCGTATTATCATCAGACAGCTATTATAAAAGAAGGGGTTTTGCAAGAACCAGTTGAAATAGAAAGTGGTTGGTCATCTAAAAATATACTTTTGGATTTTATCAAAAACGACTGCAAAGAAGTACCAGATTCAAAGGGGCAAATGACATATTTTGAAATAATCCGAACAGGAGCTATTGAAGGTGTAAAGAAAAGAGAACAAGTAAGTCATGTCCTTTCTGTTTTATCAAATTTGGGCAGTACACAAAATATGAGCAACGAACTTGCGAATATGAATATTGTGTTCAATTTTCCAAAGCCTATTGAACTGATCGAATATCTATTAGGGTTTTATTGCGAAAAAGAAGATATAATCCTCGATTCTTTCGCCGGTTCCGGCACGACCGCTCATGCTGTTCTGAACATGAACAAGCAGGACGGCGGCCATCGAAAGTTTATTCTGGTGGAAATGATGGACTATGCTGACAGCATTACCGCCGAACGGGTCAAGCGCGTGATTCAAGGCTATGGAGAAGGGAAAAAAGCCGTGGCCGGTACGGGCGGCGGGTTCAGCTATTATGAATTGGGTGAAGCGCTGCTGATTGATGGGATGCTCAATCCCGACGTTTCCGAGGATAAGATTCGGGCGTATGTGTACTACACCGAAACCCGTGAAAACATCCCGGAACAGAAGGAAGATGAAAAGTATCTGCTGGGCGTCCATCATGATTTCGCGTATTATTTCTATTATGAACAAGAGCGCGTGACCACCTTGAACCACGCTTTTCTGCGCACCATCAAAACAAACGCCTCCGACTATTTGATCTATGCCGACGTGAACGCGCTCAGCGCGGAAGAAATGGCAAAGTATCATGTCACCTTCAAAAAAATACCCCGTGACATCGCACATCTGTGAGGGGGAAGACGCATGAAGCTAAAAAACTATCAGAAGCGGGTTTTGCGCAATCTGGATGATTTTATGAACCTGCTGAACAGCACACAGAGCATTGAAAAAGCTTATACGCGGTCCTGGGAATTGCAGAACGTTCGTGTAGGCTTTGAGAAAATGCCCCCATACAATAACAATGTGCTGCCTGGGGTGCCGCATGTTTGCTTTAAGGTGCCTACCGGCGGCGGAAAAACGCTGCTGGCCTGCGCGTCCCTCAGGCATATTTTTGACGGCCTGGGGCTGACCAGGCGGAGGGCGGTGGTTTGGCTGGTGCCGTCCAATTCCATTTTAGAGCAGACCATCCGAAACCTGCAAAACCCGGAGCACGATTATCGCCGCCAAATTGACTTTGATTTTTCATCCAGGGTGGAAGTTTATAACGGAGAACAGGCCCTCAACGGTCAGGCGCTTTCCCCGTCCAGCGTGGAAGAAAACCTGTCCATCTTCGTATTGAGCTATGACGCTTTGCGTATTACCCGCAAGGAAGGACGCAGGATATACAAAGAGAATGGAAACCTGGCGCAGTTTGTGCCGCATTACCCGGATCGCGGCACGCTGGTGCCGGAGGTGGATGAATCGGCGCTGATTCAGGTGCTGAATCAATTGTCCCCTGTTGTAATCGTGGATGAAAGCCATAACGCGCAAAGCGATTTGAGCGTTGAAATGCTGAAAAACCTGAATCCTTCTTTCGTGCTGGATTTGACAGCCACGCCCAAAAACAACAGCAATATCATTTCCATTGTGAACGCCTGGGAACTGAAAACGGAAAACATGGTGAAACTGCCTGTGGTGATTTATAATCGCAGGTCAAAGGACGATGTTTTATTTGACGCGCTGAATATGCGGCGCCTTCTTGAAGCGGCAGCAAAAGAAGAATTTGAAGAAGCGGGCTCCTACATCCGCCCGATTATTTTGTTCCAGGCGCAGCCCAAGGGAAAAGAAAACGCCGCCACCTTTGAGCAACTGAAGCGGGAACTGATGGATGCGGGCATACCCGAAGACCAAATCGCCATTAAAACAGCGGAAATCAACGAATTGAAGCATACCAATTTGCTGTCGCCGGAATGCCCCATTCGCTATATTATTACGGTAAACGCCCTCAAAGAAGGGTGGGACTGCCCCTTTGCGTACATCCTGGCAACGCTGGCAAACAGAACGTCCAAAGTGGATGTGGAGCAGATCGTGGGCCGTGTGCTGCGGCTGCCGTATGTGAAAAAGCATCGTCATGACGAATTGAATATGTCTTATGTGATTACTTCATCCGTCCATTTCCGGGAAACGGTAGATAATGTGGTGAAGGGGCTGAATCAGGCAGGATTTACCGATAAGGATTATCGGGTTGGCGATCCCGCGCCGGAAACGCCGGAAGAAAAGCATGAGCAGACGGTTATAAATCCACCTGCCCCCGAAGAAACCGAGGAAGAATTTGTCGGATTCGATACTGCCGCCATTCGAGCGCGGATGGAACAGCAGCGGCAGGCTGAGGAAAACGGAGAACAAAGCGCCGCCTCAATCATGCTCCAGGAAGCGGAACGGCAGGGAAAAGCCTTTGATGAAGAAATGCAAAAGGCCGAGAATATGGGTTTGCCGATAACGGGAGGAAGCGAAATGCGGGATTATTATGAAATGCAAAATGAATACGCAGAAGACGCACTCTCCCTGAAATTGCCTATTTTCTATGAAACCGTTGGGTTATCCATGATTATGGATGATAAAGTGGCGGTAACGAAGGAAAGCCTGTCGGAAGGCTTTACCTTGGCGGATAAGGATACGCAGATCAACTTCAACATGACTGCCGGGGATGTGGCAATGCTGGATGTGGATGATACGAAAGGCCGCCCGTATCAGGTGGCCATGTCTGTGAGGAAAGCCCAGCAACTGAGCCAATATGTGCGCTCCTGCCCGCCGGAAAAGCGCAAAGAAGAATGCGTGAATCAGATTTATAAGCAGATGAACAGGCTGGACTATCTTAGCGCTGACGATCTGAAGAAGTATATCCGGCGTATCGTTGAGCAAATGTCCAGCGATGAAGTGGCGCAGATGGAAAGCTCCCTGCCATCGTATGCGTACAAGATCAAGAAAAAGATCGAATCATTGCTGGATGTATACCGGGAAAAACTGTTCATGGAGAAGATCGTGACCCAGGAAATCACAGTAGAGCCTTTCTATCATTTCCCCAAGGGAATCTCCCCGACATCAACGATGCTGCCTATCAGCAAACAGCTGTATACAGATGAAGAAGATGTGAATGACTTTGAACGCCGCGTGATTATGGCAATTGCCGGGCTGGATAACATTCGGTGGTGGCACCGCAATATTGATCGTCAAGACTTCTGCCTGAACGGTTTTATCAATCATTATCCCGATTTTATCGTAAGGACCGTGAAGGGAAATATCGTTCTGGTTGAAACAAAAGGCGATGATCGGGATAACAGCGACAGTAAAGCAAAACTGCGGCTGGGATTGAAATGGCAGGAGCTGGCCGGAAAGGGCTACCAGTACTTCATGGTATTTGACGAGAAGGAAACGGGGTTTGAAGGAGCGTATAGGTTTGGGGAGTTCTTGGATATATTAATAAAATTATAACCCATACGTTGACATGTTTTCTATTAGCCAAAGTAAACGATAAAATATTTTTACTTTGAGAAAATACCAGAGTTTTAACAATCCTGCTGAGAACCAGGAAAGTAAAATATTTATTGTCGTTCACTATAATTATTTTATACTTGATCTAAAAGATCAATATACAATACTGCTTTTATATATTTTAAAAGCATCTATTATCTGATTTTTGGAGGCTTTTCAGATGAAATACACAGCAGATACAAAACCAGGAATGGGTGATCCTTATTGGTATGAGTGGTCTGTCGGCCTCCAGTATATAATCGACATGCTCAATCCTGATAGCGGGATAAACTATGTCGAACTTCAGGCTGACGTATCCCTTGGGCTTGATGATGTCGTTGTAACTTACGAAAACGGTGAAAAACTATTTGTCCAAGTTAAACATACCAGGGCTAGGGATACTCTAACCTTTGGCGATCTTGTTTCAAGCAGCGGCGAGAATGGTCAATCGATTTTGCATGAACTTGCCATTGGGTGGAATGAGGAGAAAGATAAGTTTAGCCAATCGCGTGTTATGGTGTTCACGAACAGATCCGCCGGGAGCACAGCTGGACACACAAGAGGTTCAGCTTCTTTCCCGCGCCCTTCACTCATTAGTTTTTTGTCAGATCTAAAAAAACAAGTTGATGAGGTAAACTGTTTTAAAGATATAAAGTTTCCCGGTTATGAGGACGCGTGGGCAGAATGGACCAGCCAACTCGATTGTATTGATGACGATGCGGATAAACTGCGTTTTTTAAGGTGCTTGTCAATTGAAACGGGTAATGATGATTTATCTGTAATAGAGACAACTCTGATCGATAAACTGAGGGTGGTTTTTCAAATAAATGAAACAGTTGCTAATAATCTTTTCTCAAAGCTCGACCATGCACTGAGGACTTGGAGTACCTCAATGCGTAGTAGTTCAAAGATAGACAAAGAGGAAGTATATAATAAGCTTTCTTTGCAACAAGACAATCTTTTTTATAATCAAGATTTGGTTCCCTGCGAACCGTTCTTTCCTAGCAGAGAAAAATTAGTTGCATCAATAGAAGAAAAACTGTGTTCCGATCATCATAAAGTTGTATTCCTTTCTGGAATTGCTGGCTGCGGAAAAACAAACATTATAAGTAAACTGAGCGCTAAGCGTGAATCAGTAATAGATATACGTTACTATGCTTATGAGCCAATTAACCCCGAAAAGGAGTATTTTACGGGTGATGTATCTCGTCGTGTAGATAAAAACTACTTTTGGAATGAATTGTTCAATCAGCTTCGTCGGTTACTAAAAGGCCAGTTAGCAAGATACAATGTCCCGGTTACAATTGAATTCATGACTCTTGAGGAAAAGAGAAACAGATTCTTCGAGATTGCATCAAATTATGCCAAAGATCGTGGGGTTACATTTGTCATTGCAATTGATGGGATTGATCACGCGGCTCGAGCTTCAAATATTCAAAACACTTTTCTTCCAACGCTTCCCAATCCTGAGTACATCCCATCTAGTGTCAAGATTCTTCTTGCGGGACAGCCTAAAGCTAATTATCACAATTATCCGAATTGGTTGTTTTCAGACACCGCTAATGTGGTAGAAATAGATGTACCTTCTATTTTGATTGAAGATATCCATTCTTTGGTAGATGCGAAATTTGAAAAAGAGTCTCCTGATTATAAACAGCAATTATCTGAATTGATTTCAAAGTACGCTGAAGGTAATACATTGGCGGCAATTTTTGCAGTTCATGAAGCTTATCTACAACCTGAATTGTTTAAACTGGAAAAAAACCTACAAGAAAGAAAACTTAGTGGAAATATTCACGAATACTATAATACTATCTGGAATAGTGCGATTGGCAGAATTCAACCACTTTTTCTCGATTACAAAATTGCAGGAGTCTTTGCCTTTTTTAATGAGTCAGTAAATGAGAATAAGCTTCATAGTATCTTTTCAGAAGAACGATTCTCTGTATCAGACTGGCGTAATATTCTAAAAAACTTTCATCCCCTTCTTTCAGAAGATGCAGGGAACTATACGATTTTACACAACGATGTTCGAGTTTTCCTGTCGAGCATAATAGGGCAAGACCAAGACCACGTTCAAGAGGTATACAGTAATCTTACTGACTATTATATTGCGCTTGAAGACAAAAACGAGGCATATTATCGAGATGTTTTCAGATTTATGAAAGCATCAGGTCGACTCGATGAGTTTGAACAAGTTTTTTCACCTGAATTTATTATTTCGGCATATGCTTACGGCGTAGAATTGGACGAAATCACTGAGATAACCTTGAATATTCTTAAGGAAGTTAAAGGGAAAAAACCAATAAACTGGGTGCAAATGCGTTCACTTGCATTTGGATTCATGACAATCAATCAAATAGAAAGAAGTAACTATGAGACTGAATCTTACAGTTTTCGTAGAAGCAATAGTGCTATCCCCATACATCCGTTTGAATGTTATGTAGAATCAACTTCTTCATGGAATAATACTATTATCTCTGATGTTCTCTCTCTGACAGAAAAATTATATCAAGTCGGTCTAATTGATAGGGCTAATAGTATCTTTAAACGATGGTTTGCTAATATGACGGTATCAACTATATTTGGAGCAGTTGAATTGCCAGAAGATAAAGATTTCCTTTCTCTTCCTACGCGGGAAATAGCAAAACAATTGGGCGTTGGAATAGTTTACACTGGAGAATATGGTTTACTTGAGGATACAAGAGTTCTTTCAGAGAGCAACAAAGCATTTGTATTCCACATGATAGATGCCGCTTTTGAAACGATCATAAAAGTTCAATCTGGGTATGAAATGGAAGTCTCCATGAAGCATCTTAATGCCATATATTTTGAATCGTTACTAAATGGCATTTTAACATTGCTATCAGAAAACAGGCTGTCTGATATATACATCATTGCAGTTTCATTAGCTGATCTTTTAAGTACAACACCTGTTGGAATCCTATTTAAAACTTTTATGGAAATTGTTTCTTTTAAAGCTGACTATCCACAGGAACAAAAAGATGAGCTTTGGAAACAAATATATCCAATAAAATTTGAAGATATTCCTTTTGAAAATATGAATGCATATTATAGCATTTATGCTATAACTGCAGCCTTCTTGCAGTCAAAATCTTACTCAGCTGTTGCCCACGAAATTGTTGAAAAGTATATCGATAAGAATCCACATAGTGATCGCACTTATTATGGGATGTACTTCAGCAATGTTTGTGTAATTGGAAAATGGCTGTCGTGCTATCAGAAAGGGGATATTCTTTTAACTGGGACAAAAGAGTTGAATCAGCTTTTACAGGCGCTTTTTCTCAAAAAATGGAATATGAGCGTTGGTGATTATGAAATCAATAAACTTCGCGTTCATCTCTTAAAAGCATATATTTTTCTTTCAAAAACAGCTAATGATCAAATCCGTAATATCGTTGATAGTGTTTGCAAAAAAGTCTTTGAGAATAATCCCGTTAATTCTTTATTGGATGCTGGATTTTATTTCTACAGCGGTAATGATGAGAGGCAAAAAGAATGGTATAATGAATGGCTCGCTAATGACGGGCTTGTTTGGCAGGAATCGTTAGCTGAGCGAAATAGTATAATACAGCATTTCGTAAAGCTAGTTCATCTGTATGATATCAACAAAAGCATTGATATGTCGGAAGCACTGGAAAAAGCTCGTTGGTCTGTTATTGGTTACGCCTCTCATAAAGAGTATTCTTGTGATTATTTATTGAAATGGTATAAAAGTTTAGTAAGAAAAAATGGAATAGTTAACCCCGGTGCGGCGACGCAAATAAAGGAAGTATCTGATCAGGTAGAAGAACTTGGTGATAATCGCTTAGAATACCAAGTAAACAGCAAAATTTTTGGAGATCTATTCTCTTGCGGTTTCCAAACAATAAAAGAGACATTACAAAACAATCACTATTTATGCCAAGGGCTTGAATCGCCGAGTTACCTTGTGGACGGGTTGATCGGTTATTTAAAAGATGGCTCATTTAATCAAGAATCATTGTTGAAAATATGGGCAATTGGAATGGCAGTTTTAGACTTGAGAGATGATGAAAACCACGCAACAATACATTCCCTTCAAAGAGCTATTGAACTGTGTGCCGAACGATCTGAAATACCAAATATACACGCTTTATTACAAGAAATTGGCCCTGCATATATTGATTTGGCTTCCGATCCTACCCAGTCTGTCATTCCGGAGAGATGGTGTGATGATTCCGAGAAAGAAGATGAATTAGTATCTGATGAAATAATCACCTCATATTTAAATGGTGATAAAATTCAAAAGGAAACTATTGCAGCAAGCATAGGAGTTTTGACGAGTCAAGGTAAAATTGAAAAAGAAACCTTAATAGAATTATTTGAGTCTGAGTTAGAGAAAGATGAATGGGGAATAGACCGAAATCCAATTATCTCTTATCTATATCAATTTCTATCTTCTACTGATACTGATCTACTCGTTGATCAGTATCTTGATAGACTGATAGAACACAAGCATGATTATTTAGCTACAAATCTTCCATCATTCGTACTCTGGCAAGTGGTTCAGCAAGACAGGTCATATGGCGAAGAAGGGCTTGCGGCGCTTATTACGATGCATAAAGAATGGATGACATCTGCTAGACACTTTCAAGAACCTAAGATTAAAGACAGTTATGACTATACTCGACTTGTTGATTGGGAACGTGTTACAGACATCTACTCCCTTTTTTATCAAATCATAAGAATCCTTATCCTATCTGAGGATGCAGAAGCAGCCAGATCAGCTCTTTCAGGACTTTTTGCTCTCGAATCACTCGATGCGTCTTATGTAGATTGGCTTGAATCAGATTGGTCAACATTTCATTACAGGGCAAAAGAATGGCTAATGATGACATACGAGCTACTTTGGGATCTGGATGTGGAAAAGAGACCTTATATTCAGCGCCATATAGAAACGCATTGCCAGGATGAGGATTTTAATGTCGCTTTATATGCAAACCTCCTTCGAGAGAATACTTTGAATGGTGATTTCTCATATATTCAAACTGTTCAACAGTACTTCGATTCGATCCCAAGTTTTGGAGCTCGAAAACTGATACGAGCCCCTAAGCAAGGGCATTGGATAACCGGAGAAAGATATGTAACGGCGACATTGTCTTTGCTGAAAGAATTGACAAGCGAAGATTGCTCTGATATCGAGGAAAGGACTGTTTTATACTCTGAAAACATTGATACAGCATTATTTCTCATTCCACTAAACCGACATCGTATAGGTGGTTGCAAGGTTACTCTTGATAAAATAATTCTGTCCTTTTTACGAGTGCTATATAAAGATTGGATATCGGGCCGATGGGAAGGCATGGAAGCGCAAATTGCGAGGATAGTCTTATCAGCATCTGAGCCATTCACGTTATTAGTTACTCCCCCTTTATGGAAAAACAATGGCTGCAAGCTTATCATGGATACTGAAGATTTTATTAAGCAGCCAAAGATAGCAAGAAATAATCTTATAAAGGAAGAAATTGAAACTGGTCTTCTTGATGATGAAGTTATTCTTGCAGGGAGTATTCGGGATTATACATACGACAAAGAAATCTTTGGATTCTACCTATCGTATATTGACTTTCCGGGCATCTCTCCTGTATATGCGTCTCAACAGTTTGAAAGGAATTCAAGATTCTTCTTGCAACGGCGAGAAGACTTTGTTGAAGACAAGCACTACAATATAACTCTACATCATAATGGTGTTGAGAGTTTCAAAGACAGCAACATCTCTTGTGGCCTGAGTAAAATAGCTCTCAACACGTTCGGCTGGAGAATATGCCTATCCCACAATGGATTTGTTTTGCTTGACTCAAGAGATGTTCCAATTGGACATCATGAAAGCTACTATGCATTTAGAAACAGCAGTAATCGATATCCCAGTAACCAGCCGAGTTTACAACGTTGGATTATAAAGAGAGAGGCATTAGACGTTTTGAAGCCTTGGCAAATCAGAACTGTCATCGATAGCATAACAGATGATTATATGTAAACGATGTCAGTTAACAAAAAGGCTGCTTCGATCACAATCGATGCAGCCTAACAAAAAACAAGATAATTGAGCTAAAAACTAGATCAATCCATGGTAACCCCAGTTTTCCTTCTGAAAGCCAAATCGGAGATGATACTTATAAAACGTTGACGACTTCATTTATGACAATTTCTTTAATCCTGGAACGGATGCTGTTCATTTGTCTGACCCATTCCATCGGCGATTCCGCTTTGAATTTCTCAGTGATGCCCTCTTGCCTTACCATTTGGGTTGTCAGTTGCTCTATCATTACATTTGCCCGTTTATCAGCATCTGCCAAGTGTATAAAAAGTGTTCCATTCAAAAAAAGCTGTTCATATAACCCTGAATGCGTAGCTTTCAAATATGCTCTGTGCATTCTGCCCCATCTTCCAATGGGCTGCTGTTCCTCGTCACCGTTGGTCAGGTTGGGGTATAGCATGCCATCTTTGCCAAGAGTATAGGTGCTGCCAAGTTCTTCAAAAATGGACTTCATCATCATTTCCTCCTTCAAATTGGTTGTTGGTGCTGTAAATTGTGGTGAGCACTACGGTTGCCGACTTGTGTGTTGAGGGTGATGAATAGTTCCATATAACAATAAATTCAAGCAATGAAAAGGTTTTCCGCGGATGAGCCGCCAATTGCATGATAGGATGTGTTCATTTGATAGCATCATGTTCAGCCTCATTTGATGCTGAACTTTGATGCTCAACCTCATTTTTCGGCATCACTACGCCAAACGGATCGGTTTCAAAGGGCTTTCGATGTATGCTGACCGGGAAAGAAGTGCCAAAATCCTTGATTTCGGGATCGCCCAGGCCATACATGCGGGGGAATCCCGCTGCCCCATTTTTCGATGATGTGCATGTACTGGAACGCTGCGCCGATGGCGATATTCCGCACACGGGAATTGCCTTTGATCAGCTGCCTTTGGTCAGATCAGGGCTCAGCCTGCCGGGGGATGTAACCTCCAATAAGATCATTATATCCGAAAGCGCAATTCGTTTCAATCAGAGAAAAATGAAAAACCTCATTTACAAATGAAATACTCTATGTTATTATGATTTTGTAAATATATCGCACAATATACGACAGGCGGTGAGTATGATGAAGGACAAGCAGAAGAAAGCGGCGGAGCCCAAAGTGATTGCCATTTATTCCCGGAAATCCAAGTTCACGGGGAAGGGCGAAAGCATCGGGAATCAGATCGAGCTTTGCCGGGAGTACATCCGGCGGACGATGGGGGAGGAAGCGGCGGACAGCGCCGTGGTGTATGAAGACGAGGGGTTTTCCGGAGGGAATCTGAACCGGCCAGCGTTCCGGCAGATGATGGAGGCCGTCAAGGGGAAGAAGCACAGTGCGGTGATCGTGTACCGTCTGGACCGGATCAGCAGGAACATCAGCGATTTCACGGGGCTGATCGAGGAATTGAGCCGGCTCAAGGTGGATTTTGTGTCCATCCGGGAGCAATTCGACACCAGCCAGCCCATGGGCCGGGCCATGATGTACATTGCTTCGGTGTTTTCCCAGTTGGAGAGGGAAACCATCGCCGAGCGCATCCGGGACAACATGCAGGAACTGGCGAAAACGGGGCGATGGCTGGGAGGCATTACGCCCACGGGGTATGAATCGGAAAGCGTGAAAAGCGTCACCGTGGACGGGAAGACCAAGAAGATGTGCAAGCTGAAACCCATCCCGGAGGAAGTGGAGACAGTGAAAACCATTTTCGCCCTTTTCAGCGAAACCAATTCCCTGACCAAGACGGAGACGGAATTGATGCAGCGGCGCATCGTCAGCAAGAACGGCAAGTACCACACCCGCTTTTCCATCAAGGGCATTTTGCAGAATCCCGCGTACGCCCTGGCAGACGGGGACATGTACCGATATTTTACGGACAATGGCGCGGAAATATTTTCCGATGAAAAAGAGTTTGACGGGGTGCGCGGGATCATGGCCTACAATCGCACGGATCAGGAAAAAGGCCGGGCCACCGTGTTCCTGCCTGTCAACGAATGGATCGTGGCGGTGGGCCAGCATCCTGGCCTGATCCCCGGAAAAGATTGGATCAAGGTGCAGGAAGCGCTGACCCAGAACAAATCCAAAGCTTTCCGCCGCCCCCGGAGCAATGAAGCACTGCTCACCGGCTTCCTGTTCTGCAAGTGCGGCAATCGGATGTATCCCAAGCTGACCAAACGCACCGCCCCGGATGGCAAGCCGATTTTCACCTACGTATGCAAATTGAAGGAGCGCAGCCAGAAAAGTCTGTGCAATAACAAAAACGTCAACGGCAACGTGCTGGACAGCATGATCGTGGAGAAGATCAAGGAATTGGACGAGGACAAAAGCGCCTTTGTGGAACAGCTTGCCCGCAGCCGCAGTTTTTTTACCGGCGACCGCACCGAGTACGAACAGCAGAAAATGGCTTTGCAGCAGGATCAAACCGATATAGAAAAAAAGATTAACGGACTGTTGGATTCCCTGGCTGAAATCAGCGACAAGGAAACGCGAAATCTAATTACCAAACGCATCGAAGCGCTGAGCCAACAAAAAAAGGCCGTGGAAAACCGGTTGCAAGAGGTGGAAAGCCTGCTGAACCAGCACGCCCTGACGGACAGCGAATTTGACCTGTTGCGGGACATGCTGGCAGGCTTCAAACACGGTATCGACGATATGCCCATCGAACAAAAGCGGGCCGCCCTGAAAACAGTGATTCGCCGGGTGATTTGGGACGGGGAAAACGCCCATGTGATCCTGTTCGGGGTGGACGACGGGGAAATCGAATACCCGGACATTCTGCCTGCGCTCACCGGCGCGGATGAGGAAACGGATGAGCTGCAAGCCTTCGCCGACGTGGATTACGATGATGGGGAGCCCATCGCGCCTTGGGGAGAGGATAGCAAATGAAATCCTGATGCTGCTTCGAGCATCGCGGAAGCGGCGGGGGGACGTGAGCCTGTCCGATCCGGTGGGGACGGATGGGGAGGGGAACGATATTTCCTTCGCGGATATCTTGGGCACGGAGGCCGGGTTTGTGGAGGACGAAGCCCTGCGGCGGGTGACGATCCGGCAGGTGCGGCGGATGGTGAAAACGCTGCCGAAAAAGGAACGGCTGGTGATCGAAATGCGCTACGGCCTGCTGGACGGCGCGGCCCATCCCCAGCATGAGGTGGCCGCCGTGCTGGGCATTTCCCGCAGCTATGTATCGCGCCGCCGCTATTGTAAACGCTGCCTGAAAGCAGAAAAAGCCTGCGGAAATTGATGTGTTGAGGGAAAACGGCGATTCATCATTCTTCTATGCCCGGATGGGACGATTTGTTACAGCGGATGATTTGCCGGCGTTTTTCGTTCATTTCCGCGACGCGCGCCTTACTGAAGCCTTCTGTGCTTTCTTTTTGAAACAGCACTTTTATGGTTTCTATCATGATTTCAATGTCCAGGCAAATATTTCTATTGCTTTGACGGCGTTATTTCCAAGCAAAAGCCGTTTTGTTTGGCATAATCAACGGCCGCGGATTCTTCCTCTGTTATAATCAACAGGTCCGGATCGCATCCTGCAAAAGCTTTCCTTTCAATAGACAAAACACTTTTAGGGATATAAATTTCTTTCAGATTGGGCATATGGGCAAAAGCCAAACGCTTAATTTTCGTACACTTTTCGTCAAGCATGACGCGGGCCGCCCCACACCCTGAAAAAGCTTCCTTTCTGATTTCCGCTGCCGATATCGAGAGGATTTCATCTGTATTTTTCGCATAATGGATTTCAAAGTCAAGCAGATAATCAGCTAAGTGGTCATCTCCGATAATCAATTCTAAAGGATGGGTTCGATAAACCATTCCGTTCTTTTCCAACAGCATCGCGCTTAATCCGTATGAAACAGCAGGTTCTATACGATATATTCTTTCAAGTTCCAGGGTAAACGTGCTTTCATAACCGTTCATTTTTTCCAGAATGGAAGAAACGAGCGCGCTGTGCCAGGGAAGCTGGTTTTTTTGTATGGCATAGTTGTAAGTGATAGACTGACAATCGGGGTAGCTGCTTACGGGATGATGATGATCGAGCTGAAACAGGAGCCGATTCGGCAGGCCAAAATAATGGTGGCATTCTTTTCCGCTTATGGGAACCGGCAGATAGATTGGATCGTCCCATGTGACATCGATGTTGTACCATTCGCCCTCTATTTCCACCGCGTTCCATGAATGCGTAGACGAAGTGATTCGCCGTGACTGGATTCCTGCCGCGGACAGCAATAAATCGAACGCCTTTGAATAGCTGTCGCATACCCCGTAACCGTCCATTAATACGCCGTCGGCATAATATCGCGTCAGGTTTGAATCATAATAAGAATGATGAATCAGATAATCATGAAGAAACAATACTTTATCGTATTCTCCTCCGTTTGGACAGGCGGAAACGATTTCATTGATCTTTTTCGTTAGCAGGTTCTCCCCCTGAACGACAAAATATGCTGATTTTTCTTCCTTTTTTCCTTTTTCGTCTTCTGTCGTTACCCGAATCCAATAATTTCCCGGATAATAAAATACATATTCAAATGAAGGATTTGAGGAACCATAATGATCGATATAAATATATTGGTATGTATTTGATCCCGGCTCAACCGGGGACAGGAGCGAAAAATAGTATTTGAAGGCTTCCGCATCGATTGTGAAAGAAACAGGAACGCCCGTATCAATAGAGGCGGGAATGTGTATTTCTTTGGCAGCGGAGCGCGATCTGAACGGCAATGCAACCGGCTGCGACGAGGCAAAATATGGATCAATCGGGCCTTCCGCGAAGGCGCAGCAGCATCCCATACACAATAATGCCATGATTACACCGATTGAGCCCCATTTTGCCATTCTGCTCCCTCTTTTTGCGCTTCTTTCTCAGCGTCTATGGAATTGAACCATAGCAAAGAACCCTCACGCTGTTGAGAGGGGGACGGTACCGCCCCCCTGTTTGAAATAGACATTGGAAACCCATTCGTCTTGATTCAGCACAGATCATCTTTGCGTTCGTCTGTTCTGAACAAAGGACTTGCTTCCGGTGATCAGTACATGCTCCTCAGATTCGTACAATTCTTGAAAGCCTTGTCCCAGATGATTTGGATCGAATCGGGCAGGTCAATGCTTACGAGGTCTGTATTCCATTCAAAGGCAGAGGGGCCAATTTCTGTTACAGTTTTGCCCTCTACTGTTTCAGGGATCGTGATGGAGGAAGCGGAACCGGTATATCCAACCACGCGCAGAGAAGTCTCGCTTATGATCAGATACATGATCCCGTCGCTTTCAAAAGGTTCTTCCAGATTGTCCTCAATCGTCGTTGGGGTATCGGGATAAGCATTTTGAATCTGGACGCCATCTGAAGATACGCGATACCACACATTGTGTACACCAGCGGTATCGAAGGTTACTTCAATGTTCCAGTCCTTGCAGGAAGCCCACAAATCCATACTGTCGTCGTTCGCGTCAAATACCCATTGGCCAATCACTTCTTCGCCTTCCATGGCATACAGATAATTTGCCGCGAGATTTGTGGTAACGAAGATTTCTACCGGTTCGTTCACCGTTCCCGTTTCGGGCTGAATCAGGGTAATGATGTCATGGCGTTCAACCGTCGCCGCTTCAGGACTAAAAGCGCGTCCGGTGTTTTCGCCGTCCTTGGAGGCCTTATACCATACGTAATAGTCGCCCGGATCATCGAACGTATAGCGGAGATCCCAAATTTTGCAGGATGCCGCCGTCTCGATTCCGACGCACCCTTCATCATCCGCGGAGAAAATCATCTCGATATCCTCCGGATAATGCGGGATATACATATGCACATGTTCCATTTCCAGGCTTGTGGTTACATAGATCTTCGCGGGTTCATTTTCAAAGATTCTGTCGTAATACTCAACCGCGATGACATCGGGACGCTTGACAGTCAGAGCGGGCTTCCGCGCGTTTCCACTCTCCACGTTATAGGCCTTGGAGGTTTGCTGACCGTCACTCGCCGTAAACCACAGCAAGAAATTGCCTGGTTCTTGGAACGGGTATTGGCCTTCCGCATAATCTGTGGGCTTTAAGTATCCGTGCCAGTATTTGTAGTTATTTTCCGTAACCACCTCAACCCCATCCGTTCCTGCCGTCCAAACGGCGATGGGGCCGTCACCCAAACAGATTTGCACCGAAGTCATATCGACGTTCGTATCAATACCGATTTCTACGACTGTGTTTTCTGTGGCGGGGCCAAACCACCAGTCAATGACAGGAGGACGGGTGATAAAGACGTGTGAATCCAATTGCTCACCGTAGTCCTGTCCGTCCTTAGAGGCCTGGAAAGACGGATAATAGTCGCCAAATTCTTCAAAGGTGTAGGTTACCATGATCTCCTGGTTGGAGGCATTGGAATCGGTTACTACCCAATCCGCTTCTGTCCACACAGCTGATTGGCCGCTTCCGCTCATTTTGACGGACTGTGTATCCAGGCCTGTGGTGATATAGATTTGGGTTTCTTCTGTCTCAATTGTGTTCCAATACCATACGCCGGAAACAAAGGCGGTGGAGTTTCCTTCAGCCAGAGGATCCTCAATAATGGGCTCGTCGGCGTCGGGTTCGTCAGCGTCGGGCTCATCGGCGTCGGGCTCGTCGGCGTCGGGCTCGTCAGCGTCGGGTTCGTCGGCGTCGGGTTCGTCAGCGTCGGGTTCGTCAGCGTCGGGTTCGTCAGCGTCGGGTTCGTCGGCGTCGGGCTCGTCGGCGTCGGGCTCGTCAGTGTCGGGCTCGTCGGCGTCGGGTTCGTCGGCGTTGGGTTCGTCAGCGTCGGGCTCGTCGGCGTCGGGTTCGTCGGTGTCGGGTTCGTCAGCGTCGGGTTCGTCGGTGTCGGGTTCGTCAGCGTCGGGTTCGTCGGCGTCGGGTTCGTCAGCGTCGGGTTCGTCGGCGTCGGGTTCGTCAGCGTCGTGTTCGTCAGCGTCGGGCTCGTCGGCGTCGGGTTCGTCAGCGTCGGGCTCGTCAGCGTCGGGCTCGTCGGCGTCGGGTTCGTCAGCGTCGGGCTCGTCGGCGTCGGGTTCGTCAGCGTCAGGCTCGTCGGCGTCAGGTTCGTTGGTTACGGCTTCCTCTTGATGAAGCTTGATTTGAATGACAGGAATCCGAACTTCATTGACCAGCCGGCCAGTTTTCAGTTCGATATCTTCCCAGGTCACATCCTTGATTTTGATGTAACCGCCGAGGCAATTCTCCTGATCCTTTGATTCTTCTGTATCAAAGGTGATGCGGATCAGTTTCGCTCCATCGCTCTTTGTTTCAACGACGCGTCCGTAAACGATGCAATCATTACTCATTTCAGCGTACAAACGAGTCATATCATAGTCACGATAGATCTTCGTGTTTTCCTTGACCTTTAAGTAACCAGCTGTTTGTTCCGTGTCGGGCTCGTCGGTGTCGGGCTCGTCGGTGTCGGGCTCGTCGGTGTCGGGCTCGTCGGTATCGGGCTCGTCGGTGTCGGGCTCGTCGGTGTCGGGCTCGTCGGTGTCGGGCTCGTCGGTGTCGGGCTCGTCGGTGCTGGGTTCGTCGGTATCGGGCTCGTCGGTGTCGGGCTCGTCGGTGCTGGGTTCGTCGGTATCGGGTTTGTCGGTATCGGGCTCGTCGGTATCGGGCTCGTTGGCTGCGGGTTCGTTGGCGGCGGGCTCGTTGGCCGCGGGTTCATTCGCGGCGGGCTCGTTGGCCGCGGGTTCATTCGCGGCGGGCTCGTTGGCCGCGGGTTCATTCGCGGCGGGCTCGTTCGCGGTGGGCTCGTTGGCGGCGGGCTCGTTGGCTGCGGGTTCATTCGCGGCGGGTTCATTCGCGGCGGGCTCGTTGGCGGCGGGCTCGTTGGCCGCGGGTTCATTCGCGGCGGGTTTTTCCACGGAGGTATTCTCTGATCCAGCATTTTCCACGACAGGCGTTTCTTCAGCAGGCGCTGTAATGCCGCTTCCTTCTGCGATCATTACAGAAGGAACGATCATATTCACGATCAGGCAAAGCGCGAGAAGAATGCCCCAAAAACGCTTCTTATTCATAATTTCTCCTTTTTCATCAGTCGTTTGAGAAGCTTTGATCCTATGAAGAATCCCATCAGGGAAAAATCAAATCTAAAGCATGCAGCGCAACGCTTCTCTTAGGCCGGATCCGGTTCGTTTCACAACAATCCATGCAGGTCGTACGCATCCGGTTTACAAAGAGGAAAAACGCGGCGGTCAGGAACAGAACAACTGTGTTCAATGGCTGCGCCGAGGCTTGATCGCTTGATTCGCTTGGCGCCAAAGCCTGAACAGGCTGAAAATCGATTCGGTTCTCCTGCGCGTATTCTTCCGCTTTGCTCCCGGGGCTTCCATAAATCGTTACGTTCCAATCGCCGGCGAAGATGTCATCGCCCATCCGTAAAACGCTGTCCGGAATGATGATGGCTTCCAGGCGGGGCATCTCGGCGAACGCCCGGGATTGAATCGTTTGAACGGTTTCCGGAAGGATCACGCCTTCCGCGGCGGTTGCTTCAAAAGCGTCTTCACCGATAAACAGAAGCGCTGGCGGCAGATGAAAGATCCCGTCGCGCGCCTGCTCCGCCGCATATTCATCGCCTTTCTTTGCCGCAGCGCTCTCCGCCCTGACGGAAGGCAGGAAGAAAAACATGAAACCGCAAATAACAAGCAGACAGATCAATCCGTAAATTCGCTTCATGCATCTTCCTCCTTCCTGTCAGATTGTTTGCCGGCAGAAACGGCGCGTGGCCGTTATCCCTGCTGATTCTGCACCGCGAGCGTCAGCAGCAGCCGCGGGTTCAGTCCCTTCCAAATCAGCCTGTTGTTCCCGCGAATCGCCGGCAGCAGATAGCCAATGCCCCAATTTGCGAACATCTGCGTCACCAGGGAAGCAAGGGCGGCGCCTTCTATTCCCCAACGCGGAATAAGAAGCAGATTCAGCCCAATGTTCGCGGCGGCTCCACAGAAATTGATCAACAGCAGCGTCTTTTCTTTTCTTTCCCCAAGGATCCACACGGTTCTCGCTGTTCCAATGTAGGAAAACGCCGTATACCAGACGATGATCCGTAGCGCCCGCACCGCGCCGGCGTACGCCTGCCCATAGAGGATGTTCACGATGGGCTGTGCCAGCAAAGTGATAACCACACTTTGCAGCAGCGCAAGATAAATCACGATGCAATACAGAAGGCTCATGCCTTTCTCATAAGCGCGCTGGCTCTTCAGCTTATCCTCCAGGATCACCGGACGCAATGAGTCAATGATTGCCAGAAAGACAAAATCGGTCATATTGGCGCATACAACCGCCGCCGAGTAGTACCCCATCGCTGTGTTTCCCATCATTCGTTTGATCATGATGCGGTCAGCCTGGGCAAAGGTCATTACCATCAGGAAAGAAACCATGTAGTGCCAGGAATGGGCAAGCATCCGTCGGGCAATCCGCGCGTTCCACCGCAGCTTCCCATGGGACAAACGATGGTAAAACAGCAGCAGACCGGCGGCGATGATTCCGTATTCCAGCGTCTTGGACAGAGCAAACCAGGCAACGGGCTTTCGCGTGACCAGCAGATACGTCTGGTAGGCGCTCATGACGGTGTACGCACACAGCGTCAGGATGGCGGAATACTTGGACAGCAGCTTTTCCTGAAACCAGTATTGAATCAGTTCCAGACTCTGCATCAGAAGCACAAGACTGTACAGCCCGCAAACCAGCACAGTTTCCGGTTCGCCTGGCGATGAAAGCCTGACATATCCCATCAGGCCCGCAATGCAGAGCAAGCTGGAAAAAGCGGACATCGCAATCGCGGTGCCAACAATCTCTCCTTCCTGTTCCGGGTGATTCACCAATTCATGCACCATCGTGGAGGTAAGGCCCAATTGCGCAACCGGCGTAATAAACGTTACGAGGGATTGCGCGTAGTTCACCACGCCGAAATTTGCCGGGCCCAGATAACGGGCGGTAAGCATAGAAATTACTAAGCCCAGAACGGCTTGAATCAGTTTGCAGGCAATGATCCAGGCGGCGTTTTTTGCCACTTTTTTTTTGAAAAGCGCACGTATCATCCTATCGGTGCTCCGTTCTTGCAATGACGAATCGATAAACGGGAACAAAATAGCAGAAAACAAACGCCTGAATCTTCTTTATCAAGGGGAGACGGTCGTGCCGCCATACGCTTTTCAGGAACCGCCTGCAAACAGAACGCAGGCTTTCCAGCTGCTCTGGCGGGCAAACGGCGCCATTGCGTATGTAGGCTGTATAAATCCCCATGCGGGCAAACACACAGTCCGATTCGGCCGCCCAGGCAATATTCGGAAAGTTTTTCCGAAAGAATGCCAACTGCGCGTCGGAAGCGGCCATCGGGGCCAAACTGATGTGCTGGCTTCGGGACCGGCTCTGCGGCCTTTGGTAATAGTGGTAAACAGGCTTGGATGTATAGGCGATCCACCGCGCGTCGGCGATCAGCTGATATTGCAGGAAATAGTCTTCACACATTGTATTCAGCGGAAAACGTTTATCGGAAAACAGTTTCCGTGAATACAGCGCCGCACAGCAGGAAATTCGCAAGTATCGGTAGCTGCAAATCTCGATCAGCGCGTCTTCCGCGTTCCACCGAAAGGAAACATCCGCCCCTGTCTGGCAATAAACGCTGCCGTCGGGGTTTTCAACAAGCATTTCCCCGAAAACAATGTCGGCGTCTCCCTTTGCCTTCACCAATCGTTCCAGGGCGTCCCGCTCCAAATAATCATCCGAGTCAAGAAAGCATAAATAATCTCCTTCCGCGGCGTTGATTCCATTGTTCCGCGCGGCGGACGGCCCCGCGTTCTCCTGATGGATCACGCGAAGCAGGTTTGGCCATTGCCGCGCGTACAGATCGCAGATTTCGCCGCTTTGATCCGTCGATCCGTCATCCACCAACAAGATTTCAGCCGGAGGCATCGTTTGGGAAAGAACCGAATCAACGCACCTGTTAAGATATAGTCCGGCATTGTAAACCGGAACGATCACGCTGATTTTTTCCACTAAAACCACCTGCTTAGAATGGTCTGATAAGGCAATACGCTGTTGCTGTTCTGCACGCCGACTGTAATCAGTGTGTATACAGAATACAATAACACGATCGCGGCTTTCAATACTTTCTGGCTTTTCTCTTCCAGTATCGATTCAACGACCAAGGGAAGAGAAATGATCGTCGTTAAGCCGAACATCCACATCATTCTGATGCCCAGAACGATTCTTCCGGAGAAGAAGGAAATCCACAATGCCGACAGCAGAAAATTGTAGTACATCTGGAATTTGGGGTTATCCGCATAAAAAACAGAGAAGAAAACGGCCAGTACCGCAAGCATGAGGATGGTGACCGTCGCGTCTTTTCCCGTATCAAAGACGGAATACAGATAGACGGCATACTGCGTTTTCTGCATGATGGCCTTGACGATCTCCGTGATGATTTGGCTCAGGCACAGAATAACGACCGTCAGGACGGCCGCGCGTATTGGCGTGATCCTGACCCTTGCCACAAAATAAGCGACAAGGAAGAAGACGCAGGTCATATGGAAACCGGCTGCCGCGGCTACGCAGAGAAGAAAGGGGATAAACCTTTTTTCTCGGATAAACCGCACGGACCATAGCAGAATAGCGCAGCCCACCATCTGCCGCATGGCGTTCAGAAAGATGAACAGGTAGCCCATCCCCGTCAGAAGAAAAATACTGAGCGCCGGATTGGGGGAATCCTCAAACACCTGGTCGACGGTAAAGAGATAAAAGACAACGGCGCAAATCGCAAACACCCATACGTAACTGCCGCCCAGCTTTGCAATCACCCAATTCAACACATGGAACAAAAAATCCATTTGATCTTTTTGAGACAGGGTGTTTAACTGTATCATTTCAAAGTATGATACGTACCCGCTTAAATAGTCCTTTCCAACGTCATATCGCAGGGCGGCCACCAGGATGAGAGGCAGACTGGAGAAAAAAACAAGTTCCGCCCGATGGACCCGCTTTCTCCGGTTCCGATTCCCGATATAGGCAACCAGGCAGGCGGCCGCACAGCTGATTCCATACACAATCATGCTTCTTTCTCCAAGAGCGCGCAATACCGATCAGCCATTTTCTTTGCCACGGTATCAGCGTCATATTCCCAAATCGAGTCTGAAATATCGGCTCTGTCGATTGTTTTTCCCCCGATTTCATTCAGCGCGTCCACCCACGCGCTTATCTGATGATCCTCCGGGGGAAGCTGTTTTGTGTTTGGCGTGATCAGGAGCGATGGCGATACACGGTCTGTGAACAGGCACGGAAGCCCCGCGCTTTGCGCCTCGATACCGGTCAGCGGGAACCCTTCGTACAGAGAAGGAAGAACAAACGCATCCATCGCCTGATAGTACGGGCTTGTGTCCTTCTGCAAGCCGACAAACAAAACGTCTTTTTCAAGCCCCAAATTCACGGCCAGCTGCTGAATGTCTTCCATCAAATAACCGCCGCCGACCAAAAGCAATGCCGCGCTGTCCATCGATTTTTTTAGTTCGCAAAACATTTCTAAAAGAAACCGATGGTTTTTTTCCGGGAAAAACCTGCCCACGTGGCCGACCACGAAGCGGCCTTCTACGCCCAATTCTTTCCGGATTTCTTTTCGGGTGCGCTCATGATACAGGAAACGGCGAACATCGATTCCGTTATGAACGATTTCAAAAGATTTGTTCCGAAATTGATATTGCCCCGCTTCCGGAGAACAGGCCAAATGGATATTTGCGTAAAGCGGAGAAAGCCTGAACAGCATATTTTTCGCGCAGCCTTTGACGGAGCGGACATAGGATGGAACATGGCTGTGAAGGATCCGCCAGGGAACCCCCGCCCGTTTCGCTTCTCCCAGATACCAATAGGCCATACTCCCCAAGTGACCGTGCACGATCCGATATTCGGGATGCTCCTGATACAGACGGCGAAGCTGCCGGCGGTATTTGATCAGATTGCCATCGTCCGTCACCGTCGTATGGTAGATATGCCCCCCCATTGCTTCTATCTCGTCTTCAAATGTTCCCCGCCTTCCGTGATGCGTCAAAAAGTCGAATTGAATCTCAGATCGATCCATGCAGCGATAAAGATTCATAATATAGTTTTCCATTCCGCCGTATTCCATCGCGCCTACGACGTGAAGTATCCGTATCGCTTTCAATCCAGGTTTTCTCCTCTCAGCTTTAGTTCCGAAGGAAAGCTTTGTAAAACCATGACCGAAACTGTCTTGGCGATAATCCAACGATTGCCGTACTTGCTGATCTGATGAAAAAGTCCGCAGGCGAAGACCAATGCGCTTTTAACATCCACAGGTTAAAACTGATCGAGTTCTTTACGTATTTCCACCCCCCGCGCCGCTGGTAATAATCGTCTCCAACGCGCACATAGTACAAAAATTCGTTTACCGTACAGCACTTTGCGCCGGAAATCAGCATACGAATGAACAGATCGTAATCTTCCACAACGTAATCGCCGCGATAATTGCCCGCCTCGATAACCTTTCCTTTCTTCATCATCACAGCGGCATGACACAGGGGCGATCTTCTGCGTGACAGCCGGGCAAGCGATGCATGGTCTGCGGGATAAATCCTGCGGGCTACCACATGGTCGGTGGAACCGTAAAACTCTTTGTAATTACAGCTCACCATATCCGCGCCGTTTTTGATGGCTAACCGCAATTCTTTTTCGCAGCGACCCGGATCCGCTATGTCATCGGCATCCATTCGTGCAATCCACTCGTTTTTTGCCTGGTTGACGCCAAACCGCAAGGCTTCTGCCAAACCCATATTGCGGGGCAGGCTCAGGCATCTGATCATCCCGGGATATTGGACGGAATACTTGCGTTCAACATCGGAAATCTCTTGGGGGACAGGGCCGTCTTCAATAATCAGGATTTCATCGGGAGGGAAACTCTGGTTCGCCATCGATTTGACTGCTTGATCAAACCATACCGCACAGTCTTTTTTAAATACGGATAATATAACGCTGTATGGCGGCAGAGCAAAACCGGGATCTTTGTTTTTGACCATCTCCTGATCTGGCAATTGGTTTTCATTCATTCGGCATTTGCCCCCATCGCTGTTTCTAATCCGGATCACTTATGTTTCTTCTTTTCTTTCCCGCCGCCGTAATAGTAATAGGAGTAATGATTCTTTGCATAATCCTTTTTATCGATTTTATTCATTACGTACCCCATAATGGGACAGCCTGTTTTTTCGATTTGCGCGGTGGATTTTTTCAGCATGCTCACAGTCACCGCTCCGCTTTGAACGACGAACAGGGCGGCGTTGCAGAATTTGGAGATTTTGGCCGTATCGATGATCGTTCCAATAGGCGGCGTATCAATCAGGACGAGGTCGTACCGTTTCCCCAATTCATCCAGCAATTCTTCCAGCCTGAAAGAATTAAACAGAGGGAAGGAGTTCATCACGGTTTTTCCGGGCAGGATCATATCCGCGCCGGGGATATCCGTGTGCCCGATCACATCGTCAATTCCACACAATCCGGAAAGCAGCCCGCTCAGCCCAAGATATTCATTCGCACCGCCGACTTCAATATCGTAACTGCGCTGAAGGGTGGAAGCCCGTACGTCGGCGTCAACCAGGATGATCTTCTTGCCCAGTTCGGCCATGGCGCGAAACAGATGAATCGAAACAAAGCTTTTTCCTTCGTTTGGATAGCAGCTGGTAATCAATATTTTGCGGATATCGCCCCCGGCTATGGACAAATTGGCACAAAGCTTATTGATGGCTTCCGCTCCTTGAAAATCAAGATTTTCAAGGTGATTGATGCTCATTGTCGTCATAGTAAATGCCTGTCCTTTTCGATGGTTTCATAGCAGGGGATCTCGCTTAACGGCTCTACTCCCATATATTTATACAGGTCGTCCGCGGTTTTTATCTTGTCGTCGCATATATATGCGATGAACAGGCACCAAACGGCCATCAAGCCAGCCAGAATCGTACTTGCGCCCATGATCAGCATTTTTCTTGGACGGGAAGGGGCCAATGGCTCCAAAGCGACGGATATCGTGGTCGGTTTACTTGTCAGCATCGCGTCGGAAATGTATTGGCTTACGACGGAAGCGTATTCGTTTGCCACAGCTGCCGCTTCACTGGCGCTGGGAGAAGAAAACGTGATCGTTAATACGCGGGTGTTGTTCGGATTGCTTACCGACAGGTGTTCTTTCATCTGCTTGACCGTATAGGACAAGTTCAGATGATTGATCACCGTTTGGTTGACCTCCCAGGTCTGGAACATCCATTGGTAATCGCTTGTCAGATACGAGCCAATCTGCAAATCAGACAAATTGATCACCGAATCCTGAGAATTGACCACATAAATCTGGGAAGTGGCCTCGTACATGGGACGAATGACAAAAAACACCGCGATGGCAGAAACGATAAGGGAGGCACACATGACGCCCGCTATCAGCTTCCATTTTTTTAGCAGAAACCGAACGAACCCCAAAAAATCATAAAATCGGTTTTCCTGAGTTGATTGTCGTGTCATCGCAGCCATTCTCCCTCATGCTTTTGGAAATCATTTTTTTCAATGACAATGGTTCGGAATGCCATGTTCATTCATGCAAAATGATGATCCTTCTTCATTCCGGTCTTTTAGCCGAAGACCATATCGCCCTGCAAAAGGGCAATCAGTACGCCTTCGCTGGCAAAGATTTCTTCCAGAATACTCTGGGAGAAAGTGAGCTTCACCAGGCCATTGATGGGTTCCGCGGGAATCGGCACCCAGGTGATTTCGTTATCATTGATAAAGCCGACCATCCCAACGAGAAGCGTGTCGGCTTCATACACTGTGTCAAAGGCGTAGAACAGTTCCACGTCCTCTTGGATCTGTCCGGAAATCGACACTTCTTCCACAGCCCAGAGTTCCGCCAGAACAAGCTCTTGCGCGATGTCGGACGCTTTTTCTGCCGCGGTGCTCTCAGCCAGGGAATCGGCCAATGCCTCGACCACCTTTTCCATTGCTTCTTCACCGAAGTAATCGGCAGCAGTCTTGCTCTCTTTGGCGAACGCGATTTGTTCATCAAGGGCAGCACTGTCTTCCGTCAGCGTAATAACCACCGAGAATCCCTTCGACGCGTCTTCTGTCTGGGCGACGATGGTGTTTTGCCTTGCGGGCGAAGGTGCTGCTGCGGTAGTTTCACACAGCGCCAACGTATGTGTGAACAGTACGATGACGGCGAGAATACCGCAAATCATCTTCTTTTTCACTCTTTTCTCCTTTCTGCATCATTTCCTGTGCAACAGATTTCCTTATATGTATGAAGCCCGATGGCATTCCGACAAATAGATCAAAAGCGGCGCCTGCACAGCGCGGCGTGCAACATAACGACCGCGTTTGAACGAAGCTCACGATATCCGCTCGTAAAAGCAATCGATCACAGTTTCCCACAAAGCATCCGAATCCACATAGAATTCTTCAAAGCCTTCGGCGCCGATTTGCCATTCCCCCTCCATTTCCTGAAGGGAAACAATATCGTATTGCCGCGTCTTATTGGACAGATTCAGAATCAATCCACGTTTCATATCCGTGTTGGCATAGGGCGAAAGGGCGTCGAACACATCCAGAATAAAAGAGGCGGATTCCTGCACTCGCGCCTCCAGCGCGCCTTTTGCTTTCTCCAAATAGTCTTTTTGCCGCGTCATACGGGACGCGCTGGTTTGATCGCCCACATCATAACGGCCTCTTACATAATATTCCGCCTGTTTCCCCGCAAGCACCAGCGTTTTTCCCTTTGTCATGCTGGGATCGTACGCGGTAAAATCATCCTCCAGCGTCACCTCGATGCCGCCGAGCAGGTCGTTCAATACCTGGATGCCGTCCAGATTGATCGCGTAATAATAATCGATGGGAGTATCCAGCAAAAAAGCGCTGCATGCTTTTTTCGTCAGTTTTCCGCTGATTTCGCCGCCGTTTCCATAAGAATACGCCAGACAAATCTGCGCGTTTCTCTCCCCGATTTCCTGCCCGAGTAAATTGAGGACGGTCATGCGCACCATGGTATTCCGGTTGATACGCAAGAGTGAAACAGTTTTGTTCTCGTCGTTGATGACAGCGACAGCCAGAAAATCGGCTTGACCGCCCTGGCGAAAAGCGCCGTCGCCAGCGCGCTCGTTTTCCCATTGGTCGATCCCCAGAATCAGGATCGTCGTGATTCTTTTCCGAAGCCGATAGGTGAGGCCCTGATAGTCTATGGTCTTTCCCATCAGTGTCATTTGAGGATCGCCTGTCATGGTTTCGGATATTCCGGCTGAGGATAAAGCAACAATGATACAGCAAATCCATACGGCGGTTCTTAATCTGTGCATCAGTTCCACCTGCTTTCTTCGTTTGCGGTGGGAGATCAAGCAGACTTCAATCTCCGGATTTTGCAGAAGAATTTTTGCCCACGGATGCGGGATATGTCCGGAAAGCATCCTAAAAAATGGCAAAAAAACCACGGCATGATTATACCATAAACGGAGCCTGAAGTCTACCGTTTTACACCAAAAGAACATTTGTTTACATTTGTTTATCCGAGCGTCATGAGGATTTTCCGCACCCGAAAGGTTCCTGCCCGGATATATTTTCAGCGTGGACAGGCAAAACAGCGGGCGTTCAGACATACGTTCAACGCAGGAGGTGGGATATGTGAAAAAGAACGGCGCGCCTGTGGTTCATTGCGTATATACAAAAGCCGAAGAAAGCCTCTCGCGGCTGCTGGAGGAAGCTTTTCGGCTCTATCTTGCCCGCATCCTTGCTCCGGCAGGGGGAAACGCGGTGCTTTGGGAGCGATGAACAGCCGTTTATTTCAGGGAGAAAAGATGTATCCGGAAATAAGCAATCCCCTGGATTATCATGCCGCGCTATACATTCGGCTGTCAAAGGAGGACGAAACCGAAGGGCCCTCCCAAAGCGTGACCAACCAGCAGTCGCTGCTGAAAGCGTTTGCGCGGCAGCATCGGCTATCCGTGTACGGCACCTACATCGACGACGGCTTCAGCGGAACCAGCTTTGACCGGCCGGGCTTTCAGCGGATGATCGCTGACATCGAGGCAAAGAAGGTCAATATGGTCATCACCAAGGACTTGTCCCGCTTGGGACGCGACTATATCATGACCGGCCACTACATGGAGCGGTACTTTCCGGAGAAGGGGGTGCGGTACATCTCCCTGCTGGACGGCATCGACACGGGCGTGGAATCCAGCGCCAACGACATCACCCCCTTCCGCGCCATCATGAATGATATGTACGCCAAGGACATCTCCAAGAAAATCAAGTCCGTGAAGCGTGACAAGCAGCGCAAGGGGCAGTTCATCGGCGGCAAACCCGTATACGGCTATAAGATGCACCCCACGGAGAAAAACAAAATCGTTATTGACGAAGAAGCGGCTTTTGTTGTCCGGCGCATTTTCGGCATGGCATTGGAGGGCGTCAGCTGCCGGCAGATCGCCGTGCGGCTGAACGAGGAGCACATTCCCACGCCCGCTGTCTACGCCGGGCTGCCCCGCGGCACAAAAGGCGCTTACCGCGGTCAATGGTCGTCAGAGCGCATCTCGGAAATGCTGAAAAACGAAACCTACATCGGCCATATGGTGCAGGGACGAACGGTGAAGATCAGTTACAAGTCCAAGAAATGCCGCGCGCAGCCGCCGGAAAACTGGGTGGTGGTGAAGCATACCCATGAAGCGCTGATCGAAGAGGACGCCTTCCGCAAGGTGCAGCTGCTGATCGGCAGCCGGAAACACACCCGAAGCCGAACCTACGATTTCCTGCTGAAAGGGCTGATTTTCTGCCGCGAATGCGGCTACCCCATGGCGGTCATGAACCGTCCCAACGCCGCCGGGGAAGAAAGGCTGTTCTTCGTCTGCCGTACCTATCAGCGGTTCACCAAGGCGGGGGTATGCACCTGCCACTCCATCAAAGAGCAAACGGTGACGGAGGCGGTCATCGCCAAGGTGAAGGAGGTGTGCCAAGCCTTCCTTTGCCCGGACAGATTGCAGCCCATTGCCGCGGCGGCGGTGGAGAAAGCCCGGAAGGCGGACGGCGGCGAGGCGGAAATCCAGAGCCTGCAAAGCAAAATCGAAAACCTGAGCGCAAATCTGGATCAAGTGTACATGGACCGGCTGGGCGGCCTGCTGTCGGGGGCAGACTTTGACCGCATCTGCAAACGGGTGCGGACGGATCGCGCGGCACTGGAAGAAAGGCTGAAGCAGCTGGAGGCACAAAAGGAAAAACCAGTCTCCGCCGAAGACCTGGCAAGGAAGCTGGTGCGGCAGTATCTGTCGTCCGCCTGCGCCAGCAGGGAACTGCTGGTGAGCCTCATCGAGCGCGTGGAACTGACCGACGACAAGCAAATCATCATTCATTTCCGCTTCCGCGAGCCGGAAGCCGTTTCTCAGGGCAATCGTTTGCAATAAGCGCGGCGCGATGTATCGCGCATGGAAAAACGGGCGCTGGAAATGCTGCGGCAGGGGCTGGAAACGGAATGAACGCAAAAAGACGCGCTTCAGCTGGTGTGCGGAAGCGCGCTTTCTGTTTGCGTCAATATGCTTATAGGTGGTCACCAGAAGGAGGGGCGAAGGCACGGTGGCGACGAATTCTTTCCACGAAAACCCCCACGCCTGAGACGCTTCCGCATAGGAGCCTTTCAGGGGTTCGGGCATTTCTTGGTAAGAAAATTTCATGCTGCTTAACCTCTTTGCGTTATTCGGCGGCGCGGATCAGGTGGCGGAGGGTGTCGTACAGCCGCTCCGGCTCCACGGGCTTGGAAAGGTGGGCGTTCATGCCCGCCTGCAGGGAGCGCTGCACGTCCTCGTCAAAGGCGTTGGCGGTGAGGGCGATGATGGGCACGGTCTTGGCGTCGGGCCGGTCCAGGGCGCGCAGGGCGCGGGCGGCCTCCAGGCCGTCCATCACGGGCATGCGCACGTCCATAAGCACCGCGTCGTAATACTTTTCGGGGTGGCTTGCGAACATGTCCACGGCGATCTGGCCGTTTTCCGCGTGCTCCGCCGTGATGCCCTCCATATCCAGCAGATCGGTCAGGATCTCGGCGTTGATTTCCATGTCCTCGGCCAGCAGCACGCGCAGGCCGTCCAGGCTGTTTTCTTCCGCTTCCTGCGTGCTTTCGGCGACGAGCTCGGCGGACGGCGCTCCCTTTTTCGCCTCTTCGCGCTTCTTTTCCAGCACGCGCTGGATTTCCTGCAGCAGACTGTCCGTAAACAGGGGCTTGGACATGATGCCGTCCACGCCGATCTGGTTACATTCCTCCTGAATATCCTCCCAGCTGTAACCGGTGAGGACGATCACGGCGGTGTCGCCTTTGTCAAAGGCGCGGATGGCGCGGGTGAGCGTCAGGCCGTCCATGCCGGGCATTTTGTAGTCCGTGATCACCAGATGGTAGGGCACGCCTTCCTCCCGGCGTTTGAGCACCCGGCCCACGGCATCCTCGCCCCGCATGACCACGTCCGCCTTGATGCCGATATCGGCGGCCACCATTTCCGCCTGCTCGCAGGCCACCTCGCTGTCGTCCACAATGAGCACGCGCAGGTTTTCGGGCAGCACCGCGCCTTGCTCCTGGGTCACGCTGCGGGCGGAGGCTTTCAGGGTGACCGTCACCGTGAAGGTGGAGCCCTTGCCCTTTTCGCTTTCCACCGCGATATCGCCGTTCATCATGTTCACGATATTCTTGGTGATGGCCATGCCCAGGCCCGTGCTGCCGTAGCGGTTGGAAATGCCGGAATTCTCCTGGGAGAAGGCTTCAAATATCTTGGGGATATACTCCTTGCTCATGCCGATGCCGGTATCCTTGACGGTGAAGCGCAGGGTGCAGTGATCCTCAAACTGCTGGGGCTGCTCCACCGTAAAGGTGACGCTGCCGGGGGCGGGGGTGAATTTTACGGCGTTGCCCAAAATGTTGATCATTACCTGCTTTAGCTTCATATCGTCGCCGATGTAATAATCGTTCACATGGCCGATGATATGGCACTCGAAGTTCAGCCCCTTGTCCACGCACTGGCTGTTGACCATCACGTTGATCTGTTCCAGGAAGGTGCGGAAACTGAACTCCTCGTTTTTCAGCACCATGCGGCCCGATTCGATGCGGCTCATATCCAGGATATCGTTGATCAGGCCCAGCAGGTGCTTGGCGCTGGAACCAATCTTTTCCAGCTGCTTCCGGGTGTGGGGCGAAAGGCTTGGGTCCTTGAGGGCCAGGCTGTCCAGGCCGATGATGGCGTTCATGGGCGTGCGGATCTCGTGGCTCATGTTGGAAAGGAAGCTGGTTTTGGCGCGGCTGTTTTCCTCCGCCAGCACCTTTTCCCTTTCCATTTGCTTTTCCCGCTTCTGCATCAGAGAATAAACGTAGAACAGCATGGCCAGGGCGGCCACGATCAGGGCCGTCTGGATCAGGCTGTTGGCGGTCAGGGAATGGCTGATGGTTCTCAGCTGTTCTTCCAGGTAAACGCGCGAGGGTTTGGTGGCTGTTGCTTCGATATCCACACCTTCCTGCGCAAGCCTGTCGGTGTAATAGGTTTGAATAGGGGTCACAGCCTCCACGGCGGTGGTCTCGGTGGCCTGATGCATCCAAATGGTGGAGGTAAAAATGATCAAAGCCAGCAGCACGATCCAGGTGACGGTGGACCGGCCCATCCGCCGGGAAGTGTCCCTGCGGAAAGCGTACAGGAAGAAAACGAAGCCGAGGATGCCCCACGCCGCCAGGATCAGGTAGCTTTCCGTGGAAAGCGCCGTTACTTCCAGCAGGTGCGGGATCAGGAAATACAGGATGAACGCAAGGGAAACCGCCACTCCCGCCCCGCCGGTGACCATGAACAGCCTGTTCTTTTCCTTCCGCGCGGCACGGAGGGCAGCGTCGGAGGTATAGGCGTATGCGATGGTGGCGCCTACGGTGGTCACATCCACGATCCAGGATACGGCGGTGCGGCCCAACAAGGGCAGCAGCACGGAAATGCCCATGAGGAACAGCACGGCGTTTCCCGGCACCCGGCGCTTGTTCAGTTTCCCGAACCAGCCGGGCAGCATGTTGTCCTCCGCCAGGGCATACAGCAGGCGGCTGGACACCACATAATTGCCGATCAGGCCGGTGAGAATGCCCGCCAGGGCGGCAAGGCCCAGCAGCACCACGCCGAAAACGCCCAACACGCTTTGAGCGCCGAAAAAGGTGGGCAGCCCTTCCACGCCCTGATAAGCGCCTAAATTGAAAATATAATCCGTCCAGGAGGCGCAGCCCTCGGGCAGCGACGAAACGGCCAGCAGCGCCAGCATGGCGTAGGCCGCCCCGGCGGTGACCACGGCAACAGCCAGCACCCGGAAAGATTTTTTCAGATCAAATTTGAATTCGCCGGAGGAATGGCAGATGCTTTCAAAGCCCACGTAGGCCCAGGGGGCAAGCGCGATGATGGTGAAAGCGCCCGCCAGGGGCGCCCGGTCCGGGCTGTACGCGGGGGAAAGGCTGGCCCCGGTGAAGCTGCCGGAAAACAGCGCCGCCAGGAAGCACACAGCCACGCCGCCCACCAGCACCAGCGCCAGCACGGTTTGAACCTTCCCCGCGCAGCGGCCGTAAAGACACACGGCGGCGGCCAGCGCCAGGGCGGCGGCGGCCAAAAGCACTTCGCCTAAGTATACGTGAAATCCCGCGATCTCGTAATGGAAGCCCACCTGGAACAGGGAGCCGAACAGATTCCGCCCGATGAGGGGCAGGGCGGTGGCGTTGGCCCAGATGATAGCCACATAGGTCAGGATCAGGAACCAGGCGTTCAGAAAACCGTGGTCGTAGCCGAAAATGTGTTTGGTATAGGCATACGCGCCGCCCGCTTCCGGGTATTTGCCCATCAGGAAATGATAATTGGCGGCGATGAGCAGCATGATCACCGCGCCGATCCCGATGCCCAGCACCGTGCCCAGGGGCCCCGCAATGGGCAGGAAGGTATTTCCCGGCATAACAAAAGAACCCCAGCCCACGGCGCAGCCGAAAGCCAGCGCCCACGCGCCCATGGGGGACAGGTGCTTCGACAGCCCCTTATTTTCAGCGTTGATAGACAAGAGCGGTTCATCCCTTCCGGAAGTGTTCAATCATCAAGTATGAACACGATAAAAGTGAAAGAGTGAAGAGTTGAGAGTTGAGAGTTGAGAGTTGAGATGTATTTAGTGCGCACGTTCCGTTAGCTGGATTTACAGAACGAAAGCAAAACAAAATAAATCTCAACTCTCAACTCTCCGCTCTCAACTCTGGCATAAGCGTTTAGGCTCCCGCCACATACTCCTCGATCCCCCTGACCGTGCGCTGGTACATTTCATCCAGCACGGCCAGCTTTTCCTTGACTTCGGCGTCGGTCATTTTCCGGGTGGATCCGGGGCGGAATTCCTCGGTGATTTCCCCGGCGGCGAGGGAAAGGGCGTCCAGCCCCAGGTTGGCGCATACGCCCTTCATGGCGTGGGCGGATTCAAACAGCAGGGTGGGGTCCAGGATCTTTCCCGCTTCCGCCAGCTTTTCATAAGTGCCGCTGGCGGGCAGCTTGCGCACGTAGCGGTCGATGAGCTTATCCATTTTCATATTTTTCTGCGCCTGTTCGTAATTGCCGCCGATTTTCGCGTACAGTTCCTGAATGGTCATGCCTGCGTCCCCCTTGTGATTTCTTTTTCACGTTCGATCAGTTTTTCAAATTCTTCCGGCGGCAGGGGCCGGGAGAAATAATAACCCTGCACCAAATCGCAGTCCGCCGCTTTGAGCAGCCGCAGCTGGTTTTCCGTTTCCACGCCCTCCGCCACCACGGGCACCTTCAAATATTTGGCGATGTCCATCACCAGCTCCACCAGGCGGAAGTCCTTGGCGTTGTGCTCGATATTTTTGATGAACTTCATGTCCATTTTCAGCACGTCCAGGGGCATGGCGGAAATCATGTTCAGGGATGAATAGCCGGACCCGAAATCGTCCATTTCGATCTCGAAGCCGATTTCCCTCAGACGCCCCACCACGGCAAGCAATTGGGTGGCGTTGTCGGTGTAGGCCGATTCGGTTACTTCCAGCTTTAAGTTCTTGTAATCCAGGCCGTTTTTTTCGATCAGCGCTGTCAGGTTCTGCACCAGATTGGGGTCAAACACGTCCGCCCGGGAAAGGTTCACGGAAACGGGAATCACGATGCCGAACTTGTCCCGCCAGGCCGCGATCTGCCGCGCCGCCTCGGCCCACACATAATTGTCCACGATGCTGATTTGGCCGTTGCCCTCAAAGAGGGGAATAAAGTCCCCGGGGAAAACCATGCCCAGCTCGGGATGCTTCCAGCGGATCAGCGCTTCGGCGCTGCTCAGGCGCGGCGGGTCGCACTGGATATTGTACTTGGCCTGATAGAACACCACGAACTGCTTTTCCTGCACCGCCTGCCTCAGATCGTTCAGCAGCCGCTGGTTCAGCAGCTCGCGCATCAGCAGGTCCTCGCTGTAAATCATCAGGTGGGACTTGTATTCGCCGCGCACCATGCTGCACGCCGCCCGGGCCCGGTCAAAGAGCAGGATGGGCTCCACGTCCTCCTGCCAGGGCATCACGCCCATGCGCAGGCGGATGCTCACGTTTTCGGAAATGCCGTCCACCTTGCGCTGGAACCGATCCAGCAGAGCCTGATAATCGTCCTGGGCCTTACAGAAAATGTCGAAGCGGTCCGCCTCGATGCGGCTGGCGATGCCTTCCGTTTCGGCTAAGAACGCGCGGATCTCGTTGCCGATGATGCGCAGCACGTTGTCGCCGAATTCGCGGCCGTTCAGCTCGTTCACGGTATGAAACCGCTCGATGTTCATCACCACCGCGTCCATACGCCACTCGGGGTGGTAAAGGTGAATGCGGTTGGCGTATTCAAAGAAGAAATTGCGGTTATAGAGCATGGTCAGCTTATCGTGCTCGGCGGCGGAAATCAGCTTCCGCCCATCGCTCAACTCGATGATGCGGGCCACGCGGGCGCGGATGATCTCGTGCATATCAAAGGGCTTGGTGATAAAGTCCGCCGCCCCCATTTGCAGGGCGCGCAGCTCCGCGTCCTTTTCGGCGGTGAGCACGATCACGGGGATGCGTTTGAGGTTTTGGTTTTCATGTACGTGGGAAAGCACCTGAAAGCCGTCCATTTCCGGCATGATCAGGTCCAGCATGATCAGCGACAGCTTGTCCTGGTATTCTTCGATTTTCTGCACGGCTTCCTTGCCGTCGCAGGCGTAAATGAGTTCATAATAATCTTCCAGAATCATCCCCAGCATGTCGCGGTTGATTTCCTGGTCGTCTACGATCAGCACCAGCTGCGGAGCTTTGAGGTGCTTGGACTGAATCATGAAATCGCTCTCCTTTGGCGTTGTTAGAAGTTTTTCAGAGTGGAGAGTTGAGCGTGGAGAGTTGAGATGGTATGGTTCGTGATTTCTGAAACCTGAATAGTTTGGCTATATAAATCTCAACGCTCAACGCTCAACGCTCAACGCTTACCTCTTAACTCTCAACGCTCCACGCTGTCAATTGTGCGTTCACTTATTATGGTCCGGCACCAGATGCCTTAGGTTGTCGAACAGCAAGTCCGGGTCCACGGGCTTAGCCATATGGGCGTTCATGCCCGCCTCCAGGGAATTGCGCACGTCCTCGTCAAAGGCGTTGGCGGTGAGGGCCAGGATGGGCACTGTTTTGGCGTCGGGCCGATTCTGATCCCGGATGATGCGGGTGGCGTCCAGGCCGTCCATCACCGGCATGCGCAGATCCATCAAAATGGCGTCGTAGGTGCCCGGCTTGCTTCGGGTGAACATGTCCACCGCCACCAGGCCGTTTTCCGCCCGATCAGAGGAAATGCCCTCCAAATCCAGCAGATCGGCCACGATTTCGGCGTTCAGGTCGATATCCTCCACGATGAGCACCTTGAGGCCCGCCAACTGAGTTTCTTCCGCGGCGCTTTCCGCATCCTGCTCCGGCTGTTTTTCCGCTTTCCGGTCGGAGGCTTTTAGCCGCACGGTGAGGGTGAAGGTGCTGCCCTGGCCTTTTTTGCTGGAAACGGCGATGCCGCCGCCCATCATTTCCGTTACCCGCTTGGACAGGGCCAGGCCCAGCCCGCTGCCGCTGTAACGGTTGGTGCTGCTGGTGTCGCCCGCGGTGAAGGGCGTGAACAGGTTGCGCATGAGGCTTTCGTCGATGCCGATGCCCGTATCGGCGATGATGAAGCGCAGCTCCCGGTCGGGGCCCTGGGAAACCGTTTGTTCCACGGTGAAGGAGACGCTGCCGGGGGCGGGGGTGAATTTCACCGCGTTGCCAAGAACGTTCAGCAGGGCGTGCTTGAGCATGGTTTCGTCGCCCACGTAGTAATCGTCCAGCGCGTCGGAAAAGCTGCTTTCATAGGTGAGCCCTTTTTCTTCGCAGCGGTTCTTGGTGATGAGGCCGGCCAGCTCCAGCGTTTTCCGAAGAGGAAATTCTTCTTCTTTTAATGTCAGGCTGCCCGCCTCGATGGAGTTCATATCGAGGATGTTGTTGATCATATCCAGCAGGTGTTTGGCGCTGTCGCCCACCTTTTCCAGCTGGGCCCTGGTTTCCGCCGGCAGCTCGGGGTTTTGCAGGGCCAGGGCGTCCAGGCCCATGATGGCGTTAAGCGGCGTGCGCATCTCATGGCTCATGCTGGAAAGGAAGGTGGTTTTCACCCGGCTGCTTTCCTTGGCGACCCTTAAATCCGCTTCCAGCCGTTCGTTTTCCTGAATGCGGTCGGTGATCCGCTGGAGCAGGCCGAAGATCACGAACACGAACACGCTGCCGCCGAACAGGATGCCGGAAACGATGATGTCCGGGCTGCCGAAAAGGCCGACGGCCAAATAGCCGAACAAAAACATCACCAGTAAAAAGATCGGCACGAGCAGCACCTGGCGCTCCTTGCCCCATTTTTTGTTTTTCTGCAGCCGCAGTTCATAACGGACATAGCGGATAATATTGTAGACCATCAGGGCGCTGCCCGCGTATACCATACCATAAATGAGCCAATCCGGCACTTTACAAGCCCCCTTTAAGATGATTCTGTCGAACGCCGCGCCAAAGAAGCGTATACAAAGCCATTTCTATTATAATGGATTTTTTTGCGAATGGCAAGCCAGATTTCGCATTTTCCTCCAATTTGCCCTTTTCATTCCGTCCGTTTTCCGGTATAATAGAAAAAACTCCCAACGAAAAACCAAGGGTGAATCGCATGCAGAAGAATTACCGCAAAACCCTGCTGGCCTGCTACCTGGGCATTATCACCCAGGCCATCGCCGCCAACTTCGCTCCTCTTTTGTTTTTGAAATTCCACACGGACTGGGGCATTTCCCTGGGGCAGATCGCCCTGATCCCCACGGTGTTTTTCTTCACCCAGATTTTGGTGGACGTATTCTGCGCCCGCTTCGTGGACCGGATCGGCTACCGGCGCAGCATCCTGCTGTCGCAGATATTGGTGGGCGCGGGCCTGGCTGGGCTGGCCTTTGTGCCCGAGCTCACGGGCAGCCCCTTCGCGGGCGTCATGATCTGCGTGGTGGTGTACGCCGTCGGCAGCGGGCTGATCGAGGTGCTGGTGAGCCCCATCGTGGAGGCCTGCCCCTTTGAGCACAAGGACGCGGTAATGAGCCTGCTGCATTCCTTTTACTGCTGGGGCTGTGTGGGCGTGATCCTTTTATCCACCCTGTTCTTCGCCGCCTTCGGCGTGGAAAACTGGCGGTGGCTGGCCTGCGCGTGGGCTCTGGTGCCCCTGTATAACATATATAATTTTGCCGCCTGCCCCATCGAGCGCCTGACGGAGGAAGGCCAGGGCATGACCCTTTCTCAGCTGTTCAAAGTGCCGGTATTCTGGATTTCCCTGCTGCTGATGGTGTGCGCGGGAGCCAGCGAGCTTTCTATGGCCCAGTGGGCCTCCGCCTTTACCGAAGCGGCCTTGGGCTTTTCCAAAACCGTGGGCGATTTGGCCGGGCCCTGCCTGTTTGCCGTCACCATGGGCCTGAGCCGGGTGATCTACGGCAAATACGGGCCCAAAATGAATTTGAGCCGCTGCATGATCGGCTCCGGCATCCTGTGCCTGTGCTGCTACCTGCTGGCAAGCCTGTCGAAAAACCCCGTGCTGTGCCTGATCGGGTGCGTGTGCTGCGGCTTTTCCGTGGGCATCATGTGGCCCGGCACCATCAGCGTCACGTCTCCCCGCCTGCCCAAGGGCGGCACGGCCCTGTTTGCCATGCTGGCTATGGCGGGGGATCTGGGCGGGGCCTTCGGCCCCAGCTTAGTGGGCGCGGTCACCCAGCAGGCGGGGGATAACCTCCAGTCCGGCATGCTCACGGGCAGCGTGTTTCCCCTGGTGCTGGTGGCGGCACTGGTATTGCTGGATCGAAAAACACACCGAGACGGTTTTCAGGAACACTGAGGGACATTTTCTATGCCCCTCTTGTTATGCGTATCTGGTTCAGAACAATAAAGACGATCCGTCAGATCATGCGATCATATATGCCGGCAGCAAGATTACATATAGAGAATGATTCAAGGACATCGTCAGGACTGCCGCCGCCAGCGGAAGCGTTGGCGCTGTCCGCGATGGCGGAAAGGTTCAGGTGCGGATTCTTCGGTACGATCATAACCCTCTTTCCTCCGTTTTCTTTTCTGGCTGATATGATCAAACGGGCAGGGAAAAAGCGACCCGAAAGCGTGGCGGAAATGGCTGGTTTTTTTCCAAAAGGGGCTTGCAAAGCACGAAATGATCTGCTATAATAAAAATTGCCCAAGAAAAGCAAATGGAAATGTAAAGAATAGACAATTTTATTTGGCTTCAATGGCTGATCGAAGCACCATAAATCGGGAATAAAGCCGGGCGCGGTCATTTTTCCGTCCACAGACGGGCGGGAAAACGGCGCGAGGGGGATTGCGGACTCCGCCCGGTTTTTCATCGTTGAACGTTCAGACACTGAATAATTTCAGCAGTTGGGAGGCGGACTATGACGACGATCAACCCCAGGAAAGTGGAGCCCTATTCGGTAAAAGGCTCCCTGCGGAGGAAGCTGTTCAATTCAAAAACGCTGATACTGATGTGCGTTCCCGCCATCATCTACTTCATCGCGTTCAGCTACGCTCCGCTGCCCGGCATCTATGTGGCCTTCGTAAACTACAACTACCGCAAAGGCATTTTCGGCAGCCCCTTCGTGGGCCTGAAAAACTTCGATTTCGTGGCGAAATCGGGCAAGCTGTGGATGCTGACCCAGAACACCATCCTGTTCAATTTGGCGTTCATTCTGCTGGATAACCTGCTGGCGGTGACGGTGGCCATCCTGCTCAAGGAAATCCAAAGCAAATCCTTCCGTAAGGTCAGCCAGACCATGATGTTCCTGCCCTACTTCATTTCCCAGGTGCTGGTGGGCCTGCTGGTGTTCAGCCTGCTGAACTCCGACACCGGCTTCCTGAACGTGATTTTGAAGGGCTTAGGGGCGGAACCCCTGCGCTTGTACAAAACCGGCGATCCCTGGCCGCTGATCATCATTCTGGTGCACCTGTGGCAGAAAACGGGCTACAATTCGGTGGTGTACTTCGCCGCCATCATGGGCATTGACGATTCCATCATCGAAGCGTCCATGATCGACGGCGCCAACGGCTGGCAGAAGATCCGCTACATCATCCTGCCGTCCTTAAAGCCCACCGTGGTGATCCTGCTGCTGTTCGCCCTGGGCGGCATCGTGAAGGGCGACTTCGGCCTGTTCTGGAACCTGGTGGGCCGCAATCCCATCCTGTACAACAAGGTGGACATCATTGAAATGTTCGTATACCGCGCCACGGTGTCCGACTTCAACTTCTCCACCGCGTCGGCTGTGGGCCTGTACCAGTCCCTGATCGGCTTTATCCTGGTGCTCACCGTGAACGCCATCGTAAAGAAGATCGAGCCCGACTACTCCCTGTTCTGAGGAGGTGGGAAGAATGGCAAAGAATAAAGACGGCATGCTGGAAAGCACCGGCAAAATCAAGCTGACGGGTTCGGACTATGTGATCCGCGGCATCGGCTACTTCTTCATCACCATTTTCGCCATCATGAGCATCTTCCCCTTCCTGGTGATCCTTGGCACCTCCTTTGAAACGGAGGACAATATCATCACCCAGGGCGTGACGCTGCTTCCCCGGGAATTTACCACCGCGGCCTATGAACTGGTCATCAAGGGCGGCACCATCTGGCAGTCCTACTGCCTGACCATCGTTTTGACGGCGGTTGGCACCACCATCGGCCTGTTCATCTGCGCCATGACGGGCTACGCCCTCCAGCGCAGGGACTTCCCCTTCCGCAACGGCATTTCCTTCTTCGTCTACTTCACCAGCCTGTTCCAGGCCGGTCTGGCGCCGTACTACCTGCTCATGACTCAGACCTACCACCTGAACAATTCTTATTTCGCGGTGCTGCTGCCGCTGATGGTATCAAGCTGGCTGATCATCCTGATGAAGAACTTCGCCAAATCCATTCCCCACGAGCTGACCGAGTCCGGCAAGATCGACGGCGCGGGCGATTTCAAAATTTTCACCTCCATCATTCTGCCCATGTTAAAGCCCGGTCTGGCTACGGTTGGCCTGTTCCTGGCCCTGGGCTATTGGAACGAGTGGTATCAGTCCTCCCTGTTCCTCCAGAATAAAACCGTGCTGCCCCTGCAGTACAGCCTGTACAAGATCATCAACGAGGCCCAGTCTCTTAAAAACTCCGTGGCAAGCCAGTACGTAACCGTGGACAGCCTGCCTTCCGAATCCCTCAAGATGGCCACCGCCATGATGGCCACCGGCCCCATCATCTTCCTGTATCCCTTCGTGCAGCGTTACTTCATCGGCGGTATCACCGTAGGCGCGGTGAAGGGATAAAAGTGGAAAGTGGAAATTGATAATGTCTGCATACAAAGCGTCTGATAAATTTTCACTTTTCACTCTCCACTTTTCACTTTCTGTCAACCTGTTCCTAAGGGCTAAAGCCCTAAAATAAAAAGGAGGAAAAAACATGAAGAAAATCCTTGCTCTGCTCCTGGCCGCCGTCATGGTCCTGAGCCTGTGCGCCGTTTCCTTCGCGGAAGATATTTCCGTGGAGAACGCGGAAGCCGTATGGGCTGAAAAATGGGCCGACGTAGACACTTCCAAGCATGTGGTGATCAACTACATGACCACCGGCGACGCTCCCAAGACCGGCGCCAACGCCGAAATGCTGGCCCAGCTCAACGCCATCCTGACCGAAAAGGTGAACGCCGAGCTGAACATCGTCTGGATCTCCTGGACGGATTATCTGGCCAACTACAACCTGCGCATCGCGTCCATGGACGGCTCCATCGACCTGATCGGTTCTTCCACCGACTGGCTGGACGCGTGGCCCAACGCCAAGCGCGGCGGCTTCCTGGAACTGGATCCGGAAATGCTGGCGAAATACGCGCCCGTGACCTATGCCACCGTTCCCCAGGAGCATTGGGATGTGTGCACCTATGAAGGCGACATCTACTTCATCCCCGAGGACAATTATTCCCAGTGGACCAACCACGGCTTCGCCTATCGTCTGGACTGGGCCAAGGAAGCCGGGCTGGAAAACGGCTGCCAGACTTGGGCTGACCTGACCACTTATGTGAAGTACGTCAAGGCCACCTACGGCGATCAGCTGATCGCGCTGTGGGATACCGACGGCACCGCGTATCCCGCGGGCGGCTATATCTGCTCCTTCGCCAAGTGGCGCGCCATCGACGGCCTGGCCAGCGGCGCCATCTGGGGCGGCTATCTGGACGATCCCTACACCATCAACTGCCTGTACCTGGAAGAAACCGATAAGCTGGTGGAATACGCCAAGCTGATGAAGGAATGGGACGAACTGGGCGTGTGGCCCACCGACGTGCTTTCCAACACCGGCGCTGACAACCGCCTTGAATTCCGTCAGGGCAAGACCGCTCTGGAACAGCACCACACCCAGACCTGGACCGGCCTTGTGTCTCCTCTGGCCAGCACCGACAACACCATGTACCTGAACGATGAAGACTGCGACGTGGGCTTCTACTACTGGGGCAAGGAAGCCGGCTACGTGACCCGCGACCTGGTGACCCACGGTGTGGCCGCTGTCTCCGCCGCTTCCGAAAATCCCGAGCGCACCCTGATGGTGTACGACCTGCTGCGCAACGACAAGGAATGCTACGACCTGTTCAACTATGGTCTGGAAGGCCGCAGCTATGCCATCGATGAAAACGGCTACCGCTACACGCCCGACACCTACGTGGCCGACAACGACAGCATCTCCACCAACTGGTGGTGGGGCCGCAACGACGCGCTGGAAATCCCCTCCGCCGCCATGAACTGGGACGCCATCAACGCCCTGTACGAGGAATATGACCAGATCGCCGTGATGTATCCCTACGAAGCTTTCGTGTTCGACAACAGCATGGTGCAGAGCTACATCAACCAGTGCAACGAAATCTACAACACCTACATGAAGTACATCTGCTTCGGCCAGTACAGCGGCACCGCCGAGGAAATCGTGGCTGAATTCCAGAACGCCCTGCGCGCCGCCGGCGTGGACGAAGTGACCGCCGAACTGCAGGCCCAGATCAACGCCACCTACGGCAAATAATCGCTTGACAAAACCAGGGGGGGATGCCAAACTGCAAGGGGAGGCATCCCCTTTCTCTATGCGGGAACATTCAGTAACGGCTGATTTCTAAAGAACACTTTAAGTCACAAGGAAGCGAGGGCCTGTGCGGCCCTCGCGCACCTGCACCAGGAGGTTTCACCTCCTGGACCTCTTACCCGGAAGCGGCTTGAAAGGGAAAAGGAAGTTGGTTCCCGGTGATGCATGAAAGGACGCGGAAGTCTGGCTTGACGCCATTGTGCTTCTGGCCCGGCGTCCTTTGGACGCCAACCCGGATGCGAAGCATCCGGGGAAAGCCGGGAAAATCC
>JAFSKN010000038.1 GCA_017448975.1 Clostridia bacterium
GCCGGGAAAATCCCAGGGAAAAAGCTTGCTTTTTCCTCGGGATTATTCCCTGGCTTTCCCCGGATGCTTTGCATCCGGGTTGGCCGCCAAAGGCGGCCGGGCCAGAAGCACAAGGCTATCAAGTTGGTCATTTCTTCCAAGGAACAGCGGGAACTTGCTTTCTTTCCGCGTCAGGTATTATCCGCGGGTGAGGGTCCAGGGAGATCATCTCCCTGGTGGGGTGTGGGGCAAAGCCCCACTGGTCTCCTGGTTTCTTAAAGTGTCCTTGAAATCCATTTCTGCCTCTTGGCCCTGTCCTATCCTTTGGCAGGGCTTTACATTTAAAGAAAGAAAAAACATGCTTTGTTGATTGCCGGAACCGGCCTGCTGCCCCATCCTAAACGGATAGAACCGGTGGACGGTTCGGCTCCCTGCCAATCTGGATGGACGGAACAGAAAGGAAAGATTGCGAATGACGGAACAGGCTTTAAAGGTCCTACTGAATGATTTATCCTTGGAAGAAAAGGTGATGCAGCTGGTGCAGCTGCCCGGCGTGGCCTATGAAAGCGGCGCGGCGGTGACCGGTCTGCTGAATGATACGGCGAAGGCCCGCACCCTGCGCCTGGCGGGCAGCACCTTAGGCATTTGGGGCGCGGAAAAGCTGAACCGGCTGCAAAAGGAGTACATGGAAAACCATCCCCACCATATCCCCCTGCTCATGATGCTGGACGTGATCCACGGCCACAAAACCGTGTTTCCCTGCCCTCTGGGCCAGGGCGCTGCTTTCGACCCGGAACTGACCGAACGGGCCGCTGCCGTTCAGGCACGGGAAGCCGCCGCCGACGGCATCCACGTCACCTTTTCTCCCATGGCCGATTTGTGCCGGGACGCCCGCTGGGGCCGGGTGATGGAATCCACGGGGGAGGATAAATACCTGAACGGCTTGATGGCCGCCGCCATGACCCGGGGCTATCAGGGAAAGAATTTGAAGGACGCCGGTTCCGTGGCAGCCTGCGTGAAGCACTTCGCCGCCTACGGCGCTGCGGAGGCGGGCAGGGATTATCAGAACACGGAGCTTTCCGAACACACCCTGCGGGAGCAATATCTGCCCGCCTATCGGTGCGCGGTGGAAGCGGGGGCGCGCTTGGTCATGTCCTCCTTTAACACCTGGGAGGGCGTGCCCAGCTCCGCCAATCCCTGGCTCATGCAAACGGTGCTGCGGGAGGAAATGGGCTTTTCGGGCGCGGTGATTTCCGACTGGAACGCCGTGGGCGAGCTGGTGCCCCACGGCATCGCCAAGGACGAAAAAGAAGCCGCCCTGCTGGCCATGCGGGCGGGCATTGACATCGATATGTGCTCCGGCTGCTATGAAAAGCACTTGGGGGCCCTGGTGGAGGAAGGAAAAGTATCCCTTGATATGCTGGACGCGGCGGTGCTGCGGGTGCTGCGGCTGAAAAACGAGCTGGGCCTGTTTGAAGAACCCTTCCACGGTGCGGCCCCGGATAAGGCAAAGGCAATTTTGGGCGCTGCGGAGCACCGGTCATTGGCCCGGAAAGCGGCGGCGGAATCGTTGGTGCTGCTCAAAAACGAAGGGGAAACCCTGCCGCTGAAAGGCGGAAAAATCGCCTTCATCGGCCCCTACGCGGACGAAAAGCACCTGCACAGCGCCTGGGCCATTTCCACGGACCGGGAAGACGGCGTCACCGTATGGCAGGCGGCGAAGGAAGCCTTCGGGCAGGAAGCCGAATTGCGCCTTGCGCCGGGCTGCCTGATGCTGGCGGACGGCACAGCCACCTCTTTGGAGGTTTTCACCTGCCCGGACGCGGAAAAAGAAAACGCCCGCCTGCTGGCGGAGGCCAAGGAAGCGGCCGCCTGGGCGGACACGGTGGTGCTGTGCTTGGGCGAACACTTCCACCAGACCGGCGAAAGCGCCAGCAAAGTGGATATCGGCTTGCCCGAACCCCAAAGGCGGCTGCTGAACGCCCTGAAGCCTGATTGCAAGCGCCTTGCGATGCTCATTTTCTGCGGCCGGCCTTTGACCCTGCAAGCGGAAAGCGAAGCGTCCCACGCGCTCATGATTTGCTGGCTGCCCGGCACCGAAGGGGGGCACGGAATCATGGACGTGCTCACGGGCCGGGAAGCGCTCTCCGGCAAGCTGCCCATGAGCTTCCCCCGGCACGTGGGGCAGGAACCGCTGCATTACGATCAGTACATGACCGGACGGCCCCGGCCTAAGGAAGGCATCGGCAGCTTTACATCCCATTATTTAGACTGTCCCAACGAAGCCCTGTACCCCTTCGGCTATGGCCTGAGCTATACCGATTTCCGGGTATCGGCAATACGATTGAGCGGCGATCAATTGGCTAAAACAGGCGAACTTACCGCCGCCGTCACCCTGACCAATACTGGAAAACGCGCCGGAACCGCCGTTTTGCAGCTCTATATCCGGGATTTGGTGGGCAGCCGGGTGCGCCCCATCAAAGAATTGAAGGGCGTTCGGCGGGTGCCCCTCCAGCCGGGGGAAGAAAAGGAAATCACTTTTGCCATTACGGAACCCATGCTCCGCTTCTGGACCGTCAACCGCCGCATGGAAAGCGAACCGGGGGACTTCCAGGCGTGGATCGGGCTGGACAGCAGCACGGAAAACACAGCGTTTTTCACGATGACGGAGTAGAATGATAGGACACTTTAAAGCTGAGTGGAGAGTTAAGAGTTGAGAGTTGAGATGATATCATGTCAATCACAAGAGCATTCTGCTTTGATTGACGATATAAATCTCAACTCTCCACTCCCAACTCTCCACTCTTTTACTGACTTAAGGTGTTCTTTTTATTCGCAAAGCTCCTGATGTCCCTTACTGCGCCGGGTTGCGGAACACCTGCCGGGCCACCTCGATGAACTGGCCCAGCAGCGCGGAGCGGGGTTCCCGGTACACCAGGCCCACGGCCCAGCGCATATCCAGCACCAGAGGCACGGCCTTGAGGGGAAGGAACTGACTGGCGCAGTGGGGCGGGATCAGGCCCACGTGCCCGTCCTCAAAGGAGCGCACCATGGTGTAAAAATCCACCGTCCGGCTGTCCTCGCTGAGCCGGATGTCCGGATAACATTCTTCCACGTATTCCCGGAAGCCGGGAATGCGGTCGAACCGGTACACGATGATGTGCTGCCCTTTCAGGTCGTTCAGGGTCAGTTCCTTTCGAGCGGCCAGGGGATGATTGGGCGACATCAGACATTCCCTGCCCTCCCAGATCAGCGATTCAAAATTGCGCCCGGCGGCATGGGCCTTGGGACAGTCAAAATATTCGATGGCGTCCAGGGCGCCGCTGTCCAGGTCGCTGAAAAGCTGATCCTCGCTTTCCATCACCGGTTTCTGGATCACGTTGGGATATTTCTGGTAAAAGAGGCCGCTGACCCGAGGATACAAATCGGGCTGCAGGCCCAAGATCGCGCCGATGCGGATGCAGCTGCTCAGGGAATCCAGTTCCCGGCAATGAGTCAAAAGCAGTTCCATGCCGGAGCGCATTTTTTCGATGCCGTCCAAAAAGGCCGCCCCGGCAGACGTTAAGCGAATGCCGCCCGGGTGCCTGTCCAGCAGCCGGAAGCCGATTTCATTTTCCAGCCGGTTCAGCTGCTGCTGCAGGGCTGGGGGAGAAATGAACAGGGCTTCGGCGGCGGCGTTGATGCTGGCATACTTGGAAACGGCGATAAAGGTGTCCAGATTCTTGGTGTTCATAATTGCCTCGTCAGTTATTGGATGGTAGAAAGGTTTCCCTTTTCACCATTATACAAGAAATATTCTTCTAATGCAAGCCCGGAAGATTTATAATCTGCATGTGAGAAAAGCCGTTTTTACGGCCGAATAAGAAAGGGGTATCTTTGTCATGGAGAAAAACATTTCCCGCCGTTCCTTCCTGAAGGGTGCGGCAATCGGCGCTGCCGGTCTGACCATCGCGGGCGCCGGCCTGAAGGTTTCCAATGCCCGGGCGGAAGAAGCCATCGCCTGGGACGAAGAATATGACGTAGTCGTGCTGGGCTACGGCGGCGCTGGCGCCAACGCGGCGGTTGCTGCTTATGAGAACGGCGCGAAGGTGCTGCTGGCTGAAAAAGCGCCCGAAGGCGCCGAGGGCGGCAACACCGCCGTTTCCGGTCAGTTCGTTATGGCGACGGACGACCCCGACGGCCTGTATGATTACCTGACCACCCTGATGGGCAAGTTCCAGAACTGGGATCCCGAAGCCGTGCGCGCCTACTGCGAAGGCTGCGCCGAGAACTATGCCTGGATGGTTGGCCCCATGGGCGGCGATCCTGCCATCATTTCTCCTAAGGATCATCCCACCGCCGGCATGGAAGCCCGCAACAACGACTGGAAACAGGCCGGCAGCGAAGGCAACCTGGCCGACCCCTACAAGCTGGGCCACAACGACTATTGGTATTACAACTGGGCCGAGTTCCCCGAAATTCCCTCCAGCAAGCACTGCCTGTGCCTGACCGCCACCGGCACCCGCTTTGACCGCGGCTACTACAACCTGTGCCAGAACGCCGTGAAAGCCCGTCCCATCGACGTGTGGTTCGCTGCGCCCGGCAAAAAGCTGATCACCGACGCGGACGGCTGCGTCATCGGCGTGATCATCAACAAGGACGGAAAGGACCTGAAGGTCAAGGCCAACGGCGGCGTCGTGCTGGCCTGCGGCGGCTTCGAGCACAATCAGGAAATGATCGCCAGCTATCTGCAAATGCCCTATGTGCATCAGCAGGGCGGCCTGTACAATGACGGCGACGGCATCAAGATGGCTCTGGGCGCCGGCGCGGACCTGTGGCATATGTCCAACTCCGCCGGCTTCACCTGGACCCACAAGCGGCCCCACCTGGACGCTGTGAGCTTGTTCGGCGGCCCCAACGCCAAATGCGGCATTTACGTGGGCCTGGGCGGCGACCGTTTTATGGATGAATCCGCCGCTACCCGCCATGGCCGTATCTACATCGGCGGCCGCTGGATCTCCACGCCCATGCCCCTGCCCGCCTACCTGGTGCAGGATGCCGATCAGCTGGCCGCTGGCAACAAGCTGGTCAGCGCCTTCTCCGACGGTTATGTGGACGAGCTGAAGACCGGCGAAGTGCTGATGGGCGAAACCCTGGAAGACCTGGCCGAAGCCATCCGCAAGTCCGAAGGCGGCAAGGATGCTCCCGATTTCAGCACAGAGCGCTTCGTGGCCGCTGTGAACGCCTACAACAAGCGCTATGACGCGGGCGAGGACGCCGACTATGGCCGTCCCTTCAGCACCATGGTGCCCGTGAAGAAGGGCCCCTTCTACGCCACCAAGATCGGCCCCACCTACTTCAACACCCAGGGCGGTCCCCGCAAGAACAAGTACGGCCAGGTCATCAACACCGACGGCCTGCCCATCGAAGGTCTGTTTGAAGCCGGCGAGATGGGCTCCATCTTCTGCGATATGTACAACGGCTCCGGCAACCTGGGCGAGACCATGGTGTTCGGCCGCATCTCCGGCACCAACGCCGCCAAGCGCGCCAAGGGCGAATTCAAGAGCGAAGAAACCCCCGTCACCACCTGGGTCGGCGACATCTACGCGCCCGGCACCACCCGTCCCATCAGCGAAGTGAAGGGTGCGGGCGAGAACGTGACCGGCACCTTCAAGGACGGCGAGTACGAAGGCGAAGGCAACGGCATCAACGGTAAGATCAAGGTGAAGGTCACCATCAAGGATGGCAAGATCGCGGATGTGGAAATCCTCAGCCATTCCGAGACCGAGGGCCTGGGCGGCGTGGCGCTGCCTCAGTATGCCGCGCAGACCGTGGAAAAGAACGGCCTGGATATCGACGTGATCACCGGCTGCACCGTGTCCCTGGACGGCTACAAGGAAGCCGTCAACGATGCCCTGGGCAAGGCCCTGTAATTTCTGAACCTGCGAAAACATAACAAATAAAAATGGGGAACTCCGCTTCGGCGGGGTTCCTTTTTCTGTGGAAAAATAGCTTTCGCGGGGAAAAGTCCATTGAAAAATTATTTTTCCATATTGCCTTTTCCATGCTATGCTGTGTCTAATGGGTGAAAGGTGGTGAGGCTGCCGTGGAAACTGTCAAGGGCCCTGACAGCAAAGAAGAAAGAATCGAGCGCATGGTGGCCCTGTACCAGCTTCCCCTGCTTCGGCTGTGCATCCTGTATCTGCACGATGAAGAACTGGCGAAGGACGCTGTGCAGGAAACCTTCATCAAAGCCTATCGAAATTTGGACGGGTTCCGGGCGGAAGCAAGCGAAAAAACCTGGCTGACGCGCATTGCCGTGAATACCTGTAAAAACATGTACCGGTCAGGCTGGTTCCGGCATGTGGATCGTTCGGTCACTTTGGATATGATCGCGGAGAAGTTTGCTTCCCCGAACGAAGAAGACAATGCGCTGACAGAAGCGATCATGCGGCTTCCCCGCAAGCTGCGGGAAGCCGCCCTGCTCTGCTGGCTGCAAGGCATGACATATGAGGAGGCCGCCGACGCCTTGGGCATATCCCGCCAGGCCGTCGGCAGCCGATTGAACCGCGCAAGACGAAAACTGCGCTTTGCTTTGGAAGGAAGTGAAGAACATGACCCTGCATGAGGAACAGAAAATTGTGCAAAAAGCGGTCAAAAATTCCCTTTCATATGTGCAGGAGGATCCATGGCTCACGCAGCGGGTTCTTGCCAATGTGAAAGGAGAAAAACCCGTGAAAAAGAAAATATCCGCCGCGCTTGTGCTCTGTATCATTGTGGGTTTGTCCATTATCGGAACGGCTTACGCCTTATCGTCCTCCCAGGTAGCCGAGTTTTTCGGCCTGCACTGGAATCAGGAATTGGGAGAATCCCTGAAGGAGGGAAAAATCGCCCAGATCGGCGAATCGGTGACTGTCGGGGACGTGGTGTTTACCTTAGACGAGATCGTGTATAAGGATCGGGCGCTGTACGGCGTGGGTACGGCCCGTCCCGTCCACGAAAACGATGTGATCATTCCCATGGATTTGGCGGAAGACCTGGAATACTTCGCCCAAAACGAGGAGGCGCGGGCACTTGTCGAGAAAGCCAAAGCCTCCGGCGGAAGAATGTTTACGACGGATTCCATGCCCACCAAAATCGGCGTGGACGAGGGAACCATGCTGATGCCCGGCTGCATCGGCTACTACGATATCGCCAATGAAGACGGCTCCGTGACCTTCTCCTTTGAAGCGTCGGACGGGTTCGCCGTCAATGAGGGCGTCAGCTACCAGATCATGATGGAAAGCTGGGTCTGGCAGATGAACGAAAACGGCGAAAAGATGGACGGAACCAGAGTGCAGGGGGATTGGACGGTTTCCTGCATCCCCACCGTTCTGAACCCCTCCGCCGAAAAAACCGAAATGTCTCCTGTGTCCGTCATTGAACAGGACGGCTATGAACTGGTGGTTCCCGAAGCGTACCGGGAAACGGGGACGCTGCCCGTGTATCGGGCGGTGGAAGCGGATTTCACCAAAACAGTAAACCCGGAATGGTTTAACGGCACGGGCACTAAAGACGGCGCGGACACCTTGGATATTCGTTTGAAAGACGACAGGGATGTATTGTTTGCGGACAACGCCAGGCTGTCCCTTTCTCCGGAAGCCCTGTTCTACAACGAATACGCGGACGAAGCTTACGCCAAAGCTGATTCCGGCGTGATCGTGGAACTCATCTGGATGCGGAAATGGGAAAACCATCGGGGAGAGTTCACCCTGGAAAAAACGGAATTGTCCGGCATAGCGCTTTCGGAGGCCCAGGCCCAGGCGGAAGCATTGATGGAAAAACTGGGCATGGCCTGCAATCAGTATGTCTGCGACGAAGCGCTGGATATGAGCCTGGAACGCATCCAAACCATGGGCGCGATTTGGGAAAAGGCCATCGCGGACGGGGAGCTGCTGGTGGATGACGATTACCAGCCCTATGATTACAGCGCCATTCCCGCCAGCGAAGAAGGCTATTACCTGCATTACAGTCCCCTGGGCGTGGAAATGACGGCGGCAGGGGGCCGGTACGGCGCGATCTTCTATGTCAATGGCCGGGGCATCGTATACGCCAATATCCGGAATCAATTCAACCGGGGCGAAATTGTCACCGCGCCGGAAACGCTGATTGCGCCCGACGCGGCCATCCAGACGCTGGCGGAGGAGATGGGCCATTCCCTTTCACGGCACGACGAGGAGATCAAGGCTGTTCAGCAGGTGGCGCTGACCTATGAGGCCGTCCGCGCTGAAAATAAATCGGATGGGATGGTTTTTGTGCCGACGTGGATGATCCTGTATCAGGACACATCCGCCGTCCGGCAGGGGTATTCCTGCTATGCTCTGATCAATGCCGTGGACGGTACGCTGATCGACGCAACTTTCCGATAATTCCATACGAAAAAAGCTCCCGCAGAATCCGTTTTTGAATCAGCGTGAGCTTATCAGGTGGCTTTCTCGGAAAGGGGAGCGGGGGAAAACGTTCTTTCAGCATGAAAGAGCGGTTTCCCCCGCCTATGTTTTATGAGCCCAAATATGCCTTCTGTACCGCGTCGTTGTGCAGCAGTTCTTCCGCCGGGCCCTGCATGGTGATCAGGCCCGTTTCCATCACGTAGGCGCGGTTGGCCACGCGGAGGGCCATTTGGGCGTTCTGCTCCACCAGCAGGATGGTGGCCCCGCCTTCGTGCAGCTCGGTGATGATGTCAAAAATCTGCTCCACCAGGATGGGGGCCAGGCCCATGGAGGGTTCGTCCAGCATGAGCAGCTTGGGGCGGCTCATGAGGGCCCGGGCCATGGCCAGCATCTGCTGCTCGCCGCCGGACAGGGTGCCCGCGATCTGCTTTTCGCGCTCCTTGAGGCGGGGGAAGCGCTGGAACATTTCCTCCAAAGACCCTTCGATTTCCGTGTTGGGGCGGCTGAACGCGCCCATTTCCAAGTTTTCCTTCACGGTCATCTGCTGGAAGATGCGGCGGCCTTCGGGGCAGAGGGCCAGGCCCTGGAACACCATTTTGCTGGCCCCGACGCCCTGGATGGGAGTGCCGTTCAGCTCGATGGTGCCCTGCCTGGGCTTGAGCAGCCCGGCGATGGTGTTCAGGGTGGTGGTTTTGCCCGCGCCGTTGGCGCCGATCAGGGTGACGATTTCGTTTTCGTACACTTCCAGGGAAATGCCCTTGATGGCGTGGATCGCGCCGTAATAGACGTGAATATCGTTGACCCGAAGCAGCGGGGCCGCCTGTTGGATGTCCGTCATGGTCAGCCCTCCTTCTTCTTGCCCAAATAGGCTTCGATCACCACGGGATTGGCCTGGATCTCGCTGGCGGTGCCCTTGGCGATGACGCGGCCGAAGTTCAGCACGCAGATGCCCTCGCACACGCCCATGACCAGATTCATGTCATGCTCGATGAGCAGGATGGCGATCTGGAACTGGTCGCGGATCTTGGCGATGTTTTCCATCAGTTCTTCGGTTTCCCGGGGGTTCATGCCCGCTGCCGGTTCGTCCAGCAAAAGGAGCTTGGGGTCGGTGGCCAGGGCGCGCACGATTTCCAGGCGGCGCTGGGCGCCGTAGGGCAGGCTGCCCGCTTCCTCGTCGGCCAGCTTTTCCATATCGAAGATATGCAGCAGCTCCAGGGCCTTTTCGTGCTGCTTGTTTTCCTGGATCCAGTACCGGGGCAGGCGCAGGATGCCGCTGAACATATCGTATTTGATCCGGTTGTGCAGGCCGATGCGCACGTTTTCCTCCACCGTCATTTTATCGAACAGGCGGATGTTCTGGAACGTGCGGGCGATGCCCAGCTTGCTGGCCTGGGTGATGCTCAGGCCGTGCAGGTCGCGCCCGTTGATGAGGGCAGCGCCGCTGGTAGGCTCGTACACCTTGGTGATCAGGTTGAACACCGTGGTTTTGCCCGCACCGTTGGGGCCGATCAGCCCGGCGATTTCCGTTTTGCCGATGGTCAGGTTGAAATCGTCCACGGCTTTCAGGCCGCCGAACTCAATGCCCAAATGCCGGGTTTCCAATACGGGAATATCGTTGATGTCGCGCTCCGGCACGATGCTTTGGGAAGGGACGGGCACCATTTTGGTGTCGCTGCGATGCTTCGTTTTCTGCTGACTCATTGCGCGTCACCTCCCGGCGTGGATTCTTTCTTTTTGAAAGGAGCGATCAGCCGGTTCACGAAGGAACGGATGGTGGGGTTGTTGGTGAAGATCATCACCAGGATCAGCACCACGGCGTACACCAGCATGCGGTAATCCGCGAAGGCGCGCAGCGTTTCGGGCAGGATGGTGAGGAACGTGGCGGAAATGACGCTGCCCAGCACGTTGCCAAGGCCGCCCAACACCACGAACACCAGCACGTTGATGCTCTGATTGAAGGTGAATTGGGTGGGCACGATCGTGGAGGATTTGAGGCCGTACAGGGCCCCGGCCATGCCTGCCAGCACGGCGGCGGTGACGAAGGCCGTCATTTTATATTTGGTCACGTTCACGCCCATGGATTCGGCGGCGATGCGGTTGTCCCGGCAGGCCTTGATGGCCCGGCCCGCCCTGGAGTTGATCAGATTCAAAACCACCGCCAGCGTGATCAGCACCAGGATGAACCCGGCGATAAACGTGGAAATGGGCTTGATCTTCACCGCGCCCTTGGCCCCGTCCACCAGCATCACCACGCCCTCGGGCAGCTTCTTGGTCAGGAAAGACATGTACAGCCGCCCGTCGCCGGTGCCGATGTACAGCACGTTCACCAGATTGCGGATAATTTCACCGAAGGCCAGGGTCACGATAGCCAAATAGTCGCCCCGCAGACGCAGCACGGGAATGCCGATCAGCGCGCCGACGATTCCAGCCATCAGCCCGCCCGCCACAATGGCGATAGCCAAACGGGCGGAGGCGTCCTCGATCTGGTACACGTTCAGAAGCAAACCGCTGACCACCGCGCCGGTGTAGGCCCCCACGCTCATGAAGCCCGCGTGCCCCAGGGAAAGCTCGCCTGAAATACCGACTACCAGGTTCAGAGAAACGGCCATGACGATCCAGCAGCAGATGGGCACCAGCTGCCCTTTTAAGGAGCGGGTGATGGTTTTGGCATCGATCATGGATTGCAGCACGAAAAAGGCGATGATGACCAGGGCGAAGGTGACGACATTGTAAATGAGGCGGTTGCGCTTGGCTTTTGTCATCTTCATCCGATCACACCTTCTCTCTCATGGGCTTGCCCAGCAATCCGGAGGGCTTCACCAGCAGCACCACGATCAGCACGGCGAACACGATGGCGTCGCCCAGCTCCGTGGAAATGTATGCTTTGCCGAAAATCTCGATCACGCCCAGCAGCACGCCGCCTAACATTGCCCCCGGAATGGAGCCGATGCCGCCGAACACGGCCGCGGTGAAGGCCTTGATGCCGGGCATGGAACCGGTGGTGGGCTGCAAAATGGGATAGGAGGAGCACAGCAGCACGCCTGCGATGGCCGCCAGGGCCGAGCCAATGGCGAAGGTGACGGAGATGGTGCGGTTCACGTTGATGCCCATGAGCTCCGCCGCGCCCCGGTCTTCGCTGACGCAGCGCATGGCCTTCCCCATTTTGGTTTTCGCCGTGAACAGGGTCAGGGCCACCATGATGAGCACGTTGGCTAAGATGGTAATGATGGTGGCGCTGGAGATGCTCATATCGCCTACATTCAGCGAGGCTCCGTTGATGAAGGTCTGGGGGAAGGTTTTGGGATTGGCTCCCCAGATCATCAGCGCCACGTTTTGCAGCAGATAGCTCATGCCGATGGCGGTGATCAGCACCGCCAGGCTGGCCGCCTGCCGCAAAGGCCGATAGGCCAGGCCCTCGATGGTGATACCCAGCACCGTGCATACCACCATGGCGGTCAGGATGGACGCCACCGGGGGAACCCCCCAGTACTGCATGCCGCAGTAGGAAATGTACGCGCCGACCATGATCACGTCGCCGTGGGCGAAATTCAGCATTTTGGCGATGCCGTACACCATCGTGTATCCCAAAGCGATGATGGCATACACGCTGCCCAGGCTCACGCCGTTAATGAGAAAACGCAGGAACGCCGTCACGATTTTCCAACTCCTCACAATACAGAAAAGTAATCAACCACGGGCGTCAAACCGCCCGCCCGTTGATTACTGTTTCCGGTTTCAAGAACAGTAATATAAAGATATTCCGGCCCCGGAAATACCGGGACCGGTTGGCTGCATAAACGGGAATTACTTGTCGAGGGGCACGTAAGCGCCGTCCTGGATGACGTAAGCGGCAGGCAGCTTGTTGACCGCGCCGGTCTCGTCCCACTGCATGGTGCCGGTCAGACCGGTGTATTCCATTGTGGAGAACTGATCGATGAGCAGTTCGCAGGCGTCTTCCGCGGCGGTGTCGCCGGTGATGCCGGCGTTCACGCACGCCTGATACAGCGCGCCCACGGCGTCATAAGCGTCCGCGCCGAACTGGTTGGGCACCACGCCGTCGGAAACGGCGGTGTACTTTTCAACGAAGTTCACCACGGTTTCGTCCGTGTCAAAGGCGGAGAAGGGGGTCAGCAGGATCACGCCCTCGGCCAGGGAAGCGTCAAAGTTTTCCAGGGCCAGGATGCCGTCCATGCCGTCCACGCCGAAGAACACGGGCGCGTAGTTGATATCCTTCGCGGCGCGCAGGATCATGGAAGCGGGGGTGTAGTAGATGGGCAGGAACACCAGGTCGGCGCCGGCGGTCATGGCCTTGTCCACCTGGGTCTTATAGTCGGTGTCGCCTTCGGTGAAGGTGGTCACGGACACGATTTCCAGGCCCACTTTTTCGGCTTCGGCCTTAAAGGCTTCGTAGATGCCGGTGGAGTAGTCGTCGGAAATGTTGTAGATGATGGCGATCTTGGTGCCCAGCTTCTTTTCCGCGATCATATCGGCGGGGATGATGCCCATCTGGGGATCCTGGAAGCAGATCTGATACATGTTGTCCTTATCGGCAACAACCAGGTCGCTGGAGGCGGAGGGGGTGAGCATGAACACGCGGTCTTCATACGCCTGGGCGCTCACGGCCAGGCAGGGGCTGGTGGTGGTGGTGCCGGCGATCATCTGGGCGCCCTTGTCCATGGCGTAGGTGTAAGCGTTCACGGACTTTTCGGGGTCATGCTCGTCGTCCACGCAAATCAGTTCGATCTGCATGCCGCCCTGGGCGTTGATTTCATCGGCGGCCACCTGAGCGCCGTACTGGCAGGCCAGGCCGTAGTTGGCGGCGGGGCCGGTGAAGGGGCCGATCACGGCGATTTTGATGGACGCGTCTTCCGCCAAAACAGCGGTGACGGACAGCAGCATCATGGCGGCCATCACAAGAGCCAACAGTTTCTTCATTACAGTTTTCCTCCTTAAAAAATCAGTATACAGGGCCATAACCCCGTAATGCGTATATTATAATGATTGGAATAGGGTACGGCAAGTGGAAAATCTGTCTTTTCCCTGTTTTTTCAGAAAAAATATGCGGAAACGCGGCGGATTTTCCCAAAAGCGGGCGGATGAACCAATATTTGCCTGAATTGGCGCGTTTTAGACGAAAAACGTATATTGTCACCGGTTTCGGGCTATGATAAGATAGAAACCGCGCCGGATAGGCGCTTGTTCAAGCAACCTGCGAAAGCAGGCAGATATGGAAGGAAGAAAACGATGAAAAAGGTCATTTGCAAAGTGGAATACGATACCGAAGCGTCCGAACTGATCCAGAAGAAGACCAGCGGCGTTCCCGGCGATCCCGCGGGCTACGAAGAAAGCCTGTACAAGACCGCGGACGGCAAGCTGTTCCTGTATGTGAACGGCGGCCCCGAATCCCCCTACACCGAAGAAGGCATCAAGCGCATGTCCGCCGCCAAGGCCGAGGAATGGAAAAACGCCTGATCCTCACCGGAAACAAGGAGAAACAGCTTCCCAGCGAGGCTGTTTTTTTGTGCGATTCATTGTTCAGTCCTTGACGGATGCGGGCAGGATTTGCTATAATACCGCCATATGGCCTGATTGGTTAATTATTTTATTTTTTTGGAGGGGTACTTATGAACTTTCAGGGAAAAGCAGTTTTGGTTTATTTGGAAGAGGACAACATTGCCCGGGCTTATTTCCGGGTGCAGCCTCTGATGACGCAGGACGGCCCCGTGGGCCCTATGGCCGCGGAATACCCGGATGAAGGCTTCCTGCGCATCGTGCCGGACAAAAACGAGCAGCATACGTTCAAGGAGCGGATGCGCACCCTGAGCGGCCTGTGCCTGGTGGATCTGCGGCCGTTCTCCATGGAAGCCAATAAAATTCGCACCAATAAGAATTATTCTCCCTCCCGGGGCGAAAACAATCAGTTCATCGTGTATTCCGACGCCGTGCGCGCCCTGCCGGAAGATTTATTGTATCAGGTCGTGGGCGAAAACGAAGTGAAAAACGCCTCCACGCCCCAGGTGTATATCCGCAACGGCGCGAACATCCAGGGCCCCTTCCGTCGTGAGGACGGCCAGAATGTGGGCGAAACGGTCCAATTGCCCCCGGACAGCAGCGAAATCCATTCCCTGACCGTGAACGGCCAGGAACAGCTTTTCTACTGGCCCCGGAAGGCCGAACGGGAAGCCCCCAAGCCCGCGGAAGCGCCGAAAGCCGCCGCGCCCGCGCCTGCGCCCGTTCCCGCTCCCCAGGCGGCCGCCCCCGCGCCTGCTGCGGAGGCACAGCCCGCGGCGGAGGCGGTGCCTGCGCCCGCGCCGGCGCAGGAAGCTCCGGTCAACGCTTTTGACCAGATCCAGTCCATGAACGAGCAGCTCAGCCAGAACGCCAACCGGCTGAATACCCCCGCCGCCATGCCCGAGGATTTTATGCCCGAGACGCAGGCCAAGGCCCTTGTGGGCACCCGGCTGTATCAGACGCCCCAGAAGCAGGTGAATCCCCGCCGGGCCCATAACCCGCTCATGGAGGTGGTGGAAAACCAGCGCTACGCCGCCCGGTACGAATCCCGCTACGAAGCGCCGGGGGCCACCATTCCCCAGAACACGGAACTCAAGGAAGTGCATAACCCCGCCGACGCCTTGAAGCGCGCCCTCCAGGGCATGAGCCATTCCCCGGAGACCCAGCGGCAGGCGGCGGACGTGATTTTAGCCCAGTCCGGCATGCGGATCACGCTGAGCAAGGCCCTGGCCCACGAGACCAACGACCTGACCCTGGCCGCCATGCAAAGCCAGCTCCAGGAGCTGGAAGCAGAGCGCCTGATGACCCTGATGCAGCTGGACGACGCCAAAAAGAACCTGGCCGCCGCCCACGAGGAAGCTCTGGGCAAGCTGAACATGGCGGAGCAGAAGAAGCTGGATCAGCTTCATATCGCCCAGCAAAATGCGCAGAATGAAATTGACAAGCTGAATAAAGTTTTGGAACCCCTGGAAGCCAAGCGTCAGGAAATCGCAAAGGCTATCCAGGAAGGGCAGAACATCACAGATGACCGCTATCTCTGCGCTCCCGAGGGCAAGGACGTGTCCAAGGAAGAACTGATCAGCCGGGTGGAAAAGACGTTCAAGGCCGCCGGGTTCGTGATGGAGGAAGGCGACGCCTTTTCCCTGCTCACCGCCTTGGCCCTGACCAGGGATGTCTTTGAATTCCGTTCTGAAACGAAAGCGGACGCGCAGGAGGCCCTTTCCGTGCTGGCCCATGCTTTGGGCGCGCCGCTGAAGGACTCCGCCCGCTGGAGCGACGCGCTGGTGATGCTGCCCGGCGGCAGCGCCCCCGTGCTGGTGCAGGATAACGAAGCGGATTATCCGCTGGTGTGGAAGGTGAACGTCAACAGCCCGTCCGATTGGGATGTGCCCCAGGGCTGGCGCATTCCTTATGCCAGCGTGCCCGTGGCCGTCAACCAGGACGCCCTGCCGGTCGCGCTGCCGGAATACGCGCCGGTCACCAAGGACTGCATCCTGAAAGCGTTCGTGAAGGATGCTTCCCTGAACGAGGAAACCAAGGCCGCTCTTTCCGCCCTGCGCAAGGGCCTGAAGGAAGCGGGCGCGCCTCTGCCCGTGACGGCGGTGGATATGATGTGCCGCTTTATCAGCGCCATCCAGAATGAAGTAAAGGGCGGCGTGGCCGAGGCCATCGACAGGGCCGCGTGCCTGTACATCGTGCCCCACCTGCTGGATAACAAGGTGGATTTGGACGGGGTCAAGAGCCTGTTCGCCGCCATGCCCCGCACCCTGAAAGCGCTGAAAGCATGAACGAAATCATTACCAGCCTGCAAAATCCCCAGGTAAAGCTGTGGCGCGGCCTGAATAAAAGCCGGGCCGCCCGGGTGGAAGCCGGGCTGTTCTTAGCCGAAGGGGAGCACATGGCGGGCGAGGCCATAAAAGAAAACAAAGCCCGGGCGCTGCTGATCGACAGCGGCGCTCGGGAAAAATACAGCGCCCTGGCGGAATCCGCAAAGGGCGTTTCTGTGTTTTATGCAGCAAGCCACGTGCTGGAAGCCCTGTGCGACGCCAAAACGCCCCAGGGCATCATCGCCGTTTGCGATTACCCCCAAGCCGCCGCCGTTTCCGGCAGCTTGCTTGTGGCCCTGGACGGGGTGCAGGACCCCGGCAACGTGGGCACCGTCCTGCGCACCATGGACGCGGCGGGGTACGACAGCCTGCTTATGGACGAAAAGACCGCCGACCCCTACGCCCCCAAAGCCCTGCGGGCCACCATGGGCGCGGCCTTCCGCATCCCTACCGTTCGCTGCGCCGATCTGCCGAAAGCATTGCACGATTTGGCGCAAAACGGCTATGACATCGTGGCGGGGGATTTGCATGGGGAACCCTTTTATCAGCGGCGCAAAGCCAAAGACAAGCTGTGCATCGTCATCGGCAGCGAGGGCCAAGGCGTTTCTCCCGCCGTGTTCGCGGAAGCCACCCTGCGCCTCAAGCTCCCCATGCCGGGAAAGGCGGAATCCCTGAACGCCGCCGTGGCCGGGGCCATCATGATGTATGATTTTTTGAGGGAAAGACTCAACCCCTCCGCCCCTTCGGGGCACCTCCCCTGATAGGGGAGGCTATTGAGCTCCCCTATCAGGGGAGCTGTCGGCGAAGCCGACTGAGGGGTCGGCAAAGAGGATCTTGAAAAAATACATGATTCCTGCGCTGGCAAAAATATTCGTTTGCGAGCATAACAAACTGAATCTGAACGCTGTACTGCGCTTTTACAAACCGCGCCGCCGCTGTGAAATATCAGGGCGGTTCTTATTATTCCTCCAATAGCCTGCGTAAAACTTGCTGTCGGTTGTTAATAAACATTTTAGTGATGCGGTAGCTGTCCGTGTCCTCGTAGGCGCAGGGGTGGATAGGGCTGCCGTCGAAGCTCCAGATTTCCGCGCCGGGCATCCCCAGCAGGATGGGGGAGTGGGTGACGATGATGAACTGGGATTCCTCCTTGGCGCACTCGCTGATCTCAAAGAGCAGGGAAAGCTGCCGTTGGGGGGAGAGGGCGGCTTCCGGCTCGTCCAGCAGGTATACCCCGTTGGGACGGAAATTGTCCTGGGCCAGGGCAAGGAAGCTCTCCCCGTGGGACTGCTGGTGGAAATGGTGGGGCCTGCCTCCAAGCTTGGCGTATTCTTCCTCGGCGGTGGCCACGTTGTAAAAGCTCTCCGCCCGCAGGAAATAGCCCCAGCCGGGGCGGAAAATGCCTTTTGTCAGGGAGATGGCGTCGCACAGCTCCGAATGGGAATCATAGGTGGAGAAATGATAATTCCGGGTGCCGCCCTCGGGGTTGAAGCCGTAGGCCACGGCGATGGCTTCCAGCAGGGTGGATTTTCCGCTGCCGTTTTCGCCCACGAAGAAGGTGACGGGGGCGTGAAAGACGAGGGAATCCACCTCCGCGACGGCGGGAATGTCCCGCAAATAGCTGCGGGGGCTGACCTTGTCCCAGTGAATGTCCAGCCCCCGGATGTGCAGTTCATGGTCTTCATGCATGGAGCATCGGCCTCACTTCCCGGCCTTTTTTCATATGCCGCCAGATCAGCAGGTACATGGTGACAAAACAGGCGGTGGCCCCGGTGAGCTGGCTGATGAATTCCGCCCAGAAAACGCCCTCCACACCCAGGCCAAGTCCCGGCAGCAGCAGGGTCAGGGGCGCCACCAGCCCGATTTTTCGCAGCATGGAGAAAAACAGGGCGTGCTTGGGGTAATTCAGCGCCACGAAGGTGGACTGTCCCGCCATTTGCAGCGCCATAAAGGGGAACGCGCCGAAGTAGACGCGGGCGCACCGCACGGTCAGGCGAATCAGTTCATCATCGGAGGAGAACACGCGGATCACGGGCTCCGGCAGGAACAGGATCAGCGCCCACATGAGGATATTCACGATCAGACCGCACAGGAAGGTGAACCGGATGCTGTCGGACACCCGGCGGTACAGCCTGGCCCCGTAATTGAAGCTCATCACGTTCTGGCCCGCCGTGGTCAGGCCGCCCACGGGCAGGCTCATGATTTCCCGCAGAGAATTGATGAGACTCATGGCCCCCACATACAGGGCGCTGATGGAGCCGCCCCAGGCTTTCAGCATGATGTTCACGATGGCCTGGGTGACGCTGTTGGTCACCTTGAAGGTAAAGCCCGTCACGCCCAATTTTACGATGCACAGCAACTGCACGCCGTCCACGCACAGCTTTTTCAGGCGCAGGGGCGGCTTGTCGCTCATAAGAAATCGCAGGGCCCACAGGGCGCTGACCGTCTGGGACAGTACCGTGGCGATGGCCGCGCCCTGAATGCCCATGTTCAGGGCGAAAATGAACAGGGGATCCAGGGCGATGTTCAGCGCCGCCCCGATGATCACCGTCAGCATGCCCACCCGGGGAAAGCCCTGGGCGTTGATGAAGGGATTCATGCCTAAGCTCACCAGCACGGGAACGGTGCCCAGCACGTAAATGCGGAAATAACCCAGGGCCAGAGGCAGGGTGTTTTCGTCGCCGCCCAGCAGGCCCAGGGCCCAGGGGGCGATCAGGTAAAGCAGCACGGTCAGCGTGCCGCCGATGATCAGCAGCACGGTAAAGGCGGTTTCCATAATGGTTTCCGCCTTTTTTTCATTGCCCTCTCCCCGGGCGATGGTGGACAGGGTGGCCCCGCCGGTGCTGCACAGGTTGGCGAAAGCGCCGATCAGGGTGATGAGGGGAAAGCAGACGCCCAGCCCCGTCAGGGCCAGGGTGCCGCCCTCTGCCATGTGGCCGATGTACATGCGGTCCACGATGCTGTACAGCACGTGCACCAGCTCGGCCAGCATGATGGGCAGACCCAGCTTCACAATGATGCCCGATACCCTGCCCTGGGAAAAATCACCCTTCCTGACCTGCATGGCGGTTTTCTCCTTCCCCGGACCTTTTGGCCAGCCACACGTTGTAGAGCACGATGGAGCCGATGACGATCACCGAGCCGATCACGGACAGCGTGGAGACGGCCTCCCCGTAAAACAGCGCCACCCACAGGGGGTTCATGATGGGCTCCATGCCGGTGATCAGGCTGGCGGTGACCGGCGGGGTGCGTTTGATGCCCAGGGAAAACAGGATGTACGCGCCGCCCACCTGCACCGCGCCAAGGGCAAAGACCGCCGCTAAGGTGGGCGCGGAAAAATCCGTTTCCCCCAAGCACAGGGGGGTCAGCAGCACCCCCGCCGTCAGCTGGCCTAAGAAACAGGAGGAAATGGCGTCGGCTTTTTCCCCGGTGTTCATCATGAACACCCCGGCATAGCAGATGCCGGACACTACCGCCGCAATATTGCCCGGCAGGTGGCCCGCCTGGATGCCGTCCACGAAAAACAGGATCACGCCCAGCAGCACCGCACCGCAGGTGAGCAGGTCCGCCCGTCGGGGCTTTTCGTGGTACAGCAGCGCCATGAGCAGAATCACGAAAGCCGGCGCCGTGAATTGCAGCACGATGGCGTTGGCGGCGGTGGTCATCTTATTCGCCAAAGCGAACAGGGTGGTCACGCCGATCATGGCCGCTGCCCCGATGAACACCTGCCGGCTGAATACCAGCTTGTGCCGGGTGATCAGCAGATACACCCCGATCACCGCCGCGCCGATCAGGTTCCGCGCCCCGTTGATGGCCAGGGCCTGCCAGGGCACCAGCTTAATGAACAGGCCCCCTAAGCTAAAGCATACAGAGGCCAGAAATACACATAATACCGAAGCCCATTGCATTTGTTCTGGTTGTTTCATTTGTTATTCTAAACTCCCATAAGTCATTTTGTAAAATGAAAGTACCCTTTATGGCTTTCTCGGAAGGGGGACTGGGGGAAACCGCTCTTTGGCCCCCAAAGAGCGGTTTCCCCCAGAAAAATTACCACATATCCTTGCCCATGAGGCCTCCCGCTCGTCCCCTTCCCACGTAGCTCCCCCGGCGGAAACAGGCGTCGCACAGGGGATAGGGCCAGTTCCAGGGCAGGCGCTTTTTGCAGGAACGGCAGGTTTTCTGCTGGAGCTTCTGGGTGGACAGGATATGGATGATGCCCTTGGAGATCAGATCCTTGCGGCACTGGATTTCCTCCAGGATGCTGTCCGGATCATCCAGGAACAGCCGGGCGTAGTTGTAATACAGGTCGCAGGTGCGGTAGTCCGCTTCCAGCAGATCCAGCATTTGGATGGTGCAGGCCTCCGGGTCCATGGCGTGGGGGATCATCGCCAGCACGTCCAAATGCTCCTGCCTGCATTCCGCCTGGTACATGGTTTTCCAGCGGGAAAGCAGGTCGGGGTCCGTTTCGTCGAAGGGAATGCAAAGGAAGCGATAAAGCAAATGCTTGTCCGTGCGGGGCGTTTCCATCATTTTCGCCAGCCCCTCCATGCGCAGGGTGGAGGCTTTGGAAAAAAAGGTTTTGTCCTTCATGGCGATCCACTGGTTGATGATCTGGGTCAGGGGCAGGGGAATGTCCAGCAGGGATTCGGGGAAGCGGATGATGGCTTCCGTGAGGGGATAGAGGGGCCTGCCCAGGGCCCGGGCCACCAGGCCCTTAAAGCCGAAGGCGTTCACATAGCCAATATCGTAAATGCCATAGCGCCCCGCCCGCCCGGCGATCTGCTTGATTTCCGCGTCGGTGAGGGTGCGCACCACGTCGCCGTCGTATTTTTCCGATTCCAGGAACACCACCCGTTCAATGGGCAGGTTCATGCCCATGGCGATGGCGTCGGTGGACACCACCACGTCGGTGTCGCCCCGGTGGAAGCGCTCCGCCTGATCCCGCCGCACGTCCGGCGGCAGGGCCCCGAAGATCAGGGACACCCGGTAGCCCAGCGTGCGCAGCTCCGCCGCCACCGCCAGCACCCGGGCCTTGGAGAATACGATCAGCGCGTCCCCGGGCCGCACGGAGCCGGGAAACTGAAAGCCCTCCTTTTCCATTTCCAGGGGCGTCATGCGCTCGTGGCGCACGATGGTGTATTCGTCCCCGCAGTCCTGCACCATGCGGATCAGCAGCGCTTCCGCGTCCGGGGAGGCGCAGGCGTGAATTTCGTCGGCGCACAGGCCCAGGATGGCCGCCGTCCACGCTCCGCCCCGGTCCCGGTCGGCGATCATCTGACATTCGTCGATGACGGCCACGTCGTAGTGCTCTTTCAGGTCGGCCATTTCCACGGTGGAGGACTGCACCCGGCTGTTGGGGACGCGGATTTGTTCTTCCCCCGTCACCAGTGAGCAGGGCACGTCGTCCATGTTCAGGGTTTCAAACTGCTCCGCCGCCAGCAGGCGCAGGGGGCCCAAATAAATGCCGTTCAGCGCGCCACGCAGGCGGCACACGCCTTCGTAGGTCTTGCCTGAATTGGTGGGGCCCAAATGCAGGATGAACCTGCGGCGCATCTGCCGGGCCAGGGGGTATAAGTCTTTATAGTGCTCGGGAATGGCGCTTAAAAGGGCGGTATGCAGCTTCTTTTCCTGGGCCGCCGCCGCGTCGGCCTGCCGCTGCAGGGCTTTCAGGGAGGCGTTTTCCGTCAAAAGCCTGCGGACGCGCTTGGGGGGAAAGCGCTTTTTGACTTCCCCGATCACCGCGTATTTCGTTCGGGAAATTTCGGCCTTGACAGCGGCGGAAATCTTTTCCCCATTCTCCATGCACACCGCCCCGCAGGCGGCGAGGCGGGGAAGCCCCTTCTGAATTTCCTCCTGGAGGGCCTGGCCTAAGGACAGGGGGGCATAGGCGGCGTCCACCGTGCCGCTGGTCACGCCGTTTTGAAAGGTGGTTTCCATGAGCCGCTCCACCACGCGGCCCGGCTTTTTTTCCGTTTTCGCCAGAACCGACAGGTCGCCTGCCCGCAGGTAGTGTTCCACCTGCCGGTCCGCATCCTGCGTCAGGCGCTTCATCTGCGCCTGCAAATATTTCCGGGGCAGATGGTCTTCGATTTGCGCAATGGCTTTGTGGGCACTGCCCAAGGTGATCCGGCAGCGCTGCACGGAGCGCAGGAAGGGCAGGACGATTTCGTTTTCGTGTTTCAGTTCGCTTTGGATCAGGGGCAAGAGCAGCTCATATTCCGCCTGCTGGTATTCCAGCGTCAGTTCTCCCCGGCGCAGGGCCTGGTATACCTTATCGGCGCGTTTCAGGTGGTAGAGCGTGGATTGGAACGCCTGGCTGTCCAGGTACCTGTCCCGTTCCGCCGCCGGCATCCTCCGTGTGGCCGCGCCGCTTTTCTTTACCGCCTGCTGATATAAATACTGTTCCCTTTCCTGGGATAATGCCGCGCAGTACGCTTGCAGCGCTTCCTGCTGATCCATGCCCTCACCTCCCCGGCCCGGCGATCGTTTCTTTTATCTTGCGCCCGCGCCTTTCTGAATATAGCATATTTCCGCGCTTTTTTCCAGACTCGTTTTGAATGGTATTGAAATCTGACGCTTTGTATAGTATCATGGCAGCGGGGGTGGAATATATGGAGGGACAAAAGCAGACGATCACCAAAATCGTGATCACGGGGGGACCCTGCGCGGGAAAAACCACGGCCATGAGCTGGATCCAGAACGCCTTTATCCAGAAGGGGTACATGGTGCTGTTCGTGGATGAAACGGCTACGGAGCTGATCAGCGGCGGCGCGCCGTGGAAATTTACCAAATGCAACCGGGATTATCAGTTCCGGCTGACCCAGCTGATGCTGGCGAAGGAGCTGGCCTTTACCGAGATCGCCAAGACCTTCGACGCGGAAAAGGTGCTGATCGTGTGCGACCGGGGCGCGCTGGACAACCGGGCGTACATGAGCGACGAGGAATTCAAATATGTGTTAAAGCGCCTGGACACCAACGAAGTGGCCCTGCGGGACCATTACGACGCGGTGTTCCATCTGGTCACGGCGGCCAAGGGCGCGGAGCAGTTCTATACCTTAGCCAACAACGCCGCCCGCTATGAGACGGTGGAGGAAGCACGGGCGGTGGACGACGCGCTGATCGCCTCCTGGACGGGGCATCCCCATCTGCGGGTCATCGACAACCGGGTGGATTTCGATGAAAAAATGCTGTATCTCATCAAAGAGATTTCCGCTTTCCTGGGCGAACCCCGGCCCATGGACACCCGGCGGAAGTTCCTGATCGCCTATCCCGACGTGCGGGAGCTGGCTCAGCGGCCCAACTGCCAGAGCGTGGATATTTTGCAGGCGTACTTAAAGAGCGAGATCCCCGGCGAGGTGATCCGCATCCGCCAGCGGGGCCAGAACGGCAATTATATCTATTTCAAAACCCGCAAACGCCAGATCGAGGGCATGAAGCGCATCGAGCTGGAGGAACGGCTCACCCAGGACGAGTATTTGGAGCTGCTCATGCAGGCCGATCCCGATTACCGGCCCATCCGCAAGCAGCGCTACTGCCTGAGCGAAAACGGCCTGTATTACAATATCGACGTGTTCCCCCAGTGGACGGATCAGGCGCTGATGGAAATTGAGCTGTACAGCGAGGATCAGGAAGTGAAAATGCCCGAGGGCATTCAGGTGATCCGAGAAGTGACCGGGGAGGACGAATTTACCAATCCCTATATCGCCCGGATCAAAAAAGAAAACTGAAAACCCCAAAACCTGCAGCGCGCGGCAAAAGACCGCGCGCTGCGTCTTTCATAGAATACGATTCGCGCCGCTGGAAACAGTGCCGTTTCAAAAAAGCAATGACCCCGGTTTATTCAATGGCGGCCGAACCAAGGATTTTTCCATCCTGGGACGTGATCAGACGAACGCCGCAGGGCGAACACGCCGTTTCTGCGCCGTTGATCAGAACGCGCGCCTTTCGCCCGTCCGATTCGATGCGGAAGCGGTTTTCTCCCCACTGCTGATCCCAGGCGTAAGCGAGGCCGCTGCCCAAGCTGAACCACAGCCTGCCCCGCACCATGGCGACGCCCCAGATATGCGCCATGTATTCCAGCACGGAGAGCAGCGTGGGGCCGTAGGCGTTCTGGCACGGGTCGGAGGAGCCGGGGGCAAGGGGCTTCTTTGTGACGGTGGAAACTAAACTGGGCGCGCCGGTAAAGGGATCGTACTGCTGCGAAAACACATAACCGCCATCGATCACGGCGCGCATGAGCTTTTTCCCCAGCCGCGTGACCAGTTTTTCATAGCCGTACCGTTCCAGCGCCAAAATGGCCCGCTGGTAGGTGAGCCCCTCGCACTGGCCGGACCAGTTGTTTTCCGGCGCGTTTCGGAACAGCGGGTCGCTCACAGCCACAGAGGGTAGGGGCAGCGTTGTCCAGAATTCATTTGGATTCAAAAGATGCTCCCGAACGAACCGGTCCGCCATCTCCTGGGAAAAAGCGCCCCAGTACATGCAGCGCAGGTTATTATGGCACAGGACAGGGATGGTTTTTCCGGAGCTGTCCCGGTCAAAGCACGCGCCGCGCGCTTCATCCCATAAACGGTCCTTCAGCGCTTTTGCAACGGCGTCCGCGGCCCTGCGCCACGCGCTTTCCTGGCCATTGCCCAGGATGCCGCTGATTTCCGCCAGGGTATCCCGGGCGGCGTAGGAAAAGGCCGTCACGTCCATGGAAGCCATGGGCACCGTTTTATACCCCCGGGGCGGGGTATCCTCCGTCCAGTAAACGGGGGCGTCCCCATAACGCAGGGCGTTGTCTTCGCCGGTATCGTATACGCACCAGCTTTCCAGGATGCCGTCGCCGTCCGCGTCCCGTACCCGCCAAAGATAAGCGTCGAAGGCCCGCAGACATTCGTACAGCCGAAGCAGATATACCCTGTCCTCCCCGATCCAGTAATACATATTCAGGGCGGGCCAGGGAAAGCAGAAGCCCTGAAACTTGTTGAACTTCGCTTCCACATGATCGTCCCCGAAGCCCTGGATGGAGCCGGGCAGCCTGCCGTCTGACCGCTGATGATCCATGAACAGCAAGTGATTGTTCAGCGCGGCGGTCAGATTCTGTTTGGCGTACATTTCGCCGCCCATGGGCTGGGTCTCCAGCCAGATTTTTTCATAGCCGCCGCCCTCCACCAGCACCTGATCGCGTCCAAAAACCGTCAGGTTTTCCCGGCATTTTTCGCAGGCGGTATCAAATAACCGCTGATACGCCGGGTCCGCGCAGGAAAAAGAAACGGATGTTTTCGGGAGCATAGAGAAACCTCCTTGTCAAAACGGGAATGGGGACGTATAATGACAGAAAAGCATCACGGGGAGGGCAGTATGAAACGCAGCGACATCAACATCCGGGACCCTTTCGTGCTCGTATACGGCGGCGCTTATTATCTGTACGGCACACGGGGCGCTACCTGCTGGGGCCCGGCGGACGGCTTTGACGTGTACGTGAGCCGCGATCTGGCGGAATGGGAGGGGCCTTTTGCCTGCTTCCAGAATGACGGCACCTTCTGGGCGGACCGGAATTACTGGGCCCCGGAGGTGTACCGTTACCGGGACGGCTTTTATATGTTCGCCAGCTTCAAGCATCCCACCGTGCATCGGGGAACCGCCGTGCTTCGGGCGGACAGCCCCATGGGACCCTTCCGGCCCTGGTCCGACGGGTGTGTGACGCCAAAGGATTGGGAATGCCTGGACGGCACGCTGTATATCAGCCGTCAGGGTAAGCCTTACATGGTATTCTGCCATGAATGGATCCAGGCGGGGGACGGGGAGATTTTAGCGCTGCCGCTTACGGAGGACCTGCGGGCCCCGGCGGGGGAACCCCGGCTCCTGTTCCGCGCGTCGGAAGCGTCCTGGTGCCAGAGCGTCCATCATTCCAGCGGCGTCACGGGCTGGGTCACGGACGGGCCCTTCCTTTGGCGGACGGAAGCGGGCGCCCTGCTCTGCCTGTGGGCCAGCTTTTCCCAGGGCGGCTATACCGAGGGCGTGGCCGTGTCTGACAACGGGGAAATCGACGGGCGCTTCACCCAGGCGGAACCGCTGTTCATGGACGACGGAGGCCACGGCATGGTGTTCCGCGCCCTGGACGGACAGCTGTATCTGACGCTGCACAGCCCCAATAAGAAGCTGCTGGAAAGGCCTGTCTTCCATCCCATCGCGGAAAAGGACGGGCAGCTGATACGGGTGGGATAAGCTTCCGCGGATTGCATGGACAGCGAAAACAGGCCGGACCAGTCTGAAACGGTTTGGCCCCATTCCTCCTTGGGTCTATTATATAAGGAAACTCCCCGTTTGTCATCCGGATCGGTAAAGGAAAGAATGATTTGAAAAGATTTATACAGGAGGATCGCGGAATGACCATTTATATCTGCGGCGATTCCACCGCCGCCAGCTACAAACCGGAAGAAGCGCCCATTACCGGATGGGGGCAGGTGCTGCCTGAATTTGTGCCGGGCGTCCGGGTGGAAAACCGCGCCATGGCCGGCAGGAGCACCAAGTCCTTCCTGTCCGAAGGCCGTTTGCAGAAGATCGAAATGGAAATCCAGCCCGGCGATCTGCTGCTGATCCAGTTTTCCCATAATGACGAAAGCGATCTGGTCTGGCGGCACACCGACCCCTGGACCTCCTTTTATCACAACCTGGAAATCTTTGTGGATACCGCCATCCTCCACGGCGCGAAGCCGGTGCTCATGACGCCCATCTGCCGCCGGATGTGGCGGGACGGCGTACTGTACGCGTCCCACGAGGATTACCCGGACGTGATCCGCACCCTGGCGGCCCAGCGAAACGCGCAGCTGATCGACATGTATGAAAAAAGCTTCCAGTATGTGCGGAAGCTGGGCGACGAGGAAAGCAAAAAGCTGTACCTGCATTTGGAAAAAGGCGTTTACCCCGCCTGGCCCAACGGGAACGCGGACGACACCCACACCAAACGCGCCGGGGCTGAAGCCTATGCCCGCATGACGGCGGAGGCGTTGAGGAAACTGGGGCTTGTGCTGTAAAGAACGCTTTAAGTCACAAGGAAGCGAGGGCCTGTGCGGCCCTCGCGCACCTGCACCAGGAGGTTTCACCTCCTGGACCTCTTACCCGGAAGCCGCTTGAAAGGGAAAAGGAAGTTGGTTCCCGGTGATGCATGAAAGGA
>JAFSKN010000039.1 GCA_017448975.1 Clostridia bacterium
GCCAGCGTTCGTCCTGAGCCAGGATCAAACTCTTGTGTTTAATCCTTTTAACTTGCGATTCTGGGTTATTCCCTGACTTCGCTTTCGCTCCGCCAATCCCCACAGTCTCAAGTAAAACTCATTTCAGAATTAACTGTCGTTTCTCTCTCTTAATCTGTATCGTTTTCAAGATTCCCGCGCCCCCCAGGTCCCTCTCGCAAGGCCCCGTTTTTCGAGCGCTTGGATATAATACCACGCCACGACCCCTATGTCAACATCTTTTTCGCTTTTTCCTCCCCTTTTTTGCTTCTTTAGATCTTTTCCGAACATTTTTATCCACACTTTTTCCACTTATTCTATCAATGCATCCGTACTTTTTCCCATTTATTCGTTATTATTGTTCGGATTTATAAAGAACATCTGTTCTTGTTTTACTTCGCAACATTCAAAAACCCCTCCCGGCGATGTCCGTCAGGAGGAGTTGATCGGCCAAAAGTTTGTTAATTGATCGCGTATTCCAGCACCACGTCCGCGGTGACGGTAAGGTCTCCGCCGGTGATGGCGGTACCCGCGTCAGCCGTTTTCGCGGAATAAGCATAGGAATTGGTGATGCCATAAGTTTCTCTGAAACAGCCCCCGGAGCTTTGGGTTGCGTCAATACGGATCAGCTCGCCCAGCTCCACCCCCGCAGCAGCGGCCAGCACCTTCGCCTTGGTCATGGCGTCCTCCGCCGCCCGGGTCAGGGCCTTTTGATAGGCTTCGTTGGCCTGGGTGGAAGAAAAGCTGATGCCGTAAGTGGTATTGGCCCCGGCTTCCATGGCCGCGTCCAGCACGGCGCCCACCATGGTCAGATCGTGGATGGTGACCGTCACATTATTATTCACTTGATAATAAGGAGTACGGGTTTCCCGGCCCAGCATGTCCGAGCTGTAATCAGATCCGCTGTACACATTGAACTGGCTGGTCATGATGTCCTTTTCTTCAATGCCCGCCTTTTTGATCGCTTCCAGGACCGCCGCCATGCGGTTGGCGTTTTCCTGCTGGGCGTCCTTCACGTTATCGCTTCTGGTTTCCACGCCGATCTGAATGGAGGCGGTGTCTGCCGCCAGGGAAACCACGCCGCTGCCGCTGACCTGAATCACCCGCTCATTCTCCGCCAGAGCGGGCACGGCAAGGGAAACCATCCATAATACTGCCGCTAAAACTGCCAAAACCTTTTTCATTGTTCCTGAACCTTCTTTTCCTTCTTATTTTTTCTGTTCTTTCTGGCGCGGATGATCAGAACGACTGCGAAACCCACCGCCGTCAGGGCGATGATCCAGGGCAGGGCGGACGCCAGGAAGATGACCATATCCTCTAAGAACCAGCCGAACTCCCGGAAGGAATCCCCGATGCCGGTGAGAATCCTTTCACCCAGGGACACCTCCTTGGTTTCCGTCACCTTGGTTTCCCGCACGAAGACCCTTACGGTGCTGAAATCCACCCTGCTGTCGTAGGATTTAAGCGTGCCGGTGTACCGGTCGATGTAATACTGGGCGTCGGCGATGGCGGATTCGATCTCGATCAGATCGGACACATCCTGTGCGGAGGCCATCATATCCTGCAGCCGGGCCAGCTTTTCCTGCTGGGTTTTCAGGCGGGTTTGGGTATCGTAATAGGAATCGGACACGTCCTCCATTTGCTGGGTCATGCCGGTGATGGTGCCGACGCCCTGGGCCCCGGTCAGAAATTCGTCCAGCCGCCGGGCGGGAATGCGCAGGGTAAGGGACGCGCTGCGGGTCTGCCCGCTGGAAGCGTCGCCGCTGGTGGTCAGATATTCCACCCGGCCGCCCATGTCCGCCGCCAAATCCTGGATTTTTTGCAGATCGGCGTCGTAATCGGCGGTTTTCACGTTAAAGCTGGCGCTGCGGATAATTTTTTCAGTCTGCGCCCCGGCATCGTTGGTATCCTGCGCGTAATCCACCGCTTCCTCTTCGGCGGCTTCCATGGCGGAATACGCTCTGTCGTAGGCCGCGTTCGTCATGCTGTCGGCGCCCATCGCTTTGTAGCTGGTGGAACTGGGATCGGAGAGCGCCTGTTCCCTAAAAGAAGAATAAGAAGAAGCGTTGCTGTCTATTGCCCTGCGGGATGGCAGTCCGTCCCGGCTCGCCAAGGTACCGCCCACCACGAAGACCAGCGCGGCGGCCACGGCGGCCCACTTTTTCCAATAAAATACTTTTTGAGGCTTTTCTTCCATTTCTTTTTCCTCCCGTATAGCCTGCCGCCAGGAGGAAGAGAAGGAATCCGGTACCTGAATCTCCCCGTCCATCCGGCGGCAATCCTGCCGCAGGGAAAGCAATGCCGCGCAGGCTTCGCATTCCGCCGCGTGATCCCGCATACGCCGCGCGTCCGCGTCCGGCAGCGCGCCGTCCATGTAGGCGTCGAGAAGATTTGAAAATTCTTTGCAATCCATCGTTTTCGCCTCCTCTCACTTTCTTAGACGGATGGGGAAGAAAAAAGTTCCGAAGATTTTTTGAGGATCACCGATAATTTTTCCCGCGCCCTGCTGACCCGGCTTTTCACCGTGCCCAGGGGCAATTCCAATATTTCGCCGATTTCCTCGTAGCTTTTGCCCTGCATGTCCCGCAGGACGATCATCTGCCGCATGTCGGGCGGCAGCAGGGAAAGCCCCTCCCGCAGCAATCGCAGCCGTTCTTTTTCCTCCAGCCGGGCGTAGGCGGTGGGCGCGGCGTCCGGCACGTCGAACCCCTGGTCCTCCCGCAGGGCGTCCAGGGATACGGCGTCCCGGCGCTTGCGCAGGGCGTCGGTGCACACGTTCATGGCGATGCGGGTGATCCAGGTGGAAAAGGAGGCGTCCTGCCGGAAGGTATCGAAAGCGCGGAAGGCCCGCAGCATGGCTTCCTGGGCGCAGTCCTGGGCGTCCTCCCGGCTGCCCATCATATGGAAGCAGACGGAATACACCTGGCGCTCGCTTTCCGCCGCCAGGCGTTCAAACCGTTCCGCCTTCTTCTTTTTGGAAAAAAGGGGTATTTCCATTTTCCTTCCCCCTTTCAGGAATCAGACATAGTGATCATAGCATGCCGTAACTTTCCAGCCCGTTTCCTCGCTTTCCCAGACCAGGACCACATACCAGTCCGCCCCCTGGTCGGTGATCACGCGGTACACGTTTTCTTCCCGCATGGGTTCCACACTGGCTGCCGCGGTGGGGAAGCCCATTTCCTCCCCGTCCAGTTCCAGCCAGTAAAGCTGCATGGCCAACTGTTCTTCCCAGGTGACGAACAGCATATCGTCGTTCATGTTCGCAGCAAGTTCGGAAAGCAATTGGGCCCGAGGCGCGAATCCGTTCATTTCTCCCGGCGCGGTCTCCATATACTGGCGGATGACTTCCTCCGGCGACGCCTTTGACAGACGCTTTTCCTGTTCCGTCAGGACGGCATGGGAAACGAGATAGGCCGTGGGATCGTCGATGTCCAGCAGCTCGAAGGCCGTTTTTCCGTCTAAGCTCATCATCCATTCGCCGTTATGGCGGCCTATGGCGATGAACCCGCCGATGATTTGCCCTTCGGCATGCAGGAGCACGCACCGGAGGTTCAGCGTCACATGCAAATCCTGTTCCCGGTCTCTTGAAACAAAGCGGCTCCGCTCCGCCGTTTCCCACAGGCCCAAAATGCTGACATCCACTTCCTTGCCCAGCCAGGGCGTAAGATCAAACCCCGCCTGACGCAGAAACAGATCGGCCCAGGTAAAATACAGGTCCGCCTCGTCGGCAATGGAGGCGGTCAGCTTTTCCGGCAGTGTGACCGATGTTTCCGCCAAGGTGAAAAAGGGCGTCCAGCCCCATTCTTTCAGGAAAGCGGCGTTTTTCTCCGACACGCTGAAATCCGGCCCGGCGGTTTCCAGCCAAAGACGGGCAGGATAAGCCAGCTTCGCCCCAAACGTCCCGTCCATTTGATAAAGCTGCCCTTCCTTTTCCAAATAGGTGGCGCAATACAGATCGTCGTAATACAGGGAAACCGTTTCCCCGTCCAGGGACAGCTGGATGTCAAATGAACTGTGCTTCTGTTCCGGTGCTTCGGCGGGCACGGCGGCGGACAGTTCCCGACGCGCTGCTTCGATCAGTTCGGGACGGGTGACGGTATAGGTTTCCTCATTCCCGAACATATACTTTCCGCCCACGGTAACGGTTATTTCTTCCTGTTCTGCCAGAGCCGGACGGAATACCGGCAGCAGGAGGACCGCCAGCAGCAGCGCCATCCACTTTCTCTTCCTCATGGAAAATCCTTCCTTTCCCGTGAATTCAATGCCTGCAAATACTTTACGGAAAAAGGCGGGCTTTTCCTGCCGCCGGGCGCACCAATCATCAGAATTTACAATTGTTACAGGCTTTCCCGCCGGAAGCGAAGGACTTTGCTCCCATCCGGCAGGGTGACTTCCTCGTTCCACATGGAGGCGGGCCGCGTCCAAATCTCCCCCGGGCCGTACAGTGCCTTGTAGATCACCATGGGTTCCAGGGTTTCGGAATGGAGCGCCAGCCCCTGCGCCTCATAGCGGTTGCCCTTGTAATGGCGGTAAATCCCTTTGGGGATGCGGACGCGCATACTTTCCAGGCACAGATAGGGGTACGCCTGGGGCCAGAAATACATTTGGTTCAGGTCCCGCCACAGGGCCGGGTCTTTCTTGATTTTTTCCGGCATGATCCACATGCCGTCCTGCACCTCGCCGGGCTGCCAGGTCATGCTTTCGATGGGCACATCCTGATAAAACAGCCACACGTCCCGGAAAAAGCCCCGTTCGGGGCGTTCCCGCCGCTCGGTCATGAGCAGGCGGGCGCGGCTCGTATCCGGGGTGAAGCCCATTTCCTCCTCCACTTCCCGGACGCAGGCGGTGAAGCTGTCCTCCCCCGCCACGGCGGAGCCCCCCGTCACCGACCAGATATCCGGCAGGATGTCTTTTTCCTTGGCGCGGCGCTGGAGCAGGGTTTCCCCCTTGCTGTTTAAAAACAGGGCCTCCACCACCAGATGATACCGGCCTTCGGGCAGCGGTTCCCCGCGCACGCCGGTCTCCCCCGTCAGGTTCCGATCTTTATCGTACAAATCCCAAATTTCCATCGGCATATTCCTCTCTTTCACCCGTCCATTGTAACAGGAAAAGTGGCAATGCGCAAGCAATTTCCCTTTTCCCGAACCCTTTGCCGCGTTTTTTGCAGGTTTCGCGTTTTGCCGCTTGATAATCATTTCCAGTTCCTATATAATAAGTGTGTCGGTGGTCAGAATCAAAAGATCAGCAGGAAAGGAAAAAATTTGTGTTTCAAAATCATGCTCCTTTGAGCAAGCATAATGTTTCAAGGCTTACGTTCGTGATCGTGCTGGTCAGTTTTTTGCTGTCCACCTTTGTTTCTCTCTGGTCGCTGAACCTTATGAGCCAGCGGAACGACCGGGAACTGAACAAAATGATGGCCGCCCGCATTTACGACGCCATCAGCAGCGAATTGAGCGAACCGGTGACGGTGGCTTTGACCATGGCCAACGACAGTTTCCTGATCAAGGCCCTGCAAAACGAACCGCATCTTTCGGAGGAGGACAGCGTGGCCGCCCTGCAGGATTATTTGGCGGGCATCCAGAAGGGGCTGAACTACGAATCGGTTTACGTGATTTCCGAAAGCAGCAGGCGCTATTATAATTTCGACGGTCTGAGCAAGATCGTGGACCCGGAGCACGACGAGCACGATTATTGGTACGGCGTGTTTTTGAACCGGAAGCCGGTGTACGACTTGGACGTGGGCTTTGACGAGCAGAGCGGCGATATCTGGGCCGTCTTTGTGGACGCCTCCATTCGGGACGAAAGGGGAACTTTCCTTGGCGTATGCGGCGTGGGCGTGCACATGGACCAGAGCCAGGCCCTGTTCAAGAGCCTGGAAAAAGAGCATCGCGTCAAAATCAATCTGATCGACGCGGAGGGCCAGATTCAGATCGACACCGATGAAGGGGAGCTCATGGGCAAATACCACGCCGATTTGAACTTAAGCCCAAGCGGCGAATATATTTACCACGATTTAGGCGGCGGCGTTATCGCCGTAAGCAAATACATAGACAATTTGGAATGGTATCTGGTGGTGGAAAGCGACACCAGCCCCGAGCAGGGCGAATATTTCAACGTGATTTTGCTGAACATCGCCTTATTCTTATTCGTGATGGTCATTCTGATTGTTTCCCTGCGGATCATTTCCATGCGCACCATCGCCCTGACCAACGCCTCCCTGCGGGATCAGGACACCCAATTGCTGAACCGCCGGGCCTTTGAGGAAGAAAAAGCGCGGCTTTCCATGGCGCCCCTGGATGAAAATTACGTGTATGTGACGGTGGACATCAACGGCCTGAAAACCACCAACGATACCTTGGGCCACGCCGCGGGGGATGAACTGATCCTGGGCACGGCGAACTGCCTGCGCAAATGCTTCGGGCAGTACGGAAAGATTTATCGCATCGGCGGGGACGAGTTCGCCGCCATGCTGCAAATCAGCCCGGCGCAGCTGGCCGAACTGCGGGAGGAACTGGAAAAGATGGTGCAAGCATGGTCCGGCGAAAAAATCAAGCAGCTTTCCATTTCCTGCGGCTATGCCTCCACCCGGGAATTCCCTTCGGAAAACTTTGCCCAGCTGAGCAGGATCTCGGATGAACGGATGTATGAGGCCAAGGCGGAATACTACCGCCGCAACGGCATCGACCGGCGGAGAACCTGATTGGGTCAGGCGGGAGATTAAACCATGGACGAAATCTTCAAAAGTCGGGTGACGGAATGGGCGATGCGGAGCTGGAATCAGGGCGTCTATTGCTTTTCCCACTTCCTTGATTTGGCCCAGCGGTCCGATTTTCTGGCCCTGGTGCCCTCCCTGCCACCCGTTCCCTGGACGCTGTACGGCGGGGCGGAGGGGTGCGAAAGGCAAATGCTGCGTTTTGGCAGCGAAGACGTCTGCGGCTACGACGCGCCCTTTCCCATTCTGAGCCTTAAAATCGCGCCGGTCAGCGCGAAGTTCGCCGAACCCCTGACCCACCGGGATTATTTGGGTTCCCTCATGGCCCTTGGCATGGAGCGGGAAACCATGGGCGATATCGTGGTAAAGCCGGACGGAGCTTACCTGTTCTGTGAGGAACGCATCGCCCCCTACATCATCGAGCATTTTACCCAGGCCCGGCATACCGCCCTGCGCTGCGAAATCGCAAAAGCCCTGCCGGAAGGGGCGCTGTTTGAGACCCGGCGCGTGGTGGTGCAGGTGGCATCCCAACGGGTGGACGCCCTGATCGCCCACGTATTCAAAATGAGCCGGGGCGACGCCCAGGCGCTTTTTCCCGCCAGGAAAATCTTCGTATCCGGCCGCTTATGCGAAAGCCCCGGCTGCACCCCCAAGCCCGGCGACATCGTTTCCGTCCGGGGCTTCGGGCGCTTTAAGTACGCGGGGGTGGACAGCCTTTCGAAAAAAGGCAAAGAAAACACCGCCGTGGAGCTGTTCGTGTAACGGCGGCTTGCTTTTCCCGCCATGATCTGGTACAATGGCATCATCAATCCAATATTGTAACATCTTTATTTATCATGACGCGCAGGGAGGTACAATATGAGCAAAAGAATCGGCGTAGATTTGGGCGGCACCACCGCAAAGCTCGGCGTGGTGACCGAGCAGAATGAAATCATCGAACGCAAGGTGATCCCCACCGATAAAAGCCTGACCTTTGAAGAAACCATCGCCGTGCTGTCGGAAGGCATTCTGAGCATGGGCGACGTGGGCATCGTGGGCTTCGGCGTGCCAAGCAGCTTAAAGCCCGTGGGCGACATCGTGATCCACGCCAATAACATGGGCTGGAAAAACAAGGACCTGCGGGGCGAGCTGAAAAAGCATTTGGGCAACATCCCCATCTTCATTGCCAACGACGCCGATTCCGCCGCTGTGGGCGAATTCTTCCAGGGCGCGGGCCAGGGCTGCCAGAGCATGCTGATGCTCACCTTAGGCACCGGCGTGGGCGGCGGCTTCATTTATCAGGGCCGCCTGTACCGGGGCGGAAACGGCTGCGGGTTCGAGCCGGGCCACATGATCGTGCAGCAGGACGGCGTGGTGTGCTCCTGCGGCCTGCACGGGTGTCTGGAAGCCTATTGCTCCGCCACCGCCATCATCCGGGAAATCACCGCCTGCAAAAAGTCCCTCATTCTCCAGGATATGATCGCGGAAAACGGCGGTAAAGGCAACGCCCGCATGCTGTTTGACGCGGTGCGGGCGGATGACCGCTACGCCAGGAGCATTTTAGAAAAATACGTGCACACCCTGGCTATCGGCATCGGCAGCCTGACCACCATCCTGCGCCCCGAAATCGTGGTCATCGGCGGCGGCGTCAGCGGCGCGGGCGATCTGCTGTTCGAGCCGCTTCGGGAGGAAGTGAAGCGCACCACCTTCAGCTACGACGTGATCGGCGGCGCGGCCATCATCCCCGCCGCCCTGGGCAACGATGCGGGCATTATCGGCGCGGCCCTGCTGGATCGGGTGCTGATCTAAAAAACCATAGAAAACTCGGGCGGCAATCCCAGCAAGTTGGGTCTGCCGCCTGATTTTTTTCAGTTTTTTCCGGCGGAACTTCAGGATGGCAATACGGGGGGCGGCAGTAAAAGCAGCGCGCCGTGTACCAGACAGAGAAACCGACCAGCAAACACTGTCATCCTGAGCGGCGTGGAGCGAGAGCGAAACGCCAAGCGAAGGATCATTTCCTGCGAGAGCAGGGGATGTCAACTCTCCACTCTTCACTCTCGCGTAAGTGTTATTCCGCTTTCCTGATTTCCTCCAGCGCGTCATAGCAGAAATCCTCCGCCTGGCCCGCGTCGTAGCTCATGCCCAGGCCCGTTTCGTAGGCGTTCAGGGCGGCCTGGATCACCCGCTGGTGCTCGGTGGGCATGTGGCGCAGGGCCCATTCGCCGCCTTCCTTTTTGCTGAGCACCTTGCCCTTGCGGCAGTAAGCCACCGCCCGGGCCAGATTCAAAACGAAATACACCGGGTTATCATGCAGATGCCCTTCCGCGTCCTCCACGTCATAACGGATGGCGCGGAGGGCGTCTTCACGTTTCACCTGATCGAACACCCGGGGAACGGCGGGGCCGTGGATCGCCGCGCCGTGGGCGTACAGGTTCAGGAGATGGGCCGTCAGGTCGGGGTCCACCCCGCTGGAGCTGCTGCAAAAGCCCCGGGGGTCGCGCTCGTAATCCCGCTTCCAGCGGTTGGAATAGTGCAGTTCATAGGGAATGGGATAGGGAATATTCCGGCAGTACTTTTCCAGGATGACGCTCATTTCAAAGCCCGCGGGCGGCGCGTCCGGGGACAGGCTGTACAGCGTTTCCACCAGGGCGATCTTCTTTTCCACCGACAGGGGCCGGTGCACCACCACCAGGAAGTCGATGTCGCTGCGCTCCCACTGGAAACAGTCCGCCGCCAGGGACCCGTGCAGATAAATGCCCAGCAGGTTATCCTGCAGGATCGTATGATACCGATCCTTGATCACCTGCATCAGCTGTTCCGCGTCCGGTGCCCCCTTGGGCGGGGCCACCCCGTTTTCCAGCAGGGTTTTCATGGCCTCGAAAGCCTTTTCCTCATCGTCGCCGTCCACGATCATGGTCACGGGTTCATGCTCGGTCATGCCCAGGGACAGGATGCCCAGCATGGATTTGCCGTTGATGGTGCGGTTGCGGTGCTCGAAGATAATGCGGGACGTAAACTCGCCCGCCGTATGCACCAAATGCTCAATCTGGGTGCGGTTGAAGGGTGTTACGCCCGATAAATCCAGCGTTTGCTTGATCATCGTTTCCATCCCCAATCTAACTTTTATCTTCCAGTATATGTGCCATCAGGGCGCGCATCCGGTGATTGACGCCGGATTTGCCGATGGGCTTAGCCAGCATCTGGCCCAGCTCCTCTAAGGAGGCTTCGGGATGCAGCATCCGAAGCCTGCCCAGCTCCTGCAAGAGCGGGGGCAGGCCGCCCAGGCTGTGGGCCAGGGAATAGGCCGTAATGGCCCGGGCCTGCTTTTCCCCCGTGGACAGCTGCTTTTTCAGGTTGGCTTCATCGCAGTTCCGCGCCCGGTTGGCCTGGTTGCGGGCGTCCCGGGAAATGCGGGTGTTTTCCATATCCAGCAGGGCGCTGTGGGCGCCCATGAGCGCAAGGCAGGAAACCACGTCGTCCCCCCGGCGCAGGTACACCACCTGGGCGTCCCGGCGCTGGGTCACATGGGGCTGAATGCCGCTTTTTTCCAGCATCTTCATCAGCGCGTCGGCATGGCCGCCGGTGGTTACAAACTCCAAATGGTATTCCTGATCGGGGGACGTGACACTGCCCGCCCCCAAAAACGCCGCCCGCACGAAAGCCGCCCGGCAGCAGCGCCGGGTGAGCGCCGCCCGGGGCACGCCCTTGAACACCGTGCCGCCCTCGCTTTCCTGCAACATGCGCAAGGCCACCAGCAGCCGCGTGCTTTCCGCCTCCGGCACCGTTAAAATGGACAGCCGCCTGCCCCCCAGCCGCTTGTGGCGGTTGAATTCCAGCAGGGGCGTGATTTCCATGCGCCGTTTGAGCAGCAGGAAAATGCGCTTGGCCAGGGCGGGGTTTTCCGTTTCGTAAATCACCCGTATCCGGCCCCCGCCTGCCAGCCGCAGGGAGGCGCAGGTCTGGGTCAGGGCGCTCAATTCCGACAGCATGCAGCAGTGCTTTTCCGGCGTCACCCGCAGCAGTTCTTCTTTTACGCGGGAGGAAAAGCTCATGGATCGTCCCCCACGATGCGCACTTCCGGCTCCAATAAAACGCCGGATTCCTTCCGCACCGTATCCTGCACCAGCTTCATGAGCGCTAAGAAATCCGATGCGGCGGCCCCGCCCGCGTTGATCAGGAAACCCGCGTGCTTTTCGCTCACCCGCGCGCCGCCCACCTGCTTGCCTTTGAGGCCCGCTTTTTCGATCAGCGCCCCGGCGAAGTGCCCTTCCGGGCGCTTGAAAAACGACCCGGCGCTGGGATAATTCAGGGGCTGCTTTTCCTTCCGCCGGGCGGCGAAATCCCGCATGGCGGCGTCGATCTGTTCCTTATCGCCCTTTTCCAGCCGGAAGCGGGCTCCCACCACGATCCATTTTTCTTCCATGGCCCGGCTGTGCCGGTAGCCAAAATGCATATCGCTGCCCGGAATTTCAAGCACCGTACCGTGATCCAGCACGGTCACGCTTTCGATACACTTTCCTAATTCGCCGCCGTAGGCCCCGGCGTTCATATACACGCCGCCCCCCACAGTGCCGGGAATGCCCTGGGCAAATTCCAGCCCGGTGAGGGATTCGCTGGCCGCTTCGCAGGCCAGAGCGCTCAGCAGCGCACCCGCCTGAGCTTTGAGGCCCCGTTCCCACGGTTCGATCCGGGAAAACGCTTTGCCCAGCCGGATCACCAGGCCCCGGAAGCCCCCGTCCCGCACCAGCAGGTTGGAGCCGTTGCCCATGAGCAGCACCGGGACCCCGGCTTCCTTCGCGGCATTCAGCAGCACGGAAAGCTCTTCCTCCGAAGACGGTTCGGCGAAATAATCCGCCGGACCGCCTACGCGAAGGGTGGTGTACTTATCCAGGGGGATGTGCTGTTGTACGCTAATGGCTGGCTCCCGAAGCGATAATTTTTCAAAGCAATTCATATTGTCTCTTTCACCCCGGCTATTATATCAAAATTCCCACGTCCCTGCAAGGGGCCGTGGGCTATATTTTATCCAAAAAATCAGTTTTTAGACCACTTTTTCCATTTTTGCATGTTGGGAAACGCTAAAGAAGCCGCTTTTCCTAATCTCTTTTATTTGGCTTTCTCGGAAGGGGGTCTGGGGGAAACCGCTTTTTGACCTCCAAAGAGCGGTTTCCCCCAGTAACATTTTTTGTTATCAAACCGTGGGATAAGCCAACAGCGCGCCGGGGGCGGACAGGGTCAGGTCGTAGCCGTCGGCGGGCAGCAGGGCGGTGTGTCCGGCAGGGACGCGGAGGACGCCGTTCAGCCATTGCAGGCGGCATTCCTTGATGGCCGTGAAGAACGCGAACCGCCGGGGATCGGCGGGCAAATCGCCCTCGAAATCCTGGAAGCGGTCCAGGCCGAAATAGTGCTCGTTCAGCAGCCGGAACCGGCCCTTTTCCACTTCCGTTTCGGCGGCGGCGTCCAGCTGGGCGTTCACATCCGTCACGTCCACGGCCTTTTGAATGTGCAGCTCCCGCTTGTTGCCGTCCTTGTCCTTCCGTTCCCAGTCGTAGAAGCGGTAGGTCACGTCGCTGCTCTGCTGGATCTCGTACAGCACGATGCCCGCGCCGATGGCGTGCACCATGCCGGCGGGGATATAATAGGTTTCCCCCGCGCGCACCTTTACCCGGCGCAGCAGCGTTTCCACCGCTGCCCCTGCCTGGGAGGCTTTCAGCAGGGCGCCCTTGTCCGTGCCCGCCTTGACGCCGTACACCAATTCGGCCCCCGGCGCGGCGAAGAGGATATGCCAGGCCTCGGTTTTGCCCAACTTGCCTTCCACCCGGGCGGCGTATTCGTCATTGGGATGCACCTGCACGCTCAAAGTGTCCTTGGCGTCCAGCAGCTTTAAGAGCAGCGGGAAAGGATGGGCAAAGCCCTTGCCCGTCAGCCTTTCCCCGTATTTTTCGATCAGCTCCGGCAGGGTATTGCCCGCCGGGTCCCGGCTTTCCAGGCCCGGAATGGCGCTGACCTCCAGGGCTTCCCCGGTATGCTCGCCGGGGATGTCCTTGCGGAACATGCTGCGCAGGGCTTCTCCGCCCCAGGGCGTTGCCGCGCCCCAGCGATAGGCGGGAGTCATTAAGATCGGTGCGATGGGCATTTTCATGTCCTCCTTTTATTGGACGATATAAGCCAGAGTTGAGCGTTAAGAATTGAGAGTTGAGATATAAAGTGCTTTCGTTCCTTTCACTGGATTTACATGGCGAAAATGAAAAGCAAAATAAATCTCAACTCTCAACTCTCCGCTCTCAACTCCAAATCAAAGCGGACTTCAAGCCAGTATGTCTGTTGGTTTACTCCACCGCCTTGGTGGCGATCACATCCACCCCGGTGCCGCACACGTCGGCAATCAATACGTCCCCGGCGGCGATGGGCGCGGCAAAGGGCTTGGCCATGATGGCCCGCATGCAGTCGTCGATCAGCTTCTTGGGGATAGGCGTGCGGGTTTTGAGGCTCACGGGCATTTCCCGGTCCTGCACCGGGGCCACGGCGGTGACCATGCGCAGGGGGGCCACGCATTCCTGGCGGGCATAGGTATCGCCCCGCTTGCAGGTATTGCCCTTGACGGAAAGCACGGTTTCCCCTTCGTGGGTCACTTCCATGCGGCAGCCAACGGGGCAGTTGATGCAGGTGATGATTTCAGTGGTAGCCATGTTTCATTCCTCACTTTATTTTTTTGCTTATACAAGAAGATCAGCTAAGAAACGATTTCGCAGGGAGATTGTCAAGGGGAACACCCCTTGACGGTAATCCGCACCGGCGGCGTGTACGCCGGGAGGACGAAAAATTTCTGTAAGGAGCGCAGACGACTGAAAGAAATTTTTCTTCCTTGCGGTTTTTCCGCCCGGAAATTCCGCAGGAATTTTAGGAAAAACTGTGCGGGGGGACGAACCGCCGATGACCGCCTGTGGCGGGCATCTCATCGGCGGTGAGATCGGGCGAAACGAGCAATGTCCGCATGAAGCGGACTTGCGACGATTGAGCCCGCGGATTCGCGGGGGGTATGCAATACCCGCCCGCGCGTTACGAAGCCGAAGGCTGCGTAACGTCGTTTTTCTTTCCCGCCAGCCGGATGATGGCGCGGGCAAAAATTCGCGCGTTCTGAAACAGGGATTCTTCCGTGATATACTCGTCCGCCTGATGGGCCATTTCCACTTCGCCGGGGAACAGGGCGCCGAAAGCCACGCCCTCCTCCATGGACTGGGCATAGGTGCCGCCGCCGATGGCGATGGTGCGCTTTTCGCCGCCGGTCACTTCATGATAGGCTTCCAGCAGTTCCTGCACCAGCTCGGTCTGGTCGCTGACGAAGTGCGGCGGCCTGGTGCCGTCGTCTTCCGCTTTCAGGTATTGGAGGCGCTGGTTCAGCAATTCGTACATGCGGCCCGGATGGAACAGCACGGGATAGCGCACGTCCATGATCGCGTCCACCTTGCCGTTTTCAACGCGGATGATGTCGAGGCTGGCGGTCAGCTCGCCGGACACATCGTCCCGCATGGCGATGCCGAGTTTTTCCCCGTTATAGGTCATGCCCACGCTGTCGGCCAGTTCCAGCAGCGCGCCCTGGGCGCCCAGTTCCTTAAACAGCAGCAGCATTTGGCCAATGGCGTTTTTCCCGTGGGAGGGGAAGGCGGCATGACCGGTGAGGCCCGTGGTTTCCAAAATCACCGCGCCGTTGCCCACGGTGGCCTTCACCGGGAAGCCCAGCTTCTTTCCCGCTTCCTCGGCTTTGGCGGCCAGGTCTTCGTCCCCCTCCACCAGGGCGGAGGCGAAGCCGGGGATCACGTTGGTGCGTTCCCCCACCTGCATGGACAAAACCTGTAAGCCCTCGGGGCACAGGTCACCCACAAAGCGCACGTGGGAGCCGCCCTTTTCAATGTTGATCACCGGATAATCCGCGTCCGGACTGAAACCGGAGCGGGGCATTTCCGTCACTTTTTTATAATACGCCATGTCGGAGGAACCGCATTCCTCGTCGCAGCCTAAGATCAGGCGCACCTTGCGGCGCAGGGGCACGCCCGCTTCTTTTACCGCCCGCATGGCGTACAGGGCGGCCACCGCCGGGCCCTTATCGTCGCTGGTGCCGCGTCCGTAGATTTTGCCGTCCGCGCGCTCGCCGCCGAAGGGATCCTTGGTCCAGCCGTCGCCCACGGGCACCACGTCCAGGTGGGCCAGGATGGCCAAGGCGTCCCGGGTATTCCCTTCGCCCAAATCGGCGTGACCGGCGTAACCGTCGAAAATCTGGGTTTTCAGGCCGAATTTTTCGCAGTCCGCCATGGCGGCGTCCAGAGCCTTCCGGGCTTCAACGCCAAAGGGCGCGCCGGAGGCCGCGTCCCCCTTCACGCTGGGGATGCGCACCCACTTCTGCACCGTTTCCATCATTTCTTCCCGGTACTGCAATAAAAGCTGTTCAATCTTGTCCATGGATCATTGTTCCTCCAACGCGGCGCCTAAGCGCTTGATTCCTTCCTTCAATTGAGAACGGGGGCAGGCGAAGTTCACCCGCATGAAGCCCTCGCCTTCCTCCCCAAAGAACGTGCCGCCCGTGAGGGCCACCTTGGCCTTCCGGCATTTTCGGGCCATTTCCTCGCAGGTCAGCCCGTATGCCCGCATGTCCAGCCAGGCAAGGTAGGTGGCCTCGATGGGGCTCATTTTTGCCTTGGGCACGTAGGCCGCCACCCAATCGGCAAGCAGCTTCCGGGTGCCGTCCAGGTAAGCGATCAGCCCGTCCAGCCAATCGTCGCCCTGAGTATAGGCGGCCCGGGCCGCCAGCAGGGCGAAGGTGTTTCCGCACATCACGCCCGCCGCGTTCAGTTCTTTCCGCAGTTTTTCCAGCAGATCGGGGTTCATGCACACCATGGCCGCCTGCTGCAAGCCCGCCACGTTAAAGGTCTTGCTGGCGGAGCAGAGCATCACCGCCCGGTTCCGGCCCTCGGGAATGGACAAAATGGAAACGAATTTCCCCGGCGCGTAAACGAAATCGGCGTGGATTTCATCGCAGACCATAGGCACGCCGTATTCCTCGGCCAGTTCGCACAGCCGCGTCAATTCTTCCTTTTTCCACAGGCGGGAGGCGGGATTGTGGGGGCTGCACAGCATCACGAGCTTCGCGCCCTCCTGCAAAGCCTTTTGCATGGCCCCAAAATCCAGGTCATAGCGGCCCGTTTCTTCATCCCGCTTTAAGGACACCGCCCGGACGATCCTGCCGTTGCTCTTGATGGAGCCGTAAAAGGGGCCGTAAACCGGGGTCACGATGGCCACGCTGTCCCCCGGCTGGGTCAGGGCGCGGACGCAGGCTTTGAGGCCCGTGACCACGCAGGGGAGCATGGTGATTTCCCCCGGCTGGATCTCCAGCCCGTGCCGCCGCCGCCAGAAGCCGATCAGCGCTTCATCGTCCGCCGGATTGTCGATGGTATAGCCAAAGCACGGATGCTCCGCCCTTTTCCGGATGGCCTCCACAATGGGGGGAGCGCAGGCAAAATCCATGTCCGCCACCCAAAGGGGGATGCCGTCCGGGTCCATCACGCCCCGGTCGTCCCACTTTTCGCAGTCCGTATTCCGCCGGTCGATGATCCGGTCAAAAAACGCTTCGTCAAACCGCATCCTGTTTTCCTCCCGCGCAGCGGATCACCCAGAAACCGCCGCTTTTATCCACGGTGTCCACCTGCTGAAAAATCGTTTTCAGGTACTTCACGGCGGATTCCGCCCCCTGCTGCTTGCGGATCACGATATACAGCGCGCCGTTTTCAGTCAGCTTTCCGGCGCTCTGGGCGAACAGGCGGTAAATCACCTGCTTGCCCGCACGGATGGGGGGATTGGTGAGAATATAATCAAAAAGGCCGTCCACGTTTTCCAGCCCGTCGCTCAGCGCCGTTTCCGAGCGCACGCCGTTGGACGCCGCGTTTTTCGCCGCCAGCGCCAGGGCCCGCTCGTTCACATCGCACATCACTACGGCGCAGCCGGGATATTTTTTTCCAACAGAAACGCCCACCGCGCCCCAGCCGCAGCCCAAATCCAGCACCCGTCCGGACAGTTCTTCCGGCAGAGCCCGCAGCAGCACGTCGGTGCCGAAATCCACTTCGCCCCGGGAAAACACCCCGGCGTCCGTCAGGAATCGCAGCCCTTCGCCCCGGTAGACGTATTCCGCTTCCGCGTAGCGGTGTTCGCTTGCGGGGGACGCGGAAAAATAATGATCACTCATGCTTGATCCCCGCCGCCGCGTACAGAGCGGCGATTTCTTCTTCGTTCAGTTCCCGGTAATCTCCGGGCCGCAGCGCTTCGTCCAGGGAAAGGGGGCCGAAGCGCTGGCGGCGCAGCGCCAGCACCGGCTTGCCAACCGCCCCGAACATGCGCTTGACCTGATGGAATTTTCCTTCCCGCACGGTGGCAAGACCCGCGTCCGGGGAAAGGATTTCCAGCCTGGCGGGCAGGGCCGTAAAATCGCCCAAAGGGATGCCCGCCGCGAAGGCTTCCACGTCCTTTTGTTCCAGCTTCCCTTCCACCCTGGCTTCGTATACCTTGTCCACATGCCGGGCGGGGGAAATCAGCCGGTGGGCCAATTCCCCGTCCGTGGTGAGCAGCAGCAGGCCGGTGGTATCCTTGTCCAGCCGTCCCACGGGCATGCAGCCTAAGGAAGCGTACACCGGCGGCAAAAGATCCATCACCGTTTTCTGCCGGGCGTCCTCCCGGGCGGTAAGCACCCCGGCGGGCTTGTTCATCATCAAATACCGGTCCATCCGGCAGTCCAAAGCCTGGCCGTCCAGGGTGATCAGCGCCCCTTCCGGCACGGGAAACGCGCCGGAACGCACCGTTTCCCCGTTTACCTGAACCCGACCGCCCTTGAGAAGATCGCGGCAGCCGGAGCGGGATGCTTCACCCAAACGGGCCAGCAGCTTATCCAGCCTCATGGTCATTCCTGCTTGTTTTCGGCGGCCTCCCGTGCTATGCGAGCGGCGTCCTCAGCCAGCCGGGCGGCCCGCTCGGCGGCCTCCCGGGCCATGCGGGCGGCGTCCTGCGCCTTTCGCACGGCGTCTTTGCTCTCATCGTTTTCCTTCCCGGAAGGGAAATCTGCGGTTTTGGGAACCGCAGGAACTGCGGGAGCGGCACCCTCGCGCCTGGAGCTCTCATGACCGGAGGAATGGCTGTGGGCATTTTCCCGCATCAGCGTGCCGATCAGGACGGTGTTGCGGGTCTTTCTCAAAATCCAGAGGGGCACGTACAGCAAAAGCACCACGCCGCCCATCATTACCAGCACTCGGGTGGGCAGAGGCGAGCGCAGCAGGCGCAGCATCTGGCTCAGCATCTTGTCGGGGCTCAGAGAAAAATCGACGCTTTCGAGCACGTAGGGCACCAGCGCCGCCCCCAAACCGATCCAGGCAGGCAAAGCCAGAGCAATATTCACCGCGGTGTTCTTCCGCATTTCCTTCCTGTAGTTTTTCAGGATGCGGCGGCTCCAATGCATGGTCTTGACCGCCCCCAAAGAGCGAACAGGCAGATATTCAAAGGGCAGATCGCGCCACCAGCCGTAGGCGAACAGCAGCCCGAAGATGAGCATCAGCACCAGGGCCACCGTAAAGCCCGTGCCGATATTGGGCTCCTGCCCCACGATCAGCGCTAAGCTCTGAATGGGCGTCCAGAAGGTTTTCACGTCCAGTCTGGCGCGGAAAACCGTAAAATACACCGCGCCCGCCAGGAAGGGCAACCCCCACAGCATGCCCCGTCCGTAACGCAGCAGCCCGGTTTTCAGCCATTTTTTGTAAACGTCTTTCTTCTTGTGGTTCAGATGCCGGGAAAAGACCATGCGGCGCATCTTTTCCCTGCCCCAGAAACGCATGGGGATCACGCCGGCGATATACACAGCGGCAGCCAGAACATAGCCCACCCACGCGGGCAGCTTGCCCGCAAATTTGCCGCACAGATATACCGGAACAAAAACCGCGACCCTCAGCATCACCGTGATCGCCGCCACCGATACGATTTCGTTCGCATGATTTTTCAAGCACTTCCAGGTCGCTTGCCAGGCAGACGCACCCGTCTGATTTTCTCCGTTGGCCATCCTTCAACCGCCTTTCACGATTCATAGACTTTCCTATTACATTATAACGCATAATCCCCGTAAATGCAACAAAAACCCCTTCGGCGCGGCGGCGGCGCGTTTTTCCAGTTTTTTCCATTTCACCCATATTTTCAGTAAAATATCCCGCCGCATTTGACATTTTCACCAAAAGGGGGTATGATGCATACGATGCAAGAAATGCTTGCCATTTCCGGCTTGAAAAATGGAGGAATAAGTCATGAGCGAAACCCAGCATCCCACGTTTGTGATTGCCCTGGAAAACGGCGGTGAAATAAAGGGCGAACTGTATCCCGAATACGCGCCCCAATCGGTAGGCAATTTCGCGTCCCTGGCCAACAGCGGCTTTTATGACGGGCTGATTTTCCATCGGGTGATCCCCGGCTTTATGATCCAGGGCGGCTGCCCCAAGGGCACCGGCATCGGCGGCCCCGGCTATTCCATCAAGGGCGAATTTGCCCAGAACGGGGTGGAAAACCCGCTCAAGCACACCTACGGCGTGCTGAGCATGGCCCGCGCCATGAATCCCGATTCGGCGGGCAGCCAATTCTTTATTATGACCAGCGATTCCCCGCACCTGGACGGGGCTTACGCCGCTTTCGGCAAGGTGCTGGAGGGCATGGAATACGCGGAACAGATCGTGAACACCCCCCGGGATATGCGGGATAAGCCCCTGGAGCCTCAGCGCATCGCTTCCATCCGCGTGGACACCAAGGGCAGCTACTACCCCTTTAATCAATTATGATCCTGAACAAAGGCATTGAGCGCCGGTATACCCTGCGCATCGCGGGACGGGATTACACCATCACCAGCTCCGACGCCCCCGAGCATGTGCATCGGGTGGCCGTATATATCGACCGGAAAATCGCGGAAATGGCCTCCGCCGGCTTTGTGAACCGGGAAAGCGCCGCCGTGATCGCCGGTATGACGGTGGCGGACGAGCTGCTCACCGCCCAGGACGACAACACCCGCCTGCGCAGGGAACTGCTGCAGGCGCGCCAGGAGCTGCGGGAAATAAAGTCCCGTTCAGCTCACGCTGAACGGGACGCATGAAATCGGAATCCTGATTCCGATTTCATGCGGAGCCGTACACGCTTTGGGCTGCCGCCCGGCCTACGCTGAAAACGGTACACTGTACCGTTTTCCGAGCGCTTCGGCCTCTGCGGATTACAGTCGGGGGAGTTCCCCCCGACACCCCCCGCTGGTTGCGTTTCTTGATTTCTATATAATAATTAGCAAATGGTAACGAGTTACAGCATGGTACCGCATGATTTGGAGCTGCTCGCCCCCGCGGGCAGTATGGACGCGCTGAAAGCGGCACTGTCGGGCGGCGCGGACGCGGTGTATTTGGGCGCGGCGGCCTTCGGGGCCCGATCCACGGCGGGGTTTGATGAAGAAACCTTAAGGGACGCGATGCGTCTTTCCCATCTGCACCGGAAAAAAATTTATGTTACGGTGAACATCCTGATCAAGGAAAGGGAGCTGGACGAGGTCCGGCGCACCCTTTCCTTGTTGTCATCTTTGGGGGCCGACGCGGTGCTGCTCCAGGATTTGGGGCTGGTGAAGGTCTGCCGGGAGGAGTTCCCGGAGCTGCCCATTCACGCCAGCACCCAAATGGCGCTGCATAACGCTTCCGGCGTAAGGCTTTTGCAATCCTTGGGCGCGAAGCGGGCGGTGCTGGCCCGGGAATGTGATATAAACGAAATCCGCAAAGCGGCGCAGACCGGCATGGAAATCGAAGCCTTCTGCCACGGGGCCCTGTGCGTCTCCTGCTCCGGCCAATGCCTGTTTTCTTCCATGATCGGGGGACGCAGCGGCAACCGGGGCCGGTGCGCCCAGCCCTGCCGCCTGCCCTATACCTATCAGGGGGGGACCGGGGCGTGGCTCTCCCCCCGCGATCTGTGCGCACGGGACGAGCTGCAGGCCCTGGCGGAGGCCGGGGTGTATTCCTTCAAAATCGAAGGGCGATTAAAGCGGCCAGAATACGTGGCCGTGGTGACGCGGGCTTACCGAAACGCCCTGGACTGCTTTTTGGAGGGCCGCTTTTCCCCGGCGGACGAAAAAGAAAAGGAAAGCCTGACCCAGATTTTTTCTCGGGGCGGGTTCACCTTGGGCTATCCCGGCGAAAAGCGGGACGCCGCCATCATCGACCCCACCAGGGTGACGCCCATCGGCGTGACCATTGGGAAGGTAAAGAAAGTCTATCAAAAAGGCGGCGCGCTGCTGGCGGACGCGCCCCTGACAAAGCCCCTGCACAACGGGGACAGCCTGGAAATCGGCAGGCAGGAGCTGCGCTATTCCGGGCCGGAAGTTCCCGCCGGGCAAACCGCCGTTTTAAGGCTGCGGGACGCCGTTCGTCCCGGCGAGAATGTGCGGCGCACGGAGGACGAAAGCCAGCTTTCCGCCGCCCGGAAAACTTACGAGGGCGAGGCGCTGAACGCGGCCCTGCCCATCCCCTTTGACGCGACGCTGACTGCCTATCCGGGAAAAGAAATTTTCCTGCGGGTCACGGATGGAGAAAGCGAAGTGAGCGTGACGGGCGATGTCTGCCAATCTGCCCAGAAAAAGGCATTGGACGAAGAAAGCGCCAAAAAGGCCTTGAGCAAAACGGGTGGCACACCATTCGTCTTGCGTGATCTTGCTGTGAAAACGGCGGGCGCTTTCGTGCCCGCCTCTGCTCTGAACGCCCTGCGGCGGGAAGCGCTGGAAAAACTGACGGAGGCCCGCATCGCTGCCCAGCCCCGGGACAATTCGGCTGCTGCAAAGTTTGATATTCCGAAGCGGGATATTCCCGCCCCCCGGCTGATCGTGAAAACCTCCGATTTTGAAATCATTCCGTCTCTGCTGGAAGCGGGGGCGGACGAGGTCCTGTATCTGCCCCGGGAGTTCCGGGAGGAAGAACTCTCTCCCCTGCTGTATTCCGGCGCTTTTCCCCAGGAAAAGGCGCGGCTGTGCCTGCCCAGCCAAATGACCGAGGCAAGCCAGAAACGGTTGGAAATCCTTGCGGACACGCTCAGTATTCCCGTATGCCTGTCCAGTCCGAATCAACTGGGCTGCTTCTATTACGGCGATATGGCGGGTGAAGGCGTCCCGGTGATGAACAGCGAAAGCATCAAAATACTGTCTCATTTGGGCTGCAAAAGCGTCACCCTGAGCCGGGAACTGTCCCAAAGTGAAATCCTTGATTTGCCGCTGGATATCTGCGAACTGATTTTGCCCGTCTATGGCCGCGCCCGGCTGATGCTGCTGAACCATTGCCCCATGCGCACAAAGATGGGCTTGACGGCAAACAGGGAGCAGTGCGAGCTGTGCCGTGAGGGCAAAGGCGCGCTTGGCACCTGCCTCACCGACCGGATGGGGGCCGCCTATCCCCTGCGCCCCCTGCGTCTGCCCGAGGGCTGCCAAATCGAGCTGATGGCAGACAAGCCCCTGCATTTGTCGGGTCGCTTGCAGGGCATGGAAAATCTTTCCTGGCTGCTGACCTTCTCCGACGAACCGAAGGAAGAACAGCTCCGCGTCACCGCCCATTATGCCGCCCTCCGGCGGGGGGAAGCGGTAAAGCCGCTGGAGATCAAAAGTACCCTGGGCCGCTTTGCGGACGGCGTATTGTGAACGAACCGAAAACAAATTCAAAACCTTTTGCCCGTTTTCTTGCAATGCTTTTCTTTTTCACTGTATACTGACCTTGGGAGGGAAAAATCATGAACGAACGCGCCCTGCGGGTGCTGGAATTTACCAAGATAAGGGACATGCTGGCCGGTTACGCTTTGAGCGATCCGGGCAAGGAAAAATGCCGCGCTTTAACGCCGCTTTCCGATTTTGCGGAGGTCAACAAGGCCCTGGACGAAACGGAAGAAGCGGTGGCCACTTTGGCCTACGTGGGCGGCAATCCCCTGATCTCCTTTAACGACGTATCCGAATACCTGTCTTTGGCGGAAAAGGGCTCCACCCTGTCCCAAAAGGCCCTGCTTTCCGTGGCGGAAACTTTGCGGGCCGCCCGCGCCGCCCGGAACGCCCTGGTGACGGACAAGGAAAACACGCCTCTCATCACTTCCATGGCTTCCCGCCTCCAGCCCCTGCGCACCCTGGAAACGGACATCACCGAGGCCATTTTGAGCGAGGACGAAATTTCCGACCACGCTTCCCCCGCCCTGCTGGACATCCGGCGGCACATCCGCCAGGCCAACGACCGCATCCGGGAAAAGCTCAACAGCATGGCCCATGGAGCCAGCTATTCCAAATACCTGATGGAATCCATCGTCACCGTGCGCGGAGGCCGCTACGTGCTGCCGGTCAAGGCCGAGCACCGGGGCGACGTGCCCGGTCTGGTGCACGACCAGTCCGCCACCGGTGCCACCCTGTTCATCGAGCCTCTGGCCGTGGTGGAATTGGGCAACGAGCTGAAAGAATGGCACATGAAGGAACGGGACGAGATCGAGCGCATCCTTGCCGCCCTCTCCCAGCAGGTGGCCGACAGTGCGGGCCTCATTTCCCAGAACTTAGCCATCTTAGCGAACCTGGATTTCATCTTTGCCAAGGGCATGCTCAGCCGGGAAATGGACTGCGTGCGCCCCAAAATGAACGAGGAAGGCAAAATCAATTTAGTGCGGGTGCGCCATCCCCTCATTTCCCGGGACACGGTGGTGCCCTGCTCCCTGTGGCTTGGCGAGGAATTTACCTCCCTGATCATCACCGGCCCCAATACCGGCGGCAAAACGGTGACGCTGAAAACTTTGGGGCTTATGACCCTCATGGCCCAAAGCGGCCTGCATATTCCGGGAGCCCTGGGCACGGAGCTTTCCACCTTTGAGGAGGTGTACGCCGACATCGGCGACGAGCAGAGCATCGAACAGAGCCTGTCCACCTTCTCCAGCCACATGACCAACATCGTTTCCATCATGAACGCGGTGACGCCGAGAGACCTGGCCCTGTTCGACGAGCTGGGCGCGGGCACCGACCCCACCGAGGGCGCGGCTTTGGCCCAGGTGATTCTGAACGCCTTGCTCAAAATCAAGACCCGCACGGCGGCCACCACCCATTACAGCGAGCTGAAAGCCTACGCCCTGTCCACTAAGGGCGTGGAGAACGCCAGCGTGGAATTTGACGTGGCCACCCTGCGGCCCACCTATCGCCTGTCCATCGGCGTGCCGGGCAAAAGCAACGCCTTTGAAATCTCCCGCCGTTTGGGCCTGCCGGAATACCTGATCGAGGAAGCCAAGGACCTGCTTTCCCACGATACCATTCGCTTTGAGGACGTGATCGCCAACGCGGAATACCACCGCCAGATCGCCGAAAAGGAACGGGAGCTGGCCGAGCAGGCCCGGGCGGAAACAGTGCGTCTGCGCAACGAAGCGGAAAAGCTGTACCGGGACATGGAGGAAAAAAAGGACGCCTCCAACCGCAAGGCCAAGGAGGAAGCCCGCCGCATCATGGAAAAGGCCCGGCGGGATTCCGAACAAATTCTGTATGATTTAAAGAAAATGAAGAAGGCGGGCGGGGTGCCCGATCACGAGGTCAACGCCCTGAAAAAGCGCTTGGAGGACGGCATCGACAGCCTTGCCGAAGGACTGAAAACCCCCACGGGGAACTTTGCCGAACCGCCCAAGACCGTGAAAGTGGGCGACATCGTGGAAATCACCCACCTGAACACCAAGGGCACCGTGCTTTCCCTTCCGGACGCCAAGGGCGAAGTGCAGTTGCAGGCGGGCATCATGAAGCTGAAAGCTCATTTGAGCCAGCTCCGCTTGGTGAAGGAACCGCCGCAGAAGAAAAAGCAGACCGTTTCCGTGCAAAGCGGCGCGTCGGCCCCCTCCGTGGGCATGAGCTGCGACGTGCGCGGCATGGCCCTGGACGAAGCCATCGCCGAGGTGGACCAATATTTGGACGGGGCCATGATGGCCGGGCTGCATGAAGTGACCATCGTGCACGGCAAGGGCACCGGCGTGCTGCGGGAGGGCATCCAGAAGCATTTGAAATCCTGCTCCTGCGTCAAATCCTACCGCCGGGGCAAGTACGGCGAGGGGGAAGAAGGGGTCACGGTGGTGGAGTTAAAATAACATAGAGTTGAGAGTTGAGCGTTGAGATTTATATTGTTTTTGCATTCATCCTTTATATCCGGCAGTCGAAAAACGCATCTAAATATATCTCAACTCTCAACTCTAAACGCTCAACTCTCTCGCTGATCGAAGCGATCAGATTATCATCGTAGTTTGAGTCCCGGAGGTGATTCATCGTGAAGGACAAGCAGACCATCATGGTGGTGGACGACGATCCGAACATCGCCCAATTGGTGAAGCTGTATTTGGAAAAGGAAGGGTTTGAAGTATCCGTGGAGACCCGGGGGGACGAGGCGGTGGCCGCGTTCCAGAAGAACCCGCCCAGCCTCATGCTGCTGGACATCATGCTGCCCGGCATGGACGGCCTGCAGGTGTGCCGCGCCATCCGGCAGATCAGCGCCATTCCCATCATCATGCTCTCCGCCAAGGATGAAACCTTTGACAAGGTGCTGGGCCTGGAATTGGGGGCGGACGACTATATCACCAAGCCCTTTGAGGGCAAGGAGCTGGTGGCCCGTGTCAAGGCCGTGCTGCGCCGTTCCTCTCCGGGGGAAAGCGAAAAGGACACCCTGTCCTTCCCCGGCCTCACCATCAGCCTGGAAAAATACGAAGTCCACTATCAGGGCAAGCTGCTGGAAATGCCGCCCAAGGAGCTGGAAGTGCTTTATTTCCTGGCCGCCCACCAGAACCGGGTGTTCACCCGGGAACAACTGCTGGAACAGGTGTGGGGCTTTGATTTCTTCGGCGACAGCCGCACCGTGGACGTGCACATCAAGCGCCTTAGGGAAAAATTGCAGGACAGCGAAGCCTTGGGCTGGACCATCCGCACCGTGTGGGGCGTGGGGTACAAGTTTGAAGTAAAGTAATAAATTGTTGAAGGAAAGCGGTGAAATGATGGCGCCGGAAAACGGCACGCTGCGCTGGTATCAGGAAAACGCGGAGGAATTCATCTCCCGCACGGGAAATGTGGATATGACGGCGCATTACCGCGCGTTCCTTTCCCATGTTTCCCCCGGCGGGCGCATCCTGGATTTGGGCTGCGGGGCCGGCAGCGCTTCCCTGTACTTTACCCAAACGGGCTATCAGGTGCTGGCCGTGGACGGATGCCGGGAGCTGTGCGAGCATACCCGGCGACGGGCGGGCTGCCCTGTTCGCTGCATGCGCTTTGATGAACTGGATTATACCGGCGCTTTTGACGGCGTTTGGGCCTGCGCGTCTCTTTTGCACCTGCGAAAAGCCGAACTGCCCCAAGTGCTCCGTCTGATCCGCAAAGCACTGAAGAAAAACGGCGTCTTCTACGCTTCCTTCAAATATGGCGAAGCGGAAAGGGACCATAACGGCCGGGTCTTTTCCGATTTCACAGAGGATTCCCTCCTTGCGCTGCTGGATGAAGCGGGCGGCTTTCAGGTGATCGACCTTTGGACCACCAGCGACGCCCGCCCCGACCGGACGGACGAACGATGGGTCAATGTGCTGTGCCGCGCCAATAGCTAAGAGCGAAAAAGAATCAAGCGAAGGAAGCTTGCTCTTTTTCGGGCATCAGACATGCCAGCTATATAAATCCGCACGCTGAACTCTTATCAATTCAAGCCATAAAGGCGAGGTGGTTTTTCTGCGCAGCCTGAGCATGTTTTCCCGGCTGCTGATCGTGTTCTTAGCGGTGATATTGGTGTGCGTGGGCGTGCTGTCCGCGCTTTCTTATATCAACCTGCGGGACAGCGCCATCGACAGCCGCATGAACGCCCTGAAAACCCAGGCCAGGGATATGGCATACTTAGCCAGCCGCCAGTCCTACGATTCCTTTTCCTCCATTTTGGGCACCAGCAGCACGGCGGAGGAATACATGAAATGGAAATCCCGCCGCATTTACCAGGAATACAACGCCTATATCATGGTGGTGGACCGCAGCGGGAAAACCTTCGTTTACTACAACGAATCCACTTTGCAGGACGAATCCCTGCAAAACGCCCTGAACCCGGATGAAATCGCCGCCTACATGGAGCAGGCCCTCCAGGGCAAGGAAGTGGTACGGCAGACCCAGAGCGCCGCGGGGCCCCTGTTTACCGTGCTGGTGCCCTGGGTGCAGGAAAACGCCCTCACCAACCAGCGCACCGTCATGGGCTTTATCCTCATTCAGACCGCCGCCCAAACCGTGCACGCCGCGTATCAGGGGCTGATCTGGCAAACAGCCCTGGCGGCAATCGCCATGTTTTTGCTGGCGGCGGCGGTGGTGTTCTTTATCGCCCGGCAAATGAGCCGTCCGCTTGCGGCCATGGCCCAGGCGGCGGGCAGCATGGCAAGGGGCGATTTTCAGACCCGCGCCCCGGAGGAGGGCGGCAAGGAAATCCAGGAATTGTCCCAGGCATTCAACCAAATGGCGGCTCAGCTTTCCAGCTTAGAGCAATCCCGCCGGGATTTCGTGGCCAACGTATCCCACGAACTGCGCTCCCCCATCACCTCCATCCAGGGCTTTGCCCAGGGCATGCTGGACGGCACCATTCCCCCGGAGCAGCACGCCCAGTATTTGCAGGTGATCACCGACGAGACCCACCGGCTTTCCAAGCTGATCGGCAGCCTGCTGAACCTGTCCCGCATGGAAAACGAGGAAACCAGTTTGGCCTACACCGATTTCGACGTGAACGAGCTGGCCCGGCGGGTGCTTATTTCCCGCATGACCCAGATCGAAGACAAGCAACTGGAAATCGACGTGCAATTTGATTCCGACCCCTGCTTCGTTCACGCCGACGCGGATCAAATTCAGCAGGTGATCATCAACCTGCTGGACAACGCCATCAAGTTCACCCCGGAAAAAGGAACGGTCACCATCCATACGAAAGAAGAAAAAGATCACGTTTCCCTGCGGGTGAAGGATACCGGCGTTGGCATCCTGCCCCAGGACGCGCCGCACATCTTTGACCGCTTCTATAAGGCCGACAAGGCCCACACCGTGGGCAAGGGCACCGGATTGGGCCTGGCCATCTGCTACCGCATCATGGAACGCCACGGCCAGCATATCCGTTTAGTCAGCGGGGATGGCGGGGCCGAATTTGAAATCACCCTGGAAAAAGGCAAAAACGCCGGAGGACAGCATGGAGATTCAGGCAAGAGCGAAGATTAACTGGACGTTGAACGTGACGGGGAAGCGGCAGGACGGCTATCATCTGCTGGATATGCTGATGCAGCCCATCGCCCTGCATGATACCCTGATTATTGAAAAAGCGGAAGGGCTGGCCCTGACCGTGGAAGGTATGGGCGATTTATCCGCCGGGGAAGATAATTTGGTGCTCCGCGCCGCCCGGGCCCTGCAAGCGCTGTGCGGCATTTCCCGGGGAGCCAGTCTGCATTTGATCAAGCGCATCCCCATGGGAGCGGGCCTGGGCGGCGGCAGCGCCGACGCGGCGGCGGCCCTGAAAGGGCTGAACAAGCTGTGGGGCATCGGCCTCGACCTGCCCGCCCTGTGCCGGATCGGGGAACGGCTGGGCGCCGACATCCCCTTCTGCCTCCACGACGCGCCCCGGCGGGCCCAGGGCATCGGAGAAATCCTGACAACCATTGAAAGCGGCGTCTTTCCGCTGATCCTGCTGCAGCCCTGCGCCGCCCTGTCCACCAAGGAAGTATTCACCGCTTATCACGCTTCCGCCGGCATCGTGCCGCCGGATACGAAAAAGGCCCTGGAAGCCCTGCAATATGGCGACCTGAATGCCCTGCGCGTCTGCGGGGGCAACGTGCTGGAAAGCGCCTCCATCCCCCTGCGGCCTCAGATCGCCGAGGCCAAGGAAGCCCTGTACCGGTCCGGCGCGGCCTTCGCGCAAATGACCGGTTCCGGCTCCGTGGTTTTCGGCGCTTACGAAACCGCCGCCCAGGCGCAAAGGGCTTACGAACTGCTGAAAGACCGTTATTCCCCCTGTATCCTCACTGAAACAGCCTGATTTGGGAGAACCGCATGGAAAAAGTGCCCCGGAAAAAAAAGCGGCAGCCGCTGAAAGGCCGCACCGTGCTGCTGATCCTGCTGTGCTGTGCCGCGCTGGCAGGCGGCGGATTGTATATCCTGCGTTCCCTGCCCGTTTCCCTGCCGCCCGTCTCGGAAAAAGAAACTGTGCTGCTGCTCAGCCGCCCCGAGGAGGACATTGCCTCCGTCGCCATCGCGCCCCGGGGCGGAACGGCCTATCCCCTGATCCGGCAGGGAAATACCTTCGCGCTGCTGGGGCAGGAGGCTGTGGCGCTGCGATCCGATATCTTAGACGATTTAATGGTCACGCTGACGGAGCTGCCGGTGGAAAACACCGTGCTGCAAAGCCTCAGCGCCGCACAGGGTTTGCGTCCCTCGGATTTCGGCCTGGACCCTGCCCTTGCCCGCGTCACCGTGACCTATACCGACGGGGAAAAGAAGGAGCTGCGGGTGGGCAATCTGACCCCCGACGAGGAAACGCCCCAGCGCTACTGCATGGTCAGCGGCTCCGATACGCTGTATACCATTTTGGAAGCGGACAGCGTTCCCCTCCTGCGGGAAATGGATTCCCTGCGGGATTTTGCTCAGCCCGCTATGGACGGTTCCCTGCTGGACCGCATCGAAATCACCGGTCAAATCGAATGGGTCCTGCATTACACCCCCTCCGGCTGGCAAATGGACGCGCCTTTCTCCTATCCCCTCTCCGCCCAGCGCACCGACGCGCTGCTGAAAAAAATCGAAAGCATGGGCTTCGCCGCGTGTTTAGGGCATGCGGATAAACTGAACCTGAAAGATTACGGCCTGGACACCCCCGCCCTCACCATTACCCTCACCCAGGCCGCCACGGTGATCACCGGGGAAACGGCGGACGGGGAGCAGGTCAGCGTGCCCGTACCGGAAACGGTGTATACCCTGCGCATCGGCAGCGAAACCGGCAAAAGCGGCGTCTATGTGCAGTGGCAGGATCAGGTGTTCACCGCCAGCAATTTCCTCCTGGGCTTTTGGAAAGAACTTGAGCCCCTGGATTACCTGCTGCAAACCCCGGTGAACCTGCTGGTAAACGACTTAAACGAAGTACGCTTTACCCGCGGCGGCGGCACCCATGCCTATCAGGTGCGCATGGTGGAGCAGATCACGGAAAACAACCAGATCGCCGTGGACGAATACGGCCGCGTGCTCTACGACTGCGCCGTGAATCGGGCCGGCGAAACCCAGGATATGGACGCGGAAGCCTTCCTTGCCTGGTACACCCGGCTGGCCTCCCTGGCCGGAGACGGACGGCTGCCGGAGGGCTGGACGCCAGAAGGCGCCGAAAAACCTCGGGCGGAAATCGTCCTCGTCAACGATCACCTGACCCGCACCATCACCCTTTGGCCTTACGACGCTCTCCACGACGCCATCGCCGTGGACGGCGTGGCGCTTTCCTACATCCGCAATACCTGGCTGGACGAAATCGGCGAAGCGCCATAACAGAAATTATCCTGGGGGGAACCGCTCTTTGTAGCCAAAGAGCGGTTCCCCCCCAGCCCCCCCTCCGAGAAAGCTATAAAAACAGAGCATACATCCTTCCCATTGCAGGGCTGTATGCTCTGTTTTATTATAAAGTTCAGTTGCTCTGCTCGGAATCCAGAATGAACAGACTATATCATCTGCGCTCTGAACTCTGAACTCTCTTGTTTATGTCTCACCATAAAGAATCCGGGTAAATCCCCTCCCGCTTCATCCGTGCGATGGCCGCCTGCACCTGGGGCATATCGGGCTGATAGGTGACGCCGTACCATTTTTCCGGGCAGGGCAGCACCCGCACCTTTGCCTTGCCCTCGGCAATCAGCTGATTGGGGATCAGGGGCAGGAAATATTCGCATTTCAGGGGATTCTTGGGCAGATTCTCCTGAAGGAACCCGGCGAAGCGGTTTTCGATCTCCGTCAGGATATCCGGGGTAAAGCCCCAGAAATTCATGGAAACGGTAGTCCCGGCGGGCAGGAAAGTGAAGGTCTGGCCGTCGTCCTCGGTATACGCCGCGCCGCCGTCCCGGGGCTCAATGTGGGTCCGCTCCACAATACCGGTCAGGAACTGGCCGGTGGGGTCCATGGCACACACGCCCCGGGCCACGTGGCCGTTTTCCGTCAGGGTGTTTTCCACCTGATAGCCCACCATGGCGTATTCATGCTCCGCGTGGGGGGATACCAGATAATCGTACAGGGTCTTGAACGCGCCTTTTCCGTAAAAATCGTCGGCGTTGATCACCGCGAAGGGGGCGGTGATGGCGTCCTTGGCGCACAGCACGGCGTGGCCCGTGCCCCAGGGCTTCACCCGGCCTTCGGGAATGGAAAACCCGGCGGGCAGGATTTCGGGCCGCTGATGCACATATTCGATTTCCGCCGCGCCGCCAATGCGTTTGCCCAGCGTTTCCCGGAACAGGGCCTCGTTTTCCGGCTTCACGATCAAAATGATCTTGCCAAAGCCCGCCCGCACCGCGTCAAAAATGGAAAAATCGATGATCCAATGGTTCTGGGGGTCCACCGGCGCCATCTGCTTCAGGCCGCCGAACCGGCTGCCCAGCCCCGCCGCCATGATTACTACCTGGGGTTTCTGCATGAAGGATTCCTCCTTGAATCACTGTGACTTTTTTGCGGGCGTATCTTCCGCCCGTTCGGAATGATTATAGCCCCTTTTTCCTTTTTTGTCCATCCTTCTTTCCGGCCGTTCGCTGACGCAAAAATGCGTTTATGATAGGACGCAGCATCAGCACCACCGCCTTCGGTCAGGGGGCTGGCGTTCTGATGCTCATGGGGCTCCCGCAGATATTGAACTGACGCTGAACGGCGCACAGGGCTTTTGGCTTTCTTATGGGTAAACTATTGTTAAAAATGTTGGAATAAATTGGTTTTTTACATTCCTTCTCTTGCCATTTTGCCGCAAATTCTGTATAATAAGATGGATCGATCAAAAACGAGGTGCAATTGCATGAAAACCAGGCGTTTAACGGAAATGGAGGGCTATATCCTCACCCACGGCTCCGTTCCCATGGATGAGCTGCGCGATGTTTTCAATATTTCCATGAACACGGCGCGGCGGGATATTGCGGAGCTGGTTCAGGGCGGACGGGTGGAAAAGGTTTACGGCGGCGTGAAGGCCAAGGAAAAAGTGCTGCCGCTGGTACCCTACGAGGTGCGCAGCAGCGCTCCCAGCCGGACCAAAGAGGCGATCGGCAAAGCGGCGGGAAATATGGTGCATGACGGCGATATCATCTTTATCGACTCGGGCACCACCACCCCCCACATCATGGATGCCATCAAGAACAAGCGCATCACCATCATCACCAACAACATTGAGGTGATGCTCCGGTCGCTGGATCATGAAAATATCCGGCTGATCGTGCTGCCCGGGGAAGTACACCGCAAAACCCACTCCATCACCGGGGAGGATTCGGCGGCGTATTTGAGCCATATGAACACCAATTACGCTTTCATGGCCGCCACCGGCGCGTCTATGACCAACGTAACCAACTCCAGCCCCCTGGAATATTCCATCAAGCAGGCCGCCGTGGCCCACACGGAAAAGGCGGTGCTGCTGGTCACCGGCAGTAAATTCGGCGTGACCAGCCTGCTTTCATACGCTTCCCTGGATCAGTTCCATGCCGTAATCACGGACAGCACCATTCCCTCCGAATACCGCGATCATCTGGAAAACTCGCGGGTCGAACTGAAAATCGTGGATTAAGCCAACAAAAATGGAAGGCGTTTCAATTTCGCCTTCCGTTTTTGTTTACCGGTTTTCCAGTTGATCCGCCAGGGCAAGCAGCTCCTCCGGGGTGTGGATGCGATAATCCGCGTGATCCTCGGGCAGCTCTTCGTCAAAGGGCCGACGCTTGCTCCAGTCCAGCAGCACGGAGATGAGGCCGAAACGGTTGGCTCCCCGAATATCCCGGCTCACGTTGTTGCCGATCATGAGGATGCGTTTCTTGTCCGCTTCCGTCAGGCCCATGGCCTCCATGGCGGCGGAAAACATTTTGGGGCTGGGCTTGTCCTCTCCCACCGTCTCCGAAATGATCCAGGCGGAAAAGATGTGATCCAGGCCGTTTTCCCGCATGGTATTGCGGAAGCTTTGGTTCAGCCCGTCCGCTACCATCACGATGGCATAGCCCGCTTCATACAGGCGCAGATAGGTTTCTTTCGCCCCGGGGATACAATCCGCGTGAATCACCACGCCCTGATCGTTCCGCACCTCGGTGCCCTCGTCGATGATGGTATCGCCGATATCGGTAAAGATGATCAGGCGCTTTTTTACGTTTGCCATAAAATCCACCCCTCTTCCGCTGTATAGGATCATCATATCATATTCATCCTGTTTTTTCAATGCGGGATTGACATTCCGCCCCGCATCATGTAAGATGGGGACTGGACCGAAAGGGTCCGAAAGGAGCGCAAAAAATATGGAAATGACTGTGAACAAGAGCATGAGCATCGGCGAAGTGCTGAATATCCACCGGGGCACCGCCCGCATCCTGACCGCCTTCGGCATGCACTGCTTAGGCTGCCCCCATTCCATCATGGAATCCTTGGAGGACGCCTGCGCCGTACACGGCACCAACGTGGACGAGCTGGTGCATCAGCTGAACGAATTCCTGGCCGAAGCGGAATAAAGCCATGGACATCCGCCGCGCGGGAGAAGCCCTGTATATCGCCTGCCAGATGGAAAAGCGGGCCATCCGCCTGTATGAACGGGCGCTGGCTGTATTTGCGGACGGCGCCTGCCAGGACGCCGTCCGCTCCATTCTGGCGGAAGAGAGAAATCATCTGAACCAGTTTTCCAACATGGGCGCGGAAACGCCCGATTTTGAGCGGGCTCAGCTGCTCTCCGCCAAGGCGGCGGAGGTGCTGTTTTCCGGCGGGCTGATGGAGGCCCAGCGCAAAGGCGCGTTTGATTCCGTCCGCAGGCTGTACGCTTTCGCGGCCCAGGAGGAGGAAGAAGCCATCCGGCAATACTCCGCTTTCGCCTCTTCCCTCGCCGGAAGCGCGTCCAGCGCCTTTTCAGCCATCGCCTTAGAGGAAAAGCAGCATTTGCACAAACTGAATTCCCTGCTTTCCCAGGCAGAGTAAACACGATCATCGTATTGAGAGTGGAGAGTTGAGAGTGGAGAGTGGAGAGCAGAGAGTTCAGCGTTCAGATTAGATCGTGATGACAAAGGGAACCTCTGAATCTGTACGATGTACTCTGAACACTGGAACCCATGATTGTTCAACTATATCAATCTGAACTCTCTGAACTCTCCACTCTATCCGAATCCCACTATTGAAATTTTTTGTAAAAAGGAAATTTGCTCGAAATGATGCAGCAGCTTACCGTAGCTTCCCTGAGCCGGGACATGAAATTTGAAGGCTTTCTGCTGGTTCGCTCTGCGGATCAGCGCACTTCTTCCAACGGCGGCAAATACCTGGATCTGACCCTGTGCGATACCACCGGCGATATCAACTGCAAAATGTGGGACGGCACCGTGCAGCCCCCCAAGCAGGGCGCGGTGATCAAGGTGCGGGGCACGGTGCAGGAATACAACGGGCGGCTGCAAATGCGCATCGAGCGCCTGCGCAATCCCTCCCCGGCGGACGAAGTGGACGTAAGCCAGCTGATGCCCTGCGCGCCGGAACCGCCTCAGGATATGCTGCGGGAAATCAACCGGGCCATCGACAGCATGAAAACGCCGGAGCTGCAGGCCATCCTTCGGGAAATGATTTTGATGTGCGGCGATAAGCTCAATTACTATCCCGCCGCCCAGCGGGTGCACCACGCAGAGCGCAGCGGCCTGCTGCACCACACCGTGAGCGTGCTTAGGGCGGTGGAAGCGGTGCTGCCCCTGTACCCCTTCCTGGACGGCGACCTGCTGCGGGCCGGGGCCATCGCCCACGATCTGAGCAAGACCGCCGAGTTCATCAGCGACGAGGCGGGCAACGTGTCCGACTATTCCGCCGAAGGGCAATTGCTGGGCCATTTGGTTCACGGCGTGGCCCAGGTGCGGGAAGCGGCCCGGCGCGCCAACGTGACCGGGGAATATGTGCTGCTGCTTTCCCACATGATTATCAGCCACCACGGCCTGCCGGAGCACGGCAGCCCCCGGCCTCCCATGTTCCCCGAGGCCGAAATGCTGCACCTGCTGGACGATATGGACGCCAAAATGAACGAAATGGAAGGCGTCCTGCGGCGCACCCCCGCGGGCGCGTTCTCCGAAAAAATCTGGACCCTGGACCGGCGGCTGTACCATCCCCGCGTTCGCAGCGCGGCGCCGGAGCAGGACGATTCCGCCCTGTCTTCCGCCAGCGACCTCTATTCCGGGCTTTTGTAAATTCTGCGGAAATCTCCCCCGGCGGCATGCAAAACGCTTGACGAAAGATGAAGAAACTGTTACAATACTATAAAGATATCGTTTCTTCCCGCTTTCCCCCGCCGGGAACGCGATGCTGATCCAAGGAGGTTTTTTATGATGAAAAAGCTTTGTCTGTTTATAGCGCTGGTGCTGCTGCTGGGCAGCGCAGCGGCAAACGGGGCGCTGGCGAGCGGAAGCAATCTGCAGGCCGATCCCATGGCCGTGTCCACGGCTTCCCCGTCTTCCTCTTTCTCTCTGCCGGAGGGATATGATCCCGCCTCGGAGGAGGACTACGGCGGCTATTCCTACAGCAGCCAGGCTTCCAGCAGCTATAACAGCTCCATGTACGCCGGGGCCACCCCCATTCCCCTGGATCCCATCGATATGCCCACCCCCACCCCCAAGCCTACGCTGACCTTCAGCTACGGTCTGGTTACGTCGGACAAGCTGCGCCTGAGTTTTGAAGCCCCTTTGGGCTGGGGCGTCGATTTGTCGGGCACCGATTCGGTGAAGCTGATCAATCCGAACGCCCTGGACGGCTACTGCGCCACCATCACCGTGCGCGTGTATTCTGTGGCCTCCTCCTTCAAGCTCGCCGATCTGCGCACCGAGCTGCGCAATACCCTCAAGGAGATCGGCCAGTACAATTTCTCCAAATGGAGCACCACGGAAACCGCCTCCCGCACCTTGCTCAAAAAGGATGGCTACTACGCCGACTATAAGGGCAAATACTATGACGGAACGGCGATCTATGGCCGGGTGATGCTGGCGCTGCTGGACGGAAACCAGGTGATCATGGTGCATCTTTCCTGCCCCGACGGCTACTTCAACAGCAGCTATAAGGCCGTGATCAACCATGTGCGCGAAACACTGAAGCAGATCTGATCCTGTGTGCCGCGAAATCGGGCGGCATCCCACAGCCGCGGCGAACAGATACCGCCGCGGCTGTTTTAATGGAAAGGAAGTACCTCATTGATGAAACATCTGATTGCGCTGTGTTTGGCGCTCCTGATTCTTGCGGGCATGCGCCCGGCCAGCGCGGAACGCGACGCCATTCCGGATGTGCTTCGCTTTTCCCAAACGCAGGCGGCGAAGGAGTATGTGCGGAACGACGGCCAATACATCCTGCGCACCTACCCGCAGACGGCCAACGAGGCGGTGAACGCGGAAATGGCCGCCCTGATCGACAGCATGGCGAAAAAGGCCCGCCCGTTCCTGCCCAGGGCGAAATTTGAAGTCATGTCCTGCCTGGATGTGGGCTGCACCATTTTCCGCACCGGCAGCCAGTGGATGAGCTTTCTGACCATCGCGCTGATCGACCACGAACGGGAGCAGACCTATGTGGATTTCGACGCCCGGGTTTACGATATGGTTTCCGGCAGCCGTGTGGCTTTAACCGATTTGTTTGCCCCGGACAGCCCCGCCTGGGACATGATGGCCCAGGCCGTCAGGGAACAACTGACGGATTATTTCATGACCGAAGCCCCGAACAGCGCCGCTTTGGATGCCCTGTGCGCTCGGGAAGCCCTGGAAACCGCCGCCTTTACCCTCACCCCTGCCAAGCTGGAGCTGCACTACCGGGCCGATAGCCTGTATCCCGGCAAAAACACCCTGATGCACGTGAAGCTCTACTATTCCGCCCTGCGGCCCCTCATGACCGATCTGGGCCAGAAAATCACCGACAACAGCCGGTACAAACTAATTGCCCTCACCTACGACGACGGCGGCGCGAAAGCCACCACCAAGGAGCTTCTCCTTGTTCTGCGCCGTTTCGGCGCCAACGCCACCTTTTTTATCGTAGGCAAACAAATGCAGGGCAACCATTATAACATGTGCCGCCAGCACGACGCGGGCTTCGCCTTAGCCAGCCACAATTATGAGCATGTCTATACAGGAATCACTGAACAAACCGTAAAAGACTGGAAAGCAACATTTGACGCGGAGATGGACGCCCTCGTGGGCGTGCGTCCCGCTTATATGCGCGCCCCCGGCGGCCTGTCCGCTGCGTTTATCAAAGCCAACGTGGGTTTGCCTTTGATCGATTGGAGCCTCACTTCACACGACGCCGGCAATACAAACGAGAAGGAAGTTGGCAAACAGGTGAGCAGCAATGCCAGGGACGGCGACGTGGTGCTGATGCACGATCTGAATCCCCTCTCCTATAAGTACACCGAAATCATCCTGGAGAACCTGGAAGCAAAGAATATTCTGTGTGTCACGGTAGATGAACTGTTTGACCATTACGGGGTTCCCCTGCTTCCCAACCAGAACTATACAGGCTGCCTGGAGCAAGCCGCGCAATAACGCAAGGCATTTTTTCTCCCGCCGCCGCATACCCTGTCCCGAAGGGAGGCGGGGATCATGCGGCAGGAAATTCAGGATCGCTGCATGCGGCTGGGGCAGTATATCGTTCGCACGGGGGCTACCGTGCGCCAGGCCGCCGAGCGCTTCGGCATGAGCAAAAGCTCCGTCCATAAGGACGTACACGAACGGCTCCGGGCCATTCACCCCGGCCTCTACGCGGAGGTGCGGGAAATTCTCGATTATCACCACGCCGTGCGCCACCTGCGCGGCGGCGCGGCCACCCGCCTTCGCTGGAAGCTGATCCGGCAAAGTAAAATGGGATTTTCTGGGGGAAACCATTCTTTGGAGGCCAAAGAATGGTTTCCCCCAGACTCCCTTCCAAGAAAGCCATAAAAATACCGTCTCTTTGTCGGATAAAACCAGCAAAGAGACGGTTTTTGCCTTTATGGTTGAATGAAAAATCTTGTGGATTTTGCCGATTCCTTTTATGCTTTCTCGGAAAGGGGTGCGGGGGAAACCGCTCTTTGGCATCCAAAGAGCGGTTTCCCCCGCAAACTTTTTCCCGCTTTTACTCTCCCAAAAACGCCTGCTTGTTCAGCGGGATCAGGGCGGCTTTCTTGCCGGTGAATTTTTCTTCAAAGACCTTGAAAATGGTTTCGGGCTGCACCACCTGGGTGCCCCGCACCACTTCGCCAAGCATGACCATGTTGGCCACCTTATCATTGCCTAATTTGGCACTGCGGGCGGCCAAATCCACGGCCACGGCCTTGATGTCGTCCCGGTTGGGCTTGCGGTCGATGATGGATTCGTTATAGAACATCCATCCGCCGGGCTTTACCATGGGCTCGAACTTGTCCATGGAGGGCAGGTTCATCACCACCGCGATATCCGCCTCGTAAATCAGGGGGCAGGAAACGGGCTTATCGGAAACCACCACGGTGCAGTTGGCGGTGCCGCCGCGCATTTCGGGGCCATAGGAGGGCAGGAAGGTGGCTTCCTTGCCTTCCAGCATGGCCGCCTGGGCGATCATCTGGCCCATGAGCAGCACGCCCTGGCCGCCGGAACCGGCGAAAAACATCTTATACGTGCTCATGCCTGTTCCTCCTTTGCGGGTTCCTTGATGACCCCGATGGGATAGTAGGCCATCACGTTGCTGCGCACCCATTCCAGGGCCTTCACGGGGGTCATGCCCCAGTTGGTGGGGCAGGTGGACAGGAATTCGATCAGGGTGAAGCCAAGGCCCTGCTGCTGAATTTCAAAGGCTTTGCGGATGGCCTTTTTCGCCTGCCGCACGTGGGCGGGGCTGTCCAGCGCCACGCGCTCCACATACGCCGCGCCGTCGATGGTTGCCAGCATTTCGCTCATTTTCACGGGCATGCCGTTCAGTTCCTTGCTGCGGCCGTCCTGGCTGGTGGTGCTCTTCTGGCCGATCAGGGTGGTGGGGGCCATCTGGCCGCCGGTCATGCCGTAAATGCCGTTGTTGATGAAGAAGGTGGTGAACTTTTCCCCGCGCACGGCGGCGTGAATGATTTCGCCGGTGCCGATGGAGGCCAGGTCGCCGTCGCCCTGGTAGGTGAACACGATCTTATCCGGGTGTACCCGGCGGATGCCGCTGGCAACGGCGGGGGCGCGGCCATGGGCGGCCTCGCACATATCCACGTTCATGTACTGGTGGGCCATAACGGAGCAGCCGATGGGGGCCACGCCGACGGTGTTGCCCAGCATGCCCATTTCGTCCAGCACTTCCATGATCAGCCGGTGGGCGATGCCATGGGTGCAACCGGGGCAGTAATGGGTGGGCATTTCGGTCATGCCCTTGGTGTATTCAAAGATGGGCTTCATTTCAATCCCTCCAATACAGCCTTGGCGCGCTGTGCCACCTCGGGAGAGGTGGGCACCATACCGCCGGTACGGTGGGCCAGGAATACGGGCAGACGGCCGTTCAGCGCCAGCTTCACGTCGGTGATCATCTGGCCCATGCTGAGTTCGGCGGAAATGACGGCTTTGGTGGTGCTAAAGTCGATTTCGTCAAAGGCCTTTTCCGGGAAGGGCCACAGGGAAATGGGCCGGATAAGGCCCGCTTTGATGCCCTGGGAGGCCAAAATTTCGCAGGCTTCCCGGCAGATGCGGGCTGTGGTGCCAAAGGCCACGAACACGATTTCCGCGCCCTTCAGGTTTTCGCTTTCGTACCGGGCCAATTCGGTTTCCATCTGCGCGTATTTCTTGAACAGCTTTTCCACGTGCTCTTCCAGCTTTTCGGGCTGCATGCGCAGGGACTTCACCACCCGGCGGTTCTGGTCGCCGCCCCGGTCGGCATAACCGGTGCAGGCCCAGTCCCGCTTGCCCGCGATTTCATTGGGGGCCAGAACGGGCTTGAATTCCGGCAGGCGCACGGGCTCCATCATCTGGCCGATCATGCCGTCGGCTAAGATCATGATGGGATTGCGCCAGTACTGGGCCATGTCGGTGCCCTCGTAGAGCAGATCCACGGCTTCCTGAATGGAAGCGGGAGCGAACACGGGAATCTTATAGTCGCCGTTGCCGCCGCCCCGGGTGACCTGATAATAGTCCGCCTGACCGGGCTGAATGCCGCCGATGCCGGGGCCGCCGCGGGATACGTTCATGGCAAGCAGCGGCACTTCCGCGGAGCAAAGGAAGCTCATACCCTCCTGCATCAGGGCGATGCCGGGAGAAGAAGAAGAAATAAACACCGTGCCGCCGGCGCTGCCCGCGCCGTACGCCATGTTGATGGCACCCAGCTCGCTTTCCGCCTGCACGAAGCAGCCCCCGTGCTTGGGCAGTTCCCGGCTCATATACTCGGGAACCTCGCTCTGGGGGGTGATGGGATAGCCGAAATACAGCCGCGCGCCGCCGCGGATGGCGGCCTCGGCAAAGGCCTCGTTGCCCTTCATGAGCACTTTATCGGTGATCATTGGTCGCCCTCCTCCAACTGATAAATGGCAATCGCGCCGTCAGGACACATCAGCGCGCAGCTTTGGCAGCCGATGCACGCTTCCTGGTTCACGGCGCAGGCGGGGTGATACCCCTTGGCATTGACGTTCGCCGCCATGCCGATGACGCCCTTGGGGCAAACGGAACGGCACAGCTCGCAGCCCTTGCACTTTTCCGGACGGAAAACCAGCTTAAACGCCCGCATACATATTTCTCCTTCCTTATTTTCTCGCACGGCCTGCGCGTCTTCGACGCTTGCCCGCGCTTTTCACGTTTTCATGCTTGACGCATTCCGCGTCACAAACCTAAAGGTTTGTTCCTAAGATTATTTATCCAGATAGGCGGGCCGCATATACAGCCCCAGAGGACGGAGAGGCGCAATGCCTTTTAGCTCCTCCGGCTGAACGATGCCCGCGGGATAACAGGTGAATAATAATGGAATGTGCATATCCTCCGACAGGATTTTGGCCTTTTCGTACCCTTCCCGGATGATGCCCGAAGTGGTTTCCCGGAGCAGGTGCGTGTTGTTCACCAGCCCAGTCACCCGTATCTGCAATTCGTTTTGAATGGCTTCCACGTGCTCCCGTGCCGTTTCCACGGTAAGGGTCTCATACCGGCGGAAGTTCACCACCGCCCACAGCTCGTGATCGCTGCCCTCAAAATACTTGCCGAATTGGCGCAGCACCCGGGCCCCGGCGTCATTGCCGCCCAAATCAATAATGGTCTGGCAGCCCTCGTCCTCCAGGGGCGCGCGGAGGGCGGCGGTCAGGGCGGGCAATTCGGCGGTGGCGCCGGTGGAATGGAAGATGTCGCCGTACACGGCAACGCCGTGGGCTTCCAGCAAATCCATCCGTTCCCTGGAACGGAAATAGGGGTTCGCCACGTCCAGGTCCACGATGGCAAGCCGGGGATAATCCCGCTTTTCAGCCTGTGCCAATTCCATAGCCAGGCTCACTGCCAGTTCCGTTTTCCCGCTGCCGTAATGGCCCGCGATCACGGTCATGCGCCGCATGGCTCTCCCTCCTTCCCGTTCAAAAGGGTACCATGTCATTATGAAACCGTGCGCGGAAAATGTCAACCCAAAAAGGATGTATTTCCTTTGTACAATTGAAAAAATGATTGATTAATAAATAGCGGTTCTTCTGATATACTGTTATTGCAGGAGGTGATCGGTATGACAAGCACGGCTACCGTAAGCAGAGAGCAGCTAAAAGGAATCTTCGATATCGACAGGCTGGCAGATACGACCTTCAAAGTAACGATCACGCCAATTTCGGAAGCCGAAGCGGATGAAATCGAGTTCAAGAGCCTGAAAGGAATCGCCGGAAAGCCGCTGGACGCGGATGAAATCAGGAAGGAACGGTTGAAGCTATGAGGGTTTTGCTGGACACGAATATTGTGTTGGAAATTGCATTTTTTTCGTTCTCTGAATAAATGAAGAAGAAAAATTGATTGACATTTTTGATTTGTTCTGCTACACTACATGCAATCGCATACCGAAAGGCGATGACGAAGAAGGCGGATGGAATGTCCACCCACAGAGAGCCGGGAGCGCTGAAAACCGGCGGCGGGGATCCATCAGGCTGTGGCTTCCGAGCCGGGCATCTGAACAGGGCGGTTCCCCCCAGTAGGATGCTCCGTGAACGCCGCGTCAGTGCGAAGGGCTTCATGGGAGCCCATAAGGGGCGCGATCACACCGCGCAATTTGAGTGGTACCGCGAGCTGATGCTTATTCAGCCCGTCTCAAAGAAACACTTTGGGGCGGGCTTTTGTCTGCCCCGCAGGAGGAGAGTTGAGAGCGGAGAGCTGAGAGTTGAGATATAATATAGTCAAACCATTCTGGCTGCTGTCTTTATTCACTAAATAAATCTCAACTCTCAACTCCTACCCTTGAACGATTACCGTAGGAGGGAACGAAAATGCCGACCCAGGCCCCCGAAATGCTGCGGGACGTGGCCGCCCGTATCCGCGAACTGAAAGATATTTCCGGCTATACCACTGCTGATCTGGCCCGCATGACGGGCTTTTCCGAGGCGGACTGCGCCTGGTATGAAACGGGCAGCGTGGAAATGCCCTTTTCCTTCGTCCACAAGTGCGCCGCCGCCTTCGGCGTGGACATCGTGGATCTGATCGAGGGCACCAGTCCCCGCCTGTCCAATTACACCGTCACCCGCCATGGGGAAGGCGAAGTGGTCACGGACATCAAGGGCATCAAGATGCTGAACCTGGCCCCCATGTTCCGCAAGCGCATCGTGGAACCGTACCTCACCCGCTATTCCTACGACCCCGCCCTCCAGGCGGCCCCCATCGAAACGGTGAGCCATCCCGGCCAGGAATTTGACTATATTCTGTCCGGCGTGCTGCGGGCCCAGATCGGCGAACACACGGAAACCCTGCGGGCGGGCGATTCCGTGTTCTTCGATTCCTCCACCCCCCACGGCCTCATCGCCGCCGAGGGGCAGGACTGCGTATTCCTTGCCGTGGTCATCCCCGGCGAGGAAACGGATTACAACCCCCACATCCACGACGCCGCCGCCCCGGCGCAGCAAGCCCAGGCCATCATCGCCGACCGGTTTGTGGACGCCAAGGTAAACGATAAAGGCACGCCCGTGTCCGTCCATTACCACGATATTGACCGCTTCAATTTCGCCTTCGACATCATGGACGGGCTGGCGAAAGAGCATCCGGACCAGCTGGCCATGGTGCATCTGGACATCAACAAGAAGGAGCGCCGCTTCTCCTTCCTGGATTTCCATAAGATGAGCAACCGGGCCGCCAATTACTACAAGTCCCTGGGCATCAGGAAGGGCGACCGGGTGATGCTGGTGCTGCGCCGCCAGTACCATTTCTGGATCACCATGCTGGCTATGGAAAAGATCGGCGCGGTGGTGATTCCGGCCACCGACCAGCTGCTTTGCAAGGATTACATTTACCGCTTCCAGACCGGCGAGGTCAGCGCGGTGGTATGCACCAGCCACGGCCAGGCGGCAGGCGAGATCGAAAAGGCCCTGCCCGAATGCCCCGGCATCAAAACCAAAATCTTCTGCGGCGGGCAGCGGGAGGGCTGGCACGATTTTGACAGCGAATACAGCGTGTTTTCCTCCCATTTCGACCGGACGGAGGACGCGGCCTGCGGCGACGATCCCCTGCTCATGTTCTTTACCTCCGGCACCACGGGCTATCCCAAGCTGGTATGCCACAGCCACAAGTACCCCCTGGGCCATTACATGACCGCCAAATTCTGGCATAACGTCCTGCCCGGCCAGCTCCACCTGACCATTTCCGACACAGGCTGGGCCAAGGCCTGCTGGGGAAAGATCTTCGGCCAGTGGATGTGCGAAGCCGCCCTGTTCGTGTACGATTTCGACCGCTTCCACGCCGACGATATCCTGCCCCTGTTCAAGCAGTACAACATCAAAACCTTCTGCGCGCCGCCCACCATGTACCGCATGCTGATCAAGGAGGATTTGAGCAAGTACGACCTTTCCTCCATCCGCTACGCAACCATCGCCGGCGAAGCCCTGAACCCTGAGGTGTTCCAGAAGTTCAAGGAAGCCACCGGCATCACCATCATGGAGGGCTTCGGCCAGAGCGAAAGCGCCATCATCATCGGCAACCTCACCGGCATGACCCCCAAGCCCGGCTCCATGGGCAAGCCCGTGCCGCTGTACGACGTGGATCTGGTGGACCCCAACGGCAATCCGGTACCCGTTGGCGAGGTGGGTGAAATCGTGATCCATACCGGGGAAAACAATCCGCCCTGTGGCCTGCTCACCGGCTACTACGGCAGCGATGACAAGAATGTGAACGGCAACTGGCACGACGGCCTCTACCACACCGGCGACACCGCCTGGCGGGACGAGGACGGCTACTTCTGGTACGTGGGCCGGGTGGACGACCTGATCAAGTCCTCCGGCTACCGCATCGGGCCTTTCGAGATCGAAAGCGTCATCATGGAGCTGCCCTACGTGCTGGAGTGCGGCGTTTCCGCCGCGCCGGACCCCGTCCGCGGCCAGGTGGTCAAGGCCAGCATCGTGCTGATCAAGGGCAAGGAAGGCACGGAAGAACTCAAGAAAGAAATTCAAAGCTACGTGAAGCAGCGCACCGCGCCCTACAAATATCCCCGCATCGTGGTTTTCCGGGACGAGCTGCCCAAAACCACCAGCGGCAAAATCCAGCGCGCATTGCTGTGAGGTGTTTTCTGTCATTCTGCGGCCTCCCGCCTTGGGAGGCCGTTTTTTCATGAAAAAGCTCCGGTGGGACGTACCCGCCGGAGCGAAAGCCGTTATTTCTTTTTTACCGGATAGCAGATTTCCGTCACGAATTCATCCGGGTTCTGGGTCTCGTGGGGACTGACGTGGTAAATGTTGAACATAGGCCCCGCCGGTTCATAGCCGTTTGCTTCGATCCATGCCACCACAGCGGCGTATACGTCCGTGATCTGCGTATAGCTTCCCTGATAGGTGCAGCTGGCTACCGTTTCCTCCGGCAGGGTGCGGAACTTCACGTGTTCCGTATCGGGATAGCTGCCCTTCACGGTCTTCCACGCCATCATTTCCACATTTTCTTCCTTGTATTCCCCGTCCAGATAGGTCACCGCGCAGAGGCAGGGATCGTCTTCCGTAAGATGCATGCGGCAGGTTTCCTCCGCCAGCGTCCCCCAGATCATCCCCTCATCCTCGTAGCGGGGCAAGGTCATCCGCACGGTGGCGGCGTAGCGCTCCGGAATGGTTTTGACGGTCACATTATAGCGCATGTTTTCTTCCTTTCTCAGCCTTTTTCGGGCTGCGTCCAGCAGCGTAAGCTTATGCGCCGTATCGCGGGCCAGAGCTTCCAGCTCCCTTTTCCGGTCACATAGGAATTGTTCCATTTGTTCCCGGTCCTCATACACCGCGAGGATTTTCACGATATCCGCCAGGGAGAAGCCCATATCCTTCAGCGCCGTGATGCGGCATACTGTGGGAAGCTGATCCTCCCGGTAATACCTGTAATCCGTGAAGCGGTCGATTTCTGCCGGTTTCAAAAGCCCGATCTCATCGTAGTGGCGCAGCATCCTGACGCTGACCCTGGACAGTTTTGAAAATTCTCCGATTTTCAGCATGGCGGTACCTCCTTATGCTGATTCCCTTTGAGCTCGGACACATGATAATGCCTGCCACAATGAGAGAGTCAAGCGTTTTTTTCGGGCTTTTTGAAAAATAATCCCCCGGCGCTGCCAGGGGACATGAAACAATCAGAAAACCTTTTACCCGGCAGCCTTTTTCGCCAGGGCGCTGTGGGAATAGCGGAGGATCAGCAGAGAAGAGCACATGATCCAGCCCATGGGATAGGCCAGAGCCACAGCTAAGAAGCCAGCGCCCAGGGCCTTGGTGACGGCCAGATAGATTTGGCGGAACACCACGAAGGAGGCCAGCATGATCACCGTGGGCATGGTGGCGTCCCCCACGCCCCGCAGGGCTCCGGCGTAAATCTGGTTAAAGCAGATGGTAACGTAGAAGGGCGTCACGATGCGGATAAACCGTTCCCCGAATGCCACCACTTCCTCCTCCGGGGAGAAGATAAAGAGCAGAGGCCGCGCCAGCACGAATACCATCAGGCCCAAGACCACCGTGGAAGCAAGGCTCATGAGCGTGGCGGTGCGCACGCCCTCCCGGGCGCGTTTTTTCTGTTCCGCGCCCCAATTTTGCCCCACAAAGGTGGTGGAACTCATGCTGATGGCCTGCACCGGGATCAGGGCGAACGCGTCCACTTTGTTGTAAATGCCGTAGCCCGCCATGCAGGCGGAGCCGAAATAATTGATATAGGACTGTACAAACACATTGGAAAACGCCGTAATGGCGGACTGGATGCTGCTGGGCATGCCGATTTTCAGGATATTCCGCAGGGATTCCCGATCAATGCGCAGCTCCTTCCAGCGCAGGCCGTAGTCCCTTTCCTCCCGGGTCAGGGTGACCAGGATCAGCAGGGCGGAAGTGATCTGGGACAGGATGGTGGCATAAGCCACGCCGTCCACCCCCATGCCAAAGGCCAGCACAAAAAGCAGATCCAGCGCCGTATTGAGCAGGGCGGAAAAAATCAGGAACAGCAGAGGCCGCCGGGAATCGCCCACGGCCTTTAAAATGCCGCTGCCCATGTTGTAAAACAGGATGCCCGAAATGCCGGCGAAATAAATGGACAGGTAGGTATGGGATTCCCCCATCACTTCCTCCGGCGTCTGCATGAAGCGCAGCATGGGGTCGATGATCACCTGCCCCACCAGCGTGGCAAGGAGGCTCACAAGAAACGTGAGGGCGATGGTGGTGTGCACTGCCTTGCCTAAGCCCTGCCGGTCATGGGCCCCGTAGCGCTGGGAAATCACCACCGACGCGCCGGTGGCCAGCCCCGCGCAAAAACCCACCACGGTATTGATGATGGGGCCGGTGGAGCCCACCGCCGCCTGAGCGTGCTGGCCAACGAACTGGCCCACCACCACGGTGTCCACCGTGTTGTACAATTGCTGAAACAGCAGGCCCAGGGCCATGGGAACGGAAAACCGCACCAAATGCCGCCAAATGCTGCCCTGGGTCATGTCAGAATCCGTTCTGGCCACGCTTAATCCCCCTTCCATGCTTTCTTGAAACATCAAACCAACAATTCCAATTTCTCAAATTCTCATCGCTTTGCGCAGCCTTGGCGTCAGGAACGCCGCCAAAAGAATTTTGGCCGCGTCTCCCGGCAGGAAGGGGATCACGCAAAGGGAAAGGCTCTCCTCAAGCGTGCGGCCCGACATCCGCACGAACCAGGCGGTGCCCATCCCGTAGCACACGGCGGTGCCCAATAAGAGCAATACGCAGCGGCCCCAAAAACGTTCCAGCAGGCGGGGAAGATTCAGCCCTGCGATCAAAGCGTAAAACAGGTAGCCCACGATATAGCCGCCGGTGGGCCCCAGCAGCCTGCCCGCGCCGCCCTGAAAGCCCGCGAACACCGGCACGCCCACGGCCCCCAGCAGGATATACGCCCCCACCGCCAGCGCCCCATAGCGCCAGCCCAGCAGCAGGCCGCACAGCATCACACCCAAGGTAGCCAGAGAAACGGGCACGGGACCAATGGGCAGCTGCAATTGGGAAAAAACAGCGATCAATGCCGTGAACAGGGCGCAGAAAACCAGTCTGCGGGTATCCGTTGTTTTCATTGCTCCCGGTTCCTTTCCACAATCCGGCGCAGATAATCGATCAGTTCTTCTTCCGTGCAGGGCTTCCTGTTGGCATACCACCATCGCAGCGCGGCCAGCATGCCGCCCACATAAAACTCCGTCAGAACGGGGATCGCGTGAGCGCTGTTCTCCTGATTCATGCCGCCGCGTTCATTCAGGCGAAGAACCACCTCGTCCGCGCAGTGCCGCAGAAAAGCTTCCAGCATTTTTATGCCCCTTTCGCCCGTCTCCATGACCACTTTCTCATACTGCGGATGCAGATTCATATAGTCCATCACACGGGAAGACAGCAGCACAAAATAATCGCCCGGTTCCTTGGGCGGATCATCTTCGGCAATGAACGCGGAAAACTCCTTCAGCCTGTCTTTCCTGCGCCATAGCATAAAATCGTGCATGTCTCGAAAATGCTGATAGAACGTTGTGCGGCGGATCACGGCCTCATCGCACAATTCCTGCACCGTGATTTGATTCCATTCCTTTCGGAGCAACAACCGACCCATGGCCTCCGTCAGCTGCTGATAGGTGCGCTGAATCCGGCGGTCTATTTTGCCGTTCTCTGGTCCTTCCGTCATTTTTCCTCCTTGGGGAGCTTCCCTCAGATAATTGACACATTGTTATGTATGTAGTATACTGTAACAGGGAAAAAAAGTCAAACCTTGCCTTTTTTTCGTTCATTTTTCAGCATTTTCTGATAAATAAAATAGAGGAGCGATCATCATGAATTTTCAATCCGTCTGTAAAAAACTGAAGGAAAGCTGGATTTTCTCCGCCATCGTTATTATTGTACTGGGTCTGGTGCTGGTGCTGTTCCCTGCCGCCACCCTTAGCGCCATCAACTACATCATGGGCGGTCTGGCGATCGCCATGGGCGTGATCCGCACCGTGCGGTATTTCAAGCAGGATCACACCTATCCCTACCTGTTCCAAAGCGATCTGGTGGTGGGACTGCTCAGCGTAGGCTTCGGCATTTTCATGGTATCCCAGCCGGTCAAGGTGCTGTCCCTGCTGCCCCACGTTTTCGGCATCCTCATGGTGGGCTTCGGCGTCGGCGGCATCCTGCGGGCCGTGGACGCCAAGAAAGCGGGGATTTCATACTGGGGCGTGCTGCTGGCGCTGTCCATCCTTTCCATCGTGCTGGGCTGGCTGATCATGGCCAACCCCTTCGGGACCATGGAAACGGTGACCATCGTGATCGGCGCTGGCCTGATCTATCAGGGCGTCACCGATATCGTTACCGTCCTGGCGGTGGCCAAGCGCATCACCCAATGGAAAAATACGCCGCAACAGTAAAACGCGCATGCTCCATCCCCCTGCCGCATATGCTCCGGCAGGGGGATGATTTTTTTGAAAAAGCTGCTTGTGATCTTTTTATTTCTGGCGCTGTCCAGCGGTCTTTTGTTCTTGTTACCCCAAGCTCTCCGCGCCCCGGAAACGCCGGAAAAAGCCTTTACCATCCTGCGGGTATGGAACGCGGACGGGGAACCCGCGGTGCACTCCTGGCTTCGGGGCCAGGCCAGGGCGTATGAAAAAGCCACCGGTCAGCGGGTGTATTTGCGCGCCGCCCCGGACGGCGCGGGTCAAAGCCTGCTTCCCGACGCGCTGATCCTGCCGGAAGGCGACCAATTGCTGGCCCTGCGGGGCTACGCCCTGATCGTTCGGGACGAAAACCCCGCCGTGACCCCCGCCCCCACCGGGGCCCTGTTTTTCCGGCCCTCTCTGCCCCCGGAACCGGCGGAAACCCCCGCCCCCTGGCCGGAGGAAAGCGAGCTTCGCGCTGTCCTGTGCCCCGAAGCGCTGATGAACACCCTGCCCGGCACGGTATTCAGCAGCCAGCCCGCCGCTGATTTTGCCCGGGGCAAAGCCGACGCCGCCCTGCTCACGCCGGGCCAGGCCGCCGGGCTGAATACGGGCTATCGCGCCTACGCCGTCCCGGAGGGGAAGGGCTTTCTGGCCGTCAGGGGCCAGGCGTACAGCGAAGCGGGGGAAGCCTTTCTCCATTGGCTTCAAAGCGACGCCGCGCAGCGCGCTTTGGGCCAGGCAGGACTGTTTTCTCCCCGCCTGCGGCTCTACGGCCCCGATGACCCCGTACGGTACTTGATTGAAAACAGCATAACGAAAAGTGGAAATTGAAAAGTGAAAAGTGGAAATTTGATTTGACGCCGCTTTGCCGGACCTTTGACGGCACACATGATTCATTTCCACTTTTCAATTTTTTGTTTGAACGCACAGTGTATATTTTCCCTTTTTCCGGGCATACTGCTGCTGAAAAAGGAGGGAAATTCTGCCATGAAGGAAGAAACCTGTATCCTCTGCCGCCGTCCCGCCGCCCTTGGGCTGCATATCATGGGCTGTCTGATCTGCTTTTCCTGCGAAAAAAAGCTGGTTCACGGCGCCGTTCCGCCTCTGCGCCGCCGTCGGCTGATGAAACTGTATTTAGGCTTTCCCCCGGCCCCCCTTCCGAGAAAGCCGCTTGGATTGGTTGTACATCCTTGAACAATAACCCGGCTGTACAAACACGCCGGTAAGATCAATATTTGTCCTTGCGTTTTTCCGGCCTCTGCGGTATAATAAACCCAGCACGAACGAAAGAGGTGGAAGGATGCGCAAATAACGGTACTGCCGTTTTCAGCGGACAGCGAAAGATGAGCGTGAAATCATGCCTTGTTTTCGTGCGTCCCGGCAGGCCGGAGTTGAAGCGCGTTCTTTTTTGCGTTCATTTGCATTGAAAAATCGCCTCTGTTGCCGCGCCTGCGTTCTATTGCTATGGAGGTTATTTATGGCGCGGATACAGGTATCTCATTTGACTTTTGCCTATGAAGGCAGCCCCGATCTGATCTTCGACGACGCCAGCTTCCAGGTGGACACCGACTGGAAGCTGGGCTTTATCGGCCGCAACGGGCGCGGCAAAACCACGCTGCTTCGTATTTTGGCGGGAGTACTGCCCACAAATGGGGCGGTGTCCTCCCCCGTTCCCTGCGATTATTTCCCTTTCCCTGTAAAAGACAATCAAAAAACGCCCCTGGACATCGCGGCGGACATCGATCCGGAGGGCCAGGTGTGGCGCTTTATGAAGGAAATCGCCTGCTTAGACGTATCGGATGATATCCTGGCCCGCCCCTTTGCCACCCTGTCCGGCGGAGAACAGGCCAAGGTGCTTTTGGCGGCGCTCTTTTCCCGGCAGAATCATTTCCTTTTGATCGACGAACCCACCAACCATCTGGACATGATGGGCCGCCGGGTGGTGAGCCGTTACCTGAACGGCAAAAAGGGCTTCATTCTCGTCTCCCACGACCGGGCGTTTCTGGACGGCTGCGTGGATCACGTCTTATCCATCAATCGGGCCGGCATCGAGGTGCAGAAGGGCAATTTCAGCACCTGGGAGGAAAACAAACGGCGGCAGGACGAATTTGAAATCAACCAGAATGCCAAGCTGAAAAAGGAGATCGCTTCCCTGAAAACCGCCGCCCGCCAGGCCAGCGCCTGGGCGGACAAGGTGGAAAGCAGCAAAATGGGGGCTTCCCCCAGCGCCCACGAGCGGCCCAAGAATGCCCGATCTTACATGGGCGAGCAATCCCGCCGCATGCAGCAGCGCCGGAAGAACTTAGAAAACCGGATGGAAAAGAACATTGAGGAAAAGGAAGGGCTGCTGAAAAATTTGGAGCTGGCGGACGATTTGAAAATCTTCCCCCTGGTCCATCCCGCCGGGCGGCTGATCCAATGCCGGGACGCTTCCATCGCCTACGGGGACCGCACCATTTTGGCGCATTTGACCTTCACCCTGGAAAACGGGGATATTCTGGCCCTGGTGGGCAAAAACGGCTGCGGCAAATCCAGCGTGATGAAAGCCCTCGCCGGGGAAATCGCCCCGGCGGCGGGGGAAATTCGGTCAGCCAGCGGGCTGATCTTGTCCGTGGTGCCCCAGCAGGCGCATCTTTCCGGCAGTCTGCGGGATTATATCCTGCAAAATGGCATCGACGAAACCCAGTTCAAAACCATCCTGCGCAAGCTGAACTTTTCCCGGGAGCAGTTTGAAAAGCCCATGGAGGATTTCAGCGCCGGGCAGCAGAAAAAGGTGCTGCTGGCCTGCAGCCTGTGCACGCGGGCGCACCTGTACCTGTGGGACGAGCCCCTGAATTACATCGACGTGCTTTCCCGCATGCAGATCGAACGGCTGATCGCTCAGTTCCGCCCCACCATGATTTTGGTCGAGCACGACCAGACCTTCCTGGAACACCTGAATGCCCGCGTGCTGCGGCTGGACTGAGGGAGCACATAAAGTGGAAAGCGTTCTTGAAATTACTTTCGGATCGTCATCGTGTTTTTCCTTCATGGCATTGACAGGCGGCGTTTAGGGCATTATCATAGATACAGACAGAAGGAGGCGCTGCCCATGTACGAAGGGAAGCTTGTTCGGCTTCGGGCCTTTGACAATAGCGATTTGATGCATTGCCTGAATTACAGCAATGATTACGAGGTCATGCGCGGGGCCTCCGGGGCCATTCTGTTCCCCTCCACGGTGGACGACGAAGCCCGGGCCATGGGCCAAAACACCAGCTATACCTCCGGGGAATACCAATTCGCCATCGAAACCATCGTAGGGAATCGCTTCATTGGCAAATGCGGCTTCACCCGGGTGAACTGGAAAAACCGGCTGGCTGAGCTGGCGATCCTCATCGGGGAAAAGGACTGCCGGGGCAAGGGCTACGGGGCCGACGCCATCCGCACGCTCTGCAAATTCGGCTTCGAGGAAATGAACCTGCACAAGATCAAGGCCCTGGTGTTCGATTTTAACGAACCGGCCCTGCGCTGCTACGAAGCCTGCGGATTCCAAAGAGAAGGCTTACTGCTTAAGGAAATGTACCGGGAGGGCGCGTATCACGACGTGGTCGTGCTGGGGCTGATTCGGGATTAGGAGGAATCAGTATGGATTACACAGAAGTAACCGTTTCCACCACCACCCAGGGGGCGGATCTGGTATCGGATATTTTTCTGCGCTTGGGGGCCGTGGGCACCCAAATTCTGGACCGGGCGGATCTGCCGGACCCGAACAAGCCCACCGCCAACTGGGAGCTGATGGATCAATCGGTGATCGACGCCATGCCCGAGGATGTGCAGGTGAAAGCCTGGTTCGATGAAGACAGCCTCAAAAGGGTGATCGGTCCCCTGCGGGAACAGCTTTCCCTGCTGAAAGCGCCCAACCTGGGCACCCTCCAGGTGAGCATGCAGGGCGTGAAGGAAGAGGACTGGGCGGAAAACTGGAAGCAGTATTACAAGCCCTTCCGCATCGGGCAGCATATGGTGGTCAAGCCCACCTGGGAGTCCTGGGACGCCCAGGCGGGGGATCTGATCATCGAAATCGACCCCGGCATGGCCTTCGGCACCGGCACCCACGAGACCACCGCCATGTGTGTGAGCCTGATCGAAGCCTACTATCAGGGCGGCACTTTATTGGATGTGGGCACCGGCAGCGGCATCCTGGCCATTGCCGCCGCCCGCTTGGGAGCGAAGGGCATCGTGGCCGTGGATATCGACCCGGACGCCGTGCGCGTCGCCAGGGAAAACGTGGTCCACAACGGCCTGGACGCCATGATCGATGTGCGCAAGGGCGACCTGCTCCAGGGCCTTTCCCAGCAGTTCGATTTCGCCGTGGCCAACATCCTGGCCCCCGTGATCTGCATGCTGGCCGCGCCGCTGAAAAAGCACCTGACCCCCGGGGGCCGCTTCATCTGCTCCGGCATCATCGCCGAGGCCGAGGCGGACGTGAATAAAGCCCTCCTGGACGCGGGCTACATCATCGATGAAATCCGCCATCAGGGCGATTGGGTGGCTTTCGCCTGCCATATCTGAAGAAAAAAAGCCGGTAAAGAATTTCATCCGCTTTCCCATCGGTCAGCGGAAAGGGAGGAAGCTGCCTTGATACAGGCGGTGATTTTCAATTTGGACGGGGTGCTGGTGCGCACCGACGCATGCCACTACGAAGCCTGGAAGCAACTGGCCCATGAACAGGGAATCCCCTTTAGCGACGATGTCTTCCGGGCCATCGTGGGCAGAAAACGGATGGACGGTATGCGCGTGCTGATGAAAAAGGCCGAGCGAGCCTATTCGCCCATGGAGCTGTGGGCCCTGTCCGCCCGGAAAAACGATTTGTTCAACGATATGATCCTGAAATTGGGGCCGGACAGCGTTTTGCCCGGCGCGGTCGATACCGTTTCCCGCCTGCGGGAAATGGGGATCAAAACGGCGGTGGCGTCCTCCAGCGAAAACGCCTCCTGCATCCTGCGCCAACTGAAGCTCACGCCGCTTTTCGACGCCGTGGTGGATGGGCAGGAGGCGGAAAAGGGCAAGCCCGATCCCGAAGCGTTCCTGCTGACCGCCCGCAAGCTGCGCATGCCCACCAGCGAATGTTTGGTGATCGAAAACTCCGCCGTGGGCCTGGAAGCCGCCCGGCAGGCGGGCATGAAAGCCCTGGCCTTGGGTGGCGCCGCGTGCCCCCAGGGGCTCGGGGATATTGATTTGCCCGGTATGCTAAGGGACGGAACAATAGGACAATACCTGGTCAGCGGCTGACGAACGAAAGAGAGTGGAGAGTTGAGAGTGAAGAGTTGAGATTTATATAGTCATGTATAGAATCCAGAGCGGTCATACTATCATCTCAACTCTCAACTCACAACTCTCTATTGTCATAATAGACTTTCAGAGGATACATCAGAAGCAATGCCCTGATTGAAAAAGCAGAAGGAGGTTTTCCATGCTCAAACAGGATGTGGCCCAGGCAGTGCTGGCGGAAGCGCTGAAAACGGGCGGTGACTTTGCCGAAATCTTCTTAGAAGACCGGCTGAACAACGGCATCTCCATGCTCTCCGGCAAGGTGCAGAGCGTGAACAGCCGCCGCCTCCACGGTGCGGGCGTGCGGGTATTCAGCGGTTTGCAGGGGGTGTACGTGTACACCAACGACACCAGCCGGGAGGGCCTCCTGGCCTGCGCCAAGCGGGCGGCCCTGGCCGTGAAGGGCGAAAAATTTTATACCGCCGGGAACCTTAAATGGACGGATGTGCCCAACATTCATTTCATTCAGGAAATGCCCGATCAGGTGAAAAATGCCCGCAAGGTGGCGAAAATGAAGGAAGCCCAGGCGGTCTTAAAGGAAGAACCGGAAATCGTCCAGGGCAGCATCGGCTATACCGACAGCGTGCAGCGGGTGTGGATCGCCAATAGCGACGGCTTGTTCACCACGGATACGCGCGTCTATACCCGCATGAACGTTTCCGCCATCGCCTCCAACGGCGCGGAAAACCAGACCGGCGGCGTGTCCCCCGGCGGCATGCAGGGCTTTGAAATCTTCAACAGCAAAATCGACCCGGAGGCCATGGCGAAGGAAGCCGCCCAGCAGGCCCGCACCATGCTCCACGCCCCCGTCTGCCCCGCCGGGATCATGCCCGTAGTGATCGACAACGGTTTTGGCGGCGTGATCTTCCACGAAGCCTGCGGCCATTCCCTGGAAGCCACCTCCGTAGCCGTGGGCAACAGCGAATTCTGCGGAAAACTGGGCCAGAAGGTGGCTGCCGACTGCGTGACCGCCATCGACGACGGCACCATCCCCAACGAATGGGGCAGCCTGAACATCGACGACGAGGGCACCCCCACCACCAAGCTGGTGCTGATCGAAAACGGCATCCTGAAAAACTACATGATCGACAAGCTGAACGCCCGCCGCATGAACATGCCCATCACCGGCAGCGGACGGCGGCAGGGCTACATGTTCGCCCCCACCTCCCGCATGCGCAACACCTACATCGCCGCCGGCAACGACGATAACGACGAGATCATCGCCACCATGGGCGACGGCCTGTACGCCAAAAAGATGGGCGGCGGCAGCGTGGAGCCCACCACCGGCAAGTTCAATTTCGCGGTCAGCGAAGGGTATCTGGTGAAGGACGGCAAGATCGTCCATCCCGTGCGCGGCGCGTCCCTCATCGGCCGGGGCAGCGTAATTCTGCCCAAGATCGACCGGGTGGGCAAGGATATGCAGATGGCCCAGGGCATGTGCGGCTCCATCAGCGGCAGCATCCCCACCAACGTGGGCCAGCCCATGATCCGGGTCAGCTCCATGACCGTGGGCGGACGATAAGGAAGGGAGGAACAGGCATGACCATCGATCAATTCATTCAGGCTTTATTGGACGAAGCCCTGAAAGCCGGAATCGAAGCGGCGGAAATCTATCTTTCCTCCGGCGATCGCTTCCGGGCCATGTGCGTGAAGGGCGAAATCACCAATTACACCGTCAACGCCACAAGAGGCCTTTCCCTGCGGGGTCTGTACCAGGGCAAAATGGGCTATGCCGCCACAGAAGCCTTTGACGAAGCGGCGGTTTCCCAGCTGGTGGAAGCGGTGAAGGAAAGCGCCAGCCTTACAGAGGACGAGGACGTTCAGGAAATCTACCGGGGCGACAGGGAATACCCCAAGGCGGACAATTACAACCCCGCCCTGGACCAGGTGGACGAAGCCCGAAAACTGGCCCTGATTCAGGACATCGAAAAGAAAGCTCTGGCATTGGACGATAGGATCGCCGCGCTCAACTACAACATGATTTCCACCAGCAGCGGCGAAACCCGCATCGTCAACTCCTACGGGCTGAACCTGAAGCACCGGGACAACATGGCCGTATGCTACGTCAGCGCCACCGCCAAGGAAAGCGGCCGGGTCTCCACCGGCTCCGGCTTCAAAGTGACGCGGAATTTCGACGAATTGGACGCGGACGCCATCGCCAGGGAAGCGGTGGAAGAAGCGCTGTTCATGCTCAAAGCCGCCCCCGTGCCCAGCGGCACCTATCGGGCCATTATTGATGCCAAGTGCATGCCGGATATGCTCGGCGCGTTCGACGGCGTCTTTTCCGCCGAAAGCGCCCAGAAGGGGCTGAGCCTTCTGGCGGGCAAGGAAGGGGAAATGATCGCTTCCGAGGCGGTGACCCTCATGGACGATCCCCTGCTCCCCGGCGGCCTGGGCAGTCAGCCCTTTGACGCCGAGGGCGTCGCCACCCGCACCAAAGCCGTCATTGAAAAAGGAAAACTGACCACATTGCTTCACAACCTGAAAACCGCCCGGAAGGCCGGGGTGAAAACCACCGGCAACGCCGCTAAGTCGGGCTACGCCGGGGCCGTCAACGTGAGCCCCAGCAACTTCTTCCTGGCCCCTGGCAAAAAGACCCTGGCAGAACTGATGCAGGACATGGGCGACGGCCTCGTCATCACCGAGGTCAGCGGCCTGCACGCGGGCGCCAACGCCATCAGCGGCGATTTCTCCCTGATCGCCCAGGGCTATACCGTGAAAAACGGCAAAAAGGATCAGCCCGTGGAACAGATCACCGTGGCGGGCAACTTCTATCAGCTGCTGAAAAACATCCGCGCCGTGGGCAGCGATTTGACCTTCCCCGGCAGTGCCATCGGCAGTCCCTCTGTGGATGTGGGCGAAATCTCCGTGGCTGGGAAATAGGGCTGAGGGTTCACTTTAGCGAGGAATATGAAAAGGGTCTCAGCGCTTTGTTGCTGAGACCACTTTTTTTCCGGTCTGGGGGCGTGCGGACGCACACCCCCTTATTGAATGGGCATACTATCTCATTTTGCCGGTCATGCGGCAAATCATTCACCCATCAGGCAATAGGCGGCACCACGCAGGTGAGCTATTGCTTCTTTTTCAGCGCTTTACCCGGGCGCTGCCGTTCTTCATGATGGATTCCACTTCTTCTTTGCTGGCCATGCTGGTATCGCCGGGGGTGGTCATGGCAAGCGCGCCGTGGGCCGCGCCGTAATTGACGGCCAGTTCGGGGTCGCCGGTGGTGATCAGGCCGTATACCAGGCCCGAGGCGAAGGAATCGCCGCCGCCCACGCGGTCCAGGATCTCCAGGCCGTCATAGGCCTTGGACATATGCACCTTGCCGTCCGCCCAGCAAATGGCTTTCCAGTCGTTGATGGTGGCGGTTTTCACGGTGCGCAGGGTGGTGGCGATGGCCTTGAAGTTGGGATACTGACGGGCGGCTTCCGCGATCATCTTGTAGTAGCCGTCTAAGTTCAGTTCCTTCAGGTTTTCGTCATTGCCTTCCACCTGCAAGCCTAAGCAGGCGGTGAAGTCTTCCTCGTTGCCGATCATCACGTCCACGTACTGGGCCACTTCTTTATTCACCTGCCGGGCTTTTTCCAGGCCGCCGATGGCCGACCACATGGAGGGACGGTAGTTCAGGTCGTAGGAGATCATGGTGCCGTATTTCTTGGCGACCTTGCAGGCTTCGATGACGGTTTCGCAGCTCTGTTCCGACAGGGCCGCGTAGATGCCGCCGGTGTGCAGCCAGCGCACGCCCAACTTGCCGAAGACGTATTCAAAATCGAAGTCTTCCGGCTTGGCCTGGGAAATGGCGGTGTTGGCGCGGTCGGAGCAGCCCACGGCGCCCCGGATGCCGAAGCCCCGTTCCGTGAAGTTCAGGCCGTTGCGGCACAGACGGCCGATGCCGTCTGTCTTCTTCCAGTAAATCAGGCTGGTGTCCACGCCGCCCTGTTCAATAAAGTCCTTGAGCAGCTTGCCCACTTCGTTGTCGGCAAAGGCGGTCAAAACGCCGGTGCGCATCCCGAAGCACTTGTGCAGGCCGCGCACCACGTTGTACTCGCCGCCGCCCTCCCAGGCTTTGAATTCCCGGGCGGTGCGGATACGACCCTCGCCGGGGTCCAGGCGCAGCATGATTTCGCCTAAGGATACGGCGTCGTATTTGCATTCATTGGCGGGTTTCAAATTCAGGTTCAGCATCATTCTTTCCTCCTGATTCTCAATTTCTTTTGTTCCCTGTGGATGAATTATTCAATGATTGATTCCGAAAATCCTGCCGCGACGGCGTAAAAATATCCAGCAGCGTGCCTTTTTCCAGGCATATCGTGCCGTGGGGCAGGCCGGAGGGCACCACGATGGAATCGCCAGGGTTCAGCTCCACGCTTTCCCCCTCCACCGAATAGCTGAATTTTCCGGAAAGCACGTAACTGCATTGGGTGTGGGGATGGGTGTGTACCGCCCCCACCGCGCCAGTTTCAAAGGAAACCTCTACGGACATGAGGTTTTCATCGTAGGCCAGGATGCGCCGGGTGACCCCGCCGCCCAAATCGATCAGCTTTTGTTCGTCGTGAAGAGTAACTTTTCCTTTCATGCCTGAATCTCCTCCTGTTTCAGCGGGATGCCCACCGTGATGATTTCAAAGGGCGATACATAGACGCCGCGGAAGGGTTCGGCCTCCGCGTCCTCCAGCATGTTCATCAGGTACACGTCCTCCGGGAAGCGCACCAGCCTGCGGCTTCCATCCTGTTCGGACAGGCGCAGCACAATGTATTTTCTATTTTCCGATACCTTCACGCTTTGCAGCCACAGGCCGCTTTCGCATATCGCTTTCCGCCACGCTTCGGGCAGTTTCGGCGCAGCCTTGATCAGCGGCACGTTATAGGCGAAGGCCAGTTTGTTGATCCCCGCCTGTACCGCGTCGCCCTCATGGGGGACGATCAGATATTTGATATGATGCCGCCCCATGTCACTGGTGATATCGGGCCGGATGGTGGAGCGCAGCAGGCTCAGGCTCACTTCGCCGTCCTCAATGCCCACGCCGTACTTGCCGCTGTTGACGATAGCCACCCCCGCGCCGGTTTCGGAAAGATCGAACCACTTATGATGACAGACCTCGAAGCGGGCCTGCTCCCAGGTGGTGTTTTTGGTCAAGGGGCGCTTGACGAACCCCGCGCTGGTATCGCAGGTGAGCTCTCGGGTGAGGATGTTGGGGCCGAAATTCACCTTCATCAAGCGGTGCTTTTCCTGCCAGTCCGCGGTGTGCTCCACTTCGATTTCCCGGCTGTCCCGGAACAGGCGGATCACCATGCGCCAGGCGCTC
>JAFSKN010000040.1 GCA_017448975.1 Clostridia bacterium
CCTTTCATGCATCACCGGGAACCAACTTCCTTTTCCCTTTCAAGCGGCTTCCGGGTAAGAGGTCCAGGAGGTGAAACCTCCTGGTGCAGGTGCGCGAGGGCCGCACAGGCCCTCGCTTCCTTGTGACTTAAAGTGTTCTTTAGACGAATATGTTATAAAAGAATTACCCCCGCTTCCTCGCAGGCCTGGCGGGTGGCGGCGTCCCAGTAGGAGGACTGCACCTCGCCGATGTGGGCTTTGCCCAGCAGCAGCATGCACATGCGGCTCTGGCCGATACCGCCGCCGATGGTGAAGGGCAGCTCGCCCTTGAGCAGCGCCTGGTGGAAGGGCAGCTGGCGGCGCTCCTCCTTGTGGGCCAGGATCAATTGGCGTTCCAGGGACGCGGGGGACACCCGGATGCCCATGGAGGAAATCTCCAGAGCGCAGTCCAGCAGGTCGTCCCAGAACATGATATCGCAGTTCAGGTCCCAGTCATCGTAGTCCGGGGCGCGGCCGTCGTGGGGCTGGCCCGATTTGAGCTTGCCGCCGATCTGCAAAATGCAGGCGGTTTTATGCTCCTTCAAAAACAGGTTTTCCCGTTCCTTGGGCGTTTTGTCGGGGTACATATCCTCCAGCTCCTGAGAGGTCACGAAGGTCACGTCCCGGCACAGGACGGTTTTCACCTGGGGATATTCCCACTTGATCCGATCCAGCGTGATGCAAATAGCGGTGACGATGCGGTTCACGGTGTCCTTTAAAGTGTCCAGGGTGCGGTCCGATTCCCGGATCACCTTTTCCCAGTCCCACTGGTCCACGTAGACCGAATGCAGGTTATCCAGCGTTTCATCCCGCCGGATGGCGTTCATGTCTGTATATAGCCCCTCGCCCACCGGGAAATGATATCGCTGCAGGGCGTAGCGCTTCCACTTTGCCAGGGAATGTACCACCTGCGCTTCCTCCCCCGTTTCCAGCATATCAAAGGAGACGGGCCGCTCAACGCCGTTCAGATCGTCGTTCAGGCCCGATTTTCCGTCCACAAACAGCGGCGCCGATACCCGTTTTAAATGCAGGGCGTGGCTTAAATTGCTTTCAAACGTTTTTTTGATCAGCGCGATCGCTTCCTGCGTATCATACAAGGAAAGCGTTGATCTGTACCCCGCCGGAATCGTTACATGGCTCATACCTTTCCCTCCCCGTGTGGCTTTTCCGTTTCAAAAGCATAGCAAGAACCCGCCCCTTTGTCAAGGAAGCCGCTGTTTTTTCAATGGATTTTGTTAATATGCCGTTGCCCGAATAATAAATCATCAGAAAACATTCGGATTTTGCTTCCCGTTTCCCTTGACAAAATCATTACAAAAGTGTAAAATATATATGTACGGCTGAAAAAGGCGTTGTTTTGCAGCGCTGGGAAGCTGTTTTCGGATACAGGGTTGCTTTTCCGTATTCTTTTGCAGGCGTTTGCCGCTTTTCCATAGGGCGCGGATCTGGCGTTGCTATTTCTCTCCGCGTCGTTGTGTTTGGGTGTGTGTATGCTTGCGTGCAAAAAGCACGCGGTATCGGGATTCAGCGTTAGCCGTGCGAAACAACGGTTTTGTTTCGTGCGGTTTTTCAGTTGTCAAAGCCAAAGACTGCAATCGATACGAATCTTGAAAAAAAATGAAGGAAGGAGGACGAACACGCATATGCAACCATTCCTGTGGATTCTGCTGATCGTGGCGGCCGCAGCCGTCGGCGCTCTGGCCGGATTTCTTTACCGCAAGAACGTAGCGGAAAAGAAAATCGGCCGCACCGAGGAATACGCCAAAAAGCTGCTGGACGACGCCACCCGGAAAGCGGAAGACAATAAAAAAGAAATGATCCTGGCTGCCAAGGAAGAAATCCTGCACTTAAAGAGCGAGCTGGATAAGGAAAGCCGCGCCCGCCGCACCGAAATGCAGCGGGGCGAGCGCCGCATCGAGCAGCGGGAAGAAACCCTGGACAAGCGGGAAGCCCAGCTGGATAAGCGCAAGGAAAACCTGGACAAGCGCGAGGAAAGCCTGAACGATAAATACGCCGATCTCCAGAAGTTGGAGGACGAAGCCCAGGAAATCAAGGAAAAGCAAGTGGCGGAGCTGGAACGCATCGCCACCATGACCCAGGACGAGGCCCGGCAGATGGTGATCGACCGGGTGCAGAAGGAAGCGTTTCACGACGCCGCCGCCACGGTGCGGGATATCGAAAGCCGCGCCAAGGAGGAGGGCGAAAAGAAAGCCCGGAACATTATCGCCCTGGCCATTCAGAAATGCGCCGCCGACCATGTGGCGGAAACCACGGTATCCGTCATCAACCTGCCCAACGACGATATGAAGGGCCGCATCATCGGCCGAGAGGGCCGCAACATCCGCGCCCTGGAAACCGCCACCGGCGTCGATCTGATCATCGACGACACCCCCGAAGCGGTGATCGTGTCGGCGTTCGATCCCGTCCGGCGCGAAATTGCCCGGCTGGCCATCGAAAAGCTCATCATGGACGGCCGCATCCACCCCGCCCGCATCGAGGAATGTGTGGAAAAGGCCAAGAAAGAAGTGGAAAACCAGATCCGTGAGGCTGGCGAGCAGGCCGTGTTTGAAACCGGCCAGCACGGCATCCATCCCGAGCTGGTGAAGCTGCTGGGCCGCATGAAGTACCGCACCAGCTACGGCCAGAACGTGCTGAAGCACTCCATCGAGGTGAGCCACCTGGCGGGCCTCATGGCCGCCGAATTAGGGGCCGACGTGGCCCTGGCCAAGCGCGCGGGCCTGCTGCACGATATCGGCAAGGCCGTGGACCACGAGCAGGAGGGCACCCACGTATCTTTGGGCGGCGAGCTGGCCCGGAAGTACCACGAGAGCCCCGACGTGATCCACGCCATCCTGGCCCACCACAACGACGTGGAGCCCCAGACGGTGGAAGCCGTGCTGGTGCAGGCCGCCGACGCCATCAGCGCCGCCCGGCCCGGCGCGCGCCGCGAATCCCTGGAGAATTACATCAAGCGCCTGACCAAGCTGGAGGAAATCGCCAATTCCTTCGCGGGCGTAGAAAAGTGCTTCGCTATCCAGAGCGGCCGCGAGGTGCGCATCATGGTCAAGCCCGAGGACGTGACCGACGAGGGCACCAAGGTGATGGCCAAGGAAATCGCCAAGCGCATCGAAAAGGAAATGGAATATCCCGGCCAGATCCGCGTAAACGTGATCCGCGAAACCCGCAGCACCGAATACGCGAAATAGCAGAACAGAATAAAACCTCCGGTATGGCGTTAAGCTGTGCCGGAGGTTTTTTGTGGATAAAGTGGAAAATGAAAAGCGACCCCTGTTCTTATTTAATTATAACAGTATCTGCCAGCTGCTCGTTGATGAAAATATCAACGGTCAGTTTCGGAGTGATACCTAAGTTAGTCTTATATCCAACAGAAGCATAAACAAATGCTTTCTTACTATACCCAACTTTAAGCGGACTATCAGAAGATCCAACAACATAAGATGTTTCTTCATCCCAGATTTGTTTCGTCTCTGTATTTGTGAACACACAGCGTACCGTGATTTTGTTTGCGTCTCCCGTTCCTATATTCCGAACATCAAATTTCAGGTAAGGAACATAAAGCGTCTGGCTCCAAGACGAATTATAATCCCATCCACTTATAAGATTGTCGATATCCAGAACTGGCTGTCCGGTCGCCAACTCACCATTTTTCTTTAAAGTTCCATCCCACGAATACTGGATGTCAGGGATAACTGTTCCTTCAAATGTATCACGGAAACTACTCGTTTGAACATCGAATGAATAAGAGTAAGTAATATGATCGAAATGATCACTAGTATTAACTTTTCTTGTTGACACCGTCTTGCCAGATTCAATGTTCTCGTATGAGATAAGATTATCACTATCGATTATAACATCTTTATCATTAATAAAATTCACTTTAACAGTAAGAGATGTTATCTCACTGGAAGAACTGTTTGTAAAGTTAAATGGTAATACATACAGATATTTACCCTCCGTAGAAAATTCCGGATCAAGCTTGGATAATTCAGACTTAAGTGCCAGCTCATTGGGAATCATAATATCACTAAATATGCCCCGAGCTACCATATCTTTGAATATATCCATATAAGCATCTGAAATATTCAATCCATATGCCTTATTAATCAGATATATGTATCTTGCCCTCGGATAATACCCATTTGAATACCAGTACTCATTGTACATCTTCTCGTCCGTAGTATAATACTCTGTAATACCAACAAGTTGAGATTGAAGGGCTGTGATGTAGGCTCGTGCATATTCCCCGAGTTTTTCATCTATAAAGGTGTACTCGGTATATTTGTTCAAATAGACAAGTTCTGAATTCACTAACTGTGTCATATATTTAACAAACTGTTTATCACTATAAAGAGTTGTGTCTTTTCCAGAACTTGTCCACCTTGCTGATAATGCTGCTGAAAGATCTTCCAGGAAGGATTCATCGCTTAATTCCTTCGCACCTTCATCCATGATCCCGGTAGCAATTTCATCCTTATTTTCTTCACCTGGTTCGTTCTGCTTCTCCTTTGATTCTGTCGAGTTCTCGGTGTCCTTTAGATTATAAGAATAACCACGTTCTGTAAGAACAGCGGAAAGCTCCTCTGCCAAAGCCCATAGTTCTTCATTGCTCATGGACTTAAAATCAATCGGGACACGAATTCTTTCTGCGTTTGCCGACACTATCAAAGAAATCAGCAAGATTATTGTCATCAATACTGATACTACTTTCTTCATCGTTCTCTTCCCCTCATAGTCTGTGCTTTTCAAGCTGCATTATCCTGCTAATTCATTCTCAATATAAACTGCGCCTTTTTGCTGAAAACTACTGAGGTCACTATATACTTTCCCAGAAGCGTTTATCAAAGAATTTCGGGCAAACGTAGTAACATTATCAATATTTTCAAAAACAGCGATGCTTTTGTAGGGAACACTTTCAAGCGTCATGGTAAGACAATTTATGGTTGTCTGCTGCGCTTTGTTTGTATCTTTAACACCAAACAGGTATATTGGACGAACTTTTCCATCTCCCAAAAAAGCATAATCAACATTGATTTCACTATGCCCTTTGGGTTGATAGTCTTTTATGTAAGTGAGCTTGCCGTTCTGCTCCCGAATCCTTTCGATGCTTTCTCCCAAATAGTCATAGAACAGATTGGAAACCATCTCGCGGGAAAGGATTTCCATGCTGCAAACTTCGCTTACAAGCTGAGAATAATTCATAATACCGCTGAACAAATCAGAGTTTGGCACAATAAGTTCAATACTCCCGCTTTCAAGACTTGCTCCTCTATTCGCGATGATGTCATTTAGAACTTTTTTCTTCTTGTCAGAATCCAAATCAAATAGATAGGATAGCCGCATCAAACTCATTCCATGGTCACAAATCCTAATAGTATCATCGCTTGCCTTTTCAAGGTATATACTGACCATATCGCCATCATCATGAAAAATCGGGGCAATCAGTTGAAAAATACCAGGTCGTTTTTCCTGAACCTGAAATGTTGTCGCTGGCGTACTCGCAAGCATTTCACTAATTGTCATTGTCCTGTTTCCTCCTTCCTATTGAAGGTTATCTAAATCCATTCTAATCTGCATTATTTTTTCACGTTCTTCATCGAATATTCCATTCGGGTCAGCAATATGACAGCGCTCCATAAAACGAATAATGGCTTCTTCAAAACTATCAAAAGCTGCCTGACCTTTATACGATGCCTTCTTTCTGCGGCAATTCATATCATCCTGCGTGTATTCATGGATGTGGTAAGAGTTATGCAGGTCACGCATTGATTTTTCAACGGATTGACCACCATGCGGCCCTTGAAATCTCAATAAAACGACATCAAATTCCATTATTTCGTTCGGCCCATCCAATTTCAAACCAACGGTAAAATCTTCTGGGAAGTCTTTTAATCGGCGCAAAAACATACTCATTTTTGCGTTAATTGTGGGGCATGTAAGCTCTATTGTCATCCTTTCGTGACGGGCTTCATCTTTGAAGGCGGGCTTGCGCTTCCTATCAATGGTTTTTTCGCAAGTTATGTATTCTTCGATGGTCATGTCCACATCTCCCCACAAATACTCATAATAATTATAACTTGGAGAACGAGCGTTGTCAACGCCGCATGAAGTCAAATTCTGATGAATTCTGATGAATTTATGTGAATTAACGGTGTGAAGGGGCGCAACATCCGCGCCCTGGAAACCGCCACCGGCGTCGATCTGATCATCGACGACACCCCCGAAGCGGTGATCGTGTCGGCGTTCGATCCCGTCCGGCGCGAAATCGCCCGGCTGGCCATCGAAAAGCTCATCATGGACGGCCGCATCCACCCCGCCCGCATCGAGGAATGTGTGGAAAAGGCCAAGAAAGAAGTGGAAAACCATAAACACAGGGGACGGTTCTCTGTAAACACAGGGGACGGTTCTCTGTGTTCACTCTTTCTCTGTAAATTTCCGAACGATGCCAACGCTGACACCGGTGATGCGGCTGGCCTGGCGGATGGAAACGCCTTTTTTCAGCAGGCGGGAAAGGGCGGCGTTCCGCTTTTCCGTGGGCAGCGTCTGGAACTCCGCCGCGTTTTCACAGGCGCATATTTTTTTCATTGTCTTGAGCGCCTTTTCGTCGGTCATCCGTGCGGGGCGCTTTTCCCCCATATCCATACAGGCGTCCTGGTTTTGCTCGGTGTGGAACTGAAAAAAGGCTTCCTTTCCCATCTGCGCCAAAACCGGCTCGCTGTCGATCATCCCGTTGGTAAAATAGTCGGAAAAGCTGCTGTAGGGGTATTCCTCCGGCTGCTGGCATTTTCCGGCCTTTACCGGGTTCATATGGATATAGCGGATCACGGTAAGAAAGTACCCATCCGTTTTCACCGGCTCGCTCCTGTAGCGATCCTGAAATAAATGCCCGGAGCGGCCGTATTTTGTGTTGAACCAATACACGTAGCTTGCGCCCAGCCTGCGGAAAATCTTTTCCATCGGTTCTTCGCCCGGCCGCATCAGCAGATGCATATGGTTGCTCATCAGGCAGAACGCGAAAAGGGAATAGCCGCAAACCTGCTGATACGCTTTCAGCAGACGCAGCATTTTCCCGTAGTCCTCCGCATCCTCGAAGATATTCTGCCGATTGATTCCCCGGAGCATCACATGATAGATATTGCTCTCACATTGCTTTCGTGCGCATCTTGGCATATGCCTCACCCCGAGTTATTCTACCATCGTTATAGATCCCTGTCAACACAGAGAACCGTCCCCTGTGTTTTGTCGGTTCGCTCGAGCAGCGTGAGCAGGTACACAAATTCTTCTTTATAGGGGTCGCCGGTCACCAGGCCGCTGGAACGGGCCAGGGCAAGGGCATCTGTCCAGGAAGCGCTGCCCGCATAGTCGCTGCCCCGCAGCAGCATGCCGGTTTCCGCCACCGCGGCGGCGAACTTCATCCGGTCGGACAGCTCGGTTTTCGCTTCCCCCGTCAGCGGGCAGGTCCACAATTCGCTCTCCCGCGCGTCAGGCTTCTTGGCGCGAACGTTCAGCGTCAGCCATTCGCCGCTGCAGTCCGCCGCGGCGGGCTGCTGATATTTGCTCTGCGGCGCACCGACGGCAAAGGCGCTGCCCACAGGCACGATCTCATAAAGCGCCGTGACCCGGTGACCGCTGCCGATTTCGCCGCCGTCCGCGGTGTCGTCGGCAAAATCCTCCGCCGCCAGCAGCCGGTCTTCATAGCCGATCAGCCGGTAAGCGCTCACCTTGGCGGGGTTGAAGTCCAATTGGAGCTTCACGTCCTTCGCCACCTCCAGGAAGGTGCCGCCCGCTTCGGTGACCAAAGCGCGCCGCGCCTCAAAGACGGAGTCGAGATAATAGTAATTGCCGTCGCCGTAATCGGCCAGGGCCTCCAGCTTGTTGTCCTTGTAATTGCCGTAGCCCACGCCTAACATGGTGAGGCGCACGCCGCTTTGCTTCTTTTCCATCACCAGCCGGGCCAAATCGCCCTCGCTGGTCATGCCCACGTTGAAATCGCCGTCCGTAGCCATCAGGATGCGGTTCACGCCCCCTTCCACGGCGTATTCCTCCGCCAGCTTATACGCCGTCCGGATACCGGCGGCGCTGTTGGTGCTGCCCCTGGCTTCCAGGCCCGAAATAGCTTCCATGATGCGCACCTTGTCCGCGGCGGGCACGCCGGAGAGCACCACCTCGTCCCGGGAGGCGTAAGTCACGATGGATACGGTGTCCTGGGGCTGCAGTTCATCCAGCAGCAGGGTGAAAGCCCGCTTCACCAGATCCAACCGGTTTTTGCCGAACATGGAGCCCGATACGTCAATGAGGAACACCAGATTATGCCGTGGCCGGTCTTCCGCCGTGACCGTTTGGGCCTGCAGGCCCACCTGCAAAAGCAGGGTGTCCGCGTTCCACGGGCAGGGTGCCAGCTCCAGGAAAACGCCGAAGGGATCGCCGCTTTCAGGCTGCGGATAATCATACTGGAAATAATTGAGCATTTCCTCGATGCGCACCGCGTCGGCGGGCACGTTTTCCCCCGCCAGGATCATGGACCGCACCTGGGCGTAGGAGGCGGTATCCACGTCGGCGGCGAAGGTGGAAAGCGGCGACACGGACACGCTTTGGAAGCCGTTTCCCCGGATATAGGTGTACTCATTGGTATTCCAGCTTCGGCTTTGCAGGGCCGATTTGCTCGTTTGCGCATAAGCGGCAGGCATGGAAGTGGTCATGGGCGCGGCCATATAATACGCGCCGCTCTCCTCCGCGTCTTCGTAATATCTGTTCTCCGCGGCCGGATCATTCTTTTTTGCGTTTTCGCTGAACACCGCTTCCAGGGTGATCCTGTCCGCCATGCCGGTGACCAGCAAGCCGTTTCTCCGCTGGAAAGCCGTGAGCGCGTTTTCCGTGTCCTCGTCGAAAACGCCGTCGGCTTCCCCCGCCAGATAGCCCAGCTCGATCAGCCTTGCCTGCAAAGCGGCCACCTTTTCGCCCGTATCGCCCTTTTGCAGCGTGTGATCCGCCATAGCGGGCAGCGCCGCGGTCAGGAGCAGCGCCATCGTCAGCAGCGCCGCCAACAGCTTTTTCCCTGTCATTTTTTCTTCCTCCCTTTTCCTGTGAAGTCTTTTCACTGTATTAGACGGATCGGGAGCAGAAAAGTTCCAGGAAAGGAAAAAAATTGTTTGAACGTACAGAAAAAACAGGACATTCTTCCCCGCGTCCGGGGGCGGAATGTCCTGTTTCAATTGATGGGATTACTGCGCTTTCAGCGCGGCGCGTACCGCGCCGGGCCCGGCGAGCAGCTTGGAGAAGTTTTCGCACACCCGGTCGGCGAGGCCCGCTTCGATCAGGTCCACTCCGAAAACGGCGGCGTTGCGGAGCAGCCCTTCCAGCCTGGTTTTCAGCGTTCCGGCGGGCAGGGGTTCGCCTAAGCGCAGGTCGGTCACATAGGGCCGCACGTCGTCCAGCAGGGGATCGGCGCTCAGCTCGAAGGGCTTGCCCTCGTCGTCGATCGCCATAAGGTAGCGCAGCCAGCCCGCCAGCACCAGGGGGATGGCCTTCAAATCCTGCACGTTCAGGGTATCGGAGGCCAGGTAAGCCTTGATGGTCTCCCCGAAGCGGATAGCCAGCTTTTGGCTGGTGTCGGTGGCGATGCGCTGGGGCGCGTCGGGCATAAAGGGGTTGGGCAGGCGCACGTTCACCACGGTGTCGATGAAATCCTTGGGATTGATGACGCCGGGATCGGTGACCACGGGCAGGCCCTCCACGTAGCCCACCCGCTGGATGAGCTTCACCAGGTCCTCGTCCTTCATTTCCTGCCAGATGCGGGTGTAGCCCAGCAGGCAGCCGTACACGGCCAGGGAGGTATGCAGGGGGTTCAGGCAGGTGCACACCTTCATGCGCTCCACCTTGTTGACGGTATCCCGGTCGGTGAAGATGAAGCCCGCGTGCTCCAGGGCGGGGCGGCCGTTGGGGAAATCGTCCTCAATGACCAAATATTCGCTTTCCTCCGCGTTCACAAAGGGGGCGATGTAGGTGTTTTTGCTGGTGATCACCGGCTCCAGGCCCTGCAGGCCGTCGGCTTTGAGCATTTCCTCCACGGAGGCGTCGGGCCTGGGGGTGATCTTGTCGATCATGCTCCAGGGGAAGGACACCTTCTTCGGATCGTTCACGTATCTGATGAAGCCCGTGTCCTTCCAGGCCTGGGCAAAGGCGTTGATGGCGGCGAACAGCTTTTCGCCGTTGTGGGAGCAGTTGTCGGTGCTTACCATGGCGATGGGCCAGCCCCCCGCCCGATACCGGGCATAGAGCAGGGAGGCCACCTTGCCGATGTAGCTGTGGGGCTTCATGGCGCCTTCCTGAAAGTCCGCCGCCACAGTGGGCAGGGTTTCGCCCTTGGCGTTTACCAGGCTGTAGCCCTTTTCGGTGATGGTGAAGGTGACCATTTGCAGGGAGGGATTGGCGAACACTTCTTTCAGGTGCCCGTATTCCGCTTCGTTCTCGCTGTCCAGGATGCAGGATTCCGCGATGGAGCCGATAACGGTCTTTTCCACCGTGCCGTCGGATTTCAATGTGACGAACAGGGAGTAATTGTCGTTGGGCCGGTAGCCTTTTTCCACGATCTCGTAGTCAAAGCCTTCCACGGCCACGATGCCGGTGTCCATTTTGCCGTCGTTCAGCATCTTCTGGGCGGCGGCGCACTGGAAGGCCCGGAAGATGTTGCCCGCGCCGAAGTGCACCCATTGAGGCGCTTTCTTGGTTTCCTCGATCATCTTCACCCGGTCGAACTTCGGCAGGGTGTAGCCCTTGGCTTCCCATTCGTAGCGGGTGGCGAGGCCCTGTTCATTCAGTGTCAGCATGCTTTTATCTCCTTTCATCATCTCATAGAGTGGGGTGTGAGTAGGGGATACCATGGGGCCTCCGCGGCCCCAGACCCTGCGGCAAGGGATTTCATCCCTTGCATCCCAGTAGGCGAAATTACAAGCTGGAAAGAACCCGACAGTTTCCGCCTGCTGCTTGGGGGCTACGGAAGATAGAGGGCTTCTGGCCCATGGAAAGCCGGGAAAATCCCTTAGGAAAAAGCTCGCTTTTTCCTAAGGGATTATTCCCTGGCTTTCCCCGGATGCCTTGCATCCGGGTTGGCGGCTTTCAGCCGCCGGGCCAGAAGCACAAAGCCGTCAAGCTGGACTGTTCTCTCCCAGCAGCAGCGGGAAGTTGCTTTCTTTCCGCGTCAAGTCATATCCGCAAGCGAGGGTCCAGGGGAATCATTCCCCTGGTGGGGTGCGGGGCAAAGCCCCGCTATCAGGTACAGTCATCACGCCTTGCGTTTGAACACGGGGATGTATTCCAGGGGCGCGGCTGCTTTTACGGTGCGCCCGCCAGTGATGACTTCGCCGGTATGGATTTCCTCCCACTGACCGGCGGGGAGGTACACGGTGCGTTCAAAGGTATCGGGTTTCAGGATGGGGGCCACCAGATAGTCCGGGCCGAACATGTACTGATCGGCCAAATCCCAGCAGGCGGCGTCCTCGGGGAACTCGTAGAACATGGGGCGCATGAGGGGGGAGCCGTTCTCGTGGGCTTCCCGATAGATGTCCTTTAAATAGGGTTTTAAGGACCTGCGCAGGTCGTAGCCCGCTTTCATGATGGTGAAAATTTCATCGCCCAGGGCCCACATTTCGGTGGGCTGGCCGGTGTGCAGGTAGCCGCCGCCTCGCTCCCGGTCGTCCAGAGGCGGGATGGTGAAGGGCTCCCGGTCGCCGTGGAGGCGCATGACAGGGGTGAATACCGCCCACTCGTACCAGCGCACCAGCAGCTGCCGGAAGGCCGGATCGTTGACGTTGCCCTCCATGAAGCCGCCGATATCGGTGTTCCACCAGGGGATGCCCGCCATGCCGATGGAGAGGCCCGCCGCCACCTGATCCCGCAGCGCTTCCCAGGAGGAGGGCACGTCGCCGCTCCACAGCACGTTGCCGTACTTCTGGCTGCCCGCCCAGCCGGAGCGCAGCAGGTTCACGGGCTGCTTGTCGGTCCGGCTCATGGGCTCAAAGTAAGTGCGGCTGTAATACTGGGGATAAATGTTGCTGCATTCCAGAGCCGGGCCCAGGTAATAGCGGAAGTTGTCGAAATCGTACTTGGTCAGGTCCGGTTCGGAATTGTCCAGCCAGAAGAAATCGATGCCGTAATCGTAATAGTGCTGTTTGCACTTTTCCCACACGTAAGCCCGGGTTTCCGGGTTGGTGGGGTCGATCTGCACGCAGTCGCCCTGGTAGTCGTAGGTCTGCGCCGCGCCGCGCTCCGTGCGCATGAGCAGGCCCCGTTCCATCATTTCGCCGAAATTCTCACTGCGCCGGTCCACGCTGGGCCACACGGAGACCATCACCTTGATGCCCATGCTGTGCAGCTCGTCCACCATGGCCTTGGGGTCGGGCCAGTATTTCTCGTCGAATTTCCAGTCGCCCTGGACCGTCCAGTGGAAGAAGTCGATCACGATGATGTCGATGGGGATGTTCCGCCGGTGGTATTCCCGGGCCACGGACAGCACCTCGTCCTGGGTGCGGTAGCGCAGCTTGCACTGCCACAGGCCCATGCAGTCCTCCCGCATCATGGGGGCGCGGCCCGTGACGGCGGTGTACTGGTACAAAAGCTCCCTGGGCTTGTCCTCGGCGGTGATCCAGTAGTCCATTTCCTTGCAGGCCCCGGCCGCCCATTCGGTCAGGTTCTTGCCGAAGGACACCTTGCCCACGGCGGGATTGTTCCACAAAAAGCCGTAGCCCAAATTGGAAACCATAAAGGGGACGCTGACCTGGGAATTGCGCTGGGCCAGTTCCAGCACGCAGCCCTTCATATCCAGATAGGGCTGCTGATACTGGCCCATGCCGAAGATTTTTTCCCCGTCATTGCTTTCAAAGCGCACGGTCAGCTTGTAATCTCCGGCGGTATAGGGCAGCCATTCCCGGCTGGGCACCTTCAGGCAGTGGCTTTCCCGGGTGACGGACCCATCGTAAAAGCGGTTGTATTCCTTTAAAATCTGCTTGCCGTCCTTAAAAAAGGTGAGCACGCCGCTGTGGTTCACCGTGGCTTTCAGACGGCCGTTCTCAATGGACGCAAGAGGGGCTTCCCACGTTCCGCCGTCCCCGGTGCGCAGGGTTTGGGTTCCGATATTCACTGTGGGCTGTAAATTGGTCACCGGTTCCGTCAGCGCCCAGTCGTTCCCCGTAAAGGCGGGGTACATGGTGGCCCGCACCCGCAGGGAATCCGTGCCCCAGGCTTCGATGCGCAGGGTTTCCCCCTGGCGCTTGGCGATGAGCGCGTTGCTTTCCTGCAAAAAAATCATGCCGTATCCTCTCCTGACGTGTGAATTTGGACGTTTTGATTATACCGTATTATTCCCGTCCTGACAAGACGCTTTGGCGGGATGATCCTGAATTCCTTTTCCCGGGGATTGACTTTTTCCTTTTTCCCACATATAATAGCAGGGAGCGATGAACGGGAAAAAAGCCCGGATCAGGCGGCGGAAGAGAGGATGCGTCATCGGCTGAAAGCGCGTCCCGCCGTGCCAGGCAGTGCCCCCGGGAGCAGCGAGGCGGAAATGATTCCAGTATGCCCCGCCGTACGCGCCGCGTTAAGGCGATTTCCAGGAAAAGTAAGAGTGGATCAAGACGGCCCGCCGTTCTCTGAAAGGAGAGGCGCGCCGTTTTTTATCGGGAGGAAAAGTCATGTTTGACACATTGAAACGGGATTTGGACGCGGTGATCGCCCGGGACCCGGCGGTTCATTCCCGTTGGGAGGTCTTTTTCTGTTATCCGGGCTTCAAGGCCGTGCGCTCCCACCGGCGGGCGCATAAAGCCTATTTGAAGGGCCATTTTCTGCTGGCCCGGTTCATCAATTTCCGTTCCTATCAGCGCACAGGCATCGATATCCATCCCGGCGCGAAATTGGGCGAGGGCGTGTTCATCGACCACGGCACCGGCGTGGTCATCGGCGAGACCGCCGAGGTGGGCGACGACGTGACCATTTACCAGGGCGCCACCCTGGGCGGCACCGGCAAGGACACCGGCAAGCGCCACCCCACCATCGGCCGGGGCGTCACCGTGGGGGCCGGGGCCAAGGTGCTGGGCCCCATCACCATCGGCAACCACGTGAAGATCGGCGCGGGGGCCATCGTATTAAAGGACGTGCCGGACAATTGTACGGTGGTAGGCAATCCCGGCCGCATCGTGCGCGGCCCCGCCACCCGTCCGGACATCGACCTCAACCACGGCGACCTGCCCGACCCCATGCTGGAAAAGGTGCAGGCCATCGAAGGAAAACTGGAAATACTGGAAATGGAAACCGAAGAACAGCGCGATTGCGAAGCCTGTCCCCGTGAAAACTGCCCCATGAAAAAAGAAAAAATGAAATGACATACAAGGGAGGATTCAAAGATGCAGATTTATAACAGCCAGACAAGGAAAAAGCAAGAATTTGTGCCGCTTCGTCCCGGCAAGGTGAGCATTTACGCCTGCGGCCCCACGGTGTACGACTATTTCCACATCGGCAACGCCCGGCCCTTCATCACCTTCGACGTGCTGCGCCGGTACTTCGAGCATCGGGGCTACGAAGTGACCTTCGTGCAGAACTTCACCGACATCGACGATAAGATGATCAAACGCGCCAACGCGGAGGGCATCACGGTCAAAGAGCTGGGCGACCGCTTCATCAAGGAGTACTATCAGGACGCCAAAGCCTTAGGCATCCGCCCCGCCACGGTGCATCCCCGGGCCACGGAGCACATCGGGGAGATCATCCATCTGGTGAAAACCTTGCAGGACAAGGGCTACGCCTATGAGGTCAACGGCGACGTGTACTTCGACGTTTCAAAGGACCCCGGCTACGGCAAGCTGTCCGGCCAGAATTTGGACGACCTGGAAGCGGGCGCCCGCATCGACGTGGACGACGTGAAGCGCAACCCCGCCGACTTCGCCCTGTGGAAAGCCCAGAAGCCCGGCGAGCCCGCCTGGGAATCCCCCTGGGGCATGGGCCGTCCCGGCTGGCACATCGAGTGCAGCGCCATGAGCATGAAGTACCTTGGCGAAACCTTCGATATCCACGCGGGGGGCAAGGACCTGCTGTTCCCCCACCACGAAAACGAGGTGGCCCAGAGCGAGTGCGCCACCGGCAAGCCCTTCGCCCGGTATTGGATGCACAACGGCTTCATCAACATCGACAACGAGAAAATGAGCAAGTCCCTGGGGAATTTCTTTACCGTGCGGGATATCCTGAAGGAATACGACCCCGAGGACGTGCGCATGTTCATGCTCTCCGCCCACTACCGCAGCCCCGTCAATTTCAGCCGGGACATGATGGCCCAGGCCCACGCCTCCCTGCACAGGCTGTATACCGCCAGGGATCATTTGCTGTTCCTGAAGAAAAACGCCCAGGAAAAGCCCCTCACCGCCGACGAAGAAGCGCTTTTGAATCGCGTGAAGGAATACGCCGCCCGCTTCGACGCCGCCATGGACGACGATTTGAACACCGCCGACGCGCTGGGGGCCATCTTTGAAATCGTCAAGGACGCCAACGTGAGCCTGAACGAGCAGAGCGCCAGGGCCGCCGTGGACGGCGTGCTCAAAACCCTGCTGGAGCTCACCGGCGTGCTTGGCCTGCTCATGAAGAAGGCCGACGAGGGGGGCTTGCCCGCCGAAATTCAGCAGATGGCCGACGAGCGCGCCCATGCCCGCAAGGAAAAGAACTGGAAGCGCAGCGACGAGCTGCGGGACGCCCTGGCCGCCGCCGGGTATCTGGTGAAGGATACCCCCCAGGGGCAGAGCATCACAAAAGCGTAGTCTTGGAGGCTTTGCCTCCAAACCTCCACCAGGGGGGTGACCCCCCTGGACCCTGCACTTGCGGATATTGCTTGGCTCGTCAAAATAGCTTTCTTCCCGCTGCTGCTTGGAAGAAACAGCCTCGATTGACGGTCTTATTCTTCTGGCCCGGCCGCTGAAAGGCTTTCTTTGGGCCAGAAGCATCAAACTTTCGTACATCCCAGCGCGGCAGGCGAAGGTTGTTTGGAAACCCAGACAAGTTATTTCGCTGAGAGGGAGTCCAAGGGCGGTTCGCCCCTGGTCAGGGGGATGGGGGCGGAGAGCCCCCAACTTCTCCCTCAACAAATCCCGATTGATAATTTATGCGTAAACCACGGCATATTTTTCCGCAGCGCTTGCATCCATGGCAAAAATCTGGTATGATAGCAGCAAAAAAGACAGGCGTTTTTTTGATGCGGCGAAATGCCGCTCCCGAAGCGGGGCGGGCAAGGAAAGGAGGCGCGCGGCGTGTATTCATCGGAATACTTATCCACATACCCGTATTTTCAGAACGTGCTGGAAAGCGTGCCTTTGTTCGCGGTGCACGATTCCCTGACGGGGCTGATTGCCAGAAAGTATATGCTGGAATTCATCCGCGATCTGATCGAGCGCCGGGTGCCCTTCACCTTGGGGATCATTGATCTGGACAATTTCAAGAGCATCAACGATCATTACGGCCACGCCACGGGCGACGGGGTGCTGTCCCAGCTGGGCCAGACCCTGCGGGACTGCGTGGGCCCTGACGGCCTGGCAGGGCGTTTCGGCGGGGACGAATTGCTGATGGTCTATTTCAAGAGCAACGCTTATCAGCATATCCATGATCTTTACGACAGCTTTTTTTCGGGCGGGCGTCTGCTCCGCCGCACCTATACCGTGAACGGCCACGCCCTGTTTATCACCGGCACCGTGGGCAGCGCCTCCTACCCCGAGGACGCCAAGGATTACGACGGCCTCTTCGCCAAAGTGGATAAAACCCTGTACCGGGGCAAATCCAAGGGCCGCAACTGCTACATCATCTATGTGGAGGGCAAGCACGGCCACCTGGAAATCCCCAAGCTGGCCAAGCACAGCCTGTACGACACCCTGCGGGAAATGGCCGAGGCCTTTGACCAGGGCGTGGACACGGAAGAAAAGCTGCGCTGGGGCTTCGCGCCCATCCGGGAAAATCTGCGCATGAACACCCTCATGTATCTGGACGGCGAGGGCAGGCTCCGGGACGTGATTTCCGGCCAGGACTTGGGCGTGACCGGCCACGTGGACGCCCTGATGGAAAACGGGCTGTACGCGCCCGACAACCTGGCCGAATGTTACGAGGCGAACCGCGTCCTGGCCATGGCTCTGGTAAAAGCGGGCTATGAATCGGCCCTGTTTTTCCGCCTGGAGGGTGGGACGCGGGGTTTCCGCTGCCTGATCCTGTGCCCGGAACCCCATACCATGCATATCTGGCAGGACGAGGAACGCTGCGCCGCATTCTTCCTCGCCCGCCTGCTGAACGGCGCGGAAAAGTAAGGAGTTATCTCAATATTTATATATTTTTTTGACCGTGAGGAGTCCTGATTCATGATCCGCCAAATCACCTTCGCCGGTTATTCCCCTATCGGAGATCTGACGGCTGTATCCATCTGTGTGGTTATGGCCTGTTTGATTTATTTTTCCTACACCAACAAAACCCGCAGCTTCCGCGTGTTCATTTCCCTGATCGTGCTGATCGCGGCGGCGGCCATTACCAACGTGTTCACCTACACCGTGGCGGTGCATGGGGGGTATATAGGGCTGGCCAACGGGCTGCGGTGCGCGTTTCACGCCCTGCTGTATCTGGTGTTCGTGCATTATGTGATTTATATCATCGCCGTCACCCGGGTGGAAAAGCCGGAGAAGGGCATTTATTTCGCGGTGGCGGCGGGGCTGCTTGTTTTGATGACGGTGTTGGAGGCGGTATTTGTTTCTCAGGACGGCGGGCTGTTCATCACCGGGGACGGCACGGTGAGCTATCGGGGCCGGAACATGTTTATGTACGGGTATTTGAGCTTTGTGGCCCTGATCATCCTGCTGCTGATCCGGGTGCGCAACCGGCTGTTCCGCCGGGTGATGCTGGGGTTTTACAGCTCCATGGCGGTTTCCTTTGGGATTCTGGCTGTGCAGCAATTGTTCCGGCAAAATTCCTACACGGTGGTCACCTTCCTGTACCCGGTGATCGCCATGTTTTACGTGATGCATTCCACGCCCTACGACGCCATGATGGGCGCCATCGACAGCAGCGCCCTGGGCAATCTGGTGCGCTATGCCTATGAGCGGAAAAAGGATTTCGTTTTCATGAGCCTGTACCTGCACCAGTTCAACGAGGAAGGGAAAGCCTTTCCTGAAGACATGCAGGCCACGATCCGGCGCTTCAGCAGCGACTTTTTCAGGGGCGCGGTACTGTTTCAGGTGGATAACGGCCATGAAATGCTTTTGATTCCCGTGAGCCGCAATCCGGATTACGAAGACCGCATCCTCCGCATTTTGCAGGCTTTTGAACCAGAATACAAAAAATTCCAGTTCGATTACAAAATCGTGATCGGGGAATCGGTGGAGGACATCAGCCGGAAAAACGAATACGTCAGTCTGGTGCGCCACGTGCACCTCCGCATGGCGGAAAACAGCGTGTACCGGGTAACGTCCAAGGACGTAGAACGGTTCAATTCCTACGAGGCGCTGATCAAAGAGCTGGAAAGCATCCACAACACCGCCGATTTGAACGATCCCCGGGTGCTGGTGCTGTTCCAGCCGGTGCTGAACATCAAAACCCGCCAGTACGATTCCGCCGAAGCCCTCATGCGCCTGCGCCTGCCGGACGGCACCATGGAATACCCGGACCGGTTCATTCCCCTGGCGGAGGAAAACGGGTTCATTCACACCATGACGGAAATCATCCTGCATAAAACCTGCGTGGAAATCAAAAAGCTGCTGGCGGCGGGCTGCCGTTTCGCCCGGGTGTCGGTGAACGTATCCGCCCTGGAATTGAAGGACGACCGCTTCTGCCAGGATATGATCGATATCATCTGCAATTGCGGCGTGCCGGAGGATATGATCGCCATTGAGCTGACGGAATCCCGCAGCGAGGACGATTTTATCCTGATGAAAAACAAAATATCGGAGCTGCGGGGGCAGGGGATCAAAATCTATCTGGACGATTTCGGCACGGGCTATTCCAATATGGAGCGCATCATGGCCCTGCCCTTCGACATCATCAAGTTCGACCGGTCCCTGGTGCAGGCCAGCGGAAGCAGCGAGCGCAGCGAAAAGCTGGTGGAGGGCCTGGCCGGCATGTTCTCCGAATTGCAGTACTCCGTGCTGTACGAGGGCGTGGAAAGCGAATCGGACGAAAAGCTGTGCAGCGAAATGTACGCCTCCTACCTCCAGGGCTACCGATATTCCCGCCCGATCCCGGCGGAGAAGCTGGCCGAATACTTTGAAAAATGATTCCCTGCCGGAAGCGGCGCGAAAGAGGGTTGGGTCCATTGAAGATCATGAAAAAATTTGAAGGCGGAAAGGGCGTATCGGTCCACGCGCTGGTGCTGCCCCTGGTGATCGTGCTGGCGGTGCTGCACGTGGCGGTCATCTGGCTGTTTTTTTCCATCAGCACCCAAAGCAACCGCCTGTCCACCATCATGCGCAACGCCGGAACGTACACCCAGGACGCCACCTCCCTGCTGGCAGGCTCCAGCACGCTGTCAGAAACGGCCAGCAGCTTTGTGCTGCTGCCCATCCTGGAAAACGGGGAAGTGAACGTGGGCCCCTTAAACGCCTACGCCCAGGAGCTGACGATGGATCGCCGGGGCGATCAGGTAATGGCCCGGTTCCGGGAATACGATGTGAGCGCGGAAGCGGAGGCCCTGCTTGCCCAGGCGGCGGACAGCGCCAACCAGCTTTGGGAGGCTCAGCTGCACGCCCTGGCCTTGGTGAACGCCGTATATCCCGTTCCCCAGACCCCGCCGCTGACGATCATTCCCCTGCCGGAGCTGACGGCGGAGGAAGCGGCCATGCCGGACGGGCAAAAGCTTTCCATCGCCCGGGGACTGTTGATAGGAACGGAATACGGGCAGAAAAAAAATGTCGTTTCTCAGAGCGTGAGCGGCTGCGTGGCCCTGATCCAGCAGCGATCCGCCCAGGAATCCGCCCGGACGTCCCAGCGCGTGGATTTGCTGCGAACGATGATGTGGGTGGCCACCCTATCCACCATGGCGATCCTGATCTGCGCCTTCATCATCATGTATTTTAAGATCATTCGGCCTCTGGGGCGGTTTGAAAAGCTGATTCCCCAGGACGAATCCCTGGACGAAAAGCGGGGCTTTAGGGAAGTGCGACTGGTGGCGCGGGCGTATAACGGCGTGCTCAAACGCCGGAACGACCTGGATCAGATCCTGCGTTCCGCCGCCGAGACCGACGCCCTGACCAACCTGCCCAACCGCTACCGGTTCGAGCAGTACGTGGTGGAATCCCCGGACAGCGGCTGTTCCATGGCCGTGGTGCTGTTCGACGTGAACTTCCTGAAGCGCACCAACGATACGGAAGGCCATTTGGCGGGGGACGAGCTGATCCGCCACGCGGCGGCCTGCATTGCCGCCTGTTTCGGGGAAAACTGCTTCCGCTTCGGCGGGGACGAGTTCGCCGCCATCGTGACGGACTGCACCCGCGATACCATCCGCGCCATGATCCGCCGGTTTGAAGAATTGGAAAAAAAGGAAGGCGTGAGCATTTCCCTGGGCTACGCCTATACCGACGACATTGGCAAAACCACTGTGAAGGACCTGCTGGACGAGGCGGACAAGTATATGTACGCCCAGAAGAAAATTGTGCATGAACAGAGCTGAGCGTGGAGGACAAACCGTTTTCGCGCCGAATAGGAACTTGGTAACTTTCGGAAACAAAGGACAGGAGGAGTTTTTCCATGCAGTACGGTTATTTCGACAACGCCCGCCGGGAATACGTGATCACCGACCCCCGCACGCCCATGCCCTGGGCCAACTATTTGGGCTCGCCGGAATACGGCGCCATCGTGACCCAGAACGCCGGCGGCTACAGCTTCGTCAAGTCCGGCGCGGCGGGACGCATCCTGCGCTATATGTTCAACCAGTTTGACGAGCCGGGCCGCTATATCTACCTGCGGGACGAAGCGACCGGCGATTTCTGGTCCGCCTCCTGGCGGCCCGTGGAAAAGCCCCTTAAGGAATATGAAACCGTCACCCGCCACGGCACCAGCTACACCCAGATCGAATCCGCCTACAACGGCATCGAAACCAAGGCCCTGTACTACGTGCCCATGGACGCCACCCACGAAGTCTGGCGTTTGGCCGTGACCAACACCGGCGATACGCCCCGGAAGATCGGCGTGTTCGGCTACTGCGAATTCACCACCGACAGCTTCTATACCCAGGACCTGGTGAACATGCAGTACACCCAGTTCATCACCGTGACCGAATTCCACGAAAACCACATTTTGCAGCGCGTCAACCAGTTCTGCGGCGTGAACGAGAACGGCGAGAACGGCCGGGAGCGCTTCTTCGGACTGGCCGGGGCGGACGTGGTCAGCTACACCGGCCGCCGGGAACGGTTCCTTGGCGTGCACCGCTTCAACGCCCCCAAGGGCGTGCAGGAAGGCAAGCTGGATAACAGCCTGAACTTCAACGGCAACCCCTGCGGCGCGCTGCATACGGTTCTCGAATTGCAGCCCGGCGAAACCAAAACCGTGGCCTTCCTCTTAGGCCAGAAGGGCGAACAGGAAGCCAAAGATTTGATCCGCCGCTACCGGGACACCGCCTACACCGTGGACGCGGAATGGCGCACCCTGATCGACTACTGGCACGGCAAGCTGAACAACCTGAACATCCACACCCCGGACGACAACCTGAACACCATGGTGAACACCTGGAACGCTTTCCAGTGCTTCACCACCTTCGTCTGGAGCCGCGCCGCCAGCCTGATCTACTGCGGCGAGCGCAACGGCTACGGCTACCGCGACACCGTGCAGGACATCCAGGGCATCATCCATCTGGACCCGCCCATGGCGAAGGACCGCATCCGCTTCATGCTCTCCGCCCAGGTGCACCACGGCGCGGGCCTGCCCCTGGTCAAGTATTCCCACAACCCCGGTCATGAGGACACCCCGGAGCAGGACAGCTATGTGAGGGAAACCGGCCATCCCGCCTACCGCGCCGACGACGCCATGTGGCTGTTCCCCACCGTGTACAAGTACATTGCCGAAACCGGCGACAAGGACTTCCTGAATGAAGTGATCCCCTTCGCCGATTACGACGAGGGCACCGTCATCGAGCATTTGAAGCGCGCCATCGACTTTACCATGCATCATTTGGGCGCTCACGGCATGCCCGCCGGCCTCCACGCCGACTGGAACGACTGCCTGAAGTTAGGCGCTCAGGGCGAAAGCAGCTTCGTGGCCTTCCAGTTCTATCTGGCCCTGCGTCAGCTGGACGAGCTGCTGCCCGATACAGAGGAAAACAAGGCGTACAGCGCCTGGCTCAAGGAAACCGCCGAAAAGCAGCTGGCCCTCATCAACCAGCATTTCTGGGAGGACGACCGCTTCCGCCGGGGCTACACCCAGGACGGCGCCGTCATCGGCAGCAAGCACGATCCCGAAGCCGCCATGTGGCTCAATCCCCAAAGCTGGTGCGTCATTTCCGGCGGCGCGACGAAAGAACAGGCTGAAAAGAGCATGGAAACCGTGTATCAGCTGCTCAACACCCCCAACGGCATCGAGCTCATGACCCCCTGCTACCGCAAGCACGCCTTTGACGGCGCGGCCATGCTGCTCTTTAACCCCACCACCAAGGAAAACGGCGGTATCTTCTGCCAGGCCCAGGGCTGGGCCATCCTGGCCGAAGCCCTGCTGGGTCACGGCGGACGCGCCTTCCAGTACTTCAAGGAATCCTGCCCCGCCGCCTACAACGACCGGGCCGAGATCCGCGAGGTGGAGCCCTACGTCCACTCCCAGTTCATTGAGGGCCACGAAACGCCCCAGCCCGGCCGCGCCCACGTGCACTGGCTCACCGGCACCGCCTCCACCGTCATGGTGGGCATGGTGGAAGGCATCTTAGGCCTGCGCCCCACCCCCGACGGCCTCCGCGTCTGCCCCGCCATCCCCGCGGCGTGGGACGGATTCACCATGGAAAAGACCTTCCGGGGCAAGCGCCTCCATATCACCGTGGATAACGCCGCCCACCGCGAAAGCGGCGTGCAGAAGCTGCTGGTCAACGGTCAGGCTGTCACCGCCCAAGTCCTCACCGACGATATGCTCCACGACGGCGACCAGATCACGGTGGTCATGTAAGGGACATATTGGGGGCTCTCCGCCCCCAGTTCCGCAGCCTCAATGGTCGCAGCTCCCCTTCATGGGGAGATTGCTCCCTTTCGGCTGATCTCACCGCCGATGAAATTCTGGCCGCAACCTCAAAGGTCGCAACTCTCCACAGGAGAGCTTGCTCCCTTTCGGTTGATCTCAGCCCTGACATGATATCCGCCACTGGCGGATGTCAGGGCTTCGTCCACAGGCGGTCATCGGCGGTTCGTCCCCCGACCAGGGGCATGCATGTCCGCAACCTCAATCGGCGCAAGTCCGCTTCATGCGGACATTGCTTGTTTCGGTTGATCTCACCGCGGACGATACTCCCGCCGCTGGCGGTCGTCCGAGGTTCGTCCCTGGACCCTCACCTGCGCATCCTATTTGACGCGACGAAAAAGCAATTTTTCGCTGTTGCTCGGAAAAAACGGCCAACCTTAGAGGCATTGTGTTTCTGGCCCGGTGGCTGAAAGCCGCCATCCCGGATGCAAGGCATCCGGGAAAAGCTGAAAAAAACACCCGGAGGGAAAGCGAACTTTCCTTCCGGGGATTTTTTTGTTTTTTGGGCCAGAAGCCTTTGAGCTTCCATGTCTTCCAGCCACAGGCGAACATGTTTGTTCTTTCCGGCAAAGTTCATTCGCCTGTTGGGGTTCAGGGGCCGAAGAAGCCCCCTGTGGTTATTCCGCCCGTACCGCCAGCGTCACGCTGCACGGTTCCACGGTCAGCGGGCCGTTTTCCGGCGCGGCGTCGGGCTGCACCCGGTCGCCCTGCACGAGCGCGCGGGAGGCGGCCCAGCCTTCCGGCAGGTCAACGGAGAGGGTCTGGGCGGTGGGATTGATGACGGCATAGCCCACCGCGCCGGTATCGTCCGCCCAGGTAACGGCGATCACGCTGTTTTCCAGCAGGGCGGCGCTGGGGGCGACGGTGGTCAGGAACGCGCAGGGGGCGTCGGGATCGGTGAAACGCGCCCGGCGCAGGGCGATCAGGCCCCGGTAGTATTCCATCATGGCATAGGCGTCGCTGTCCGGGGTGAGGGCGTCCCAATCGATGTTGTTCACTTCGTCGGAGGACATGTAGCTGTTTTCGTCCCCGGCCTTGGTGCGCAGCATTTCTTCCCCGGCCAGGAAGAAGGGCGTGCCCCGGCTCAAAAGCACCGTGGCGGCGCAGAGGCGGTACATGGCCAGCCGGTCTTCCGCGGGCGCGTCGGGATTGGACAGGAGCAGCTTATCCCACAGGGTGTTGTTGTCGTGGGAGGAGGTATAATTCACCACCATGGCGTTTTTCACGAACCAGTTCACGGCGGACGTTTTCTCGCCGCCCTGGATGCCGAAGATCACCTTGTTGGCGGTGGTCTTGTTGGCCTTGCCGTTGGCGTAGGCCTGATCCTTGGCGTCGAACACGCTGCCCTTGAGGCCGTCCCGGATGGCGTCGTTGAACACGGCGATGGAGCCGATGGCGTCCCCGGTGGGCTTCACCTGGCGGATGTTCTGCTGATTGGCCTGGAAGTTGTCCCGCAGGGCGGATGTGCCGCCGGTCCAGCCCTCGCCGTAGATCAGGGCCTTGGGGTTGATTTCGTGCACGGCCTGCTCGATGGCCTGCATGGTCTGCACATCGTGAAGGGCCATCAGGTCGAAGCGGAAGCCGTCGATCTGATATTCTTTGGCCCAATAAGTCACGCTGTCCACCATGTACTTGCGGAACATCACCCGGTTGGAGGCCGTTTCGTTGCCGCAGCCGCTGCCATTGGAGGCGGTGCCGTCGTAATTGAAGCGGTAGTAATAGTAGGGCACGATGCGGTTCAGCCAGGAATCCAGGGCGTAGGTGTGGTTGTATACCACGTCCATCACCACGCCCAGGCCGTTTTCATGCAGGCTTTGCACCATCCGCTTGAATTCGTTCACCCGCACTTCCCCGTGATAGGGGTCGGTGGCGTAGCTGCCCTCGGGGGCGTTGTAGTTCTTGGGATCGTAGCCCCAATTGAACTGGGGTTCGGTGCTTGCTTCATTCACGGTGGCGTAATCGTACACTGGCTGCAGATGTACGTGGGTGACGCCCAATTGCTTGATGTAATCCATGCCCGCGGGCACGCCGCTGGCATTGGTCAGCCCCGTTTCCGTAAAGGCTAAATATTTGCCGGGATACTGGGAGGCGGACAGGGTGTTGGAAAAGTCACGGACGTGGACTTCCCAGATCACCGCGTCGCCGTAGGTGTCGATCTGATCGTAATATGTGCCGTCCCGGAAGCCTTCCGGGTCGGTGGAAGAAAGGTCGATCACCATGCCCCGGTTGCCGTTCACGCCCACGGCCCTGGCGTAGGGGTCCACCGCCTCCTGCACGCCCACGGCGGTGGCGACGGTGTAGGTGTAATAGGTGCCGTGGCCGCAGGCGGCCGTGGCGGTCCATACGCCCTTTTCGGCCTTGGTCATATCGATAACTTCGTAGGCTTCGCCTTCGCCGCCGTCGGTGAACAGGTTGAGCTTCACGGAGGAAGCGGTGGGGGCCCATACCTTGAACACGGTTTTGTCGCCACGGATCACCGCGCCCAAGTCGTCCCCGTCGTAGGTGTAATTCTGCACGAAAGCGGCGCTGTCGAAGATGTCCGTGGGCACGGCGGCGATTTCCCCGTACCCGTCGATTTCCACGGTGTAGGTCTTGCTCATGTCCAGCTCCCCTTCCACCGTGATCACGCCGGTGACCACGTTGTTGTTCCGGCTGGAGAGCTTGACGATGTTCAGGTCTTTTCCGTCCTGCCGCACGTGCACCTGATCCAGATCCAGCCTGCACGCCGGGCTGATGAAATATTTGATTTCGGAAGCCGACACGATGCCCGCCAAAGTGAAGGTGCGGATGGCGTTCAGGGTCTTCCCGCCGTCGGAGCTTACATACTGCATGCTGTCGCCGGGCAGCAGATAAATCTTCGTATCCGCCCCGGTCATGACGGCATAGCGGTCCTCCTCCACGTCCTTGGTGGCGCTGCCCCAGGATTTGGCCCCGGGGTCGGAGCAGTTTTTGCGCACGATGAAACCCACCTCTTTTACGTCCTCCGGCACGTTCACCATGCATTTCACGCCGTAATCGCAGGGATAAAACAGCGTGCCGCTGCCATCCTTGCCGGGAAACCAGATCCACACGTCGCACTTGCTGTAATCCGCGTCCGGATCGTTCCAGTACAGCGTCAGCTGACGGCAGCCCGGCTCCTTCTCCAGGAAGTATTCTTCCTCCGCGCCCGCGCCCGCCAGCATGGAAAGTACCAGCAGCAGCGCCAGCAGCCACGATAAACACCGACGAATGTTCATTCGTTCCGCCCCTTTCTGTTCACTTGTTCAACGCTTCCGCCTAAACGCGCCCGCGTTTCCCACTCCGATGGGAAGAAACGCGGCTGCAGGCCTGGATGGACTTTTCTTGCAGTTCCCATTATAAGGAAAGCGCCGCGCCGTGTCAAGAAAAAGAGAAGAAGAAGCCCGTGGCAAAGCTTATTCATTCGCACGCGATATAAATATCCATGCTTTCCCCGTCGGTTTCAAAGCAGGGGATCACGCCGGTTCTGATCTGCGCAAGGCCGTTGACGCGCATGAAATGATCCAGCGTCCGGTACGCGCCGGGAATGGTGGCGAAAGGCTGATCGAAGGGCCTGTCGATGTGAACCGCCGCGTATCTGTGCTTTGGCTGCTCTTTGATTTGCAGGCCCTCCGTGTCGGTCCCCTGGGGAACGATCCATGCCGCCGTATATCCGTGCATGTGATGGACGTTGATCTGCTCGGCGGAAACACAGGGGAAATCCCAGCCGATCACCTTCGGGTCCCTTACGCCGCGCTGCAGCGCCTGCTCCCTTACCCGGCCGATGGCGTCGGGCTCCGGGTCCGCGCTGATCACTGTGTACGCCGCGTACCGGAACCCTTCCACCTCCTCCACGCGAAGATTGGAACAAGCGTCGCTCCGCTTATCCATTTCTTCCCGGAACAGGCTGTCCAGAGAGCAATTGAAGATTTCGCACAGCGCGATGGCTTTGTCCATTTCCGGGAGGGCGGCGTTCATTTCCCACTTTGATACGGTCTGACGGCTGACGTGAAGCTGTTCCGCCAGCGATTCCTGGGTCATGTTCTTTCTCAGACTGCGCAGGTATTGCAGATTGTTTCCCAAACTTATTTTCCTTTTCCTCCGTTTCGTATTTTGCTCCGCGTTGCAAAGGAAATTATAGCAGGAATTTTTTTCTTTTCCACCAATTTCCCTTCGCTGTTTCACAGGTGCGCGCAACCGGCGGTTGCCTTTGTTTCTGATACTATTATGAACGAAAAAAGGGCGCGATGCTTCAACCGCGTCCTTGACGATCATCCGCTATGGAGGAGCCGGAGCATCCTCAGTCGATCTCGATCACGCCGGGATAATAGGTCATGATCTCGGAATCCTGGTTCAAAAAGGTGGCGGCAGCGGCTTCGGGGGGCTGGTAGGGCTCGCCCTCCACGGCGATTTTCACCTGCTTGACGCCGGGGAACTGGGCGGCGGTGAACATGATGGCGCGCAGGGCCTGGATGCCGTTTTCCCCCTGCACGGCGTCCATAAATTGGCGGGTGAAGTTGACGGTGACCACGCCGTCCTTCATGTTCACGCCCAGCAGCCCGCAGTCCTTGGGCAGGGGGGCGGAAAGGCCGCTGTCCGCCTTGGGTCCTTTGACCAATTCCAGCATGGCGGTATTTACGTCGGCGTCGGAAAAGACGGCGCGGGTGACGGGCACCAGCATGCGCCCGGTGGATGAGGGGAAATAAAGCTGCACGGTGCCGCTGCCCGCCATGGTTTCCACGGTTTCCAGGTTCAACTGATCCCCGGTGAACACGCCGCTCACGTCGGTGCCCCAGGTGAGCTTGCTGCGCTTCTGGCCGTCAAACAGGAAAGAAACCTCGTCCACCGTGTCAAATTCGCATAAGGTTTGGGCCACGGACTGCACCATCATGATTTCCTGCTCCGCGTTCTGGCAGTTCAGCGCTTCCTTGGATAAGTCCACCCGGGCTTTGCCGTTTGCGATGTCCAGATCGAACTTCACGCCCTCGGGCACGGTGGTTTTCAGGCCCAGCCTTGCCGCCGCCAAATCGTTGGCGCTGCTCTGCACCATCAGATTCAGGGTGGCCTTGGCGATGCCGTCCGTTTTGTCCACCTGCCGGGTCACGGGCACCAAATACCCCTCCCCGTCCTGATAATACACCACGGTGGGCTGGGTTTCCGCCGCCGTGAGCACCGTGGTATCCGTCGCGGCGGATACGCTGCTCAGGGCCGTGCTTTCATAAGAGACGGCGGGTTCCTCCTGGCGCAGGGCCAGGGCCACCACCAGCGCCGAAGCGCACAGCACCAGCATCCTTTCCACGTCCACCCGGCGAATATTCAGCTTCCATTTCCATTTTTTCATGGCCGCACACTCCTTCACGTTGTCCTCGCGCTATGGTATGAAGGAGGGGGAGAAAGTATGACGGGCGGCAGTCAGAACAAGAAAGTGAAAAGTGAAAAGTGGAAAGTGAAAAGACCGATCTCCGGCTGTTGTTCGCCTGCTGATCAAATCTCCACTTTCCACTTTTCACTTTCCACTTTATCCTATTACATGGCCCCTTTTCTTGTAATCACGGTCAGCACGGTCTTAGCGAGAATTTGCCAGTCCAGCTTCAGGGACCAGTTTTCGATGTATTCCCGGTCCAGCTGCACCACCTGGTCGAAATCCCGGATCTTGCTGCGGCCGCTCACCTGCCACAGGCCGGTGACGCCCGGGCGGGTGGACATGCGCGCCCGGTAGGCGGGCTTATAGTGCTCCCATTCGTCCACCGTGGGGGGACGGGTGCCCACCAAACTCATATCGCCTTTGACCACGTTGAAAAACTGGGGGAATTCGTCCAGGGACAAATCGCGGATCCAGCCGCCGATGCCCTTTTTCCATTTGCCGTTCTTTTTCTGCTTCATGCCGATGATGCGGGGATCGTGCTCCAGCTTGAACATCAGCTCGTTTTCCTGGCCCGTGGCTTTGGCCAGCTCCTGCTTGCGTTTTTCCGCGTCCATATACATGCTGCGGAACTTGTACATTTCAAACTTCCGGCCGTTTTCGCCGATGCGGGTCTGGTGGAAGAAAATGGGGCCGGGGGAGGCAATATAAATCATGGGCCCTAAGATCAGCGTCAGCAGCCCCGTGATCAGGCAGCCGGCGGAGCCGATGGTGATATCCATGAGGCGCTTGAGGAACAAATCGCGGCCCGAAATATAGCCTAAGCTCACCGTCAGGGCGGCCTGGCCGCAGATCCACTCGATGTCCTTGTGGCGGGCCACGATGCGCTCCAAATTGTTCAGGCTCAAATGCACCGTGATGCCCATGCTGATGATCTGGTCGATCAGGTCGATGGGCATTTCCTCCGGCGCGTCCAAGAAAATTTCATCCACCCAGTTGGTGACCAGATAGGGAATCAAATTGTCCCCCGTGGCCACCACCGGCAGGGTATCGATTTCCGTATCGCCCCGTTTGATGTGCCGCAGCACCCTGTCCTCTTCCCGCAGCTTCACGTTTTCATCCAGCAGGGCCGCGCCCACGATGCGGTAGGTGTTGTAATTGTGGTTCACCAGCTCTGTGACCACGTCGTGCAGGCGGCTGGCCCTGGCTACCACCAGCAGGCCCGTGCGGTTGCGGATGTGCAGCCGGCTCTGCAAATGGCGTTTCCACAATGTGCGGCTGAGGAAGCCCAGCAGGATATAGCTCAGCACCGTTTGGAAAAAAACATAGCTCGATCCAGCCAGATTGGCTTCGTTCATGATCAGGAAAGCGCCGAAAACCAGAGCCAGATACGTGGTCTGGTTCAGCAGCCTGGCAAGCTCATGATAATGGTTTCTTCGGATCACGCCGTGGTACGTGTCGGCGATCACCATAATGGCCACGTCCAGAAAAGGCAGGAAAATAAACGAACCCCAAAACATGCGCCGCCCGATCATATTGGAAAAGCCCACATGGGTCAAAAACGCCAGCAGCAGCGATATTTCCAGCGCTCCGATGTCCATGGCCATAAAATCTAAATGCTGGGACCAGCCCCGCTTTTTTCTCTGGTACATACCGTCTCCTTATATATCGTGCCGCGCCGCGGAGGTCCGGCAAACGTTATTTTCTATATTCAGCCGCTATTATACCAAATTTTCCATGGCTTGGCAATAAAAAAATACACCGGCGAAAGATTCCTTTCAAAAAAATAACAAAAATGGCAACACATGAAAATGAAAATATTGTTACTACTCAGCCCCCCTGGAAGAACCACCGAGAAACGGCGTCAAGGGGGGATTGTCAAGGGGAACTCCCCTTGACTGAAATCCGCACCGGCGGCGTGTACGCCGGGAGGACGGAAAATTTCAGGCGGGAGCGCAGACGACCAGATGAAATTTTCCTTCCTTGCGGTTTTTCCGCCCGGGAGCACCGAAGGTGCGAGAGGAAAAACCGTGGGGGGGTACGCGGGGGGGATGGAATCCCCGCCCGCGTGTTACTACGAAGCCGAAGGCTGAGTAGGAACAAAATATTCATCGTTTTTCAATTATCCTCTGGCTATTAGCCCGATTTTGTGCTATTATGAAATTGGCGTTTTGCGGTTTTTCCGCACATCGATGATATCCTTGCAGAGGGCAGAAACGGAGCGATGAAATGACAAACGCACAGCAACAACTGCATTGGACGCGAAGCCGCTATTTTGTGCGGGGAGCATTCCGGCGGTTTTTCATCCCGGCGCTGTTCAGCAGCTTTTGGATGGCGGTGGCCGGCGTGGCGGACAGCGTGTTCGTGGGCAACGGCATCGGCACGGAGGGGCTTGCCGCCATCGGTTTCGGCCAGCCGGTCTATCTGTTTTATAATATTTTGAGCTACGGTTTTTCCATCGGCGGCTCCATCCACTACGCTTCTAAGCTGGCGGAGGGGCGCGAGGCGGAGGGCAACCGCATTTTCCATACCGTCCTGCGGCTGCTGCTGACGGTGTATCTGGCGACGGCGGCGCTGGGCCTGCTGTTTTTGCCCCAGCTCATGAGCCTGCTGGGCGCCGATCCGGCGGACGAGCTGACGCGCTCTTATATCCGCACGCAGCTGATCTTTGTTCCCATCATGTTCTGCCAGGGGCCGTTCTATTACTTCGTCAACGCCGACAACGGCCCCAAAACGGCGGCGCTGGCCATGTCGGCCTCCGGCATCCTGGATACGGTTTTCAGCTATATCTTCATCATCCAGATGGGGCTGGGCGTGCGCGGCTCCGTCTATTCCACGGTGGCGGGCGCGGCGGTGATGCTGAGCATAACCGGCTGGCACATCCTCAAGCGCCGGGGGTCGCTGCGCTTCATCTGGGCGAAGCTGGACTGGCGCGGCATCGGCCTCTCCGCCCGGACGGGCTTTGCCACCTCGCTGCAATACCTGTATCAGTTCATCACCATTATCCTGGTGAACCGCCTGCTGGTGCGCATCGGCGGCGGACTCGCCGTGGCCGCTTTCGACGTGGTGTATAACATTTCGCTGCTGTGCGCGTCCGTTTCGGACGGAACCAACATGGCCACCGAGCCCATGCTCTCCAGCTACCGCAGCGAACGCAACCTTGGCAATGTGCGCATCACGCTGGGGCTTTCGCTGCTGTGGTCCGGCGTCATTTCCCTGGTGTTCGCCGCCGCGCTGACGCTCTTTGCGCCCCAGCTGTGCGCCGTGTTCGGCATGGGCGGGGGCGTGGAGGCGTCGTACACACAGGCGGGCATCCGCATCTTCGCGCTCAGCGTTCTGCCCGCCATGGTCAACGCGGTGTTCTGCGGATATTACCAGTCCATTCTGCGGGAGTGGCTGTCGTACCTCATTACGTTCCTTCGTTCGTTCGTGTTCTATCTGCTGGCGCTGTTGATTCTGGGCCAGGGTGGCATGTCCGCTTTCTGGTACGTCTTTGTCACGGCGGAGGCTTTGTCCTTCCTGGTGTGGGTGCCCGTGGCCATCGTCCGGGGCGGCTTTCTCCAGCTTCGGGATATCGATGTCAGCGGCACAAAGAGCGTGGTGATCGAGCAGTCCTCCCAGTCCATTTCCGATGTGGTGCAGCAGATTCAATCCTTCTGCGAGGAGAGGGGCACGGGCTCCAAGCAGGTCATGTACATCGGCCTGACCATTGAGGAAGTCTGCTGTGTCATCGTGGAGCACTGCAAGGAGCAGATGGGGGATATTTACATTCAGGTGACGGTGGTGGTGGAAGGCGGCGACACGGCGCTGTTCCTGCGGGACAACGCCTTTGCCTATAACCCCCTGGGAACGAACACGGACGCGGACGACCTGACCGCCGAGGAACAGGCGGAGCTGCTGGGCGTGCGCATCGTGCAGAAATCGGCCAAGGAATTTTATTACAGGCGTTATTCCGGGTTCAATACACTGGTGATCCGGCTGTGAGGTGAGAAGATGAAACAGAACGAAAAAAAGGCGAAGAAGAAAAAGATGTTTCCCCTCAGTAGGAAGCTGGCGCTGATGGTGGCGGCCATCACCCTCTCTTTGAGCGCGGTGATGATCGTGCTGAGCTATGAGCATTACAAAACCGAAATGTACGCCCACTACGAGGAGTTCGCCATGAACGTGGGCGCGGTGGCGGCGTCCCAGCTGGACCCGGACAGGATCCAGTATTACCTGGACACAGGCGAAAAGGACGAGGCCTATGAAACGGCGTACAAAACGCTGTGCGATATCCGGGAAAACGGCGGCGTGATGTACCTGTACGTCGTCAAGCCGGAGAGGTACGAGGTGTGGTACGTTCTGGACACCGACCCCACGGAGAACGCCATCCCCCTGGGCTATCACGAGCCGTACTATCAGGGGGCGTTCGCCGAAAACGCCGAGCGCCTGGCGCGGGGCGAACGCATTGAGCCGCTGGTCAGCAACGAGCAGTTCGGCTGGCTGATGAGCGTATACTATCCCATGAAGACCTCGTCCGGCGCGCCCGCGGGCTATGTGGGCGTGGATATCCAGATGACCGACGTGATGAACGATCTGGGCCGTTTCGCGCGGCAAATGATCCTGCTGATGGCCGCGCTGACGGTGGCCTTCTCCCTGGTGTTCATCCGCATCACGACCGCCACCATGGCAAAGCCCATCAACCGGCTGTCGGCCGCGGCGGAAAAGCTGGTAGAAGAGCAATCCAGCGAGGGAACGGAGACGTCCATCTTCAATCAGCTCACCATTCGTTCCAACGACGAAGTGGGCGCGCTGTATGGGAGCCTCTCCCAGATGGAACACGACATGAACGCCTATATCCGCAATCTGGTGAGCGTGACGGCGGAGAAGGAACGCATCGGCGCGGAGCTGAACGTGGCCACGCAGATCCAGGCGGATATGCTGCCGCGGATCTTCCCCGCGTTCCCCGACCGCAGGGAATTTGACATCTACGCCAGCATGACTCCCGCCAAAGAGGTGGGCGGCGACTTCTATGATTTCTTCCTGGTGGACGACGACCATATCGGCCTGGTGATGGCGGACGTTTCCGGCAAGGGCGTTCCCGCCGCGCTGTTCATGGTGATCGCCAAGACGCTCATCAAGAACCGGGCCATGATGGGTGAAAGCCCCGCGGAGGTCCTGCGGCATGTGAACGAACAGCTTTGGGAGGGCAACGAAGCGGAGCTGTTCGTTACCGTATGGCTGGCGGTGATCGAAATTTCCACCGGCAAGGGCCTGGCCGCCAACGCCGGGCATGAGCATCCCGCGCTCCGCCGGGCGGACGGCAGCTATGAGCTTGTGGTTTACCGCCATTCCCCAGCCGTGGCGACCCTGGACACCATCCGATTCCGGGAGCATGCCTTTGAGCTCTATCCCGGCGACACGCTGTTCGTGTATACCGACGGGGTGACGGAGGCCACCAACGCCAGGAATGAGCTCTTCGGCACGGACCGCATGCTGGCCGCCCTGAACAGTGACCTCGACGCTTCGCCCCAGCAGCTGCTGACGAACGTGCGGGCAAGGATCGATTCCTTCGTGGACACCGCGCCGCAGTTTGACGATATCACCATGCTGGCCTTCCATTATTCCGGGCCGGAAAAATAAAGGGCATCAGTGGAGGCACAACAATTTTATGCCTCGGCCTTCCAGCCACGTCCACGCATGTTCCGGCTTCAGGTACTTTTCTATTCCAATCTCCTTCACAAATCCGATTTGTGATTCATACGAAAAAGGGTTGCGCAGCCTTGACCGGCTTCCTTTTCGCTGGTATAATAGACGCGGAAAATCGTTCCGTTCATCGGTATTTATCGTTCAGGAGGTACGACCAAAATGGAGGAACAGAAAAAAAGGCTCGTTACCCGCAGTGATTTTGACGGGCTGGCATGCGCTATGATGATGCGGGAGATGGGCTTGATCGACCAGATCAAGTTCGTGCATCCCAAGGACGTGCAGGACGGCAAAATCGAACTGTCCAAAAATGATATCACCACCAATCTGCCCTATGATCCCCGGGTGGATCTGGCCTTTGACCACCACGAATCCGAAATGGACCGCCTGAAAGCGCAGGAAACCGGCGGCAAGCTGATCATCGATCCCAACGCCCGCAGCGCCGCCCGGGTGGTGTACGATTATTACGGCGGCAAGGCCACCTTCCCCCATATCAGCGACGATCTCATGGCCGCCGTAGACAAGGGCGACAGCGCCGACTTTACTTTGGAAGAAATTCTGAATCCCAAGGGCTGGGTGCTGCTGCATTACCTGATGGACCCCCGCACGGGCTTAGGCCGCTTCCGCAATTTCCGCATTTCCAACTATGATCTGATGATGGAATTGATCGGCTACTGCATGAATCATTCCATCGACGAGATTTTGGAGCTGCCCGACGTGAGGGAGCGCGTGGACCTGTACTTCCAGCAGGCGGAGCTGTTCAAGGAACAGTTAAAGCGCCTGGCGAAGCTGGAAGGCAAAGTGGTGGTGCTGGATCTGCGCAATGAAGAAATCATCCACGCGGGCAACCGCTTCATGATTTACGCCCTCTACCCCGAAGCCCAGATTTCCGTTCACGTGGCCTGGGGCTTCCAGAAGCAGAACACCGCCGTCATGATCGGCAAATCCATTGTGAACAAGGCGTCTCAGGCCGATATCGGCGAACTGTGCCTGAAATACGGCGGCGGCGGCCACCACAACGCCGGCACCTGCCAGCTGGACAACGATAAGGTGGATCAGGAGCTGCCCAACATTGTGGCGGCGCTGAACGCCGAGTAATTTCATCCCTTGCGTTTTCCTCGGATCGTTCCGGCGATCCGGGGTTTTTTATGTTCCCGTTGCCATTTTTGCAAGTGGATAACCGCGTATTTTTTGTGGATAACCACGGCATAACTTCTTTTCCAGGCGCATAAAATGCAGGCAGGGCCGTCTTTTTCTTTTCCACAGGCTGTGAAAGCAGCGATTGTGGATCGTGTGGATAACCCTTTTGGATGACAAAAATGGCAAATCGCCCGTTTTCCAGTGTTTTACATTTTTAATGCGTCTTGATTTTTTTGTGAAAATATGAGACAATATCACCAGTTCCGGTTTTTCCGAAAAAGGCCATATCCTGCCCGGAAAAACGGCGCCTGCGGCGCGGGAGCGCGCGGAAAGGGCTTTTCCCCACTTTTTCCTCGTTTATCCCCATATTTATCCCAAGGGAAAAGCGTGAAAAATCAAGGGGTACACCCGCTTATCCACACTTTCCCCGGTTCTACTACTACTACTGAATTATATATACTACTACTACTCTGGCGGCACGCGCCGCCCAAAGGGAGATGAACATGCGATGCATTTTCGCATTCAAACGGATGAAATGAATTACGGTTTAGGCATGGTGACCCGCGCCATCGCGCCCAGGCCCGTGAAGCAGGCCTATGACGGCGTGCTGATCGAAACGGTGGAGGACGGGCTGTTGCTTACCTGCACGGACGGGGAAATGAGCATCAAGGCCCAGGTGAGCGCCCTGATCGAAGAAGACGGCTGCGCCTTGCTGCCCGCCAAGCTGTTCGCCGAAATGATGCGCAAGCAGCCCGCGGGCGAAGTGGACGTGAAGGTGGACGACCGCATGCGCGCCGCCATCCGCAGCCGGGGCAGCAACACGTCCATGGCCTGCATGGCGGCGGAGGACTTTCCGGATATCCGGGACGTGGCGGAGGAATACCGCGTGTCCCTGCCCTGCAATCGGTTCCGGGACGCGGTGAGCAAGGTGCAGTTCGCCGTATCCAACGACGAAAGCCGCAAGATTTTAACGGGCATCCTGATGGAAGTCTATGAAAAAGAAACCCTGCTGGTGGGCCTGGACGGGTTCCGGCTTGCTTTGCAGCGCATTCAGGCGGAAAACGCCCTGCCCGCGAACCTGAAAAAGGATCATCTGCACGCGGTCACCCCGGGCAAAATTTTGAGCGAAGTGAGCAAAATGCTGCCGGACAGCGAGGACCCCGCCGAAATCACCTTCAATTCCTCGCATATCATGTATTCCTTCGCCGGCGTGAAGGTGTACGCCACGCTGCTCACGGGCGAATTCATCGATTATCAGAAGATTCTGCCCGCCGCCTGGACCACCGAGGTGCAGGTGATGCGGTCCCTGTTTTCCGACGCCATTGACCGCTGCAGCCTGATGGCCCGGGAAGGCAAAAACAACCTGATCTATTTGCATCTGATCCCCGAAGGGCGCATGGAAATGACCGCCAACGCCGAGCGCGGCGACGTGCATGAGGAGCTGGATATCGGCTTCGTTGGCAACGAGCTGAATATCGCCTTCAATTCCCGGTATTTGACCGATATCATCCACAATATCGACGGCGAACGCCTGCGCATGTGCTTCAACACCAACGTGTCCCCCTGCATGATTCTGCCGGAGGAGGGCAACGATTTTACGTTCCTGCTGCTGCCGGTCAGAATTTTTAATCGGTAAAGGGGGAACGCTGGGGCTATCCGCCCCAGACCCCGACCAGGGAGATGATCTCCCTGGACCCTCACTTGCGGATATTACCTGACGCGGATAGAAGACAAGTTCCCGCTGCTGCTTGGAAGGAATGCTCAACTTGACAGCCTTGTGCTTTTGGCCCGGCCGCCTTTGGCGGCCATCCCGGATGCGAAGCATCCGGGGAAAGCCAGGGAATAATCCCCAGGAAAAAGCGAGCTTTTTCCCTGGGATTTTCCCGGCTTTCTTGGGCCAGAAGCCTTCAAACTATCGTATCCCCCAGCAACAGGCGGATGTTGTGTGTTTTTTCTATTCAAGTTGATTCGCCAGGATGGGTCCAGGGCCAAGCGGCCCTGGTTCGGGGGTTTAGGGGGCTGAAGAAGCCCCCTGCCTCGTATAGCTTAATGATTTATAGTGTTCTTGAATCACTTGATACAAAGAAAGGACTTTTATGAAGAATCTGATCAACCAGTTATTGCGGGGCGTCGTGATCGGCGTGGCGAACATCATTCCCGGGGTCTCCGGGGGCACCATGATGGTGAGCATGGGCATTTACGACACGCTGATCCACTGCATCACCCATCTGTTCAAGGAATTCAAAAAGAGCATCAAGACCCTGCTGCCTTATGCGGTGGGCATGCTGGTGGGCATCGTGGCCTTGGCCAGCGTGATCAATTGGGGGCTGGAAAACCATCCCCTCCCCACCAACACCCTGTTCATCGGCCTGATTTTGGGAGGCCTGGGGCCGCTGCTGAAAAAGGTGGACACGAAAAAGATCAACGCCGCCGCCGTGGCCGCGTTCATCGCCCTGTTCGCCCTGATCATCTGGCTGGGTATTCAGCGCAAGGACAGCATCCAGAACGCCGAGAGCATTGACATGAACGTGCTGCAAATGCTGATCATGGTGTTCATCGGCATGATCGCCTCCGCCACCATGATCATCCCCGGCGTTTCCGGCAGTCTGGTGCTGATGCTGCTGGGCTACTATAAGCCGGTGGTCAACGCCCTGTCCACCCTGAAAGACGGCCTCTTTTCCATGGACTTTTCCATCATGGGCCAGCCCGTGCTGATGCTGCTTCCCTTCCTGCTGGGCATCGTGCTGGGCATTTTCGGCGTCGCCAAGCTCATCGAATGGCTCACCGCCCATTATCCCACCCCCACCTACTGCGGCGTGCTGGGCCTGGTGGTGGCTTCCCCCATTTCTCTGCTGATCCAAACCGATATGTCCGGCGTTTCCGTCCTCACCGTTATTATCAGCATCGTTACCATGGCCGCAGGCTTTGCGGGCGCGTACCTGCTGGCGAAGGGAAGCAAGGAGTAGAACGTTGGGGGCTCTCCGCCCCCAAACCCCCGACCAAAGGTCTTCGACCTCTGGACTCCAATAAGGGAAAAAAATAGGTAGAACACAATAAACAGCTGTTGCATCAAGAAACAAAATGGACGATGTTGCACTTCTGGCCCGGCGGCTGAAAGCCGCCAACCCGGATGCGAAGCATCCGGGGAAAGCCGAGGAATAATCCCAGGGAAAGCTCGCTTTACCCTGGGATTTTCCCGGCTTTTATGGGCCGGATGTCCACTATATTTCATAACCTTTACACAATAGGCGGTGTTTGTTTGGTAGATCCAAACAAGTAAATTCGCCAGGAGCGGGGTCCAGGGGGATCATCCCCCTGGTCGGGGTCTGGGGCGGAGAGCCCCAGCGTTACCCTTATATTATGGAGGTAATTTCATGGCTAACATCTTCGATTACCTTGCCTGGCGCAAGGACGTGCCTTTTTCTGTATCGCCTTTCAACGAGGTGGACGGGCTGGTGCTGTCGGAACTGATTTACGCGGATTTTTCCGGGTGCGTGGGTGAGAACGAGGAAAATGTGCCCCTGGCCGAGGTGCGGAATCGCTTCTGGCAGCGCCACACCAAGGAAGAGATCATGGCGGATAAAAGCTTCACCGATATGGCGCCCTTTCTCATGGACGGCATGGTGGACGGCGCACGGTTTGCCGGTACGACGGTTTCCTGGTTTTACGACGTGTTGGACACTGCGGCGGACATTCAGTTGGCGGTAGCCACCTTCTGGCTGCCCGACGGCACGGCGTTCGTGGTGTTTCGGGGCACGGACAGCACCATCGTGGGCTGGAAGGAAGATTTCCTGCTGAGCTACCTGCCGGAAACGGAGGGCCAGCGCCGGGCGGCGGCGTACATCAACACGCATTTTGCGGAAAGGGACGAGCCCATTCGGGTGGGCGGCCATTCCAAGGGCGGCAATTTGGCGGTATACGCCGCCGTTTCCGCGTGCCCGGCGGTGCGGGACAGGATCATTGCTGTATACAATAACGACGGCCCCGGGTTCCTGGACACCTTCACCCAATCCGAAGCCTACCGGGAAATGCTGCCCCGCATCATCAGCATCGTGCCGGAGGAAAGCATGATCGGCACCCTGCTGTCCAATGAAGCGTACCAGCATGTGGTGAAAAGCAGCGCCAAGAGCATCATTCAGCACGACGGGTTTTCCTGGCAGGTGCTGGGCCCCCGGTTTGTGGAGGCGGACAAGCGCTCCGACGGCAGCTATCTCACCGAAACCACGCTGAAGGAATGGTTAGGCGGCATGAATGACGATGACCGGCGGCTGTTCGTGGGCACCCTGTTCGGCCTGCTGGAAGCCACCGGCGCGGAAACCATTCCGCAGATCAAGCAGGACATGGTGGGCGCGCTGAGCAACATGAAGAAAATGCTGGACAAGACGCCCAAAGAGGACCGGGACGCGGTGTGGGCCATTATCGCCAGGCTGCTGAAAATGGGCGGGGAAAACGTGTGGCAGGAAGCGAAAAAGGGGCTGAACGCCGTGCTGGAATCCTTTGCCGCACGGGAAAAGGACAAAATATCCGCCGGAGAGCTGAAAGAGGAAAGTTGAGAGTTGAGAGCGGAGAGTTGAGATTTATATAGTAGGGATATCCGAATTGCGTTTCATATAGACGATTTCATCTCAACGCTCAACTCTCTCCTGTAAAAACTCTTTCCTTGCAAAACCGGAAAAACCTGTTATAATAGTAAATGAAGCAATTATCGGTTGATTTGCCGATCATTTTTCAGAGGGAAAGAAGGAATAACAAATGAGCCAGTTCATCGTGGAAACCTCCGCCCGTCATGTGCACGTGACCCAGGAAACGCTGGAGATCCTCTTCGGCGCGGGCCACACCCTCAAACCCATCAAGGATCTGAGCCAGCCCGGACAGTTCGCCAGCGAAGAACAGGTGGACGTTGTCGGCCCCAAGAACACCATCAAGCGCGTTCGCATCCTTGGGCCCGTGCGGCCTGAAAACCAGGTGGAGCTGGCGCTGACCGACGCCCGTTCCATCGGCGTGACCGCTCCCGTGCGCGAAAGCGGCGACGTGGCCGGTTCCGGCGCGTGCAAGCTGGTGGGCCCCTGCGGCGAAGTGGAACTGACCCAGGGCGTCATCGCCGCCAAGCGCCACATCCACATGACCCCCGCCGACGCCGAACAGTTCGGCGTGAAGGATAAGGACGTTGTTTCCGTTAAGATCATCCCCCCCGTCAAGGGCCGTGAACTGGTCTTCGGCGAAGTGGTCGTCCGCGTCAGCCCCAAGTTCTCCCTGGCCATGCACATCGATACCGACGAATCCAACGCCGCCTGCGCCGTCAACGGCACCATGGGCGAGATCGTCAAATAATCGCATCCGTTCCCTGTCTGCCGCCCGTACCCCGGGCGGCAGTTTTTCAAAGGAAGGAAGGAAGAAGCCCCCTGCCTCGTATTGATTAACCAGCTAATGAGGTAAAGTCAACGTGGAGAAGACCAAAAAAGTCCAGCCCGGCTACGGCATCGTGGAGGGCGTGATCTGGCAGCAGCTGCTGATTTTTTTCTTTCCCATTCTGCTGGGCACGTTTTTCCAGCAGCTTTATAATACTGCCGACGCCATGATCGTGGGCAAATACGTGGGCAAGCAGGCGCTGGCGGCGGTGGGCGGCTCCACGGGCAACCTGATCAACCTGATCGTGGGCTTTTTCGTGGGCCTGGCCTCCGGCGCGACGGTGATCATCTCCCAATTTTTCGGCGCGCGGCAGGAAAAAGAAGTTTCCCGCACGGTGCATACCGCCATCGCCCTGGCCGTGTGCATGGGCCTGGGGCTGACGGTGATCGGCTATTTTCTGTCGCCCACGTTCCTGCAATGGATGAACACCCCGGAGGACGTGATGGAGCCCGCGGTGGCGTACATTCGCGTGTATTTCCTTGGCATGGTGCCCTCCCTGATTTACAATATCGGCTCCGGCATCCTGCGGGCGGTGGGCGATTCCCGGCGGCCCCTCTATTTCCTGATTGCCGCCTGCATGACCAATATCGTGCTGGACCTGCTGCTGGTGATCGGCGCGGACATGGGCGTGACCGGAGCGGCCCTGGCCACCATCCTCAGCCAGACGGTGAGCGCCGTGCTGGTGCTGGTGGTGCTGATGCGGTCCCATACGGCTTATCATCTGTCTCTGTCCAAAGTGCGCTTCCATGGCGATTTGCTGCGCCGGGTGGTGCAGATCGGCCTGCCCGCCGGGCTGCAATCGGTGATGTATTCCATTTCCAATGTGCTGATCCAGAGCTTTGTGAACAATTTCGGCACCGACGTGTCCGCCGCCTGGAGCGCCTGGGGCCGGCTGGACGGCCTGCAGTGGATGGTGCTGAACGCCTTCGGCATTTCCATCACCACTTTTGTGGGCCAGAACTTCGGGGCCATGAAGTTTGACCGGGTAAAGAAGGGCGTGAAGCAATGCCTGCTCATGGCCTTTGCCGCCGCCGCGTGCTGCTCCGGCATGCTCATGCTGTTCGGGCGGAGCCTTTACCACCTGTTCGCCAACGATGAAACCGTTATCGAAAAGGGCATGGAAATCCTGTGGCTCATCGCGCCCTATTACGTCACCTACACCTGCATCGAAATCCTGTCCGGCGCCATGCGCGGCGCGGGCGAGGCCCTGGCCCCCACTCTCATGACCCTGTTCGGCGTGTGCGCCCTGCGGCTGATCTGGCTGCTGGTCTTCGTCGCCCGTGACCCCACCATCCCCCGCACCATGTTCAGCTACCCCATGACCTGGACGGTCACCTCCTGCCTGTTCATTATCTATTACTGGAAGGGCGGCTGGATGAAACGATGCCAGGAAAGGCTGATTACAAGGCTGGATAATTGAAAGCGGGTGCTCTCATTGGTTGACAAAGGGCTACCCAATGTATATACTATAGGAAAAAGGGGGAATTGCTCATGACACAGGTTTTGATTCAGAAATGGGGGAACAGCCAGGGTGTCCGGCTGCCGAAAGTGGTTTTAAACGCCGCCAATCTGCGGGAAAATGACACGGTGGCCGTTTTTGTGGATAAAAACAGTATCATGCTCCGCAAGGTCGAGCCCCATCGGACGCTGGATGATCTTTTCGCCGGGTATGACGGGGATTATCGCCCCATCGAGTTCGACACCGGCGCGGACGTTGGATTGGAGGCGTTCGACTGATGGCCGAATACCGTCCGCAGCAGGGCGATATCGTCATGCTGAATTTTACGCCCCAGGCCGGTCATGAACAGGCAGGACGACGGCCCGCCCTGGTAATCAGCAACGCCAGCTTTCACCGCTATACCGGGCTGGCGATTTTCTGTCCCATCACCAACCAAATCAAGAATTATCCCCTGCACGTCAAACTGGACGGCAGAACCCGAATAACCGGTGAAATCCTGTGCGAGCATGTGAAATCCCTGGATTATAAGGCAAGACAAATCGCTTTTGTGGAAACGCTGCCGGAAGATTTGCTTTATGACGTGCTGGAGCGTGTGAGGATGTCGCTGGAATCCTAAGAGCACAGGGGACGGTCACTTCCTGCCTGTTCATTGTGTACTACTGGAAAGGCGGCTGAATGAAATGGTGCAAGGAAAGGCTGATTACGAGAAGGAGGGAGTGAAGACAGAGAATATATTTACGGTCGACGGGAAGGCGCAGACATAAGCATGAAAGTAACGCAGAACACAAGGATGCTTTCACACAAACCATCCCCATGAAAGCAAAATGGTTGAAGCTATCTATCTTCCGTACAGATGATGAATAAGATATAAACACGAAGAGGTATTACGATGAAAAAGCTGGTGTCATTACTACTTGCTCTGTCTCTGATTCTCTTGCCGATGATTGCATTGGCAGATTACGCATCTATGACAGATGATGAACTGCAAACAGAATTGAATCAGATACGTGCAGAGATAGCAAAAAGAGTTTCTGTAAAAGAAGGAAAACAGGTTCTTGCAGAAGCTGACGGAATAACAGTAACATTAAAGGGAGAACCCTCATGGGAGAAGAGCTATGATGGAACCCACTATATTGTGCTACAAGTTACTGTCGTTAATACCTCTAATGAGGCTGTTGGAGTAAGACAAGATGATGTATATCTAAATGGTTGGAAAGTCAGTTGCTCTTTCCAGACATCGTTGGACCCGGGTATGAAAACGAAGGATAAAATTACGATTTACAAAGTTGATGAAGATGCTGATTTAGAAAAGATTGAAGATTTGGAGGATATTAAGATAACCTTCTTAACTTTTGATGCGAAAACCTTCTGGACAAAAACAAAAAATATTACCACAACAATTACCTTTTGATTACTAATGGTCGGAAACTCGTGGAATGGTTTTGTAAAAAAAACATCCCCACGTTCTATGTTGCTTTCCTGCTTTTGTCTGTGCTTCCTGCCGCTTGCATGAATGTCCTCTATAGAGCACGGGGGTCGGTTCTCCGTGTTCTTTCCAAATCAAAGAAAAAGGCGGTTCTTGCCGCTTTTTCTTTGCGTTTTTGTTTGATATGGCCCCGTTCATTCCATTGTATTTCTCTTTTCTCCGCGCTACACTTCTTTTGCGACCGTTTTCAGTCGCAGAAAGAAGGCCCTCCTATGAGCAATACCATGGATTATAAGGGCTATACCGGCAGCGTGGAGTTTTCCCCGGAAGATCGCCTGCTTTTCGGCAAAGTCCTGGGCATTAAAGCCCTCATTTCCTATGAAGGAACATCCGCCGATGATCTGGTGGAAGGTTTTCAGGGCGCCGTGGACGATTATTTGGCCCTCTGCGCGGCCCAGGGCGTCGCGCCGGAAAAGCCCTACAAGGGCTCCTTTAACGTCCGCATTCCCCCGGAGCTGCATCGCCAGGCCGCCGTATTTGCCGACGCGCACCACATTTCCCTGAACGAAACGGTGAAAAACGCCTTGACCGCCTATGTGTATTCCCATTGAAAGAGCACAGGGCTGATTCTCTGTATAAAGGAGGCCGTGTATGTCTGAGCTTGAAAAAGCGCAAGCCAACATCAAGCGCATTGGAAAAATCATTTTCAGAGCCTGTTTCGTGGTCAAAATCATTCTGATCGTCATGATCGTGGGGCAGGCGGCGCTTACCTTTTCCGTCTATTTGAATCCCAAGGCCGCGGTTTTCCTCGGAGAACGGCTGGACGACAGTTTCCTTTTTCATTTCCTGCGGGACGCCGCAAAACTGGATTCGCTGGAGCCTAAATACGTCGCCACCATTGGCAGCGCGGTGCTGATGGTATCTTATTTCGCCGTTTTTATGATGATCAAAACGGCCTCCGCGCTGGTGAAGCCTCTGGCGAAGGGAGAAAGGCCCTTTGACGTGGCTACCGCCCAAAAAACCAGGAAACGGGCCTTTTATCTGCTGTTCTTCATCTTTTATAATCCGGTGCTTGCCATCGTTTCTTTCACGCTGGTGATGCTGTTTTCCTATATCATGGAATACGGCGGCTATATCCAGGAACGGGCGGACGAAACCAACCGCATCCAGGAAGAAATGATCATGTCCCTGGCGGAGATATCGGAAAACAAATCCGGCCAGACGGGGCAGCATATCAAGCGGGTGTCGGAATACGCCAAGATTTTGGCGGATCAGCTGGGCTTGCCCACGGAGGAAAGCGAAATGATCCGCATCGCGTCCACCATGCACGACGTGGGAAAAATCATGATCCCTTCCGAGATCCTGGAAAAGCCGGGCAAGCTGACGGACGAAGAATACGCGGTGATCAAAACCCATACCACCTTAGGCGGCAAGCTGCTGGAAAACGTGGAGGGCGAAGAAATGAAGCTTTCCCGCACTATCGCGCTCCAGCACCATGAACGGTACGACGGCAAAGGCTATCCCAGCCAGCTTGCGGGGGACAGCATCAGCATGGAGGGACGGATCGTAGCCGTGGCGGACGTTTACGACGCGCTGACCAGCAAGCGAAGCTATAAAAACGCCTGGAAAGAAGAAGACGCTTTCCAGGAAATCGTGAAGGGGCGCGGCACCCAGTTTGACCCGCGGGTGGTGGACGCTTTCGTGGCCGCCCACGATAAGATCATTGACGTGAGGAAGAAATATCGTTTATAATTGAAAACACAGGAACGATTCTATTATATTCCGATTCGGCTCCAATCGCATTTTATCCAATCAACAGACAGGAGGAAAAAACACATGTTGTATCCAAAAATCGGCATTCGGCCCGTCATCGACGGCCGCTGGGGCGGCATCCGGGAGAGCTTGGAGGACCAGACCATGGGCCTGGCAACCGCCGCCAAGGAACTGATCGAAACCCTGCGCTACCCGGACGGCACCCCCGTTCAGGCGGTGATTTCTCCCTGCACCATCGGGGGCGGAGCGGAGAGCGCCAAGTGCGAGGAATTTTTCTCCACCCAGAACGTGGTGGCGACCCTCACCGTGACCCCCTGCTGGTGCTACGGCATGGAAACCTTCGACATGAACCCCACCACCGTCAAGGCGGTATGGGGCTTCAACGGCACCGAGCGCCCCGGCGCGGTGTATTTAGCCGCCGTGCTGGCCGCCTATGCCCAGAAGGGCCTGCCCGCTTTCTCCATTTACGGCCATGACGTGCAGGATTTGGGCGACCGCACCGTGCCGGAGGACGTGAAGGAAAAGATTTTGCTCTTCGCCCGCTGCGCCGTGGCGGTGGGCTGGATGAAGAACAAAGCCTACGTCAACATCGGCGGCGTGGCCATGGGCATCATGGGCTCCTTCTGCGATACCCAGGTGATGCAGAAATATTTGGGCATCCGGGCGGAATGGGTGGATATGACGGAGCTGCTGCGCCGCATCACCCTGGAAATCTACGACCCCAAGGAATATGAAAAGGCCCTGGCCTGGATCAAAAAGAACTGCAAAGAGGGCTTCGACTGCAACGCCGGGAAGGACCTGCCCGAAATCGTCACCCGCTCAAAGCACATCCCTGCGGACAAGGACTGGGAATTCATCGCCAAGCTCACCTGTATCGTCAAGGACATCCTTTTTGGCAATCCCAAGCTGGACGACATGGGCTGGCATGAGGAAGCCTTGGGCAAAAACGCCGTGGCGGGCGGCTTCCAGGGCCAGCGCCAGTGGACGGACTGGCTGCCCAACGGCGATTTCACCGAAGCCATCATGGCTTCCACCTTCGACTGGAACGGCCCCAAGCAGCCCACGGCCTTCGCTACCGAAAACGACACCATGAACGGCGTTTCCATGCTGCTGGGCACCCTGGTGTCCAATACCGCCCCCTGCTTCCACGACGTGCGCACCTATTGGAGCCCCGAGGCGGTGAAGCGCGTCACCGGCTGGCAGGCCGAGGGCGCGGCGGCAAACGGCTTCATTCATCTGATCAATTCCGGGGCCACCGCCCTGGACTGCACCGGCGCGGCGGGGGGCAAAATGAAGCCCTTCTGGGAAATGACCGAAAAGGATATGGACGCCTGCCTGAAAGCCACCGACTGGTGCCGGGCCAATTACCAGTATTTCCGGGGCGGCGGCTTCTCCAGCCATTTCAAAACCCAGGCCGAAATGCCCGTGACCATGCTGCGCCTGAACATCGTGGAGGGCGTGGGGCTGGTGATGCAGATCGCCGAGGGCACCACCGTGCTGCTGCCGGATCACGTGCATGATACTTTGGACCAGCGCACCGACCCCACCTGGCCCACCACCTGGTTCGCTCCCCGGCTCACGGGCGAGGGCGCGTTCCGGGACGTGTATTCCGTCATGGCCAATTGGGGCGCCAACCACGGCGTGACCGTGTACGGCCACGTGGGCGCGGAGCTGATCACCCTGGCCTCCATGCTGCGCATTCCCGTCACCATGCATAACGTAGCCCCCGAAAAGGTGTACCGTCCCCATTCCTGGGCCGCCTTCGGCACCCAGGACACCCAGGCCGCCGATTACGCCGCCTGCAGGCATTACGGGCCGCTGTACGGGAAGCTGTAAGGAGGATCGTCCTTATGCGGGAAATCACCACCAGCGTGCAGATCGTGCTGCCCCAGCACTGCAACGGATACCCCCGGCCCCGCCTGTTCGGCGGGCAGATGATGGCCTGGATCGACATCACCGGCGCGGTGGCGGCCCGGCGGTACACCTGCCGTCCCGTGACCACCGTATGTGTGGACAACCTGAACTTCATCGGCCCCGCCTACCTGAACGATACCGTGGTGCAGGAGGCGCGGATCACCTGGACGGGCCGCACGTCCCTGGAAGTGCGGGTGGACAGCTTTGTGGAGAACCTGGACCGCAAGCGCACCCTGGTGAACCGGGCCTACGCCGTGTTCGTGGCCCTGGACGACGAGGACAAGCCCGTGCCCGTGCCCCCTTTCCAGCCCGAGACCGAGGAGGAAAAGCAGGAATACGCCGCCGCCTTGGCCCGGCGGAAGATCAGGCTGCAAAGGTAAAGGGAAAAATCTGCCGCGATCCATGAAACATTTGGTTGCAATTCCGCCGAAACTATGCTAAAATAGGGGCATCAAAAATGGATGGCATATCCATCATATTTTAAGGAGGGTTTATCCCATGAAAAAAATCACTGCCCTGCTTCTTGCGCTTATCATGCTGATGAGCGTCAGCACCGTGCTTGCGGAGGGCGAGCGCGTGCTGAATATCTGCACCCCCAACAGCGACGGCCTTCGTTCCATTTACCCGCTGTTCGAGCAGGAAACCGGCATCAAGATTAATTCCGAATCCTTGGGCACCGGCGACTGCATGGCCCGCATCAAGGCTGAAAAGGAACAGGAATATTGCTCCTTCGACCTCATGTACGGCGGCAGCCTGGCCAACTATGTGGCCAACGCCGATCTGTTCCAGGATTACTATTCCACCGAGGATGAATTCCTGATGGAAGCGTACCAGAACCAGCTGGGCTTCTGCACCAACTACACCGTGGACGGCAGCGTGCTGCTGGTGAATGACGATCTGCTCAAGGAACTGGGCATCGAAGTGCACGGCTACGCTGATCTGCTGCAGCCCGAACTGAAGGGCAAGATCGTTTCCGCCGATCCTTCCGCTTCCTCTTCCGCTTTCTGCCAGCTGACCAACTGGCTGCTGGTGATGGGCGAGGGCGAAACCGCCGCCGAGCGCTATGAGAGCGACGCCGCCTGGAAGTACACCGAAGACCTGCTCAAGGGCCAGGATGTGAAGATCACCTCCGGCTCCTCCGCCGTGTACAAGGGCGTTATCAACGGCGAATACGCCGTGGGCCTGACCTATGAAGACCCCTGCGTCACCATGATCAAGGACGGCGCCAAGAACGTGCATATTGTGTATCCCGTGGAAGGCACCGTGTTCCTGCCTGCCCAGATCGGCATCCCCAAGAACTGCAAGAACCTGGAAGAAGCCCAGGCGTTCGTGGACTTCATGCTCTCCGAAACGGCCCAGAAGTTCCTGGCCGAGCAGACCACCAGCCGCAACATCCGCCCCGTGGAATACACCAACGACGATATGACCCCCCTGGCCGACATCGTTCTGGCCTATGAGGACAGCAACTACGTGATCGCCCATACCGCCGAGCTCAAGACCCGCGTGGGCGACATCCTGAACAAGTAAACAGCCCGGTTTCAAACGGTGCGCAATCGGTTTGCCGGTTGCGCACCCGCTTTTATACGGAAATTTAAAAGGGAAAGGATTGCAAGGTACTATGAGCGTCAGCATCAATTTCGATCACGTGGTAAAGCGTTACGGCGACAACACCATCATCCCGGATCTGTCGCTGCAGGTGAAGGAGGGCGAGTTCTTTACGCTGCTGGGCCCTTCCGGCTGCGGAAAAACGACGCTGCTGCGAATGGTGGCGGGCTTTAACAGCATCGAAGGGGGCACGATCTCCTTCGATTCCCAGGTGATCAACGACATCGCCCCCTCCAAGCGCAACATCGGCATGGTGTTCCAGAATTACGCCGTGTTCCCGCATATGACCGTGCGCAAAAACGTGGAATTCGGCCTGAAAAACAGAAAGCTGCCCAAGGAAGAAATCAAAAAGCGGGTGGACGAGATTCTGGAAACCGTGAAGATCACCCAGTACGCGGACCGGCTGCCCGAGCGCCTGTCCGGCGGCCAGCAGCAGCGCGTGGCCCTGGCCCGCGCCATCGTGATCCGGCCCAGCCTGCTTTTGATGGACGAGCCGCTGTCCAACCTGGACGCCAAGCTGCGCATCGAAATGCGCAACGCCATCAAGCTGATCCAGAACGAGGTGGGCATCACCACCATCTACGTCACCCACGACCAGGAAGAGGCCATGGCGGTGTCCGACCGCATCGCCGTGATGCACAACGGCGTGATCCAGCATATTTCCTCGCCCAAATCCATCTACCAGCGGCCCGCGAACCTGTTCGTGGCCAACTTCATCGGCCACAGCAACACCCTAAATGCCAAGGCGGACGTGAAGGGCGGAAAGCTGGTCTTTGAAAACGGGTACGCCCTCCCATACGACGGCTTTTCCCAAAAGGCGAAGGACGGGGATGTGAAGGTGTCCGTGCGGCCGGAGGAATTCATCATCCAGCAGGCGGACCAGCCCGGCGTGCCCGCCACCGTGAAATCCAGCATTTTCTTAGGGCTGATGACCACATATTTCGTGGAGCTCTTCTCCGGCGAAACGGTGGAGATCACCGACGTCAGCTCCATTTCCAACATCCTGCCCAACGGCACCAAGGTGAGCCTCACCTTTGAAGCGGAAAAGATCAATATCTTTACGACCGACGGCGAAACCAGCCTGACAAAGGGGGTCAACGACGATGCGCACGCCTAACGTGATCCGGCCCCGGAAAACGGGCGTCATGATCTTAGGGATCGTGCTGCTGGTGGCGGGCATCGTGCTGGGTTCCCTGGGCTTGATGGGCAACAGCCAGACGGACTATTATTCCCGCAAGGTGAAGCTGTCCGCCGGGGAATGGATCGAATACGCTACCGGCAAAAAGGCCGTGGAGCCGCTGACCGACGCCGATTACAAGGGGCGCAACCTGAACGAGTCCGGCAAGGCGAAGCAGACGCTGAACGAACAGCTTGCCAAGGTGACGGACCTGGATAAGATCATCATGCCCTACCGCTATATCGGCCTGATCGCGGGCATCCTGATGCTGGTGGGGGGCGCCTGGCTGCTGATCGCCAACGACGTGTGGCCCATGGTGACGGTGCTGGCGATCATCTTCTACCTGGTGTTCCTGATGTACCCGCTGTATATGCTTTTGCGGCAGGCACTTTTGAACAGCGAAGGGCAACTGTCCTTTGAAATGTACGAAAAGATCTTCAGCCGCGCCTATTACAGCAACGCCATCTGGCATTCCCTGCTGATTTCCGCGGTGGTCACCCTGGTTTCCGTGCTGATCGCCACGCCCATGGCCTACATCATGTCCACCATGAAGATCAAGGGCGCGGGCGTTTTGCAGATCCTGATCCTGGTATCCTCCATGTCCGCCCCCTTCATCGGGGCCTACGCCTGGATCCAGCTGTGCGGCCGCAACGGCATCGTGACCAACCTGCTGGCAAGCATCGGCATCAACATCGGCGATATCTACGGGTTTCAGGGCTGCGTGATCGTGATGAGCTTCCAGCTCTACAGCCTGGTGTTCATGTTCATTTCCGGCGCGTTCAAGAGCATGGACAACAGCCTGATCGAGGCATGCGAAAGCCTGGGCTGCTCCGGCATCAAAAAGGTGTTCAAGGTGGTGCTGCCCCTGATGCTGCCCACCCTGCTGGCGGGCGCGCTGCTGGTGTTCATGCGCGCGTTTGCGGACTACGGCACGCCCATGCTGATCGGTGAAAACTACATCACCCTGCCCGTGTTGGTGTATAAAGAATTCTTCAGCGAATTGGGCGGATCGGAAAACCTGGCCGCGGCCATTTCCATCATCGCCATCATCATCACCACCAGCGTGTTCCTGCTGCAAAAGTACATCTCCAACCGCAAAATCTTTTCCATCAGCGCCCTGCATCCGGTGGAGCGCCACCAGGCCAAGGGCCTAAGGAACGTGCTGGCCCACGTGTACTGCTATGTGATGGTGGGCATCGCCATCATGCCCCAGGTCCTGGTCATCTTCAATTCCTTCCGCAACACCAGCGGCCGCATGTTCGCCCCGGGCTTCTCGCTCAAGAGCTACGCCGAGGCGTTTGAAACGGTGAGCCGCTCCATCTGGATGACTTACCTCATGTCCGTCATCGCCATCGTGTGCATCGTGGTGATCGCGTGCATGATCGCCTATCTGGTGGTGCGGCGCAGGAACGTGTTCAACGCGTCTGTGGACGTGATGAGCATGTTCCCGGAAACGGTGGCGGGCTCCATCCTGGGCATCGCGCTGCTGACCGCGTTCAACAAGCGCCCCCTGCTCCTTTCCGGCGGCATGTTCATCATGATCTTAAGCTACGTCATCCGCCGCCTGCCCTACACCATCCGTTCCTCGGCGGCCATCCTGCGCAACATCCCGCCGTCCATTGAGGAGGCGGCCATCAGCTTGGGCACCAGCAACGTGAAGACCTTCTTCCAGGTGACCACGCCCATGATGATGCCCGGCGTGGTGTCCGGCGCCATCCTGAGCTGGATCATGATCATCACGGAGCTGTCCACCTCCATCATCCTCTACAACCCCACCACCAAGACCATGACCCTGGAAATCTACAGCCAGGTCATCCGCGGCAACGACGGTGTGGCCTCCGCCATCTCCGCCATCCTGACCTTCTCCACCGTGATCGCCCTGGCCCTGTTCTTCAAGATCAGCGGCAAGAAAGAGATCACGATGTAATACTAAATCCCATCTGAAAGCTTGAATCTTCGGGCGTCTTTTTCGCCCTGGCGTCGCTTCACTCCGGTCAACGTAGCGCTGCTACGCCTCCCTTCGTTCAGCTTAGCCAGGACGAAAAATCCATCCCGAATCTTTCAATCTTTTAGAAGGTATTTAGTATAACAGGGTATGCTAAACGCAGCGAGCCAGTCGTTGGACCGGCTCGCTGTATTTTTTTCTGCTTTTTGATCAGCATGTTTCTTCTTCCTTCGCCGCAAACAGCGTGCACCCGGACGCCCGGAAATAGGCGATGCGTTCCCGGATGTCGTCGGGGGTGACGGCGAAGCAGGCCGCGAGACAATCCACGCAATAGAAGGACGTAGCCCCGCGGTTGACGAGCTTTTTGGTCACGGCGATTTCATCGGCGGTGAGGGGGCGGCAGCAAGTTACACAGTTCATACGCATCTGTCAAAGAATAAGGATTGAGAACATGTTCATCCTATAGAAGCCTTTTTTGCAGCTTTCTCGGAAGGGGACGAAACGCGGACAGACGCCAGTGGCGGATGTCCTGTCCGCGCTGAGATCAGCCGAAACGAGCAATGTCCGCATGAAGCGGACTTGCGACGATTGAGGCTGCGGAACCTGGGGGGGGGAAAACCGCTCTTTTGCTCCATAGGGCCTACTTCTGTACATTTTTTCTCGACTTAAAATCCGTATTTTACCCAATGCTGTATATTCGTTATTCCCTCTCCTGGTTGAACTTCTGTGCCAGACTCTACTGTTTCTGATTCTTCTTTAACATAGGTATAAAGTTTTTCATAATCAGTATAATCTTGTTTATAAACATCGAATCTCCACCACCATTGACTTGCATCTTCTGCTATACCACGCCATGCGTAGCGTAATGGATCTACATCAAGAATCGAGCCATCAGGCCGAGTCCATGTTGTTCCATAGTTCTCGGCAGATTCAAAAGCATCAAAGAAAACAAAGTCGCGATATACAGAACCTGATATATTGACATTAAGTTTACGAGCATCTTCTACTAGCACGTTGTAATTTCCATCATAGACAGCATCAACAAATGTCCAATGCCAATAGATATAGGAAACATGAGATGCTTTGCCTACTTCGCGTTTTGTGGATGCGCCTTCACTATTGCTTAAAGCGTTTTTGTTATATGCACTATATAAGGCATTCCCTGTATCAAATCCTGTGGGATAAGAAGCATATTCCCATGTTCCCGTTCCAGCTTGCTGCCACTCAAATCCTGATTGTGTCCATCCTTCAAGACTTGTTTCCTTTGATGTTGTTGTTTCTGTAGTTGTCAGCTTATATCTCCATTTTTCTTCTGTAATATGTGCACCATTCGGAACTTCAGATTCTAATACCCATCCGTTAGTAATTGGAACAAAAGTCAAATTGTTTTCTGTAGCGTAGGTCTCTGCTCTGGAACCTGTATATCCGTATATCAACACATCGCCAAATGCGTTGTTACCAATTCGCGTTACTGTTTTCGGAACAACGATAACATCTGCATTCGTGTTGATGAACGCTTCATCATCTATCTCCGTCAACAAAGTAGGCAGAACAAAAATGTTTTCAAGGCTTCTTTCCCAGACTGCATATAAGGTTATATCGGCACGTTCCGTGTATTCGTCTCCAGGCATATATGACGGTACTAATGCGGATCTATCCTCAGACCATCCAAGGAAGTGATAGTGGTTCCTATGAGGAATTGTTGATGAAATTTCACCATTTTCCCCTGAATACGTTTGTGATTCAGGCGGATTTTCACCACCGTTAGCATCATATTGAATAGTGTAATCTAAAACTGAAGGCACCGTGAGTAATAAGCAGGGATATTGATTCGATCCGACGTTCGACGAGTTTCCACCGGAAGTCGCATTATCAAAGACATAAATATGAGTTAGATATTCACAATCCAGTTGATTCCCATGATCAGAAACAGAAACCCGATATGTCCCTTTTCCATTCGAAATCGTGCCCAAATGCCATATCAAGTCATCTTGCCCATTATTGATTGTCCAAGTAGGAAATTCTATTCTTTTAATCCCCCAATTCATATCCAAATCACATGTTATAGTATAACCAGTCGGATCAACATTAGAGACTACAACATTGGAAATTGGCGAAGGTACTTCTGCGCTACATGAAGCAACCTCAGAATTACCATCATAATCATATGCATAAATATGAGTTGTATAAAGGCAACCTGCACGCCGATTATGATCTGATGTTTTTATAACGCATGTTGCGGTATTTCCAGAAACTGTACCTTCATGCCAAATAGCGTTACCACCTGTTTGTCCTTCGTACCAGGTAGGAAATTTAACGCTTGCAATACCCACATTATCCGAAACATTACACGTTATAGTATATCCTGTTGAAGAAACATTAGATACCTGAATATTTGAAATGGAAGGTTTGACGGAATCTCTAGCTGGAACATCAACAGTGATTCCTGCGCTTTCACTATTTCCTGAAGTGTCAAATGCATAAATATGGGTAACATAACGACAATTAGTCTGATTGCCATGTTCGCTTGTATTTACTCTGAAAGTCACCGTGTTTCCTGATAATGAACCAGTAGCGGCAGGATTAGTTCCCCAATCAGAGATAATATCATCATGACCATTGGGCTCAGTCCATGTTGGGAAAGCAACGTGATGAATTCCAACATTATCCGAAACGGTACATGTTACTGTATACCCGGAAGATGATACGTCTTTATATTTTATGTTTGTTATAGTCGGTTTTGTACCATCTCCTGGGCTTATAGAGTATCCTGTAACATGCCAATAATAATTTGCATGTGCTAAAATATTGTCTTGGCTACCATACCAGGTACCCAAGAGTGTTGATGTAAGTGGTATTCTACCAAGAGAATAACCTGGAGAAGGGTCTGCGCAATAGATGGTATCCCCCTCATAATCAGTAACATAAACTGCATGAGATTTATTCCAGTTATATGATCCATCGCTATTTACATAAACACTGTACAGCATAAATCCTTCAGTGTGTGAATTGATTAATCGTTTTACGCTGTCAAGTGACATGGAACCAACATAAACCCTTTGGACTGAAATCGAGTTGCCCCCGAATCTATAAGTAAAGCTTGCATACAGGCCATCATTTCCCCAAGCAGTGCCACTAACTTTGCTTTCCGTGATATCAGCGTTCCAACTAGCATAGTTACTTAAATATGCACGTGCTCGCATCATCATAGTTGTCGAAGCAAGAGTGCATGTTAAACCACCTGCCTGTGTAATATAAACACTAGCAGGTATCGCTGTTTGGGCATTGGCTGTTAGACAGAATGACAGCAAAGTAAGTAATATTGCCACTGAAACAAGACAAATCTTCTTTCTCATACTGATCTCCGTCTCCTCCCCATAATGTCCTCTCAAGGAAAACAATAAGCCTTAAAAGGATCCTACACAAATAGCTTGCAGGTGCCATAATGGTTACACAATTCCATTACGATATATAGTAGCATATAACCATGCTTTTGTGCAATACAAAAAACATGCGCACCCAGGGCAATCGCTTACGAAAAAGCCCAGTTTTTCACAACAGATAAGGCATAAGGGAAAGACCAGGCACAGCGCTGCCGTTTACCAGTACTTTGGCTTCAAAGAGCGGTTTCCCCCAAGCATATCATATTCATACCGCTTCCATCCGGGCCACCAGCACCCTGCAGCCGTGGGCTTCCACCGATTGATGGAAGTAATCCCGGTGCAGGCCTAAGTCTTCCCCGGTGATGGCGTCGGTGAAGTGGAGGCCCACGCCGCTGCCGTAGGGCAGGCCCGCATCGGCGAAAATGAAGGGCAGCTCGCCCCGCTTGGGCGCGAAATTGAAGTAGCCCACGGCAAATTCATGATCGCTCATGTGCTTAAAGAGGGTCAGGCCCGCGTCGGGGTATTCGTGCCACCAGGAGTTGGTTTCCGGGTCGTATTCCGTGTTCAGCACCCGGCCCCGGTACACGGTCTGGGGCACGCGGCATTCCGCGTCCTGATCGATGCGCAGCAGGCCCCGGTTCAGCACCAGGCTTTCCGCAAAGGGCGCCATGTTCCTCACGTCGCCGCCTAACATCAGGGGCGCGCCGAACATGCACCACAGGGCGAACTGGGTCTGGTAATCGGTGTCGGTGCAGGCTTGGCCTAAGGCCACGTTGCCCTTGCCGTACATGCCCACGGTGAGCATGTCCATATCGTTGAAGCACGAAGGGCCGCTCATGCAGAAATTATCCAATTGGCTGCGGGCGATGCGGGAAAAGGACTGGAAATTGTCCTGAATATCGCCGGTGGAGCGGTACATGTGCACGCCCAAGGACTTCATCCACTTCCAGGGCTCGTCCGTGCCCCAGTTGCAGGCGGCGAACAGGATATCCCGCCCGGAGGCTTTCAGGGCCATGCTCATGGCGGCGTAGCGGTTTTTCCCGTCGGCGCTGGCGGGGAAATTGCAGAAATCGTATTTCAGGTAGTCCACGCCCCACTCGGCGAAGGTGCGGGCGTCCACAAATTCATGGTCGAAGGAGGATGGATAGCCCGCGCAGGTCTGCACCCCGGCGCAGGAATACATGCCGAACTTGAAGCCCAGGCTGTGCACGTAATCGGCAAGGGCTTTCATGCCGTGGGGAAATTTGGCGGGGTCCGGCACTAAACGCCCGTTTTCGTCCCGCTCCTTCAGGCTCCAGCAGTCGTCGATGACGATATAGTTATAGCCCGCGTCCAAATAGCCCTTTTCCTTCATCACCCGGGCCGTTTCCCGGATCAGTTCGTCGGAAATGTTGCTGCCGAAGGTGTTCCAGCTGTTCCAGCCCATGGGGGGAGTGAGTAAGTTCATAAGGACCTCCGTGTGTTTTAATTGTATAATATCCAGTAAAAGAAACCGGCGGGGCTTTGCCCCGAACCCCACCAGGGGGTTGAACCCCCTGGACCCACGCCTGCCGATGCTGCTCGTTTGAGAAATCGTTATTGGTTCCGGTTGCTTAGTGGGTTTTCGGAAAGCAGTGAGCTTCTGGCCTAAGAAAGCCGGGAAAATCCCAGGAAAAAAGCTCGCTTTTTCCTGGGGATTATTCCCCGGATGCTTTGCATCCGGGTTGGCGTCCAAAGGACGCCAGGCCAGAAGCACAACGGCGTCAGGCAATATCCGCTATTGAGGGTCCAGGGGCATCATGCCCCTGGCGCAGGGTCTGGGGCCGCGGAGGCCCCAGCATCCTCTCTTATTTGTTTCCCTTGTCGATCGCTTCCCACAGCCCGTTGATATATGCCGCGCCGAGGGCCCGGTCGTACAGGCCGTAACCGGGGCGGCCCTGCTCGTCCCAGATCATGCGGCCATGGTCGGGGCGGATGTAGGTGTCGGGGCAGGTGTCATAGATGGCTTTCACGATTTCATAGAGGTCCAGGTCGCCGGTGCAGCTTAGGTGCGCCGCCTCGCGGAAGTGATGGTGGCCTAAATACTTCACGTTGCGCACGTGCATGGCCCCGATGCGGTTCATTTCGCCGAAATGGCGGATGATCTTGGGGATGTCGTTATCGGGATTGCTGCCTAAGGAACCGGTGCACAGGCAGAGCGTGTTGGCGGGGCTGTCATGCAGCTTCACCATCTTGTCGAAGTCGTCCTGGCTGTGGGTGATGCGGGGCAGGCCGAAGATGGGCCAGGCGGGGTCGTCGGGATGGCAGGCCATGCGCACGCCCACTTCCTCGCACACGGGAATCACGGCGTCTAAGAAATACTTGAAGTTCTTGCGCAGGTCGTCCGGGCCGATGCTCTCATACTGCTTGAGGGTGGTTTCGAGAAGCGCCAGGCGCTCCGGCTCCCAGCCGGGCAGGGTGAAACCGTGGCTGTCCTCGGCGGTCTTGCGCACAATTTCGACGGGGCCCATTTCGCCTAAGTCCTTTTCATCGAAGTACAGGCTGTTGCTGCCGTCCTCGGGAATGACCCGGGCCAGGTCGGTGCGCAGCCAGTCGAACACCGGCATGAAGTTGTACACGATCACCTTGACGCCGTGCCTGGCCAGCATGCGGATGGTGGAAATGTAGTTGGCAATGTATTCCTCGCGGCTGGGCAGGCCCATCTTGATGTCCTCGTGGACGTTGACGCTTTCGATCACTTCGATCTCCAGCCCGGCGTCGTTCACTTCTTTTTTCAGGGCCACAAATTCATCCTCGGGCCAGTCCACGCCCGCGGGCTTGTCCAGCAGGCCCATGAGGCCCGTCATGCCGGGAATTTGCTTCACGTATTTCAGGGGAATGGGGTCGATGGCGCTGCCATACCAGCGGAAGGTCATTTTCATAAGCTCGGGCTCCTTTCCGATGTGCCGTAATCGCTCTTATGGAATAAGAATATTATGGCAAAAAAACGATCAGATGTCAAATAGATTCTTGTGGATTTTAAGGCGCGGCGTTTACTTTTCGCGCCCTTTATGGTACAATCCCATTGGATTTCACGCAAAAGGCAGGTGAAACAAGCTGTATCGACTGACGGCCGGTTTTTTCGCGTTCCTGCTGCTGACCGTTTGGGCGGCAGCGGCTTTCGCCAGGGAAGCGGGGGGCACGTTTACGGACACCCGCTTTCAGGGAGACTACTCCACGGAAAACTTAGACGCGATCATTGAGGAATACGAGCTGTACGACGGCTGGTACTGGACGACGCCGCGGAACGTATACCAGGATTTCCATGGGCAGGAAGAAAAAAAGGGCTGGACCCAAACCAGCAAGGAACGCTTTGATCCCTTCATTTATTCGTGGGGTTGGTTCGGCTGCCGCTGGAACTGGGATATGCTGGACGATTCCATGCCCAACACATACGGCTGGGGAGAATGCTTTGGCTTTTGCCAGTTTTTGGGTTATCTTTTATCCGGGGAACGCAATCCCCACGGAAACTGGGTGCCCTTTTTATCGGCAAGGCAGGCCAAGGGCCTGAAACCCGGCGATATCCTGCGGATAGAATACACCGACGAAAGGGGCCTGCATCAGCACAGCGCCATGGTGTACAGCGTGGACGAGGAAAACGGAAAAGTGACGTTCCTGCAGGTATCCGGCGCCAATTACAACCGCATCTATACCCGCCAGGGCTTTTCCGGCGCGGGACTGGCGGGCACCACGAAGCTGTCGGCGATCCTCACATGCCCCGGCCTGCGCATCCTGCGGGCGGAAGAAAACCTGAACGGCGTTTATCCCTACGGCTGGACGCCGAGGACGGAATAAAGAACGGAGTTGAGATTTATATCGTGGATAGAATCGTGTCCCGAAAATCGTAATGATCTCAACGCTCAACTCTGCTCCGCAGGCCGCTTCCGGCGGCTTTTTTGTTTGCCACGATTTTTAACATTTATCCGTCAAAAGTTATTTTCCGTGCATTGCGGGGCCTGGAAAATCACGGTATAATCTTGCCGAGGTGGGAAAAGTATGATAGGTGAGAACATTCAGTATTTACGGAAAAAGCGAAACCTGACCCAGGAAGCCCTGGCGGAGCAGCTCGGCGTATCCCGCCAGACGGTGGCCAAATGGGAAGCGGGGGAAAGCGCCCCGGACCTGGACGCGGCGGCAAAACTGGGCCGGGCCTTCGACGTTTCCTTGGACGATTTGATTTCCTCGCCGGTGGAGGTTCCGCCGCCCGAATTTGCCAAGGGCAAGCATGTGTTCGGCCTGGTCACGGTGGGCGACAAGGGCCAGATCGTCATCCCGGTGCAGGCCCGGCGGGTGTTCCGCATCTCCCCCGGCGACCAGTTGATGGTGCTGGGGGACGAGGACCGGGGCCTGGCCCTGGTGGACGCCCGATTCTTTCTGAAAATCGCGGAGGTGATTCGCAATGGCGAAAAATGACGCGCCCCTGTCCGTGCGGGGCCTGTGCAAGAAATATCCGGCCTTTACGCTGGACAGCGTAACCTTTGATCTGACGCCCGGGGCCATTACCGGCTTCATCGGGCGCAACGGCGCGGGGAAAACCACCACCCTGAACGCCATCCTGTCCTTCATCAAGCCGGACGGGGGCGAGGTGCTGTTCTCCGGCCTTTCCATGGCGGACCACGCGGCGGAAATCAAGCAAAAGATCGGCTTCGTGTCGGCGGGCATGGCCTATTATACCGGCAAAAAGCTCAAAACCATCACGGACGTGACCCGCGCCTTCTATCCCGCCTGGGACGGCGCAGCGTATCAAAAATACATGGGCCGCTTCGGCCTGGACGAGAGCAAAACCCCCGCGTCCCTGTCCAACGGCATGAAAATCAAATATGCCTTGGCCCTGGCCCTGTCCCACGGGGCGGAACTGATGCTGCTGGACGAACCCACCAGCGGCCTGGACCCGGTGAGCCGGGAAGAACTGATCGAAATTTTCCTGGCCCTGAAGGACGAGGGCAAAACCATCCTGTTTTCCACCCACATCACGTCCGACCTGGATAAGTGCGCCGACCGCATCCTGTTCCTGCAAAAGGGGCGGCTCACCGCCGACAGCGCCCTGAACGATTTCATCGGCGCGTACCGCCTGGCGTCCTGCGCGGGCGGCGTGCCGGAGGCCGCAGCGCCCTGCGTCTTAGGCACGTGCCGCACAAAAGACGGCTGCACCGCCCTGTTCAAACAGGCGGACGCGGAGAGGCTTTCCCTGGATTGCCGCCAGCCTGATTTAGAGGAGATTATGGTACATTTAGAAAAGGAGGGTGCGTAATGAACCTGCTGAAAAAGGAATTCCGCCTGTGCATGCACCCCATCGCGCCCATGATGCTGTGTTTAAGCGCCCTGATCCTGGTGCCCGCGTACCCCTACGCCATCACCTGCTTTTACATGACCTTGGCCATTTTCTTTACCTGCCTTTCCAGCCGGGAAAACCACGACGCGGCCTATACCGCCTGCCTGCCCGTGTCCCGGCGGGATATGGTGCGGAGCCGCATGGGGCTTGCCTGCATCCTGGAAGGCGTGCAGCTGCTGGCATGCTTAGGCTTCGTCTTCCTGCGGCCCCTGACCGGCAGCACGGAAAACAGCGCGGGCATGGACGCCAATCTCGCCGTGATCGCCGAAGGGCTGATCGTGTTCGGCCTGTTCAACGCGCTGTTCTTCCCCCGCTGGTACAAGGACATCACCAAGGTGGGCCTGCCCTTTATCATCGCCGGGGCGGCGGTGTTCCTGTACATCACCCTGTCCATCGTTTCCACCTACGCCGTGCCCTTCGTCCGGGACGTGCTGGATACCCCCGACCCCGAACACCTGACCGAAAAGCTGATTTTCCTGGCCTGCGCCGGGGCGCTCTACGCCGCGCTCACGCTTTTGAGCTTCCGCCTGTCGGTGCGCCGGTTTGAACAGGTGGATTTGCAGCTGTGAAGCCGTAAAGCAGGGTTTACACATGAATCACAAATTGGGATTTGTGGAGGAGATGTTGGGGGCTCTCCGCCCCCAAACCCCGGACCAAAGGACTTCGTCCTCTGGACTCCCTCAAAGGGAAACTACAATGTTGGGAAAACCAAACTACTTTCGCTTGCCGCGCTGGAGTTTTACGGAAGTATGAAAGCTTCTGGCCCGAGAAAGCCGGGAAAATCCCCAGGGGAAAGCTCGCTTTCCCCCTGGGATTATTCCCTGGCTTTCCCCGGATGCGAAGCATCCGGGTTGGCCGCTTTCAGCGGCCGGGCCAGAAGCGCAAAGTCGCATGTTATACTATGCGTTCCAAAGCAACAGCGGGAAGCAAGTTTTCTCCACGCATCGAGTTATTTTCGCGGGAAAGGGTCCAGGGGCGTCACGCCCCTGGCGCAGGTCTGGGCGCGCGGAGCGCCCAGCGTAACCCCTCCCCGTCAAATCCCAATTTTTCATGCTTGCGTGAGCCGTGTGATCCTGAACAGCAAATAAAGACCGCCCGCGCCGGTTTCGCTCCGGGGCGGGCGGGTTGTATAGCTTTCGATTTGCGGCAAGTGTCAGAACTGCTGCATATCCTCGATATACTGCTTCAATTCGGAAACGGGGATGCGCTTCTGTTCCATGGTGTCGCGGTCGCGGACGGTGACGGTGCCGGTTTCCTCGGTCTCAAAGTCCACGGTGACGCACACGGGGGTGCCCACTTCGTCCTGGCGGCGGTAGCGCTTGCCGATGGAGCCGGTTTCGTCGTAGTCCACCATGAAGTATTTGCTCAATTCTTCATGAATTTGAGTGGCCAGGCCGCCCAATTTGTTCTTTTGCAGGGGCAGCACGGCGGCCTTGAAGGGCGCCAGGGCGGGATGCAGGTGCAGCACGGTGCGCACGTCGCCGCCTTCCAGCTCTTCTTCCTCGTAGGCGTTGCACAGGAACGCCAGGGTGACGCGGTCCGCGCCTAAGGAGGGCTCGATCACGTAGGGGATATAGCGCTCGTTGGTCACGGGGTCGATATATTCCATGCTCTCGCCGGAGGTGTTCTGGTGCTGGGTCAGGTCGTAATCCGTGCGGTCAGCGATGCCCCAGAGCTCGCCCCAGCCGAAGGGGAACAGGAATTCAAAGTCCGTGGTGGCCTTGGAATAGAAGGCCAGCTCTTCCTTGCTGTGGTCGCGCAGGCGCAGGGCTTCTTCCTTGATGCCCAGCTTCAGCAGCCAATCCCGGCAGTAGCCCCGCCAGTAATCGAACCATTCTAAATCGGTGCCGGGCTTGCAGAAGAATTCCAGCTCCATCTGTTCAAATTCGCGGATGCGGAAAATGAAGTTGCCGGGGGTGATCTCGTTGCGGAAGCTCTTGCCCACCTGGGCCACGCCCATGGGCAGCTTGCGCCGGGTGGCGCGCACGATGTTCTTGAAGTTCACGAAAATGCCCTGGGCCGTTTCGGGGCGCAGGTAGATTTCGTTGGCGCTGTCCTCGGTGACGCCTTGGTGGGTCTTGAACATCAAATTGAACTTGCGGATGCCGGTAAAGTCCTTCTTGCCGCAGGTGGGGCACACGATGTCATGCTCGGCGATGAAGCTTTCATACTGCTCGTTGGTCCAGCCGTCGGCCTGGATTTCCTGGCCGTTTTCCTTGCCCCAGTCCTCGATCAGCTTGTCCGCCCGGAAGCGGGCCTTGCAGGCGCGGCAGTCCATGAGGGGGTCGTTAAAGGTGCCCACGTGGCCGGAAGCCACCCACACCATGCGGTTCATCAAAATGGCGCTGTCCAGGCCCACGTTGGTCTTGCTTTCCTGCACGAACTTTTTCAGCCACGCCTTTTTCACGTTGTTCTTGAATTCCACGCCCAAGGGGCCGTAGTCCCAGGAGTTGGCCAGGCCGCCGTAAATTTCGCTGCCCGGAAAAATAAAGCCCCGCACCTTGCACAGAGCCACTAACTTGTCCATTGTCAACTGACCCATAAGTCATCCTTCCTTCCTGAAAAATGTACGCTTCATTATCGCCATTTCATGGGCTTTTGTCAAGGAAAAGTTTGCCTTCACACACGGCATGATTACCCGCAAGAAGACCAGAAAGCGCTGGCGTATAGGGATCAATCAGGGTACTGTGTTCTTCCTGATGCTGTTCAGGCTATATCAAGTCATCGAGAATATCGTTTCCAGAGGATTTACACCTTTGATGGTCGAGATCACAGCAGGACTCCTTGCAATTGTTCCGACGCTGAATGTGGTGGCGTGCATTGAATCTCGAACGGATGCATATAGACCGGAACGATGACGCCGGATACGGCACCGCGGTGTAAACTGCGTTTTTTACCTTATTCCTCAAATCATGAGGAAACAAATCTTTTTTGCGATTTTGAAGGAATTTTGGAAAATGAGCAGTATATATAATATGTATATATATACGCATCTGTGCCTTCGGCACTTTTATCAGAGGGGTATGCGGCCCTGTTGGAATCGTTCGCGGAGGGAAAAGCGGTGACGATCGAAGCGTTGGAAGCATACGGCGCCAATGTGAAAGCTGGCTTGGCCCGCTGCATGGGAATGCAGGAGCGCCTGGCGGGCGCGTACCGGGAGGCGCTGGATCGGCTGCGATCGCCGGCCTGAACCCGGTTCCCTCAATATGAACCCGCAAGGGAGCGCGTTTTATACATCAAAGGAATGAGGGGTACGATGCTTGCTTCCGTTTTATATGCAGAAGTTTATTTTATCTGCATGATCGTGGTGGGGCTGCTGCTGTTTTGGAGCCTGAAAAGCGAATCCCGGTCATCCTCCGAGCAATGGCAGATCCGCATGCTGAGCGGTTTTATGGTTTGTTTCAGCGCCAATTTGCTGTTCACGCTGTTTCAGATGCTGTTTTCCGGCACATCCTGGGGCGGCGGGGCTTTGTATACGCTCAAATCGCTGTATTATTTTTCGCTCATCGCGGGCACCTATTTCTGGTGCGGCTACGCGGAAACGGAGCTGCGCAGCGGCATGCACGCGAACAGGCTGATGAACCTGCTGTTCATCCTGCCTTTCATGATCCCCACGGCCATGGTGGCGGCCAATCTGTGGACCCACAGCCTTTTCGATATCGACAGCCTCGGCCAGTATCACCGCCACGGGATATACCATTGGTATATGCTGTCGCTGACAGCGCTTACCGTACTTTGCAGCGGCAGGCATTTCACCCGCGCCTTCCGGGAGTCCGATCCCGTCCGCAGGGGCCATATGCTGCTCACCGCCTCCTTCCCCCTAAGCCTTGTGCTGTCCTGGGTGGTTTCCCAGGTGGGCGAACAGATCCCCGTGGTGTGCGTGTGCATTACGGTGGAGCTGCTGTGCCTGTACGTAGGCACCACCAGGCAGCAGATTTCCCTGGATAAGCTGACCCAGGTGAATAACCGGCAAAACCTGATTTCCTACCTGGAATACAAGCTGGCCACCCACGAAAGCCGCATGTACCTGCTGATGATCGACCTGGACGATTTCAAAATCATCAACGATAACTACGGCCATTTGGAGGGCGACAAAGCCCTGATCCTGGTGGCCCAGGCGCTGAAGGAAGCCTGCGGCTCCTACAAGCTGCGGCCATATATCGCCCGGTACGGCGGCGACGAGTTTATGGTGATCACGGAAGGCACCCGCAGCGAAGCCAACGAGCTGTGCGAAAATATCCGGCGGCTGATCAGCGAAAAGCAGGACAAGGACGCGCCTTACGTGGTGAAAGCCAGCATCGGCCTGGCGGAATGTACCTGCGGCATGAAGCCCGACGACCTGATCCTGGCGGCGGACGAAGAAATGTACAGGATCAAAAAGGAACGCAAGGCCGCCAAGGCCGCGGAAGAAGCGGCGGACAATAATTGAAAACAATGGATGCTTGAGCACGCGGGGGCCTGTCCAAGGCCCCTGCGCTATATTAGGCAGGGAGGATACGCCGGGAGAATCCTCCGCGCTGCTTTCCGCCGCCAGCTGGCTGGTGTGGGCGGCGCTGTACGCGTGGGTGCCCTTCGCTGTGGCCCGGCTCCTGGACGATTCCGACCCGGATAAGCTGATCGCGGTGGGGGCGGCGCTGTGGATGGCGTCCTTCGCGGCGGACGCCGTGATGCAGTGGCTCAAGCAGGTGGGGTCCCGTCCCCGGCCCAAGTATCTGCTCACACTGGAAGACCCCGCCTCCCAATTCCGCAATTGGTGGCAGATGATCCGCAACGATCAGGATTATGTGGGCTGGGCGGCTTTGCTGCGGGAAGGCTGACCGGTCAAGAATAATAAAAGAACACCGGAAATTCCGACAGCGGGGCGGTTTTCCGGTGTTCTTTTGTGAACCGAAACAGGATTACAGCAGCTTGATCAGTTCCTCCCTGATCCCGTCCAGGCGGGAGTCGGAGAGGCCGAAGTCCATTTGCTTGTAGCTCCAGGCGCAGCGGGAAATGCCGTATTTTTCAAAGGCGGCGTGAATCTGGCGGTACCATTTCAGGGTGTTTTCGGGATCGACGATATCGATCACGCCGTACTCGCCGCAGTAGAGCATGGCCCCGCATTTTTCCGCCGCTTCCAGGGCGGGGGCGAAATCCTTGTCGAAGAAATCGGCGGGAATGGCGGCTTCCTCGAAGGAAAGGCGCGCGGCGCGGTCCAGGAAGGGCACCCAGTACGCGCCCTGGTGGGTGAAGGGCAGGGGATCATAGCAATGGAAATTGTAGGCCACCTTGCTGTCGGCGGGGGCGGCCAGGGCGGGCACGGCGGCGGCGCTGTTGTTGTGATAGCTGCCCACCAAAATCAGGGTGTCCGGTGCGATCAGGCGGATGCGGCGGATACATTCGCCGGAAATGCGGTTCCAGGCGGTGATGAAGCCCTCGTCCGTCACCTCGTTCAGCAGCTCGAAAGCCACGTGGGCGCTGTCGCCGCCGAAGCGCCGGGCCAGCTCCTCCCACAGGCCGTAAAACCGCTGCTGATACTTTTCGCTGTCAAAGAGGCCCGCTTCCTTTTCCCCGGCGTCGAAGGAAAAGCCCGCCGTTTTGTGCAGGTCCAGCACCACGTTCAATCCGTTCGCGCGGCACCAGCCCAGGGCCTTTTCAATGCGGGCGAAGCCCTCCTCCATGAAGGAGCCGTCCTCCCGCTGCACCACGTTGTAATCCACGGGCAGGCGCACATGGTCCACGCCCCAGCCGGCGATGACGGCGATATCCTTTTCGGTAATGAACCCGTCCAGCCGTTCCTTGGAATAATCGCACTGGGACAGCCAACCGCCCAAATTTACGCCCCGGTAAAAGCCCAAATCCTTCAACTGCATGACCTTTCCTCCCAACTTTTTTCCAGCCGATTGTAGCATACCTGGGCCGGAATGTAAACGATCACGGAGAATTTTCCGGCACTGTTTCTTCTTCTGCTTCCGGGTCTGTTTCCTCTTCCGCTTCTTCTTTTTCCAGCCGCATATACAGCTGATACGGGCTGTTTTTCGGATAGCAGCAGGCCGTTTGCTTATGCCGTGTTTGCGCATAGACATACTTGAACAGTTCGTTGAAGGTGAGCACGCCGTCGCCGTTGCCGTTGCTGACATCCGCCGGCATTTCGCCGCTGGTTCCCACGCCCATGGCGAACCAGTAGGGGAAAAGGTTCACCGTATCGTCGCCCCGTAAACTGTAGGACGTCTGCAGGTATTCGGCGGCGCACATGACCTCGAATTTTTCCGTCAGGAAAAGATTCTTGTACGCCCTGCTCACTTTGCCGTCATCGGACGGCGGCTGATAAACAGACAGCCCGGGATCGGCCGAAGCGAAAACGCTGAGCATGGCGGCCGCCAGCTCCGCATCGTCCATCTCGTCCCCCGCGGAATCGTCCGCGCCGACAGAGCGGCGCAGCGCAGCGCCGGGGCCGCAGGATTCCAGCACCACGATGACCTTGCCGCTGACCTGGGTGAGCGCTGCCGCCAGATCGGGCAGGCAGATCCAGGTTTCCCGGTTCAGGCAGTAGAGCCTGCCCGCGTTTTGGTAGCTCGTTGAACCGCGATCCCCGTGACCGGCGAAGAAGAACATGGATACGTCGCCGTCCCGGGAGGGGTTGACGAGGTACTGTGTGATTTTCTCGTAAATCTGCGGCGCGGTCTGATCGTCGAAGGAGTGCAGTTCATAAATCCCGCCGTCCGGGCCGGTGACGGAACGGAGCATGGCGGTCATATACTGCACGTCGCCGCGGTTGCGCTGGATCACGCCCCCGTCGTAGGTGGAGCCCGAGAACAGCAGCGCGCGGTAATTGGCCTGAACGGTGACCGGGATCTGCGAAGCAAGGCCGCTGTCCGAAACAGACGCGGTCAGGGTCGCCGTGCCCGGATAATTACCGAAGATCAGGCCGTTTTCATCCACGGTGAGGATGTTCTCGTCGCTGCAAGACCATATGACATCCAGACCGGGCAGCGCCTCCATTTGGCGGGAAGCGCCGTTTTTCAGGATGATCGTGTCTTCGCTGAAAACAACCGGCGAATCGCCATACGTGCCGATGACATAGGGGACGCCCGCGTCCCTGCACCAGTCGAGGGCGAAGCTGTCGGCGGCCACAATGGCTTTTAGCTCATCACAGCCCGCGAACGCGCCTTCGCCGATCTCCGTCACGCTTGCGGGCAGAAAAACGTATTCCAACCCGGTTTCCGCAAACGCGCCCGGCCCGATCACGGTGACCTGATTGCCGACCACAGCCGTGGTCAGGCCCGTATTTCCCCGAAAGGCGTCCTCCCCGATCTCGGTGAGCATATCGGGCAGAAGCAGGGTTCCTTCCGCCAGCGCCGCTCCGCAGAATAAGAATGGCAGGCAGAACAGAATCAGGACTGTCCATTTTTTCCAAGGGTTCATGAAACAATCTCCTCCAAGAGCTTCTTTTGTTCCGTCAGCCGGTTATGCGTTTTGCCCGGCCCTGCCGTTTTCTGTCCCTGGCCAGGGACCACTTTGTCAGCAGGAAAGTTACAAGGAAGAAGCCGCCGATGACCGCGCTGGTGCCGCCGATGCCCACCAGCGTGCGGTTGGGGTGGGTGACCATGCCGGAAAACCAAGGGGTAACGCGGATTTCATCTCCGGCCTTGGGCAGCTTGTTTTGATTGGTGTGGGAGAAGGTGACGGTGGCAATTTGCCCGTCGCCGTAGCTTACCGCCAGCTCCTCCCGGTACACCGCGCTGGAACGGCTCCGGCCACGGTTCCTGGCCGGGGTGTAGCTTTTGTTTCCCACGGAAAGCACCTGGGCGGGATAGGATGGCTGGACGTAACTGAAAAGCACGATCAGCAAACCCACGATGACCATGCCGATGGGGATGCCCCAAATGATCTTTCTGTTCATGCCTTCTTTTTTCCTCTGTCAAGCCACATAAAAAACAGGAAGAGGCCAATCCCGCCGACGATGACCCCGCTGAACATGCGCAGCCCGCTAAACGGATAGGGGATCAACCCGGTGACATAGCTCCGCGTGATCTGAATCTCCTGGCCCACGGAAAACGATTGCGCAGGCCGGGAATAGTTGATGTCCGCCGTCTGCTTCGTCCCGTCGGCGTCCGTATAGGTGACGGTCAGGGGCACGACGGTGTGGGTGTTTGAGCCGTGCCTCCTTCGCCCGGTGTTCTGTACGCTCCGGGGCAAGCCCACCTTCACGATGGTGGCCGTCCAGTGGGGCTGCACGAAGGTGTAAACGAAAGCGGCGACGTTCAGGAAGAAAACGGAGAGGATGATAATCTTTATGCTCTTTTTCATGCCGTCCTCTGCGCTTCCTTCCAGAAGGCCCACACCAGCAGCATGTAGCACACGGTTTTGGGCAGCATGAGCATCCCAAGCAGCGGCACCAGGCTGGCCGCCACCGCCACCGGTATGTAGAACAGGAAGGAAAGGGTGATCAGCAGCCACACGAACCGGAAGGAGGGCAGGGCCTCTCTTTTGCGGTAATACAGCCACACGTCCACGCAGCCCAGGGCCACGAAGGGAATATTGCGGATCACGCCCCACAGCACGGAGCTTTCATTTTCCAGCCAGCGGTTCTGGGGCAGCAGGCAAAGCAGCACGCGAACCGCCGTCAGCGCGTATACCGCCAGGGACAGCGTTTTGTTTTCCTTTTCGCCGCAGACCCGCAGCCACAGGCGGTACAGCAGCAGATAAAACACCGTCATGGTAATGGAAGTGACCAGCTTGCCAAAGCCCAGCCACGGCCCGAAATCCCCATTCACAAAGTAGTTGAGCACCCGGGGGATCAGGTGAAAGGCGTCCCCGCAGCCCAAAACCAGCACCGCGCCGCCCATGAGCCTGCCCACGGCGTCCCGCCTTTTGCGCAGGATGCCCGCGCCGATGATGATGGCAAACAAAAGATACATGATATCAAAGGTGCTTTCGCCGTATTTCATAATTTTTTCCTCCGTCGATCAGTTCAGAGAGAACAAGGGGAACAGCTTGACTTGCCAGATCATTCAAACTCCACCTTGCCCAAGCCGCGCAGGCCTTCTTCGGAAATATCCAGCCTTCGATCTATTTCCTCTTGGGAAATCAGCTTTTCGGGAGCGTAGGCGGCCATCCGCTGGGCGGCGAGGGAAAACAGCCGGGCGTCGTTGAGTTCGTCCATGATGCGGGCATACTCGTCAGGAGACAGCAAAACACATTCGGCCACATTGTTTTTCATGACCACCTTCGCGCCGGAGGATTTTACATCCTCAAATATTTTTCCGGCCAGCCCCCGATTGAAAAGAGAAATGGGAATGGTGTTTCGGATGGCGCTGATAACGGATTCCATGATGGATTCACTCCTTTCCCGGTATAGTGTCGGGGAAAATGGCAGTAAATATACTGACTAATTCGCCGACAAATGAATGATAAGAGAAACCGGAAGAAAAATCAATAGAAGGGATGAAACCAAATACGACATTGACATGCAAAAAAAGCGGCTTGCGGGACGCTTTCTGCCGATCGAAAGAATACAGGGAGTCGCCCATATCTTTCTCATTGACTTTTCTGCCCGTACCTGCTATATTTCTATTGAGAGCGGTGGCCCCACCTTGGTGGTGCGGTAAAGCGTACAGAGCCAAACAGGCGGCATCGCTCTTTTTTCTTTTACCTGTAAATCATTTTTTTATGTATGGGAACGATTTTGCGTACTTCATAACAAACGCTGCATCCAGCATACAAAGCGTTCTATGTACTGGTCTGAAAAGAGAATCGTACCCTATGCTTAAACGAAAATTTGGATACCCTCCACCTTTTTCATTCACTCAAACTGCGACCGGTACAGCTGATGATAGAAGCCCTTCTTTTCCATGAGCGCCCGATGGGTGCCCTGCTCCACCACGTCGCCCCGGTTCAGCACCAGGATCAAATCGGCGTTCTGGATGGTGGACAGGCGGTGGGCGATGACGAAGCAGGTCTTGTCCCGCATGAGGCGGCGCATGGCGGCCTGGATCTGGCGCTCGGTGGAGGTGTCCACGTTGGAGGTGGCTTCGTCCAGAATCAGCATGCGGGCGTCATAGAGCATGGCCCGGGCGATGGTGAGCAATTGCTTCTGGCCCTTGGAGATGTTGCCGCCGTCCTCGCTGATGACGGTCTGGTAGCCCTGGGGCAGGCGCATGATGAAGGGGTGGATATGGGCGGCCTTGGCGGCGGCCACCACCTCGTCCATGGTGGCGTCCTCCTTGCCGTAGGCGATGTTTTCAAAAATGGTGCCCCGGAACACCCAGGTGTCCTGCAGGACCATGGCGTAGGCTTTGCGCAGGCTGCGGCGGGTGCAAACGCGGATATCCGCCCCGTCCACGGTGATTTCACCCCGGTCGATGTCGTAAAAGCGCATGAGCAGGTTGATGATGGTGGTTTTGCCCGCGCCGGTGGGCCCCACGATGGCGATGAGTCTGCCCGCGTCGGCCCGCAAGGTCAGATCGTGAATGATGGTCACGCCGGGGTCGTAGCCGAAGGCCACGTGAGAAAGGGCCACGTCGCCCCGCACGTTTTCCAGGGTTTGGGCGTTCTCCGCGTCGGGCTTTTCCTCCTTTTCGTCCAGCAGGGCGAAAACCCGCTCCGAGGCGGCCAGGGCGGAAAACAGCTCGTTGATGATGTTGGCGATTTCGTTGATGGGCCCGGAAAACTTGCGGGAATAGAGCACGAAGGAAGAAATGGAGCCCAGCGAAATGCCGCCGCCCATATACAGGATGGAGCCCAGCAAGGCGATGAGGGACAGGGTGATGTTGTTGATAAAGCCCATGGTGGGGCCGATGGTGACGCCGTAGCGTTCGGCGTCGTAATACGCATCCGCCGCGTTGGTGTTGATCCCGTCGAAGTTTTTTTCCACCCGCTTTTCGTAGGCGTAGGCCTGGATGGTTTTCTGGCCCGAAAGCATTTCCTCCACAAAGCCGTTCAAAATGCCGTAATTCCTGGAACGCTTCACGAACCGGGGCTGGGTGATTTTGCGCATGCGGGAGGTATAGATCACGGCGGCGGGCACGCTGAACAGCACCACCGCCGAAAGGGGCAGGGAAATGCGCACCATCATGATGACCGACCCCACCACCGTGACCGTGCTGGTGAGGATGGAAACCACGTCGGTGGCCATGCAGGTGGAGATCACGTCGATATCGTAGCTGACGCGGCTGATGATGTCCCCGGCCTGGTTGCGGTCAAAGTAGCCCACGGGCAGAAGCATCAGCTTATCGAACACCGCCTGCCGCATGTGCTTGGCCGCCCGCTTGGATACGTTCATCATGATGAAATGGATGGAAACGGTGAGCAGGGAGGAAGAAAGATAGCAAAGCAGCATGCGGGAGGCGTAATACCACACCCGCTCGAAGTTGACTTGCCCCGGCCCTGCCGCCGCCTCGTTGATGGCGTGACCGGCCAGATCGGGCCCCCAGAGGGCCAAAAGGTTCGAGGCCACGCACAGCAGGGCCACCAGCAGGATCAGCCACTTGAAGGGGCCAAGGAAGGCCAGCATGCGGCGCAGCGCGCCCCTGGTGTCCTTGGGCTTATGCAGAATGGAATCCCGGCCCGCCATTTTTGCTTCACCTCCATTATCATTCATGCTTTTTTAGAGCAACCAAGCAAATTGTCGGATGGGGGGTGTCGGGGGAACTCCCCCGACTGTAATCCGCAGGCGGCGGCGTGTACGTCGCCGGGGCCCGAAGCGCCCGGAAAACCTGCCCTTGGGCCGGTTTTCAGCGGAGGGCGGGCCGGAAGGCCCCGGGCAAGCAACAGAATGTTGCTTCCGCTATCAATTTCTGGCCGTAAAATGAGCGTTTTCGCTTGCGAAAATGCCATTTTACAAGAAATTGATGCCTCGCATGAAATCGGAATCCTGATTCCGATTTCATGCGTATATTCAGCGTTAGCTGAATGTCAATCCACTTCCCCCATCTGCGTTTCGTGGATCTCACGGTAAGCAGGGCAGGAGGCAAGCAGCGCTTCATGGGTGCCGCAGCCGATCACCCGGCCCTCGTCCAGCACGATGATCTGGTCCAGCGCCCGGATGGAGCTCACCCGCTGGGCGATCACGATGGTGGCGGCGGGGGCGTGATTTTCCCGAATGGCTTTGCGCACGCCCGCGTCGGTGCGGTAATCCAGGGCGGAGGAGGAATCGTCCAGGATCAGGATATCCGGCTTTCCGGCCAAAGCCCGGGCGATCAGCAGGCGCTGCTTCTGGCCGCCGGAAAAGTTGGCCCCGTGGATCACGGCCTGATGGTCGTAGGCGTCCTCGTAGCTTTCCACAAAGTCCTGGGCCATGGCGTCCCGGGCGGCGAAGCGCAGGGCTTCTTCGGAGATGTCCCGGCCAAAGGAGATGTTTTCCCGGATGGTATCGGCAAAGATCACGTCGTTCTGAAACACCACGCCGAATTTACTGTGCAATGCGTCCCGGTCATAGGCGCGCACGTCCCTTCCGTCCACGAACACGCGGCCCGCCTGGGGGTCATAAAACCGCATGAGCAGGTTCACGATGCTGGTTTTGCCCGCGCCGGTGGCCCCGATGATGCCCAGCGTGCCGCCCCTGGGAATGGCAAAATCGATGTCCTCTAAGCATTTCTGCCGGTGGGATCCGGCAAAGCCCCGGGCGCTGTCCGCCGCCGTTTCCGCGTTGCCGTCATAGCTGAAGGATACATGGTCGAACACGATATAGCCGTCCCGGTCGGGCTGGACGGCTTCGCTTTCGGGCAGGGGCGTCAGCGCTTCTTCCATTTCCGATACCTCCGCGATGCGCTTGGCGGAGGCGTTGGCCTTGGACAGCATCATAAAAATGCGGTTCAGGCCCATGACGCCCATGAGGATCATATTAAAATAGGTAAGGAAGGCTAAGATTACGCCGGGCTCCGTGGCCCCGTCGTTCACCCGCCGGGCCCCAAGCAGCACCACCAGGGTCAGGCCCACGTTCAGAAACAAGGTCACCACGGGCCCCGGCAGGGCCATGATCATGCCCGCCTTGATGTCCCGCCGGGCGGTTTCGGTGTTGGCGGCGGAAAAACGCCTGATTTCATACGGCTCCCGGGACAGGGCTTTCACCACCCGGATGCCGGTGATGTTTTCCCGCATCACCCGCACGATATCGTCCATGCCCCGCTGCACCCGATCATACAGCGGAATGCCTTTCAAGGAAATAAACACCACCAAGGCGATCATGATGGGGGCCATGACGCACAGGATGGCGGCCAGGCCCGTATCCATGGTAAGCGTAATGGCGATGCCGCCCACCAGCATGATGGGGGCGCGGACGCCCATGGTCTGCACGAATCGAATGAAATTCTGCACGTTATAGCTGTCCGAGGTCATCCGGGAAATGACGGAGGGCAGGCCCACCGCGTCCATTTGACTGCCGGACAGGTTCAGCGCGGCATGGAACAGATCCCGCCGCACTTCATAGGTGGCTTCCTTGGACGTGCGGACGGACATGCGGTTGGCCGTCACGTTCAGCACCAGTACGCCCACGGCCAGCGCGATCATGGAAAGGCCCCACAGCAATATCGCCGGGATTTGTTTTGTGGGGACAACATGGTCGATCAAATGCTCCATCACATAGGGGATCAGCAGCTCCAGCGCCGTGCCGGCCAGCTTGATGCCCATCACCCCGGCGATGCGCGAGCTGTATTTTTTCAGGTACTTCCACAAGAATCTCATGGGGCGTCACTCCTGCCCTTTCGGAAATAAATTCCATCTTTGGCATTGTAGCACCGGCAACGGAAATCCGTCAAGGCGGCAACGAAAAAACGCCCCCGGCAGAGCCGGGAGCGCGGATGGATTGGGTGATTCCTTACAGCTGAGCGGCGAGGAACTGCATGAGTTCGACGAACGCGGCTTCCGCGGCTTCGTCAGCGCAGGGGGTGAAGGAGAAAACGATCATCATGTTTTCTTCGGCATGCACCAGCGCGACATGAGCGGAGACAACGCCTTCCACTTCGCTCTTGAAGCCGATGAGATCAGCGCCGTCTTCGTTCTGGATTTCCACATCGATCATGCCGTCGTTCTTGGCTTCTTCAGCCAGCTGCTCCACGGTCTTGCCTTCGGTAGCCACAAAGGAAATGGTGAGAACGCTTTCGCCGTTGGTCACAGCGTACAGGATGCCATTTTCAGCATCTTCGGCAGACACTTCCACAGCGGTCCAGCCTTCGGGCAGTTCCAGTTCAGCGGGTTCGGCATCGGCTTCCGCCATGGCGGCGAAGGGCATTACCACGACGCACAGCAGCGCCAGGATCGCGATCAGTTTCTTCATTGTTTTTATCTCCTTTTTCTTTTTTGCCGCAATTTTGCAGCCAGCGCATTATACAATAAATTCAAGGCGTTTGTATAGAACCTCGATAATCAGAGCATGCTTTTTTTATCTCAAATTTCGTTTTATTTTACATTTTTTACTTCCGGAAAACCGGACAAGCGGTGGAAATGTCCGGAGACGGAGTTGACAAATCAGGACAAAACGAGTAAAATTTAGGGCGGAAAACAGAGATGAGAAACGAAAAAATTTGCAGAAACCAACCCAAAATGGAAAGGATGAAGCACGATGAAAAAACTGTCTCTTCTGCTCCTGTTCCTTGCGGCTGCGTTTGCTTTGCCGATTTTGGCGCAGGCGGAAACGTATACCTGCTCCGATCACCCCAACGCCGGTACGCGCACCTATAGGGTGCAGTACAGCGTAGACCGGTACAGCGTGGTGAAGCACCGGATCCACGGGGGCACGCAGGTGCGCTGCAGCGTATGCAACAAGCTGCTGCACGAGGATAACCGGTTTGAAGAACATTCCTACGGCGGCAACACCTGCAGCGTCTGCGGCCAGCAGCGTTCCAGCAAGGATACGCTGGAAACGGAAGCGCAGTATCTGATCTATACAAACAACATCTATAACCACGCATGCTGGGTGCTTTACAAAGGCAAGCTCTATTCGGAGCCGAGCACTTCTTCCGTATATCTGGGCACCAAGAGCTTCGGCGAATCCTTCTATGTGAACGCTTATACCGAGAATGGCGGAAAACTGTGGATTGAGTTGAAAAAGCTCCCGTCCGACAGCCCCTCGGGATGGTTCGAGGCGGATCAGCTGTATATTGAACCGGCCGCGCCCAATCAAGTAACCGGTTACGAGGTGGGCCGCACCATCCGCATCACGACTTCCAGCGGCCGTGGCCGCGTGGATGCGGGAACGGAATATCTGTATATCGAAACGGTTCGTTACGGGGAACGGTACACGGTGCTTGACGCAAAAATGGGCACCAACGGCAATATGTGGTACAAAATTCATGTAAAAGGACGGGATTGTTGGATTTCCTCCGGTTTGGCAACGATTGAGTAAACGGGGTCAGGCACCCTGCGCCGGGGCATACGCTGTTTTGAAACAGCAGATGTCCCGGCGAATTTTATATGGATGAAATGATGCGCTTGACAAAGCTTCTTTCTTCGCGCTACAATGTTTTTCCTGTATGATTGAACCGACACGGAGGACGGCATGCGTTACATTACAGTGGAAAACCTGGCGAAAACCTTTACCGTGCGCAAAAAGCGGGAAAAGGGGAGGTTGCTGCGGGAAAAAACGGAAGTTCAGGCCCTGCGGGGCGTTTCCTTTTCCATCGAACGGGGGGAGCTGGTGGGCTGCATCGGCCCCAACGGCGCGGGCAAATCCACCACGGTGAAAATCCTGTCCGGCATCCTGACCCCGGACGGGGGAATGGCGGACGTGGGGGGCCTGACGCCCTGGAAGGACCGGCGGAAGCATGTGCGGCGCATCGGCGTGGTGTTCGGCCAGCGCACCCAGCTCTGGTGGGACGTGCCCATTGCCGACAGCTTTTCCCTGCTCAAGGACATTTACCGGGTGCCGGACGCCGATTTCCGGCGGCGCCGGGATGAACTGACCGAAGCCCTGAATTTGGGCGATCTTCTGCGCACGCCCCTGCGGCTTTTGAGCTTAGGCCAGCGCATGCGGTCGGAGCTGTGCGGTTCGCTGCTCCACGGGCCGGAGCTTTTGTTCCTGGATGAACCCACCATCGGGCTGGACGCGGTGAGCAAGCTGGCCCTGCGGGATTTCCTCAAGCGGGAAAATGAAAAAAGCGGCACCACCGTGCTGCTCACTACCCACGATATGGAGGACATCGCCGCCCTGTGTCCCCGGGTCATGGTGCTGGGCCACGGCAGCAAGCTGTACGACGGGGCCCTGCCCGCCCTGCTCTCCCGGTACGATACCCAGCGGGTGATGACCCTGCGCTACGACGGGGATGTGGATTTCCCCGCTTTACCGGAGGACTGCCAGGTCAGCCGGGAGGGGGATGCTTTCCGGGTGGTATACGACCACGAAAGAATCCCCACGGCGCATATTATGTCCCTTTTGCAGAGCGCCGGGCCCATCCGGGAATGGACGGCCCAGCCCCAGAACGTAGACCATTTGATCGCCGCCATGTACCGGGAGATGGATTTATGAGAGCGTATCTTTCCGTGTTCCGCATGCGGTGGAAAATGGAATTGCAGTACCGGGGCGCGGTGGTGGGCGGCGTGATCTGCCAGATGTTTTTCGGGCTGATCCTGATCGCCCTGTACCGGGCCCTGTACGCGGGCAAGCCCCAAACCATGCCGCTGTCCTCCGTAACCACCTATGTGTGGCTTCAGCAGGCATTTTTCCGCATGCTCTTTGCCAGCGACGCCGACTTGCTGGACAAAATTCGCACCGGCAATATCGTCTACGACCTGTGCCGTCCCCTGCAATTGTACGGCTACTATTACAGCCGCATCATGGCCCAGAAGCTGCTGGGCAGCCTGCTTCGCGCCGCGCCCATGCTGATTTTCGCCGCCCTGCTGCCGGAGGGCTGGGGCATCTGCGCGCCCGTCTCCCTGCCCGCGTTCTGCGCGGCGGTGTTCGGGCTGTTCTTAGGTTTGCTCTGCATGTGCGCCCTGGAAAACGTGACCATGGGCTTCACCATGCGCACCCTGGACAGCCGGGGCATGCAGGCCATGCTGAACCTGCTGATGATGATCCTGTCCGGCAACATCCTGCCCCTGACCCTGTTCCCGGACGGCTGGCAGAAGGTGATCACCGCCCTGCCCTACGCCCAACTGCTGGACGCGCCCATCCGCCTGTACACCGGGGAACGCGCCCTGTCCGCCGCCCCCGCCGCCCTGCTCCTGCAAGCCGCCTGGACCGCCGCCATCGTGGGCCTGGGCTTGCTGCTGTGGCGGAGCAATCAAAAGAAGATGATTCTGCAAGGGGGATAACACAAAAAGCGGCGGTTCTCCCTGTCCCGGACTTAGGATTGACGAAAAAGAGGGATTTCAGTATAATGAAAGTGCCGCTGGCAACAGCGGCAGGGACAGGGAGAACGCATACGCGGGACTTTCGGAGCCTGCCGGGTACGAAAGGCAGGTGACGAACATGAGCGCTTATGAAATCGCAATGATTTGCATCAGCTCCATGGGTCTTCTGCTTGCTTTGATCAAGTTGATTAACGACTTACGCAAGTAACGCAAAAGACAAGCCGCCGCGTATTCGCAGTACGCAGCGGCTTATCTTGTAAAAGGACTTCATTTCCGACAGGTAATGAATGTTCCGCGAGATGAACCACCATCTCCCTGTCTCTTATTATATCCGCTGCTTTCGCATTTGTCAACCACCGCGTTTTCGTTTTGGAGGATCAGATGGACACCCTGAAATTATACTGGAAATCCATGGGCATTCTGATGAAAAGCCAATTGCAGTACCCCGCCTCCTTCGTCATGCAGACGATCGCCCAGCTGGTCATGGAGGGGGGCGAGCTGCTGGCGGTGATCCTGATCGTGGACCGGTTCGATTCCCTGAACCAGTGGATGCCCGGCGACCTGTATTTCTTTTTCGGCATGATGTCCGTCACCTTTTACCTGACGGAGTTTTTGGGGCGGGGCGTTACCGGAGCCTTTCCCAGCATGGTGCGCTCCGGGCAATTGGACACCCTGCTTTTGCGCCCCCGGGGCGTGCTGACGCAGGTGCTTTGCAGCGCCATCGACCCCCGCCGCGTCGCCTGCATCGCCGTGGGCACGGCGGCGCTGATCTTAGGCAGCAAGATGGCAGGGGTAGAATGGACGCTGCTCAAAGCCCTGGCCCTTTCGGAATCCATCCTGTTAGGCGTGATGCTGGTGCTGGGTCTGTTTTTGATCGAAGCGGTGCTGTGCATCCATTCCGTGAAATCCGTGGAACTGACCAACGCCCTCACCTACGGCGGCCGCAGCGCCTGCCAGTACCCCATCGACATTTTCCCCCGTCCCCTGCGGGTGCTGTTCACGGTGGTGGCGCCCTTCGCCCTCACCCTCCACGTGCCCGCCGCCTACATCTTAGGCAAGCCCCTCTACGGCTGGCCCGCCTGGACGGCGTTCGTCACCCCCCTGGCCGGGGCCGCCGCGTTCTGGATTTTGTACGCCGTGTTTCAAAAGGCCATGAAGTTTTACCGGTCTACGGGGAACTGAAAGAAAAAATAGTTTACAAAAAGTTTACAAGAATGCCGAGGAAAATGAGTTGACAATGGCAAAAATACTGCTTATAATAAAATACCAATTTTGAACGATTTGGTTTTCGCTTGTCCGGATAATACAAGCGCAGGAATCAAAGACTGGAAGGAGACAGGAGGCGGTTGTATGGCTACAAGCAGCATTTCCGAAACGGTCTATATTAAAGACCGAAAGAAAATTGCCCGTTTTGTAAAAGCGCTGGAGCAATCAAAAGCGTCAAAGGCAAAAGAAATCGTCTTTTCCAGGCCCGTTGAACAAATCACCGATCCGGCGGCCATACGGAAGATATTTGGAGATACGAACAATGACGGGTTACAAGATCATCACAATTGACAGCCTGATTGAATCCATTGGAGAGGAAGCGCTAAATGCCATCCTCTCCAATTATTCTTGTCCGATGAATACCGACATAGAGGATTTTCTTCACAATAAGGCGGTGACCTTCTCCCGGCAAGGATTAGCGAAGACACATCTTGTTTTCACAAGCTATAAGGGAAATGTGGTGCTTGCCGGTTACTTTTCGCTTGCAAACAAAACGCTGTTTATCCCTGATAAAGCCAGGATGGGCGCAAGCCTGAAAAAACGGCTTGCCAAGTTTTCCACCCGCATCCCGGAAACAAAAATGACCATACTTTCCGCACCGCTGATCGCCCAGCTTGGGAAAAACTATACCAACGGATATGACGCTTTAATCACCGGGGACGAACTGCTGAAAATGGCCTGCGATATTATTCAGACCATGCAGCTTGCGTTAGGCGGAAAGGCCGTTTATCTTGAATGTGCCCCCGCTCCCGGACTGATTCACTTTTACGAGGAAAACGGTTTTCAAGTCTTTTCAGAAAGAATCACCGAACATTCTGAAACGCTGGTGCAAATGATTCGGTATTTCTAATCATTTAATCAGGATTGGTTCTTCGGCTCTGACTCGCCCACCTGGACGGCCTTCGTCACTCCCCTGGCCGGGGCCGCCGCGTTCTGGATGCTGTACGCCGTGTTTCAAAAGGCCATGAAGTTTTACCGGTCTACGGGAAGCTGAACGCGCCTCCCTGCGTATTATTAATGGAAAGATTCGCAGCAAAAGGAGGAACGGGTATGAAAAGATTCTGTGCGGCCGTGCTGGCATTGCTATTGGCAATCCAGGCGTTTCCCGTGCGCGCGGAGGAAGGCCGCATATATTATTACAATACCAAAGGCGGTGGACGCCGCCTGCATACTGATCCCGAATGTCCCACCATTTCGGATTATCTGCGTCCCCTGACAGCGCTGACGGAGACAGAAGTCCGTCATCCTCGATTCAGGGACATGGCCATGTGTACGGTTTGCTCAAACGGGCTGGAAGCGCCGCCGTCGGACGAGTTCGCCTTTGCTTTGCTGCCCGTACAGGAAAAAGCAGCGCAGAGCAACGGAATCTACACGCTGCCGGGAACCGATATGATTCAGCCGGATGAAGCGTTTTCACAAGTGGCAGTTTTGATGATGGTCCAATTGTCTTTGCTCAGATCAGACGCGGTCCATGGCCTTTATATGATCTATTACTACCCGGAAAGCGCCCGGTATGGGAGGCCGTATTACGATTTCACAGTCATGCGGGAAACCCATGGCACGTTTTCAGAAGATTTTTCCTTAAAAACCCTGGGATACATCGCCCTGGATGCCGAAACAAAAAAACTGCTGTATGCAGAGCGGTTCACGGATGACTGAAAAAACGGAACGCAGGGAACCGTTCCCTGTGCTGGGAAAGGGGGAATAAAGGATGCCCGCCATCACCACCCAGGCCATCGTGCTGCGCCACGCGGATTACCGGGAGCATGACCGGATGCTCACTTTGCTTTCCCCGTCCATGGGGCGGATCGAGGCACTGTGCCGGGGCTGCAAGCGGCCTCAAAGTCCGTTGCTTTCGGCCAGCGAATGGTTCGCCTTAGGGGAATATGTGCTGTTCGCGGGCAAGGGGCACATGACCGTGACCTCCTGCAACCTGACGGAGAGCTTCTTCCCCCTGCGCACGGATTACGACCGGCTGAAGCACGCCACCTATCTGCTGTCCGTGGCGGAGGCCGCCGCCCAGCCGGGGGAGCGGGCGGTGGAGCTGTTCACGCTGCTGGCCCGGTCGCTCTCCCGTTTGGCGTACACCGACCGGGACGCCCAGGCCGTTTCCGCCGCGTTCCTGCTGCATTTTTCCGCCATCAGCGGCTACCGGCCCCGGCTTTCCCATTGCGTGCGCTGCGGCAGGGAAATGCAGGACGGGGAGATCCGCCTGTTCGATATTGAAAACGGCGGCCTGCTGTGCGAAAAATGCGCTGCCGGACTGACCCAGGCCCACCCCGTCACCCCGGATCAGGTGCGCTGGATGCGGGACGTGCTGGCCCGGGGCATCGACAAAACCGACCAGTCCCCCCAAAACGCCCCCGGCCCGCTGCTGGCCGCCTACGTGGGCGAACGATTGGAAAAGCCCCTCGTACAGGAAGGGCTTTGGAAGTGATAGAGAGTTAAAAAATGGAGAGTTGGGAGTTGAGAGTTGAGATTATATAGTCTACAAGCTGTGGAATCCAAATTGTTCGACTATGTAAATCTGCACTCTGCACTCTGTACTCCCATCTCAACTCTCAACTCCCAACTCTCCACTCTCAACTCTGTCCCCCCTCTCTCCGCATATCCCGCCGCCCCTCCGCATACATTGCCAGCGGAGGTGATTTGCATGGAGAAGGAGCAGGCGGCGCGGCCCGTGGCGAAGAACCACACCCTGTCCATGGAGAACCGGCAGCGGGCGCTGCTGACAGGGGTGAGCGAGGTGCTGGGCTTCGACGAAGGCCAGGTGATCCTGATGACGGACAACGGCGAAATCGCCCTGACCGGGGAAGGGCTGCACGTGACCCGCCTGATGCTGGAGGAAGGGCAATTGGCGGTGGAGGGCAAGATCGACAGCGTGTTTTATACCCAGCGCACCCGCCGCCGGGGCCTGTTTCGGGGCAAAAGCAAATGATCTTCTTTGAAACCGCCGGGCAGGCCCGGTGTTTTCTGCTGCTGTGGGGCGCGGGCTTTTTCGCGGCGGCGCTGTACGACGGGCTCCGGCTGCTCCGCGTCCGCTGCTCCCCATGGCTTGGTGCGGCGCTGGATTTCCTCTGGTGCCTGTGCGTGTGCGCCTGCTGCGCCCTGGCGCTGGGCCTCGGCGGCGAAGGGACGGCGCGGCTGTTCTCCCTCCTGGGCCTGTGCTGCGGCGCGGCGGTCTATTGCTTAGGGCCAAGAGCCGCGTGGACGGCGATCAAAACATGGGGACGGCGAAAGAAGTAACGCCGCCCCGCTTTTAGTTTTCTCAGGGGCCTCCGCGGCCCCAGTTCCGCAGCCTCAAAGGTCACAACTCCCCTTCATGGGGAGATTGCTCCCTTTCGGCTGATCTCACCGCCGATGAGATTTCCGCCACAGGCGGTCATCGGCGGTTCGTCCCCGCGGCAGGGGACTTCGCCCCCTGCACCCCGTCAGGCGATTTACAAACGGATAAAACAAACAATACGCGCCAGCTTAGAAAAAATCATATAACAAGCTCCTGGGCATAGAAAAACGAGGATATGACCAGGAAAAAGCTCGCTTTTTCCCTGGCATATTCCTCGTTTTTCAGGTGCGCTTCGCGCAAAATGGGCGGCTTTGCCGCCCGCCCAGGAGCGATGATCGTCGTCCCGAGAATGGGTCCAGGGCCCAAGCGGGCCCTGGTTCAGGGGTGTGGGGGCTGAAGAAGCCCCCACGATCTTTACTCAAACTCCACGCATCCCAAGGCCAGCAGCAGCGCCCGGTCGGCCTGGTCGCCGGGGGAAAAGCCCAAAGCGCTGCGGGCGGCCACGACGGCCCGGCGGGTGGAAGCGCCGAAGACCCCGTCCGCGCCGCCGTACAGGAAGCCTTTCTGAATCAGCCGAAGCTGCAATTGACGCACGTCGGCGCCCCGGTCCCCTTCCCGCAGGGTGCGCAGGCCCCAGTTCAGGGGGCCGTAGGGGCCGCCCTCAATGACCACCCGCGTGCCGGTGGGCACCATGGCGTAGAGCCTTTCCGCGTCGCTCACGTTCATGCGGATGCAGCCGTGAGAAGCGTTTTTGCCGATGGAGCTTGGCTTGTTGGTGCCATGGAGGCCGTAGCTGCCCCAGGGCACGTTGAGGCCCAGAAATCGGGTGCCGAAGCCGGAAAGGTCCGTCATGAACCGGGAAGTGACGCGGAACGCGCCGATGGGGGAGGGCGTGTCCCCCGCGCCCGACGCGATGGAAAACACTGCCGTCGCTTCCCCATTTTTGTACACTGTCAGGCGCTTGCTGTCCAATTCCACCCAGATCAGCATCCGTTCCGGCCCCGCCGAGGCGGGAAGAACAGCCGCTTTTTCCCCCTGCACCCATCCCCACATGAGCAGCGCCGCCACCCCCAGCGCTGCTTTGGCCCACCGCCTGCGCATACCGCATACACCTCCCCGGCAGGATATGCGGCGGAATAGGAAATGATGCGAGAAATCAGGGGCCTCTGCGGCCCCTGAAACCCCGCAGCAGGGGACTTCGCCCCCTGCACCCCGTCAAGCAATCAGCAAACACGAAAAACTAACAATTTGCGACTGTCTGGAAAAGTTATATTGCAAGCTCCTGGGCAAAGAAAAACGAGGATATGACCAGGAAAAAGCGAGCTTTTTTCCTGGCATATTCCTCGTTTTTCAGGTGCGCGTCGCGCACCTATGGGCGGCTTTGCCGCCCGCCCAGGAGCAACGGTAGGCGACCTGGAGATGGGTCCAGGGCCCAGATGGGCCCTGGTTCGGGGGTTTGGGGGGACGAACCGCCGATGACCGCCTGTGGCGGGAATTTCATCGGCGGTGAGATCAGCCGAAACAAGCAATCTCCGAAGGAGTTGCGCAGATTGAGGCTGCGGATGGAAGAAGCCCCCATATCTTTTATACCGGCATGGTGTCGTCCTTCTTGTCGTAGGCGGCGGGGTCGGCCTTGAGCTGCTGCGCCTGACGCCACTGGAAGAACTTGGTGGCAACCTGGGGGAACAGGGCGTAGGAGAGCACGTCCTCTTCCTGCTGGCTGTACTGCTGGATTTCCTTGCGGTAGCCCTCCAGCTCGGGGGCGATGTCGTCGGCGGGGCGGTGGGTGATCACCTTTTCATCGCCGATGCACTTCTTGCGCACGTCCTCATTGACGGGGGCGGGCAGGCGGCCGTATTCGCCTTTCAGCAGGCCCTTGCTTTCCTTGGTGACCATCTTGTAGCGTTCGCCGCCCAGCACATTCATCACGGCCTGGGTGCCCACGATCTGGGAGGTGGGGGTCACCAGGGGCGGATACCCGAAGTCCTTGCGGACCTTGGGCACTTCTTCCAGCACGGCGTAGTATTTGTCCATGGCGTTGGCCTGCTTGAGCTGGCCGATGAGGTTGGACAGCATGCCGCCGGGCACCTGATATTGCAGGGCTTTCGCGTTGACGGACAGCACTTTGTCCGGGTCGCGCCAGCCGTCCTTGGTGAGGCGTTCGGCCACGCCGCGGAAATGCTCGGCGATCTTGGCCAGCAGCTCTTCGTCCAGGCCGGTATCGTACTCGGTGCCCTTGAGGGCCGCAACGATGGACTCGGTGGCGGGCTGGCTGGTGCCGCCGCCCAGGGGGGACAGGGCCGTGTCGACCACGTCCACACCCGCTTCCACGGCCTTGATGACGGTCATGGAGCCGGTACCGGCGGTGTTGTGGGTATGCAGCACGATGGGCAGCTTGGTGTTGGCCTTCAGCTTCTTGATGAGGGAATAGGCGTTGAAGGGCAAAAGCAGGCCCGCCATATCCTTGATGCAGATCAGGTCCGCGCCCATGGCCTCGATTTCCTTGGCCAGGTTTACGAAGTATTCCTCGGTGTGCACCGGGGAGGTGGTGTAGCTCATGGCGACCTCGGCGGTGCCGTTGTACGCCTTGCAGGCTTTAACGGCCTTTTCCATGTTCCGCAGGTCGTTCAGGGCGTCGAAGATGCGGATGATGTCGATGCCGTTGTCGATGGACTTTTTCACGAAGTAGTCCACCACGTCGTCGGCGTAGTGCTTATAGCCTAAGATGTTCTGCCCGCGCAGCAGCATTTGCAGCTTGGTGTTGGGCAGGGCTTTGCGCAGCTGGCGCAGCCGGTCCCAGGGGTCTTCGTTCAGGAAGCGCAGGCAGCTGTCAAACGTCGCGCCGCCCCAGCATTCCAGGGAGAAGTAGCCCACCTTGTCCAGCTTTTCGCAGGCGGGCAGCATTTCATCCAGCCGCATGCGCGTGGCCGCCTGGCTCTGGTGCGCGTCGCGCAGGATGGTATCGGTAATTTGAACTTTCGCCATGATGATTCTCCTTTTAAGCAAACTTCTTGCTCACCGTCAGTTCTACCGTTCCGCCGCGAATGCTGACCTTGATCGTGTCCGCCAGCTTCTTTAAGGTAGAATGTTCATAGCCGTCCCATTCAGGGTCGCTGCACACGATTGTGTGTTCGTTCTGACCATCGTATACATACTGATTGTTTTGCTTTACTTCGACCACCATGGTTTCCTCAAAAATATCCCGCAGCATTCCAAGGAAGCTCTTGGCCGCCTCATTTTGCCGGGAAGTGGCAACGGACAGCAGAAGCATGCGCTTTTCCATATCCATCGCGGTGTTAGCAGACACATGCAAATCATACTGCGACCCACTGAACTCGATCCAGAAGGAGGCCTCAATTTCGCCTGTAATGCTTCTCACCAGGCTCAGCACTTCCTCCGTGCACAGCTGGAGACGCAGGGAATCCTTTTGATTTAAGCCCTTGTAGGCGGCAACCTTTTGCGCTTCTTTCACCGCTTCGGAAAATCCATGCTCCTGATTGTCAATCTTGATAACATCCGATTTCATTGTCCGGCACTCCTTTCGCTTTTGCGTTATTCAATGGTCAAAATATCAGCAAACCCGGTCACCTCGAAAACTTCCATCACGATTTCGTTGGCACGAATCACCTTCATGCCGCCCTTTTGGGCCATGACCTTGTGGGCGGAAAGCAGCACCCGCAGACCGGCGGAAGAAATGTATTCCAGCTTGGCAAAATCCAGGGTCAAGCTTTCAGCGCCGGGCATGGAATGATTCAGTTCCGCTTCCAGCTCCGGGGCGGTGGTGGTATCCAAACGGCCTTCCAGGGCAATTTCAAGATTGGTCCCATTCTGATGCTTGGTAATAGTCATATTTTTTCCCTCCTCTGATTGATGTATCTTGTTTTTCAAAAAGTGCTTAAAGTCCAGCGCGCGGATTTCAGTCCGGGCAAGCGCTCAAAGCGCCCGCATTTTTCGCGGCGCGCGACACTCTGTCCTTGTGTTTTTAACCGAACATGCTCAGCAGCACACCCGCCGCGATGGCGGAACCGATGACGCCCGCCACATTGGGGCCCATGGCGTGCATGAGCAGGAAGTTGGCGGGGTTTTCCTTCTGGCCTACCATCTGGCTGACGCGGGCCGCCATGGGCACGGCGGAAACGCCGGCGGAGCCGATGAGGGGGTTGATCTTGCCGCCGGTGAGCTTGTTCATGAGCTTGGCCAGCAGCAGGCCGCCCGCGGTGCCCATGCCGAAGGCCACCACGCCTAAGGCGATGATTTCCAGGGTCTGGAGGCGCAGGAAGGTCTGGGCCGTGGCGGTGGCGCCCACGGTGATGCCAAGGAAGATGGTGACGATGTTCATCAGCTCGTTCTGCACCGTCTTGTTCAGGCGTTCCACCACGCCGCACTCGCGCATCAGGTTGCCCAGCATGAGACACCCAACCAGAGGAGTGGCGGAGGGCAGCAGCAGGGACACCAGGATGGTGACCACGATGGGGAAGATCACCTTTTCGGTGTGGGAAACGGGACGGAGCTGCTGCATCACGATCTGGCGCTCCTTCTTGGTGGTGAGCGCCTTCATGATGGGGGGCTGGATGACCGGCACCAGGGCCATGTAGCTGTATGCGGCCACGGCGATGGGGCCCAGCAGGTGGGGGGCCAGCTTGCCGGTGAGCCAGATGGCCGTGGGGCCGTCCGCGCCGCCGATGATGCCGATGGCGCCCGCTTCAGCGGTGGTAAAGCCGAAGAGGTAGTAAGCGCCCAGGAAGGTCATGAAAATGCCCAGCTGAGCGGCGGCACCGAGGAGCAGGGTTTTGGGGTTGGCGATGAGGGGGCCGAAGTCCGTGCCCGCGCCGACACCGATGAAGATGAGGCAGGGATAGATGCCCAGCTTCACGCCCAAGTACAGGTAGTCCAGCAGGCCGGGCGTGACCTTTTCACCGGCGGTAGCCAGCAGCACGCCTAAGGAGGAGAACACCTGTCCGTCGCTGATGAAGGCGGCGGAATCCTTGATGATGATGGAGGTGCTTTCGGCTAAGATGGTCACGCCGTCCTCGGCCACCAGCTGGCCCAAAGCGGTGAGCTGCGCGCCCACGGAATAGGAGGTGGTGATCTGGCCGATCACGTTGCCGTTGATCAGCACCGCCCCGGCGTTGTTCACGACCAAAGCGCCCTGCTCCACCAGGTCTTTCAGCCCGGCGATGTCCTTTGAGTTCACCAATATGGCTCCGCCGAACAGGCTCCAGTTGGCATGGCCGCCCGCGAACAGGCTTTCATGGTAGACCTCGCTGCCCAGCAGGTTGGTGAGCAGCATGCCGAAAGCGATGGGAAGCAGCAAAAGGGGCTCGAATTTTTTCACGATTGCCAAATAAATCAGCAGGCAGGCCACAGCCACCATGACCAGGGCCAGCGGATCCCGCAGAAACATGGCAATGCCGGATTCGTTTGCCAGGTCTCCCAGCGTTTCCAGGATATTGATGGATCGCGTTTCCACGGAAGAAGCTCCTTTCTTTTGGATGCCCGGTGTGCTCGCTCACGCGGCCCACCGGGACGGCCAACCGCGCTTCGCGCCGGTTGCCTCATCCAACAAATTCAGATTGAAAAAATCTTCCTTAGTTCAGGACCACCAGCACGTCGCCGGAGTTGACGGACGCGCCCTTGCTCACGTTCACCTGGGCGATGGAGCCGTCCTGGGGAGCCAGGATCTCGTTTTCCATCTTCATGGCTTCCAGGATCAGCAGGATGTCGCCCTTCTTCACGGCCTGGCCCTGGCTGACCTTCACATCCAGGATGGTGCCGGGCATGGGAGCGTTCACCTTGGTGCCCGCGGCCACGGGGGCGGCGGCCTTCGGCGCGGCGGGCTTGGCCGCGGGGGCGGCTTTGGGGGCGGCGGCAACGGGAGCTGCTGCTTTGGGCGCGGCGCTTTCGCCCGCGGCCACTTCTTCTACTTCCACTTCATACGCGGTGCCGTTGACGGTGATATTGAATTTACGCATGATATGAATCCTCCTCTTAAAGATGAATCAATGTATGAAGCCAGTCATCCTTTTCACGAACGCTTTAGGTCAGAGTTGAGAGTTTAGAGTTGAGAGTTGAGATGATATAGTGTTTACTACAGGAGTATCCTGTCTGACTGACTAAATAAAGCTCAACTCTCAACTCTCCACTCTCAACTCTACATTAAAAATGGCTGAAGATCTGTTCTTCCCTGGCGGCACGGGCCCGGGCGGAAGCGCTCTGCGTCCTGCGGACGCGGCGCACCACGAAGCCGCTTTCTTTTCCCTCCGCCTGCCAGACGGCGGCGATGGCGGCGGTAATGGCCGCGATGATGGCCCCGTCGTCCTCTTCGGGTTCCGGTTCCGCCTGCACGGCGGGCGCGGGGGCGGCGGCCTTCGGCGCGGGGGCGGCCGCGGCCTTGGAGGCTTTCTTCCGGCCGGTGATGCTGGTCATCACGGAAATGCAGGCGATCAGGATCACCAGCCCGCAGAACACCACCAGCATGCCCACGCCCATGGTGGACAGGCTCAGCGATAATCTATCCATCCCGAACCCTCCTTACAGCGGCAGGTTGCCGTGCTTCTTGGGCAGGTTCACGTCATGCTTGGAGGCCAGCAGTTCCAGGGCGGCGATGATGTACTTCCGGGTTTCCCGGGGCTCGATCACGTCGTCCACGATGCCCGCCTTGGCGGCGGCAAGCGCGCCGAAGCGCTGGGCGTAATCCGCTTCCAGAGCGTCCCGGCTTTCCCCGGCGTTCAGCTTATCCCCGTCCAGGGTCTGCACGGCGGCTTCCTTGGTGAGGGGAGAAATGACGGCGGTGGGCCAGGCGTAGCTCATATCGGCGATGGATTTGCCGCCCATGGCCACGTAAGCCGCGCCCACGGCGCTGCCGGTGATCACGGCGATCTTGGGGGCGGTGGCTTCCGCGTAGGCGTACAGCAAATCAGCCGCGCCCCGCAGCAGCGCGCCCTGATGGCCCGCCAGCGGCACGGACAGGCCGTCGGTGTTCACCAGAGAGATCACGGGGAGCTGGTAGCAGTCGCACAGGCGCACGAACCGCGCGGCCTTGCGGCTGTCCTGGCTGGAAAGCCGTCCGCCGTCGGCGCTGTGGTCGTTGGCCACCAGGCCCACGGTATGGCCGCCCACCCGGCACAGGGCCGTGCGGATGGCGGGGCCGTAGCCCTTGTACAGCTCGATCAGCATGCCGCTGTCGGCCAGATCCTGCATGAGGGCCGCCGCGCCGTCGGGATCCTCCGCGGAAAGCTCCCGGTTCAGATCCTCGCCGTCAGCAAGGGGCGCGTCCTCCATGTTGCAGGCGGGCAGCAGGTCGATCAGAGCGGCGATCTGGGCCACGGCTTCCTCTTCGGTGGCGGCGGTCAGCGCGCAGGCGCCCTGCGCGTCCATGGTCTCCGCGCCGAAGAGCTGCTGGGCGGTCTTTTCCCGGCCCTTTTCGCTGTTCATCACCTGGGCGGTGTGCAGCGCGATTTCGCCGGTCTTTTTCACCTGGATGTTAAAGTCGGTCAGCTGGGTGATCATGGCGGCGAGCCCACGGCAGGGCCCCATGACGCAGCTGATCAGCGGGCACACGCCGGACAGCCGCGCCAGTGCGCCCAAAATCTCCGCGTAGGCGGGCAGGGCGTCCATGCCTTCGGACAGCTTGACGCCCGCGCTGTCCAGCAGCGCCACCACGGGCGCGCCGGTGACCTTCGCCATGCGCAGCACTTTCAGGATTTTTTCCGCCTGCGCCTTGGTCATGGCCCCACTGCCGGACGCGAAATCCTGGGCGAAGCAATAGACCGCCTGGCCGTTTACCGTGCCGCAGCCGGCCACCACGTTGCCGTTCTGCTTCAGCGCGTCCATTTCCACAAAGCTGCCCGCGTCAAACAGCTTGGCGGCCCGTTCCCGGGCTGTGCATTTGCCGTCGGCATGCTGCTTGGCGATGCGTTCGGCGTCCCCTTGCAGGACGGCGGCTTTTTCAGCGGCCAGCGCCTGCAGTTTTTCGGACATTTCCATTCCCTTTTCCCCCATTTCCATATGGTTTCGGTGATGAAGGTTCGGAAAAATATACCATAGCCTTTCTTCTGCCCCTTCCACAATACGTGAAAAACGAAAGAAAAGCCTCATCCTAACCCAAATTTCCCTATTCACCGTGAACGCCCCTTTTCCTGCCTCTTTCGCGCAAAAATTTCATATTTGGGGAAGAAAAGACAGATAAAGTACGTTTTTATCCATGAAATGGCAGGACTCACGGCGGCGCGAACCAAAACCCCTCGGGAATCGTTGCGAACGGGCCCGAAACGTGATACAATTTTCCCGAGATGAAAAAACAGGAAAAAAGGAGCTGATCCCAAATGAAGCGGGCGGTGCTGTGCCTCATGGCGGCGGTGATTTTGCTGACGGCAATGATCGCCGTCCCGGCGGGGGCGGAATCGGTGCTGGATAATTATGCCAAGGGAAAATTTAACATAAAAAAGACCTACGCGGTATACTCCGGCCCCGGCGAGCAATACGTGCGCGCCAACAGCGGCAAGGCCACCTACGGCGGCGGCGCGTGCCGTATTTACGGGGTGACGGGGAACTGGGTCATGATGGGCTATGGCCTTTCTGACGGCGGATACCGCATCGGCTATGTCAGCGCGGATATCCTGGATACCCTGTACAATCTGGAGGGAAATATCAATTACAGCCTGACCTTCCAGCCGTATACCGCCTATGCGGACAATGCCTGCCAGGTGACGGACGACCCGGTGATCGATAACAAGATCATTTATAACGTTCCTTCGGGCGCGGCGGTGACCGTGCTGTGCACCTACGGCAGAACCTGGGCCTATGTGGAGCTACAGAGCGCCTACGGGCCCATGCGGGGGTTCGTAAGATCCAAGCACCTGAACGGCTGGGTCGAGCCTGATCCCACCTATTATGTGATCACCCCCGCGCCCACGCGCCAGCCTACGCCCCGGCCCACGCCCCGGCCAACGGCACAGCCCATGCCGACCTATTCTCCCTATTATCCGGTGTATCCCACGCAGGCCCCCACCGGCGGCACGTCGAATTATTTTTACCATCAGACCAACCGGGGCGAATGGCTGCCCTCGACCCAGTCCGTGCGGTTTTCGGGAAGCTGGCCCGTGTATTCCGGCCCCGGCACCTACTATTACCGGGCCAATAACAACAGAGCCACCATGGGCGGCGGCGTATGCCAGGTGTACGGTGTGGAAGGAAATTGGGTGATGATCGGCTACGGCCTGTCCAACGGCAATTACCGCATCGGTTATATCAGTGTGGATGCCCCTCCCCGCATGGGCCTGCGTATCCCTTACCTGGATTTCCAGGCCACCACCCGCCGCGTGATATATACTTCCGACTTGACGGACGATCCCGTGTGCTACACCCCCACCGTTACCACCCTGCCCGCGGGCACCTATGTGCTGTTCCTGGGTTATGTGCAGGAAAGGGGCGAAACCTAGGCTTATGTGGAGGTGCTGGCAGCCGGGTCCATCATGCGCGGCTTTGTGCCGGCCTGGTGCCTGCAATAAAGGCGGCAGGCTGACTGGGAAAACCTTAAAGGACACTTTAAGTCACAAGGAAGCGAGGGCCTGTGCGGCCCTCGCGCACCTGCACCAGGAGGTTTCACCTCCTGGACCTCTTACCCGGAAGCCGCTTGAAAGGGAAAAGGAAGTTGGTTCCCGGTGATGCATGAAAG